>NZ_JBXAEZ010000025.1:0-580 GCF_058792475.1 Bacillus sp. MT94 | reverse complement strand
AAGTTAGTTTGTCTAGCATCTAAAAATAAAAATTGACGTTTCACGTTGTTTGTTTCGTTCAGTTTTCAAAGAACTAAAAGCGGGTGAAGAGAATCGAACTCTCGACCAGAGCTTGGAAGGCTCTTGTTTTACCACTAAACTACACCCGCGTGGTCGGGAAGACAGGATTTGAACCTGCGACCCCCTGGTCCCAAACCAGGTGCTCTACCAAGCTGAGCCACTTCCCGTAATTGGCGCGCCCGAGAGGAGTCGAACCCCTAACCTCTTGATCCGTAGTCAAACGCTCTATCCAATTGAGCTACGGGCGCTTATTCATGATGTTTTTTCGTCGTTGTATTTTGGCGACTCAATTATCTTATCATACTACATTTTCAAATGCAAGTACTTTTTTAAGATTTTTTTGATGCGGCCGAGAGGACTTGAACCTCCACGGGGTTTCCCCCACTAGGCCCTCAACCTAGCGCGTCTGCCGTTCCGCCACGACCGCGCGGAAAAAACAAAAAGTGAGCCATGAAGGATTCGAACCTTCGACCCTCTGATTAAAAGTCAGATGCTCTACCAACTGAGCTAATGGCTCGTA
>NZ_JBXAEZ010000024.1:0-641 GCF_058792475.1 Bacillus sp. MT94 | reverse complement strand
GGACCTCAAGGTGTTCAAGGTAACACAGGTGCTACCGGTGCCACTGGCGCTACTGGTATAGGAGTTACCGGACCTACTGGACCTTCTGGTGGACCTACCGGACCTACTGGGCCAACTGGACCTAGCTTCCCTATAGCAACAATTGTTGTAACAAACAATATTCAGCAAACAGTACTGCAATTTAATAACTTTATTTTTAGTACTGCAATTAACGTAAACAATATTATCTTCAACGGCACAGATACAGTTACTGTTATTAACGGTGGTATTTATGTAATTAGCGTATCCATTTCTACAACTGCGCCAGGATGCGCTCCACTCGGAGTAGGAATTTCAATTAATGGAGCAGTCGCAACTGATAATTTCTCTTCAAATTTAATAGGCGACTCACTTTCATTTACTACAATCGAAACATTAGCAGCTGGTGCAAGAATTTCTGTTCAATCTACTCTTAATGAGATTACGATCCCTGCGACAGGAAATACTAACATCCGCCTTACTGTATTTAGAATCGCTTAAATTTCATCATAGATTGTTTATGACAAATAAAAAAAGAGCGAGGAAACTGAAGTGACCCCTAAAAGTTAGACACGGTTATTTCATTAGGCAGCTTGATAAAAGTGAGTCCGGTATTGTACCGG
>NZ_JBXAEZ010000023.1:0-814 GCF_058792475.1 Bacillus sp. MT94 | reverse complement strand
GGTGCGGCTGGATCACCTCCTTTCTATGGAGAATTGATGAACGCTGTTCATCAATATAAGTTTCCGTGTTTCGTTTTGTTCAGTTTTGAGAGAACTATCTCTCATATATAAATGTATGTTCTTTGAAAACTAGATAACAGTGTAGCTCATATTTTTTAATTTTTAGTTTGGTTAAGTTAGAAAGGGCGCACGGTGGATGCCTTGACACTAGGAGTCGATGAAGGACGGGACTAACGCCGATATGCTTCGGGGAGCTGTAAGTAAGCTTTGATCCGAAGATTTCCGAATGGGGAAACCCACTATACGTAATGGTATGGTATCCTTACCTGAATACATAGGGTATGGAAGACAGACCCAGGGAACTGAAACATCTAAGTACCTGGAGGAAGAGAAAGCAAATGCGATTTCCTGAGTAGCGGCGAGCGAAACGGAACATAGCCCAAACCAAGAGGCTTGCCTCTTGGGGTTGTAGGACATTCTATACGGAGTTACAAAGGAACGAGGTAGACGAAGCGACCTGGAAAGGTCCGTCGTAGAGGGTAACAACCCCGTAGTCGAAACTTCGTTCTCTCTTGAATGTATCCTGAGTACGGCGGAACACGTGAAATTCCGTCGGAATCTGGGAGGACCATCTCCCAAGGCTAAATACTCCCTAGTGATCGATAGTGAACCAGTACCGTGAGGGAAAGGTGAAAAGCACCCCGGAAGGGGAGTGAAAGAGATCCTGAAACCGTGTGCCTACAAATAGTCAGAGCCCGTTAATGGGTGATGGCGTGCCTTTTGTAGAATGAACCGGCGAGTTACGATCCCGTGC
>NZ_JBXAEZ010000022.1:0-1405 GCF_058792475.1 Bacillus sp. MT94 | reverse complement strand
GGTGCAGTTTTTCTATGGCTAAATTTACAGCTGATGAAAAAATACAAATCGTTCTACGTTATTTGAACGGAAATGAAAGTTATCGAGAAATGGGTAGATCACTCGGTATAAGTGACACAATCATTTTGAATTGGGTAAACCAATATAAACAGAATGGTCTGGAAGCTTTTCTAAAACGATGTACAAATTACACACAACAATTTAAACTAGACGTACTAAACTTTATGATTGAAAACGGTATGTCCTTATTTGAGACGGCAGCTATCTTTAATATTCCTGCCCCTTCAACGATTTCTGTTTGGAAAAAACAGCTCGAAACACAAGGAATTGATGCCCTTCAATCTAAGAAAAAGGGGCGTCCATCTATGAAAAAAGATTCAAATAAACAATTAAAACAACCTTTAGCTGAAGGGTCAGTCGAAGCACTTGAAGCACGCATTAAACAGCTTGAGATGGAAAATGAGTACTTAAAAAAGTTAAATGCCTTAGTTCAAAACAAGGAAAAATCACAAAACAAGACAAAGCGCAAGTAGTCTATGAATTAAGGCATAAATATTCGGTGAAGGCACTCGTGGAGCTAGCTACTATTCCTCGAAGCACATATTATGATTTAGTAAAGAAAATGAATCGTCCAGATATAGATGCCGATTTGAAAGCGGAGATTAAAGCGATTTATGAGGAAAATGAAGGTCGTTATGGTTACCGTCGCATTCGTGATGAATTAACGAATCGTGGCCAGAAAGTGAACCACAAGAAGGTTCAGCGCATTATGAAAGAGCTTGGGGTAAAGTGTGTTGTGCGTATGAAGAAATATAAATCCTATAAAGGAAAAGTCGGTAGAATTGCACCTAATATTTTAGAGCGTAATTTTCATACAGATGCACCGAATCAAAAGTGGGTTACAGACATCACAGAGTTTAAATTGTTTGGAGAAAAACTGTATGTATCACCTGTATTAGATTTGTATAATGGTGAAATTATTACCTATACAATTGGTTCTAGACCGACGTATTCGCTTGTTTCAGACATGTTAGAGAAAGCATTGGAACGTTTACCTGAAACCCACCAGCTACTGATGCATTCGGATCAAGGATGGCATTATCAAATGAGACAGTACGTCCGTACACTTGAATCAAGAGCTATCGTCCAGAGTATGTCTCGAAAAGGCAACTGTTACGACAACGCAGTAATAGAAAATTTCTTTGGGATTATGAAGTCGGAGTTCCTCTACATAAAAGAATTTGAAAATGTAGAGCACTTTAAAATAGAATTAGAAAAATATATAGATTATTATAATACGAAACGGATTAAGGCAAAATTAAAAATGAGCCCGGTACAATACCGGACTCACTTTTATCAAGCTGCCTAATGAAATAACCGTGTCTAACTTTTAGGGGTCACTTCA
>NZ_JBXAEZ010000020.1:0-2315 GCF_058792475.1 Bacillus sp. MT94 | reverse complement strand
GTCCCTGTGAGAGTAGGACGTCGCCAAGCAAAAACCTAAGTCGTTTCGACTTAGGTTTTTTTGTGTTTATTTTTATTACTTAAAATATAAAGGTAAGAATTACCTTTTATAAGGGTATAGTCGAGATATAAAAGAATGTTTGTGATCTTATATAAAAAGGTTATGCGAAAAGTAGCAATCTAGCTCTTTTTGCATAACCTTTTGTGTTTTTAAAGGATTTTACATAAGAAAAAATCTATAATTAAGGTAGTTAACATATATTTTTGATGGGTGTGGGGGATTATGAAAGAAATATGCATGTTATTAGTGGCTGTTATATTATGGGGGACAGCTATTGCGCCAACAAAATGGGCGTTAGAATCTATTCAGCCGTTTACTTTGTTGTTTATTCGTCTTTTCTTTGCAGGTGGAATTTGTATGCTATTTTCATTTAAGCAACTACAAAAATCAGTTGTACATAAAAAAGTTCCATGGAAAAGAATGAGTTTGTTAGCTTTTACCGGTGTAGCTGGGTATTTTATGTTCACATCGTACGGTATTTCTTTAACAAGTGGATTACATGTTAGTATCATAGATGCTGCATTACCATTAGTTACAATTCTTTTTTCAGCAATCTTCTTGAAAGAGAAAATTCGATTGAATTATTGGATAGGAATTATATTGGGTGCTATAGGAGTACTCTTTATTACGATTCCATCTAAAAGTGCTGATCAAGAAGTGTCTTTAATAGGAGATATACTGATATTATTAAGTACTTTTCTATTTGCTTTCTACACGGTTTTGCTAAAACGACCAAAACAAGAACAGTATTTATCAAACGAGGTTTTTACAACATTAACTTTAATTATCGGAGCTGTTATTCTATTACCATTTGCACTGGTAGAAATTCTTTATTACGGTTTACCGAAGATTGAAACTTGGAAAACGGGACTTAGTGTAATATACCTTGTTATTGGAGCAACAATTTTAGCGTATTGGTTGTGGAATAAAGCGCTAGAGAGAGTTTCAGCATCAGTAAGCGGATTATATTTAAATGCATTACCATTAATAAGTATTGTTACTTCAATTATTCTATTAAATGAATCTCTGACATGGAGAGTAATAATGGGAGCAAGTTTAGTTTTAATCGGAGTAGGATGGGCGGATAAGCAAAAGTTATGTAATCTATTAAAAGGTAATAAGGTGAAGAATAGAGACTGTTAAACAGTATGATTTATATAATTGACATGTAAAAAAGATACCTTATATATGAGGTATCTTTTTTATTTAGCAAAGATAATAAACTAAAATTAGTATGGATATTCTTTGCTGTATTTATATGTGTCGAAATCATTTTGAAATATTGTTTGAACAAGTTGTATACATTCAGTATCATAAAAGCTTTCAAAAGTTGGATGACGGGGAAATAAAGGATCAGTAATATCGCCTTCGCTAAAATTCCCTTTATAAATCATGGCGGGAGTTTGATGATGCCATGATGTTGAGAACTCATTTATTGGTGCGTTTTTTAATTCGAAACGCTTTTCTAATTCTTTCATTTCCTGATCAAAGTTTTCTAAGTATATATAATTGGTGACATATTCTTCTTCACCAGCTATATATTGTTGTGTGAAATGTGGGTTAATATCACTTGCGTGAGCCCCTTTCATAAATAGATAATATAGAAATTGTTTAAATGAGATCCCTTTGGGGGAATTTTCATCTTGATATAAAAACTTTCGGATGGGTTTCCATTCGGGATTTTCCATATAAGGAGGTCCAATTAAGGATACGAAAGAACTGACTGCTCTCCTATAAGGGTTACGAACAAGTTTAAACGTTTCTTTTTGTTTTTCTCGCAACGCTACTCCTAGTCGTACACTATAAGCAGGTGTACTTTTGTATATATCATATTCATAATTATGAATGAAAGGACTATAACTTAGAGCTGTTTGCAATAAATCAATCTGGTAAAAGAACCAATTGGCAAGAGAAGTGCAACCGCTTTTTTGACTCCAAAATAGAATGATGGGAAACTTCCTATGATAGTGTGGGCTTCTTGAATGGGCGCTTATGGTGTTTAATAAAGAAGGATCGAACAAGTTCTACACTCCTTTCAGTTATTTTACTGATATGTATGAGGAATAAAGAGGGGGTATGAGAGTCTTTTTCATCTTTTTTTAAAAAATGAAAGATTAATATTGACTATTATTATATAGAGGTGTAATATAGGACAAGTCGCCGATGACATTAACGTCGCAAGCGACAAACGAAATAAAAAACTTAGTTGACATTAACTAACGAAGATGTTAACATAAGGAAGTCGCAAATGAGCG
>NZ_JBXAEZ010000019.1:0-2424 GCF_058792475.1 Bacillus sp. MT94 | reverse complement strand
TTCAAAGAACTACTTGGTCGCTCATTTGCGACTTCCTTATGTTAACATCTTCGTTAGTTAATGTCAACTAAGTTTTTTATTTCGTTTGTCGCTTGTGACGTTAATGTCATCGGCGACTTGTTCTATATTACACCTCTAAAGTATAATCGTCAATACGTTTTTAAAAAAACTTTATATTTTATAGATTTCATTTACGTATTTCTTCTATAGTTATATACAAGCACCCTACAGAACAATCTATGGGGTGCTCTTCTACCATAAAAACTATTGTTCTTTCGACGGCACCGAACAACTTCCATCAGTACAAGAAAGATCGCTTCCACCATCTGCTGAAAGTTCCTGTAACTTCGGTGCAGGATTCTCTTCTTCCCACACTTGCTGAAGTGCACCAACAAAAGTTTCAAGTGGTTGTGCACCTGAAATAGCATACTTTTGATTAATAATAAAATAAGGCACTCCCGAAATTTGATATTGCTGAGCAATCGCTTCATCAATTCTAACATCATTTGCGTACGCATTTTTATCATTAATAACATTTAAAGCTTCTTGCTTATCTAAACCTGAGGCTTCAGCGATAATAGCAAGTGTATCCACATCACTTAAATTTTTCGATTCAGTGAAATATGCAAAAAGTAGATTCTCCGTAATCTCCTTTTCTTTTCCATGATTCTTTGCAAACTTCGCAAGACGATGCGCATCAAACGTATTCGTCGGCTTCATCTCATCAAAATTAAAACTTAAACCCATACTAGCTGCATGATTTCCTAGCTGTACGTTATTACGCTTAGCTTCTTCAATACTAATTCCATACTTTGATGCAAGCACTTCATTAATACTTGTTCCAGAGTAAACGGGAGTATTCGGATCCAACTCAAAACTTTTAAACTCAACTTCAACATCCTTCTTATGTGGAAATTGCTCTAAAGCCATCTCTAATCTACGTTTCCCAATATAGCAAAATGGGCATACAAAATCCGACCAAACCTCAATTTTCATATAAACACCTCATTAACATTTAGTTTTCAATCATTGTAGCACTGAGATTAAGGAATTCAAAAGTTTTTGCTCTATCTCCTTCATATAGTACATACAAAAATACACTTATAACAGACTACCTAATTAACAAAAAAACGATAATCAAAAGGATTAACTATTATCCCTCTGATTATCGTCTATATAAATGCAACAACTTTAATTATGCCGGAATATACTTCCCTACGAACTTCCATACGGTATTCCAATATTTATTCGAATCTACTTTCTCCGCTTCTCCATGCCCAGCACCTGGAACAATTAATTTCTCTTTTTCTACTTTTGCAGCATTATATACTTCATCTAACATTTCAAAAGGAACGAATGTATCAGCATCTCCATGAATGAATAGCATAGGTGTTTTACTTTTCGCCACTTGTTTTACAGCTGAAGCTTCTTCTAAATCATATCCAGCTCTTAATTTTGTAACTGTATTTGCCGCATTCATAACAGGAAACTTCGGCAAGTGGAATAAATCTTTTAGCTGATAAGTAAATTCATCAATAACGGTTGAGTATCCACAATCTTCAATAATAACTTTAACATTAGAAGGTAAATCTTCTCCTGAAGTCATCATTACAGTTGCCCCGCCCATTGAAACACCAAATAGAGCTATTTCAGCATTAGGATCTTTCTTTAAGATTTGTTGAATCCAAATCAAAACATCTTTACGATCATGCCAGCCCATACCAACATAATCCCCTTCACTATTTCCGTGCCCACGAAGGTCTGGTGCTATGACATTATAGCCTTGTTCATAAAAGTTACGAATATATTTCGTCATTTCTGATGCTCTACCATTGTATCCATGAACCACAATTGCCCATTTATGACTAGATGATTCATTCATATATTCATAGCCTTTTAAATTCAATTTATCGAAAGAACGTATAGTTAATGTGTTAGGTTTATACTTCGATACGAAGTTCGCATTCTTTTCTTCATTTGTAGCCAATACATCTCCCGATGCATTTACCGTTTCTACTAAATGAGGATTATCTTGCAAAAATTCTTTTTCTTGTTTCGCATTCAACGCGTAGTTATAAAAATAATTCCCAACTAACATATACACGATTAATAGAAGGACTAAGACTACTATAGTAATTATACCTATCCTTTTCATATTATCTCCTTTTCTAACTTAAATCTTCTTATATTAAAGTACATCAAAAAACAACTGTACTATTTTAACACACCAGTGAATCTTATCTTTAAGAAATAAAATAGAAAATCTTAAATTACATATCAAAAATCACGAAAGAAATCGAATAAAACTTATATAAATATGTAATTAGCTTTGAAAAGAAGTTACAAAATACAAAAAAGACGAGTCATTCTGACTCGTCTTAAAGTTGCTTGGCGACGTCCTACTCTCACAGGGACAAGGTCCCA
>NZ_JBXAEZ010000018.1:0-3977 GCF_058792475.1 Bacillus sp. MT94 | reverse complement strand
AGTTAGTTTGTCTAGCATCTAAAAATAAAAATTGACGTTTCACGTTGTTTGTTTCGTTCAGTTTTCAAAGAACTACTCGGTCGCTCATTCGCGACTTCCTTATGTTAACATCTTCGTTAGCTAATGTCAACCAAGTTTTTTATTTCGTTTGTCGTCTTCTGCGTTATTGCATCGGCGACTTGTTCTATATTACACCTCTATATACTAATCGTCAATACCTTTTTATAAAGATATTCAATTTAATATTTTTATGCTCTTTTAGCTAGATACGCCACTACAAGGATCCATTACTGGAATCCCCCTTCTGCTTCTCTTTAATCTATTCTTTCAAGTTAACTTAAACCCTAGACTTAATTTGCACAGAATTTTTTACCCAACAAAACTAACAACCCGACTTTAATAAATACTAATATGTAATTAAAAAGTTATTACACTCCCTAATACTTCTTTGTTTAACACGCACTCTATTAGAAACGATTGAAGATATACGCATTCTTATAACAGACAACGATACAGAAATTCATAATAAACTCATATACTACTCTAGTTATAGAGTCCTGAGTTCCCCTTATATGAAGTAATGGTTGCTTATCTGTTTACTCGTAAATATACAGAAACATACTAATATATTTACTAACTATCCTTATGTCACTGAAATATCAACCTTATATCTCTTTCATCTTTAGCATCATCCATTTCCATACAGCCATATCCTCTTAATAAACATTTAAGATATGCTCAAGGTCCGAATAGATTAATAGCATTTCTTTTTAAACACATATACTGGATTAAAAATACGCACCTCAATTGATCAAGTGTACCAAACATGCACAAAGAGAACATTCGTTCTTTTCATTACTTCAGTTTTTATAACATTAAAAGATGTTTATCCTATACCTATATTTACGTTTGCCGCTAGAAGAACGAATCGTTCCACTAACAAAGCATTTAGTTTTATTGTTTTTAGTATATATTTTATATCTCTTCCCTTTTGAAATACATATAGAGTCATAAATTCTTTTATTTCTACCTACAACTCTAAGAATACGCAACAATAAAAACAAAATTCTGCAACAAGGTATACTACGGCTGTACAATTATAAATCATAATCTTCTTAACATCTATAGTAGTCCTGTCAGTATGTAACGCAAATATACATTGAAAAATTTCAATATAAAATGAGCCGGAATTTCTACTCTAAGAAAAATCCGGCTCTTATTTTTAGGCCACAGCCAAAATCATTTTTACATTTAGTATTAAATGTCTATTCAATATTCCCTACTCCGCTCTGCTGAAGGTGAATGTATCATATCTGTCACTGCACGATATAAATTTTCTGGATGTTCAGCTATCCGGTGACATAGATACAAGTACCACTCTTTCCCATAAGTCAAATATACTCTAGCGTTATGTCCTTTGTTTTTCAAATCTCTTAACATATCCGGACGAATTCCATATAGCATTTCTATTTCTACATTAGTTTGACTAAAATATTGACGTTGCTCCATCTCTGTAATAAGAATTTCATCATGTGTAGCTATAGATACAGGATGATTGTGTTCAACTAATTGTTCTACAATTTGAAGATACTGTTGATTTAAATCAGTTGACCTAGGCATAGCAATATCCGGAACTTCTTGATAGGCACCTTTTACAACTCTTATTTTCCCTGGATAATGAAGGAGTTCTTGAATATCATTGTTTGAGCGATATAAATGTGTCTGTATTGTTATCCCTACATTATGATATTGCTCAGTTACCTTTTTATAAATGGAAAGAATGTCCGCTGCTTTAGATGATTCTTCCATACTTATCATAAGGGTAGTTCCATGTACTTTCGCCTTCTCTGCCAACTCCATTAAATGAATATAAGATATTTCTGGATCTATAGATAACCCAATATGCGATAAATCGAGTGATACTGTTTGTTTCATAGATAGAGTACCCATGTCCCCAATAAGATTCAAAAACTCATTTTTAGCTTTATAACATTCCTCTATATCTAGAGTATTTTCCCCTATGTATTCTAGTGAAGTATGATAACCTTTTGTAATTAGTTCCTTTGCCGTCCCAATCCCCTCATGTCTCGTTTCTCCGGTGACAAAGCGTTTCGCAGCTTGTAATAATAACGCATAGAGTTCAGTAGATTGTTGTACATAGGATTTTATATGTTCATTTCGTGCAATCGATTTAAATGCCTGAGCTACTTGGAATTCTGGTTTAGTCATCACATTTTCATCCCCTTTAGAACTATTTGATCCAACTATAGCATGCTAAAATGGTTTGTATTAGTACCATTTCACCCAAACTTTTATGGTACCAATTTTGCTGAAGGGAGCATTTATATGCTTTGGATACCTATTGATCGATCGTTAGATATAAGTTTAATTCGACAGGTTTATCACCAAATACGTGAACGAATATTAAACGGAGAGCTGCAATCCGGAGAAAAACTACCATCAACACGGGAATTATCTTCTGAGTTAGGGGTGTCTAGGAACGTAATTTTAGAAGCTTATGATCAATTATTTTCCGAAGGTTTTTTGGTCACTCAGCAAGGAGCCGGGACATTCATTGCAGAAGGGACATATTTAGAACAACGTAAAAAATTAACTCTAATTGATTCTTTATCTTGGTGCGAAGAAAGAAACAAAGACAGTAATATCATTAATTTCCGTTCAGGGATACCAGCATTAGACTTATTTCCACGTAAGGGATGGGCAAAGTTATCCCACACTATATGGAATGAAACACCTCCTTCTACATTTGGATACGATATTCCCGAAGGGCGCCCCGAATTAAGAAAGGTTTTATCACGCTATTTACTAAAAACAAGAGGAGTTTTTTGTCATCCAGAACAATTGGTGATTACTTCCGGTGCAACTCAAGCTTTAACACTTGTTTCTAAGTTACTTTTATCACCAGGTGACGAAGTACTAATAGAAGATCCCATCACCAATGACATTCAAACAATTTTTAAAAATTCAGGAGCCTTACTTTCTCCTATACCGGTTGATGATAATGGAATGGATACATCTTTGCTGCCTGCAAATAAAAATCCAAAATTCATCTTCATTACTCCTTCTCATCAGTTTCCTTTAGGTGGAACGTTACCGATTCAACGACGGGTTCAATTGATTAACTACTCAAGAAAAACAAATTGTTATCTTATTGAAGATGATTATGACAGTGAGTTTCGATATGAAGGTTCACCTGTAAGTTCATTACAGGGATTGGATCCCGAACGTGTTATATATATAGGTTCATTTAGTAAAATTTTATCACCGGCCCTTAGGATGGGATACTTAGTTCTTCCCTCACACCTTATTGAAAAATGTCGCAGGGTAAAATGGTTTTCCGATCTACATACACCTTCTTTAAATCAGCTTGTCCTTGCTAAATTTATTGCCGAAGGTTATTTGGAACGGCATATTATGAAGATGAAAAAAATCTATAAAAATCGAAGAGACTTCCTTATCCAGCAATTAAAATCAGCATTCTCAAATAAAATCAATATTTTTGGTTATTCTACAGGATTACACCTGATTGTTGAATTCAATCAAGTTCAATTCACACAAGAATTACTTGAGAAAACCCAACAACTCGGAGTGAAGGTATATCCTGTGGAAGACCACGCCATTGAAAAAGGAAAACATCACAATCGAATTATTATAGGGTATGGACATTTAACAACTGAAGAAATAAAAGAGGGTGTGAGTAGGCTACAGAGGGCAATACCTCGTATATATTCTTGTTAACAAATAGACTTTAAAGCTCAAAATTAAAGAGCCTAAAAAACTCAGCCTTATTTTTCTGAAGGTATGCTAAAACAAAGCTATTTCTTACTAGATAAACGTACTCATAGAGCCGATATTAATTACACGCTTATTTCATTAAACACAAAAAAGACGAGTCATTCTGACTCGTCTTAAAGTTGCTTGGCGACGTCCTACTCTCACAGGGACAAGGTCCCAAC
>NZ_JBXAEZ010000017.1:0-8572 GCF_058792475.1 Bacillus sp. MT94 | reverse complement strand
ACACGGAAGTTAAGCTCTCTAGCGCCGATGGTAGTTGGGACCTTGTCCCTGTGAGAGTAGGACGTCGCCAAGCAACTTTAAGACGAGTCAGAATGACTCGTCTTTTTTGTATGCTTTCATACCTCTATCAATTGCATTTTTAACTCCTTCTAAATAAGAAAATCCATATTTTTTATCTGGCTCTAAGTAAGTTCCTTCAGCCCACTCATTCCATGCGTTAATAAATAAAAACTCGCTGTTATAAAAAGAGTAAGTACGATGAATTTGCTTGCTTAAATATATGGTGAACTTTTCAGGGGTAGAACCTACAAAGATGCTGCTATTTGCGTTTTTACGTCGTGCAGTATTATCCCAATCAACAAAAGCCCCAGGAAATGTTTTTTTCTTTGGGAGCGATCGTTGTAATATATACATCCATACTTTATCGTAGTCCCAAACATTCAATTGCATATCAGAATCATATATGACCTTATTTATGTCTGAAGAGCTATCATGGGCAATTGTATAGAAAGGTTCAAACTGAATGCTAGCATCGAATCCATTTATATTAGGTAGTGGAAAACTGTTTAATGTTTCAGCAAAGTATATGCCTTTTAAACCATTTTCTCGCGCTAATGCATTCCAGTAATTAAGCATTTTTTCACAATCAGGAATATGTCCTGGACGATAAATAATGAATAGAGGTTTATCATCTATATAAATATATCTCTCATCTTGGAAAGCCTGTAATAAATAATCAAAGTGTTCCTTCCAATCAGATATATCTCCGTAATCTTGAGGCATTAATATATGTTTATCGAGACCATCCCAAGATTTTGTCCATGGTTCATTTGCCCAAGAAAGACAAAAAGGGAAGTCAGGTTCCTTTATCTTTAGTACGTCATTAAAGGGTGTTTCTAATAGTCTTTTTCCCTTAAACCAATAATGATAATAACAAAAACCATATATACCGTATGCTTTAGCGATTTCTGCTTGCCACTTTCTTACGGAGGGGCTAGTTAAGTCATAATAAAAATCTTGATAAGGTTCCCTCGGTTGATAATGTCCTGAAAATAAAGGGCGTGCACTTTTAGTATTTGTCCATTCAGTAAATCCTTCCCCCCACCATCGATCATTTTCTTTAATTTGATGGAATTGTGGTAAGTAAAAAGCGATTATTTTCAAAGTATATCCCCCTCATGTTTTTCGTAGTTCAATTGTTGGGAAGGTATTCTTGATTTGGTGGAGCAATTTTAAAACAAGAGATATGTTAGCTGTTTACTGCTTTTTTATGGTATGTATTGAATTTGTTTTTACAGCTTACTTAATAAGAGAGTATTAGGTAATTTGATATATAGCTGAAATAGAAAGTGCTTTTCGTCATGAAATTAAGTGTATTACGTTGAATAAAAGGAATTAAATTTTTTGAAGGACAAAGAGGGCTTGAGGTAATCGATTTACATCATCAAAAAAGTCTTGTAGCTTTAAATATTTCTCATAATGATTTTCAATATAAGTCCTAGGTATAACGGTTTCTCCGTAAAAACTACTATTTCTAACATCCCCTGCACCAGTAGCGCTGTGGACAAATTTTCCGTTTTCATAATCCGAGATAGCGCGATGTATATCTGGAAAAGCTTGAGATAAAGTTTTATGCCATCCTGTTTGAATTAATTCAGGATGTTCGTGGAATTGTTGACAAAAATCAAGAAAATAGCGCGCTTGTGTTGTTGCGATGAAAATTCCACCAGGGCGAAGAACTCTTGAAAATTCTTTTATCCAATTTTCAGCAGTTTCTTCGGATAAATGTGAGAATACAGAATAAGCGAATATGATATCTAATGAATTGTCACTAATAAATTCTACAGGGGGATGTGGACTTGCTGTTTTATATATCCCTCTTCCTAGTGTTTCATTACAAAGTGTGATCATCGCAGGATCCACATCAATGCCAAGTAAATTTTGATCAGAAGCATCTTTAAATAAGAAGCGTATAATTCTTCCCCATCCGCAGCCGAAGTCTAAAACTTTACTTTCTTTATTCACGGGAACACCTAAATTCTGGGCGTATTGTTTTATATAGCTATAAAACAAATATGCTTCATAAAGAGCATGTTCATAGGAAGCACCTACAAATTGTTTTTGAATTTCTTCAGGAGGAAACCTAGGTACGGGAACCCCATTTATCGTTGTTTGGGAACAACTTTGTATAAATAAATTTAGAAGTTCAACATCAGATAGTGAATTAACAAGATTATCAAAATCACTTCCTAACTTAAAGTTATGCATTTGTCAAACCTCCGAATTATATAGTGATTAAACCTTATTTTCTTGCTTTTTACTAATAAAAACATGTAAAAATTCAGCATCTAACCCGAGTGATCTATCCTTTTGTAAATAAACAATGGTATACATATTTGTGTGTGTATAAATATATTCAATCATATCTTGCCCCCAATCGAACGTTACTAAAGACCCGTTCTCATCAATAGGGTTTCCGTGATAAATGGGCTCTTCAATATATTCAATCACCTCTTTATTCAATCTTGCTCTTTGCACAGTTTTTGTGAGTGTATGATACCAAGGGACAGTAAATACATGAGCGCCGCCAGGTTTTAATACTCGTTCTATTTCTTTAAAGGCTTTGTTTGGCGTCATTACATGCTCAAAAACGTCTTGAGTAATGAATAAATCAAAAGATTCATTTTCAAAAGTCATGTCTTCTAAGTTCTCACATCTAATTCCTTGAAAGTATTGGCCAAGAGGATAGTTTTTAAAGTATTGAGAATATGTATAGTTTTTACAGTTTTTTAATAGTAGCTGAGTTGTAATTCCTCCAGGAGAGGATTCGTGGATACTATAGGAATCCCATTTTGGAAAAAATGTGTGTAAAGTATGGATTAAAGCTCGCTGCCTTGGGATAGAGTTACATGTAGAACATAAATAATGATCTCTAAGCCAATCATTATGCTCTATAAATGTAGCTTTCTTTTCGCAAATAACGCAGTACCCATTATTCTGTTTCAAATTGATTTCCACACGACATCACTCCTATGTTACATGCAATCTATTTATGGAAAGTATGATACACGTCAACAATCGGCGAAATCAAAGGGAATAGGTGAAAGTTAGGTATCTCTTAAAATAGCGATTAGGAAAAGGGAATAATCAGTTGAAGAGAACCCGACTCGAATTAAAGTTTCACTTTATGCTATGCGATGCATTAGCTTTTATTCATAGAAAAATGTATAGACTTAAAGTATCCCTCTCGTGTACGGGTACATTTCAAAGTCCTGTGCATATATTTCTGTAACTAAATCCATAGTTTCTTTATCATAAAAGCTTTCGTATGTTGGAAATCGTGGGAAGGCTTCATCTGTAATGCTAAGTTCTGCATAGCTCCCTGCATAAATCATCTTGTGGGCGCGATGATGATCTGAATTTGTAAGAAGTGCTAAATTAGATTTTATCAAATCGTACGTGTGTTCTAGTTTGGTGATTTGTGCATTAAAATCTTCTAAAGGAATATAACATTGGATGAAGTTTTCTTCACCGGGGACGTATTGTTGGCTAAAATGTATATCTATTGCTAGGGAATTGGAACCAAATGCCTGAACGTAATATAAAAATTGTTTAAATGATATTCCTTGATTACTATATTTATCATTATAAAAATAATGACGGATACTTTCCCATTGGGGGCTAGCGTATGGATTGTCAGCAAGTAATAGAAATGAGCTGACAGCCCTTGTATAGGGATTTCGCACAAGTTTACAAACATCCTTTTTACCTTCTAGAAGACCATTCTGTAACTCTGGTATGTAATTTATATTGTTCTTATACACCCAGAACTCATAGTAATGAATAAAGTCATTGTATTTCTTTGCTTCAGTAAATAATCCAATTTGAAAAAAGAACCAATTAGCTAATGCGGTGCATCCGCTTCTGTGACTCCAAAATAGTATAAGGGGAAAGTCTTTATGGTAATGCGGAATTCGGTCTTTATGTAGAATTACATGATTTAAAAGCTCTTGATTTATATTTTTCATGAGTTTCGCACTCCTTTTTTTGAGAACCTTGTGTATGTAGAAGTTTTTTTATGGGTTAAACAAGTGAGGATTGTTTATTAAATATATTCATGGGGATGAGTAAATATTATGAGTGTTTTTGCAGTCAATCTGAATAAGGAAGTTATTCCGAAATGAAAATAGAAAATAAAGATAATGAAAATTTATAACAAACATACAATGATAAGAAGATGAATAATCGAAATGATCCAGTTTATTTGTTTATATTTTTAGGTTTGACGATGAGAAAAATTTATTACTAGAGAGATGATATTATGAGGAAGAATAATTATTTAATAGTAGGTGGAAATAGTTTCATTGGTATCAACCTCGCATTGGGTTTATTGAAACAGGGGCAAAATGTAAAAGTATTTTCCAGACATATAAATAATTTTCCTCAAAATATTATAAGTGAAGTTGAATTTATTAAAGGTGATTTAGAAAATGTTGAGGATATATATAAGGCTTTAGTGAATATAGATATTATTATTTATTTAGCTGCGACGTCTAACGTAGCAACTTCAATTGAAGATGTTTTCGGCGATATTAATAGCAGTTTATTTTTTCTTAATTTCATGGAAAGTGTTAAAGATTTTCGTATTAAAAAAATTATATTAGCTTCTTCGGGAGGCACAGTTTATGGTGAACCTGAATATTTGCCTATTGATGAGAAACATCCATTAAGACCACTCTCCCCGTATGGAATAACAAAAGTTTCGCTCGAGAATTATTTGTATTTTTATAAGAGAAAATATGGAATAGATTATGTTGTATGTAGATATTCTAATCCGTATGGAAAATACCAAAACCCCTTAAAAAAAGTTGGGGCGATAAATTGTTTTTTGTATCAGCATCTCAGTAATGAAAGGATTAATATATATGGGAATCCAGAGGAGATTATTAGAGATTATATTTATATCGATGATTTAGTTGAAATTACTATACAACTAGCACAATTAAATCAATTGAAATCTTGCGTATATAACATAGGGAGTGGCAAAGGTCTTTCTTTAAAACGAATTATTGTGGAACTAGAGAAAATAACAGAAAGAAAAGTGGATTTTATCTGTTATAAACAAAAACAAGAGAACGTCCAAAGAATCATTTTAAATATTGATAAGATAAAACAAGAATTGAATTGGGAACCTAAAATAGATTTTAAAAATGGGATTAGATTAAATAAGCTATGGATTGAAGAGTTCTTATATAGTAAAAAATAATAAACCACACTCTACTTGTATTTAAGCAGAGCGTGGTTTATTATTTTACTTCTTTTTCTATTACCCAAAGGTCTTGATGTTCCCACCAAAATCCTTCAGTATACTTTTTGATGATTGGGTTATAGGGCAATAATTTAATTTTGTCACATACGTAAGAGGGGCTAACTATCGTTTGTCCGTACTGATTAACATCTAAATCGAATTGTTCACTAGAAGAGAGAAACCAATAGCCCTGTTCGTTTAAATTTGGAAACCCGAAATATTTTTTACTTTGATAGCCATGGGTTGTGAAAATGAATAAACCACCAGGTGAAACAGCGTTATACAATGTTTGAAGCCAACGAAACCAAGTTGTATCAGGCATATGAGAAAAAAAGGATAGACAAAAAACAATATCGTACGTAGAGGAGTCTAATTTTAACTGTTCGGGCTCAGGATGAGATAATATAGAAGGATTATTTAATTTGTTTTCAATAAAGGAAATGGCCTCTTCGTGTATATCACAAGCGGTTATACTCAAATTCGCTTGTAGATTTAATAAATGACGTGTTACGCAGCCGTATCCAGATGCAAACTCTAACAATTTGATTGGATTGCCTGTAGGAGGATAAAGGGAAGTGATTAAGTCTAAGAGTATTTGTGCTGAGTTTTGCCCGTCTTTAAAATAGTAATCTATCGCTTCTTTTTTTGATGGGAAAACGGGATTAGTGACAATGAACTGAAAGATATGATCCTCAGGATGGATACTTGCATTTACATTGTAGCTGTGTGCGATTTGAGAAATTAAATCTTTATGTTCCTCTATAAAGTCTTTCAAAGAGTATTCCCCCTTAAATAATAGTATCGCCTTACAAGAGATATTGATGGCAGAGAAAGCATACGTTTAAATTTTTAAGTATGTTTTAAGATACTTTCTATATGTATACATTTTCATTTTAGAAATGTCATCGATAGTAAAGCTTTCTTTAATGAAATTTTGCATTTGCACAACTTCATTGTAATGGGAATATGAATCTTCTGTTCTTGTTACACTATTTAAATGTCGTCTATGATAGTTTAGGGGGGCTGGATTGAAGTAAATATCTCCCTCTGTAAGAAGAGAAACATAGAAGAACCAGTCACCAGCTATTTTGAACTTTTCTAACTGTTTTTCTGTTTTCTTCATATCTATATTTTTAAAAACTACACTCGAGACATTAGGTATAGTGTTTTTGATAAGTAACGTATCTTGTATTTCGTCGACGCCTTTTCGAAAATAGGGGGCTTTCCATTTCTCTTCATCGATATCATTTGTGTAATTTAAATAATGATTAGCCAATACATTTCCTTGTTCGTCTATTTGTTTTGATTGTGTGTAGCTTAAGGCAATATTGTTATTTATATAAAACCCCTGCATCACCTCTTGTAAAAATGTCTTATCGCATAAGTCATCGGCCTCTGCAATCCAAATATAATCACCAGTTGCTGCAGTGACGCCTTTTATCCATTGTTTAAATACAGAACCAGAGTTTGTATCATTAATAACCTGTTGAACCTTCAGATGGATCTTATTTTCTTTTGAGAGCAGTTCTTTAAATGTTGATACGCTATGATCAGTGGAGGCATCGTCTAAGAAAATTAGTTCGTAAAGAGGGTAGGTTTGGTTTAATATTGATTCGATTCGATCAGGTAAGTATTTTTCATAATTATAGTTTGGTATGATTACGCTTATCTTTTTGTAATTATGTTCGAGAAGATCTAGTAATTGATAAATGTAAGTAAGAAAATTGAAGTTTTTTTCGATAAGTTCTTGGCCAAAGCTTCCCTTTTGTAATCGTAATCCCTCATCATGAATAAATTCATATATTTTTTCTAGCATTTTGGGTAAATTTAAAAAGTCTACTAAGGCACCAGTTTTTTCTGTAACAACATCCTCAAAACCTCCAGCATTTTTAAACCCTATAACAGGAAGTTTTGCATCTAATGCTTCTAAAACAACATTTGGAAAAGGATCTTCCCTTGAAGTTAATAAGTATAAGTCAGCTCCGGCGTTATATAATCCGATATCGGGAGTAGGATCGACTACTGTGAAATGTGCTTTATATTTAGGGGGCAGTGTATTCAGGAATTGAACGTCTGTTCTCCCTACCCAAATAAAATGAATATCCTTGTGAGTCTTTCTTACTGAGTAAGAGATAAGTGAGAATAGATCTATTCCTTTTCGATAATCTGCGAAGCCTACACCCAAGATGATTTTGCTATCTAGAGGCAGGTTAAGCTTCTTACGTAACTCATTTCTAGCTTTTGCAATATTGTTCTTATAAGGATTGTGGTTAAACAAACCTTGAGGGAGAATGTGACATTTTTGAGGATCCAATTCAGTGATTGTACGAAATTTTTCATGTACGTATTGTGAAGGGAAAACAACTTTGTAAGCAAATTCAGCGATGTTTTTAGCTTTCCCTTCAGCAGAGTACTGTTGTATTAAATGCGGTAATTCATGTATTAATGAAACAACTTTTATATTGTGTCTAGCTAGTAATGCGACGATATCGCCACTTATGACAGTGCTACATATGGCGAGGGTAAAATCCTGTGATAATAAATCTTTTATTAATAATTCGACCTTTTCTTTTGTTTGATAATCTTGCTCGAGACAATAAACAGGGCCGTGCTTTTGGAAATCGGGAATTAAAATACCGGATCCAATAGAAATAATTGCAACAGAGTAATCAAAGTTTTCTTTAAGAGCCTTAATAGTATGTAAAGAAAGTAGCTGTGCTCCGTGGAAATGGGCATCATGGGATACATAAATTATCTTTTTATTAACATGCATTTCATAACGCCTCCTAAGTTTATTAGATTTCTTTTCCTTTTTGTTGATTAAAGGTAAAGAAGAGAAATGGTTTATATATAATCCCCTAGAGATGAGCAGAAGGGGGACGTACTAAAAGAAAAAATATTATCCTTAATATATATTTACTTGGTCTCACATTCATTCTTTAGAAAAGTATTAGTATTAAGTTAGAGGGTGTAGTCTGCAGATTGTTAGTTTGAATACATATGTTTAAGAAGTTCTAAGGATGTGTTAGAAATTAAGAGAGCAAAGCTTTTATAATTTATAAAATAAAAAAGATAAAAAGTATTGACGATTGATCTACAGGGGTGTAATATAGGAAAAGTCGCCGATGACATTAACATTGAAAGCGACAAACGAAATGAAAAACTTAGTTGACATTACAAAATAGAAATGTTAACATAAGGAAGTCGCAAATGAGCGACCAAGTAGTTCTTTGAAAACTGAACGAAACAAACAACGTGAAACGT
>NZ_JBXAEZ010000016.1:0-14779 GCF_058792475.1 Bacillus sp. MT94 | reverse complement strand
AAAGTTAGTTTGTCTAGCATCTAAAAATAAAAATTGACGTTTCACGTTGTTTGTTTCGTTTAGTTTTCAAAGTTCAATATCGCGTTTCAGCGACTTTTATAATTTAACATTTCTCATTAAATCTGTCAACAACTTTTTTCTTTCGTTCCTGACGACGCTTATTAATTTACCATATTAATCATTTAATAGTCAACACTTTTTAAAAAAATGCCAAAATAATTTCATCTTGGCATGATATAAAGCTTAATAATCACTAATGCCGCCACACCTGGTAGCCCTAATAAACTCGTTATTGCCGCTGTACCCATGTTAATTGGGATATGAAAATCAAAATATGTCCCTACAACATTTACGATAAAAAGCAATGCTATGCCTAGAGTAACATGAAAAATCACCTTTCCTATAAAACGTAATGGCTTAGAGGCAACACCAAAAACAAGAAAAATAAACACTAAAGTAAGAATGCCAACAATAATAATTGTAGAATTCATTTTTTCCTCCTTATGAATGACCTATACATCTATTTGTATGGGACAAGACAATAAAAAAGAACAGTTATCATAAACGGCATCTCTTTCATATAAACCTAATAAAACAACACCTCAGCATTTAACAAATAAAATAAAAAGGCCTGCTCAGAAAGCAGAACCCTTTACCATTGTTCCATTTTTACAGGACGACGCTTTGCTTCTTTCAACAAGAAGAAATATTTCGCCTCTGCTATTTTCAAAGAACAAATGACATCTTGAGATGGTTCTACACTTTGTTCGACCATTCTCTTCTGACGTAACCACTCATTCTTCACTTTTTCCAAAAGTACAATTAACTTATCATCATACTCTTTACGCAATTTACCCTTTTTTTGAAAGAACATTTTTGTTTCTCCTCTTATACTTCTCTGCGACCTTCTAATGCTTTCGATAGTGTCACTTCATCTGCATATTCTAAATCTCCACCAACTGGCAGACCATGTGCAATACGAGTTACTTTAATGCCTGTAGGTTTTAAGAGGCGGGAGATATACATCGCTGTAGCTTCCCCTTCAATATTAGGGTTTGTTGCTAATATTACTTCTTGTACCGTTTCATCATGTAGTCGCTTTAAGAGTTGCGGGATATTAATGTCTTCCGGTCCAATTCCCTCCATAGGAGAAATCGCACCACGTAACACATGATATACACCTTGATACTCTTTCATTTTTTCCATCGCGATTACATCTTTCGGTTCTTGCACGACACAAACAACTGATTGATCTCGATGCGAATCATTACAAATATAACAAGGATCACGATCAGTAATATGTCCACATACAGAACAATACGCTAAATCTCGCTTCGCATTTACAAGTGCTTTCGCAAAACCTAACACATCATCTTCTTTCATATCTAATACGAAAAATGCCAATCGAACCGCTGTTTTCGGTCCGATACCTGGCAACTTCATAAAACTATCGATTAGTTTTGATATTGGTTCTGGATAATGCATGTATCAATATCCTCCTAGAACATTCCACCTGGTAAGTTTAAGCCTTTTGTAAATTTACCCATCGTAGAGTTTGATAGCTCATCAGCCTTTTTAAGTGCATCATTTGTTGCAGCTAACACTAAGTCTTGTAACATTTCGATATCCTCTGGATCTACAACCTCTTCTTTAATCTTCACTTCAAGAATTTGCTTGTGACCATTTGCAATAACTGTAATCATTCCGCCGCCAGCTGTACCTTCAACTGTTTTTTCACCAAGCTCTTCTTGTGCTTTCGCCATGTCTTTTTGCATCTTTTGCATTTGTTTCATCATGTTATTCATATTTCCCATTCCGCCACGCATCATAATTAATTCCTCCTAATTATTATTACTCTTTTATTTCAATGAGTTCTTGTCCTACTAATTTCACTGCCTCTTCTATAAGAGGGTCTTCCTTTTTCTCCGGGCTTTCTTCAGACTCTCCACCTTCACGTTGTAAAAAGTCTTCACGGATTTTACCCCATTCACTTTTTGGAATGGCAATCATATTTAACCTTTTACTTAGCAATTCAAATAAAGCTTGTTCTACTGTATCCATAGCTTCTCGATTTTCGCTCGCCATCTTACAGTGAATCTCATATTGAAATGCTAAAACGTAAGTGTCATCTGAAGCTGCCACTGGTTCGCTATTTTCTAGTAGAACAGCAAACGCTACTTTGTTATATGATTTGAGTCTTCCTAACAACTCACCCCATACAGCTTTTAATTGTTCTAAATCTTGACGCTTCGCTTGTTTTAATACTTCATTTACACGCCCGACAGGAATCTTCATACTTCCTGTTCGTACGGGTTTTGGTGTTGCACGTGTCTCTCTTACTTCCTGTTGTACACCAGCTGGCACACCGTTCTTTTTGACTTGCTCTAACTCTTTCTCCAATTGCTGCATCCTGTTCATAATTGCTTGCAAACGATCAGTACCGTTTGCTTGCATCATAAACTGTTGACACAATTGCACCATAACAACTTCTAAGAAAATACGCGGATGATTTGTCCACTTCATTTCCTGTTGTCCCTTACTAAGGGTATGAATAATCTCATAGATCACTTCCGGTTGCATTTCTTCACTCAACTTACGGAATTGATCATCTACAATTACTCGTTCCAACATATGTTCTAGTTGCGGTGAAGTTTGATATAAAAGCATATCACGATAATAGTAAATGAAATCCTCCATAAAACGAACTGGATCCTTCCCTTTACTCATCATTTCATCTATGATCTGTAATGCTCTTGATACATCATTTTCACGTATGCATTCTACTAAATTGCCTAAGTATTGCTGAGAAACAGATCCTGTTACGGCCAATACATCTTCTGTCGTAACAATCTCATCACTATAAGATATAGCCTGATCAATAAGACTAAGCGCGTCACGCATACCACCTTCAGCAGCACGGGCAACAATTTGTAATGCTTCATCTTCCACTTGCGTACCTTCGTTTGTCACAACCGTTGATAATCTCTCAACAATATCATTCACTGATATTTTTCGGAATTCAAAACGCTGACAACGCGAAATAATTGTAGGCGGGATCTTATGAGGTTCTGTTGTCGCCAAAATAAAGATAACATGTCCTGGCGGCTCTTCTAAGGTTTTTAAAAGCGCATTGAATGCACCCATAGAAAGCATGTGAACTTCATCAATAATGTATACTTTATATTCTACAGCACTTGGAGCATATTTTACTTTATCTCTAATATCTCGAATTTCATCTACACCGTTATTTGAAGCCGCATCAATTTCTAATACATCTGAAATGGATCCTTGTGTAATTCCTAAACAAGAAGGACATTCATTACAAGGTTCAGCTACCGGAGCATGTTCACAGTTAATTGCTTTTGCAAATACTTTTGCAATTGTCGTTTTTCCTGTTCCCCTAGGACCAGAAAATAAATAAGCATGTGAAACTTTCTCTTGAAGAAGGGCATTTTGCAACGTTTTTGTCACGTGCTTTTGACCGACTACATCTTCGAACTTTTGCGGTCTCCATGTTCGGTATAACGCTTGGTATGACACGAAAATACGGCCTCCCTCAAAGGTTATTATCTCATTTATTATAACCCATTCTGTTTATAGATTCCAAAAGTTATTTTCTATACAAAAAACTCACCTTTGTATTAAGGTGAGTTTTGTATACATATATAACTGCCGTGCACCCTCCGTCGATTACGTACCATAAGCGTTACTCAAGCAGTTAGCTCGGTTCAGGCACTCCTGCGGCACACGAGAAGACCCGCTTATTGCTGCTTCCTTCCGGACCTGACAAGGTTCACGGGGTCCCGTTGCGCAGGACCCAAACGTCAACACCACTTACTTAAGGCAGACCTTACAGCAACATAACCTCGAGAGGGGATTCGGCCTCGCTAGAGCGGATTGCGAGTATAGGGCACCGCTACCTCCCCGCTTAGCACGGCAAAGTTAAAACCAATATTCGGTTGCCTTCATTAAAGGCATTATCAGTATAACTTGTTTCTTTATAAAATGCAAATACGTTAGTTCCCAGTATTTTTCTCTAATTTTTTTATCGCTTTTCTTTTTTTACGAAGCTCTCTAAAAAAGTTTGTTAACAACGTACCGCATTCTTCCTCTAATACACCAGATACTACTTCACATTGATGATTGAAGCGTTCATCCGTTAAAAGATTCATTAATGTCCCTGCACACCCGCCCTTCGGATCACTTGCACCATATACAACTCGCTTCACTCGTGATAAAACAATTCCACCCGCACACATTGGACAAGGTTCTAATGTTACATACAATGTTGCATCTTCTAAACGCCATGTCCCTAATTTTTTACACGCCTCATCTATTGCTAGCAACTCAGCATGAGCTATTGATCTTTGCTCAGTTTCCCTTAAATTATGGGCAACACTAATTACCTCACCATCTAACACTATAACTGCTCCAATTGGAACTTCCTGTATTTCCTCTGCCTTTTTGGCTTCTTCTATCGCTAATTGCATAAAATAAATATCTTGATCTTGTTCCATAACATAGTCCTTTCATTACAAATAAAGTACACTTATTTCCATTTACTACACAGGGGATAACTTTTACATATTCAATCCACCCTAAAAGAAAAAAGAGAGGGGATTACATATGAAAAATACCGCCTTGCTCATTATCGATATGATTAATGACTTTCAATTTTCCCACGGACCCATTCTAGCTCAAAAATGTGAGACTATCACAAACCCTATTTTACAATTAAAGAAAAAAATGAAATCCTTCGGCTATCCTATAATTTACGTTAATGACCATTATCAACTTTGGAGATCTGATATCGACCAACTTATTACTCATTGCACAAATAAATATAGCGAAAATATAATCCATAAGATTGCTCCAAGTTCTGATGATTACATTTTTATTAAACCACATTATTCCGCTTTTTATGAAACACCTTTAAATTCATTACTAGGTTATTTAAAAATAGAAAATCTAATATTAACAGGAGTTGCCGGAAATATATGTATCCTCTTTACAGCTAATGATGCCCATATGAGAAATTATACATTGTATGTACCACAGGATTGTATCGCCTCTAACAACGACCAAGATAATATACATGCTTTAAAAATAATGGAAACTACATTGAAAGCAAATATAACATCGTCATCCAAAATAAAATTTAATTAATACATATATCTATTTTCTAACTTTTTATATCAAATTAACCCGCTCGCTTCCCTCTTGTGCTACAATAATTCTGTTTTGTGTTTTTAGTAGTCACGGTAAATCACTGATTGAAAGGAGGAAACAGCGTGACCGGAGTACCATTTATCACGGTTGAAGGACCAATTGGTGTTGGAAAAACTTCACTTGCGAAGGAAATTTCAACTCACATGCAACTCCACTTACTAAAAGAGATTGTTGATGAAAATCCCTTTTTAGGAAAGTTCTATGAAGACATCGACGAATGGAGTTTTCAAACAGAGATGTTCTTTCTTTGTAATAGATACAAACAATTAGAAGATATTAACATAAAGTATTTGAATCAAAGGAAACCAGTAGTAGCGGATTACCATATCTTTAAAAATTTAATTTTTGCATCCCGCACATTAAAAGACTCTCAATATGACAAGTACATGCAAATTTATCGTATTCTTACACAAGATATGCCTGTGCCAAACGTCATTGTTTATTTAACGGCTAGCCTAAAAACATTGCAAAAACGAATCGCCATGCGCGGAAGAGAATTTGAAAAAAACATGGATCCAAATTACTTACTACAGCTCACAAAAGATTATGAAACAGCAATGGATGCTTTTAAAAAAGATCATCCGGAAATACCAGTATTGAAATTTAATGGAGACGATATGGATTTTGTAAAAAATCCTGATGATTTAAACGTCATCCTATCTGCCCTTCAAAATACTCTCTTAAAGGAGTCGAAATAATAATGAATTTAAGGCAAAAATATGATATACCCAATGACGCAGTAATCACTATCGCCGGAACGGTAGGTGTGGGTAAATCAACTATGACAACTGCATTAGCTAATGCTTTAGGTTATCGCACATCATTTGAAAAAGTAGATTCCAATCCATACTTGGACAAGTTCTATGCGGACTTCACTCGCTGGAGCTTCCACCTACAAGTGTACTTTTTAGCAGAACGATTTAAGGAACAAAAAAGAATTTTTGAATACGGTGGCGGTTTTGTTCAAGATCGTTCTATTTACGAAGACACTGGAATTTTCGCAAAGATGCATCATGAAAAAGGTACGATGACGGAAACTGATTATGAAACATACAAAGGGTTATTTGACGCTATGGTCATGACTCCTTACTTCCCTCATCCAGACTTATTAATTTACTTAGAAGGTTCTTTCGATGATATTGTCGATCGTATTCAGGAACGCGGACGCCCAATGGAACAGCAAACGCCAATTGAGTACTGGAAAGAAATGCATGGACGTTATGAAAACTGGATTAACAACTTTAATTCATGCCCTGTATTACGCTTAAATATTAATGAGTACGATATTTTAAAAGATGGGGATTCAATCGAACCAATCATTAAAAAAATTGGGCATTTTTTAAAACAAACACGTAAACTTGTAAAATAAAAAACCCGTGCATATGCACGGGTTTTCCTATTAAATTACTTCTTCTTTGTTGGAGCAATAATTTCACTCTCAGGTTTTCCTGCGTTAATACGCTGACGAACAGTACTTGTACTAATATCGTATGCTTCAGCAATCTCTTTAACAGTCATTTCTTTCCCATTAATTACTGCCGTTAATACTTTACCTGTACGTTTTGGAGCCGCTTCTTTCTTTACAGCTGCTTTTTTAACTTGTTTTGGCACCTCTACTTTATTCGTAGCTGGTTTTACATCACAAGTACAACCACAAAGTTTACGGAATGTATCATCACTAATAATGCGTGATACGTTTGCACCACTGTTTAAAATTCTATTGTTCTTACAGACAGGACATTGTACATAATATAAAGTTTTTCCATCTAAAGGAAACGTTTGTATAATAAGATCCATGTTGACTCCTTTCATATCTATGAAGATAATCATCGGAATATGAGTGTGTAATAAGGACAAAATTACCTTACACCATACTTTATGATTGGTTTTAAAATAAAAACTCGTTACGTGTTGGTAACGAGTTCTCCAATCTCCACTTATATGCGCTGTTGTCAATTATATCTGGAGGAGGTAGAGGGATTCGAACCCCCGCGCGACTCTCGCCGCCTGTCGGTTTTCAAGACCGATCCCTTCAGCCAGACTTGGGTATACCTCCATATTGACATCAAATATAATATCAAAAGAAAAACAGTTAGTCAACCCTACTAAAATAAATTATGAGGAAAGGAAAATTTTACTTTCCCCTTCCTACATTAAAGTACTGACAACGCTCATAATTACCAATCACTCATACCGATGAATGTTTAAATTTACTTAATAACTGTTTTTCCTCCCATATAAGGGCGAAGAACTTCTGGAATTATAATTGTACCATCTTCTTGTTGGTAGTTCTCTAAAATAGCTGCAACCGTACGTCCAATTGCAAGACCAGATCCATTTAATGTATGGACATGTTCTGGTTTTCCATTTGGCTCACGGCGGAAACGGATATTTGCACGTCTCGCTTGGAAAGCTTCAAAATTACTACAAGAAGAAATTTCACGATATGTGCCATAGCTTGGAATCCATACTTCAATATCGTATTTCTTCGCTGCTGTAAATCCTAAATCGCCTGTGCACATGCTCATAACGCGATATGGCAACTCTAATAATTGTAACACGCGTTCTGCATCATTTGTTAATTTTTCTAACTCTTCATAAGAATCTTCTGGTTTTACGAACTTCACAAGCTCTACTTTATTGAACTGATGCTGGCGAATTAAACCGCGTGTATCGCGACCAGCTGAACCTGCTTCAGAGCGGAAGCAAGAGCTAAATGCAGCATATCTTATAGGCAATTGCTCTTTATTTAAAATCTCATCACGATGCATATTCGTTACAGGTACTTCAGCTGTTGGAATTAAGAAATAATCTTCACTTTCAATACGGAATGCATCTTCTTCAAACTTTGGAAGTTGTCCTGTTCCTGTCATACTTGCGCGGTTTACCATATATGGAGGTAATACTTCTTCATATCCATGCTCATCAGTATGAAGATCAAGCATAAAGCTAATTAAAGCACGCTCTAATCTTGCACCAGCACCTTTGTAAAATACGAAGCGGCTTCCTGTTACTTTCCCAGCGCGTTCAAAATCTAAAATTCCTAAATCAGTAGCAAGATCCCAATGTGGTTTTGGTTCAAAAGTAAATTCTTTTACTTCTCCCCAAGTACGCGCTACTACATTATCATCCTCTGTTTCACCGACTGGAGCAGACTCATGAGGGATATTTGGAATAGATAACATTAATCTTTCTAAGTCTTCTTCAACTGTGCGAAGTTCGTTATCAAAATCCTTTACTTTTTCTCCAACCTCACGCATTTCTAAAATTAGAGCTTCTGCATCTTTCTTTTCGCGCTTTAATACAGAGATTTGTTGAGACACTTCATTACGTTTACTTTTTAATTCTTCTGTCTGAACAAGTAGTTCTCTTCTTCTCGTATCAAGTTCTTCAAAACGTCCGAAATCAGTTAGATCTTCACCTCTATGCTGTAATTTCGCTTTTACTTCTTCAAAGTTTGTACGTAAAAATTTAATATCAAGCATTATATACTCCTCCTTTTATTTTATAAAACACAAAAAACTCCCGTCCCTATATAAAGGGACGGGAGTTAACCCGCGTTGCCACCCTAGTTGAAAGCATTACCGCTTTCCTCTCAAGTAGAAATAACGGCTCTTCACCGGGAATGCTTACTTAATCCAAAAGATGTTCCACATTCCATTCCAGGATGGATTCACAAACTGTTTCTATCGATTTCCACCAACCATCGACTCTCTATAAGAAACAACATTTGTTACTATTTCCTATCAACACGCTTATTTTATAAAATTGTTACCATCAATTTACTATAATCTTATACAAGTTGCAAGTTACTTATACAACTTTTTTCATTTTTGCTTCTTTTACCATTTCAACAAAGTATGCTGTTACACGATGATCATCTGTTAATTCTGGATGGAATGAAGCAGCTAAAAACTGATCTTGTCTTACCGCTACCATTCGGTCACCATGCTTAGAAAGCACTTCAACATTATCAGCTACTTCTACAACATACGGCGCACGGATAAATACACCAACGAAGTCTTCACCCACGCCTTCAATTGAAAGCGCAGCTTCAAAACTATCCTTTTGGCGTCCGAACGCATTGCGCTCAACTGTAATATCCATAGCACCAATATGTGCTTCTTCATAGCCAATAAGTGTTTTCGCAAGAAGAATCATCCCTGCACACGTACCAAACATTGGTTTACCAGACTTTGCAAATGTGCGAAGTGGTTCCATGAAAGCATACTTATCAATAAGACGGCGCATTGTTGTACTTTCACCGCCTGGTAAAATAAGACCATCAATCTCTTCAAGTTGCTCTATACGCTTTACAACAACAGCTTCTGCACCACTTGCTTCAACTGATTTTACATGTTCACGAACTGCACCTTGAAGACCTAGTACACCGATTTTCACCATTTTAAAGTTCTCCTTTAATTACCATCCACGCTCTTGCATGCGTTGTTCTGGTAATAACGTTGAAATTTCGATACCCTTCATTGCATTACCTAATCCTTTAGAAAGACTTGCAATTAGTTCGTAATCTTCATAATGAGTCGTTGCTTCAACAATTGCACGTGCAAATCTCTCTGGGTTTTCTGATTTGAAGATACCAGATCCAACAAATACCCCATCAGCACCAAGTTGCATCATTAATGCAGCATCTGCTGGCGTTGCTATACCACCTGCCGCAAAGTTTACAACTGGTAAGCGACCAAGACGTTTAATTTCAAGTAATACTTCGTAAGGAGCACCAGTATTTTTTGCATATGTCATTAACTCATCTTCACGTAGACTCGCAACTTGACGGATTTCTGCATTGACTTGGCGCATATGACGCACTGCCTCTACAATGTTTCCTGTTCCTGGTTCACCTTTTGTACGAAGCATAGATGCACCTTCTGCAATACGACGTGCAGCTTCTCCGATATCACGGCAACCACATACAAATGGAACTGTGTAATCACGTTTATTTAAATGGTATACTTCATCAGCAGGAGTTAATACTTCACTCTCATCGATATAGTCTACCCCTAATGATTCTAATACACGTGCTTCTACAAGGTGACCGATACGGCATTTTGCCATAACCGGAATTGACACTGCACCCATAACTTCTTCAACGATTGTTGGGTCTGCCATACGAGAAACGCCACCTGCTGCACGAATGTCTGCTGGTACACGCTCTAATGCCATAACGGCAACTGCGCCTGCCTCTTCTGCAATTTTTGCTTGTTCAGCGTTAATTACGTCCATAATAACGCCGCCTTTTTGCATTTCTGCCATTCCACGTTTTACACGCTCTGTCCCTGTTACATTTGTCATGTACAAAAACCCCCCTAGGTGAATTGCTTTCCCCCGTTAAAGGCGAAAATTAAGAATACTCTTACATTCTACCACTAACTATCAGATGCTTGTCTACTACTTTTTCATAAAGTCGGTATGAAAAATAGGAATAAAAAAAAAAGCCCCTACCATGAGGAGCTTCTAAAACCAACCTTTTACTGTATCAACAGCACTATTCCACATACCACTAAAGAATGAACCAATTCCGCGCATAGCACGAGTAAACCAGTTTGCTTCTTCTACTTCAGATGTTGTTACAAGATCCACTTGCAACGACTTACCAGTTAAAAATCCAGGGTCGTTTGTATCTTTTGGCGTAATTACCATTTGACCAAGCGCAGCTCCCTTTTTAATAGGTGCTTCTTGTCCCTTACTTGATTCTTTTAATTCTGTTTTATAAACATCTTTACTTCCTTTTGGCACTGGAAGTGAAATAGCTTGTTTCGTTTGAACTGCTACATCTTTATCTTTCGCATTTTCTACTCTTACTGTTTCTTGTCCTTTTACTGAAGAACCTTTTTTATACATTTGTTTCACTTCAAAGTTAGCAAATCCATAATCATATAGCTTCTTTGTTTCATCAAAACGTGCTGTATGAGAACTTGTTTTAATAACTACAGAAATAAAACGCATACCGTTTCTTTCAACCGTACCAGTGAAGCAATCTCCTGCTTCTGGAGTTGAGCCTGTTTTCAGACCATCTACGCCATCATATTCTTTAACTAAGCCCTTTAACATCCAGTTCCAGTTTGACATTGCAAACTTCTCTTTTTCTGGACGGAATTCTTTTTTAGGAATTTTTGCTGTATCTAACACTTTTGGATAATCTTTAATTAAATGTTGTGCTAAAGTTGCAACATCCTTTGCAGACATTTTATTTTCTTCATCTGCTGTTGTTCCTTCAGGGTGCATTCCCTTTAAATCTTTATTCGTTAAACCTGTAGAATTGACAAATTTATAATTTTTCAACCCTAGTTCTTTCGATTTATCATTCATCATTTTTACGAAATCTACTTCTTTACCTGCAATTGCTTCTGCTAATGCAATTGTTGCACCATTTGCAGAAAAGATTGCCATTGCCTCATATAACTCTTTTACTGTATAAGAGCCACCATTTTCTAATGCAACATTTGATAATGAAGCATCTTGTGAAACCTTATATGCATATTCAGAAACCTTAATTTTCTGGTCCCACTTAAGTTTTCCTTTATCCACTGCTTCGTGAACTAAATATTCACTCATCATCTTTGTCATACTAGCAATGGATAATAATTCATCTGCATTCTTTTGATATAAAATTTTCCCAGAATTCGCTTCTACTAAAATTGCCGCGCCTGCTTCAATGTTTAAAGCGGCTCCTGTTTCAGCTGATGCATTGCTATATGGAATAAAAATGCTACAAGCTAGTGTAAGCACTGTTACCAAAGCAATGAATCTTTTGCAAAACATACCTTTCACTTTTGCTACCCCCAATATCTATGTACTCACATAACCGTTATTCTAACATAATCAAAAAAAAATAGACAGAGATATCAAATCTCTGTCTATTTGTATATAAGACATTATAATGAGTAGTTTGGAGCCTCTTTTGTAATTTGTACGTGATGAGGATGACTTTCACGTAAGCCTGCACCTGACATACGAATGAATTGTGCATTTTCGCGTAAGAATTCTAAATCCTGTGCTCCGCAATATCCCATACCTGCACGTAAGCCACCAACTAATTGGTGAACTGTATCTGCTAAAGGTCCTTTATATGGTACTCGTCCTTCAATACCTTCTGGAACAAGTTTTTTATTTCCTTCTTGGAAGTAACGATCTTTACTTCCTTTTTCCATCGCACCGACAGAACCCATACCACGATACACTTTAAATTGACGACCTTGGTAAATTTCAGTTTCTCCAGGACTTTCGGCAACACCAGCAAACATACTACCTAGCATAACAACATGTGCTCCTGCTGCTAAAGCTTTAACCATATCACCAGAGTACTTAACACCGCCATCAGCAATAACTGGAATACCGTATTTACGAGCTTCGGTTGCACAATCATAAACTGCTGTTAATTGTGGTACACCAACACCAGCTACAACACGTGTTGTACAAATAGAACCTGGTCCAATACCAACTTTAACTACGTTTGCACCAGCTTCAATTAATGCTTTCGTTGCTTCAGCTGTAGCAACATTTCCAGCGATAATATTTAATGATGGATATTTAGCACGAACTTCCTTTACCTTATCAATAACGCCTTTAGAATGCCCATGAGCTGTATCAAGTACAATTGCATCTACACTAGCTTTTACTAATGCATCGATACGAAGCATAGCATCAGCTGTTACACCAACTGCCGCTCCAACTAATAAGCGTCCTTGCTTATCTTTAGCAGAGTTTGGGAATTCAATTACTTTTTCAATATCTTTTATTGTAATCAGCCCTTGTAATACACCGTTATTATCAACAAGAGGGAGTTTTTCAATTTTATACTTTTGTAGGATCTTTTCAGCTTCTTCCAGTGTAGTACCAACTGGAGCTGTAATTAATTGTTCTTTTGTCATTACGTCAGAAATTTTGATTGAGTAGTCTTGGATGAAGCGCATATCACGGTTTGTAATAATACCAACTAATTTTCGCTCATCTAAATTATTTACAACCGGTACACCTGAGATACGATATTTTCCCATAAGATGTTCTGCATCATATACTTGATGTTCTGGAGTTAAGAAGAAAGGATCTGAAATAACGCCGCTTTCAGAGCGCTTTACTTTATCAACTTGCTCTGCTTGTTGCTCAATAGACATATTCTTATGAATAATTCCTAAACCACCTTGGCGAGCCATTGCAATAGCCATGTCAGCTTCTGTTACTGTATCCATTCCTGCACTAATTAACGGGATGTTTAGCTGTAAGCTTTCAGATAAAACTGTTTTAACACTTACTTCTCTTGGTAATATATCTGACCTAGCTGGTACAAGTAATACATCATCAAAAGTCAAACCTTCTTTAACAAATTTAGATTCCCACATAATTGTTCCCCCTATGATACCAGAAATTATTATTAGTAGCTTATCAATTGGTTAAAATACTGTCAAGGACGTATATATATGTTAGAATTTTTAGACAATAAAAGGAGCGTAATATATGCATCAAACATCTTGCACTTGGCAGCAGTTAAGTTTCTTTTTTTCATCTCAAAACGTACAACGTTATCTTGCCCGTTGTTATGAAAAATCCTCTATTCAGGATGCCGAAAAAAAAAGTTTTGAAAATTGTTATCCCTTTATTTATTACTTAGAACACGGGAAAAATTATTATGAATTATATAAGACAGCTCCATTTTCCATTCAACCAATGTTGTTATTTTATGGAATTAGCCAACTTTTTAAAGCATGTCTACTAACCATTGATCCTAACTATCCTGAATCCACTACTGTTTTAGCTCATGGCGTTACAACTCGCAAACGAAAAAAACAAGGGTATCAATTTTTAGAAGATGAGGTGAAGGTACAAAAAAACGGATTGTTTACTCATGTTGCAGAACAACTGTTTCACATGAAACACTTAGAAGCAGAAAAATTTAACATGTTAGAATTAATGGGAAATATTCCAGAATTACAAAATTTGTTCCGCTATAGTCAAAAAGGATCAACTTTATATAAAATTGATTCAACAATTAAAAATGAGCTCTCCTTTTCAGTCAACCTACTAGATCGATTACATATGACTAAAGAGAGATTTTCTCGCTACATTGAAACATCTTGTAAGCATTTATCAATGCAACATGTACCTGAGAAAACTAATGAATCGAATTTACTTTTTACGGCGCCAATTCAATCATGGAATCCTATGTACAGTACTCCTTTATACTATGAATATCTTACTAATACTTATTATTTACCACTTACAACTGATCCTAGAAATCCTAAACCAGTATTACCTGAACTCCTCGTTCATTATTTATTGCTCTATAATTTAAGCATGATTTCTAGGTATGAAACAGATTGGTGGTATGACTTACTTGGAAGCTATGGCTCTGAAGATTATCCATTTATTTATCAATTTCTTAATATTTCTGCTCAAAAAATCCCTTACTATATTTCATCATTTTTACTAACAGAACCTAACCTATTTCATGGGAAATAAAAAAAACACAAGTCAAAAGACTTGTGTTTTTAGTTGCTTGGCGACGTCCTACTCTCACAGGGACAAGGTCCCAACT
>NZ_JBXAEZ010000015.1:0-15664 GCF_058792475.1 Bacillus sp. MT94 | reverse complement strand
ACGTTGTTTGTTTCGTTCAGTTTTCAAAGAACTACTTGGTCGCTCATTTGCGACTTCCTTATGTTAACATCTTCGTTAGTTAATGTCAACTAAGTTTTTCATTTCGTTTGCCGCTTTCGACGTTGTTGTCATCAGCGACTCGTATAATACTACACCTCTAAACTCTAATCGTCAATATGTTTTTCTAAAAAAATATAAAAAGACTTATTTCTTTTTAAAATAAGTCTTTTTATCATGTAACACGCTATCGTTTATTATTTTTCTATAATAGGTAAAGAGACGATAAATCGAATAATGCCCTCCTCATATTCAGCTCGAATACTACCACCTTGTAACTCAACAATACTTTTCGCAATCGCAAGCCCAAGTCCAGAACCTTCTGTTACTCTACTTCGAGATTGATCCTTCTTATAGAAACGTTCAAACAAATTCGCTAACTCTTCTCTCGTAAACTCTTCACTATGATTCGCAATTACAATTTGTATATCCCTGCGCTGCCTTTGAAGAGAAACTTTTATCTCCCCATCATCTTTACTATACTTAATCGCATTCATTAGTAAATTATCAAATACACGAACCATCTTTTCCGAATCAATCGATGCATAAGCACGTTCCTCAGGAAACTTCTTAACAAACGTAAGTCCATGCTCTTCCGCCTGCGGTACTAATTCTTCTATTAATTGCTCGAGTAACTCATTCATACAAACTTCTTGTTTTTCTAATATAACTTGTTCATTTGTTAACTTCGTATACTCAAATAAATCTTCTATTAAATTCTTTAGCTGCTCCGACTTTGCAAAAGCAATTCTCGTATACTCATCATGTTGTTCTTGATTTTCATATTTAGAATCTCGAAGTAATCGTAAGTAACCCATAATAGAAGTAAGCGGTGTACGTAAATCATGAGATACATTCGTAATAAGCTCATTTTTCTGCTTTTCTAATTTACGCTCTTTTTCTATATTATTCATAAGCTCTTCCGCCATATTATTAATATTCTCAGTTAAAGACGCAATCTCATCTTCACCTTTCTTCTCAATGCGGTACGCTAAGTTTCCTTTTTCTATTTCCTTTACACCTTCTGCCATTGCTTCAATCTGCTTCATCTTTCTCTTTGTTATATAGAAGAAAGAGAAAATGAATACAAGGACACCAATTAAAAATGGGAATGGTCCTTCTACTTTATAATACACTACCTCGCCTTGAGGAATCCCGCTTACAAACATATATAAGTTCTTACCTTCAATTGTAATAGGCGAGAATGTAATAAACTCTTTTCTTGATCTTTCAATATCATTATTATTTGAATAATTGATAGCAAATGAAGTCGCATTACGAATTGTATTATGCAAATTAATTTGTTCTTCTTGCGCTTGCTTCGTCTTATACAAAACTTTACCATTTTCGTCAGTAACTAATATTTTAAAGGCATCATGCCCTTGCTCTAAATTCTCATTTTCTAGTTCTATCATATTTTGTACAGCATCTAATTTATTTTCAGCAACCATCATTTCCGCTGTACTTTGAGCTTTACGATTAATTTGCTCCATACCATCTCTGTAATTAATCTCGGCATGCTGGCTAGCATCTTCAAAAATAGGTGCTACTATCTTCGTTGATACAAAGAGACCTAATAACGCACAAGCAGTAAACGCCGTAATAAGTTGAATCCTTATACTCCGTTTCACGCTCTTTATTATCTTTCCAATTAATTCTCGAATTTTCCGAACATAAGTAAACGGATTAAATATCTTTTTCAATCTTATACCCCACTCCCCATACTGTTTTTATATATCTAGGCTTCCTTGGATTCTCCTCAATCTTTTCACGTACTTTTCGAATATGCACCATTACAGTATTATCAGACTGGAAAGATCGTTCGTTCCACACCTTTTCATAAATTTGCTCCGCACTAAACACCATACCTGGATTTCTAGCTAGCAATTCTAAAATTGAAAATTCCCTTGGGGTTAGTTTCACTTCTTCTCCCTCTACAATAACTTTATGGGTCGAGATATTTATTTTCATCTCTCCAATTTCTAGCTCGTCCTCATTTTGAATAGCAAAACCATTCATTTTCATATAACGGCGTAACTGAGATTTAATTCGTGCAATTAACTCTAATGGATTAAAGGGCTTCGTTACGTAATCATCTGCTCCTGTTGTTAATCCTAAAATCTTATCCATATCTTGCGTTTTCGCAGAAAGCATAATGATAGGCATCTCTTTCGATTCTCTTACTTTCATACACATATGAATACCATCTACTTTCGGCATCATAATATCTAATACGACTAGATGCACTTCATTTTCTTCCAGTAAACGTAGCCCTTCTTCTCCGTCCCCTGCTTGTAATACTTTATATCCTTCATTCTTTAAATAGATTGTAATTAAATTCCGAATTTCTTTTTCATCATCTACGACAAGTATTGTTTCGTGTGCCACAATATCTCCCCCATTACTTTTTTAATCCCTAACTTCTATTATAGGAAAACTTCTGAAGAAAAACGCTCGGAAATCCTTAAGTTTTTCTGAAGACGCAAAAAAGGTCTAGACTCCCCTTAAGTCTAGACCTTTGAAAAAACCCCTTTTATTTACGAACGTAGATGAAATATAGTACGAATAAAACTCCCATAACATACATAATCGGATGAACCTCTTTACGACGACCACTCACAACCATTGTAATTGGATAGAAGATAAATCCAATCGCAATCCCAGTTGCGATACTATACGTAAGTGGCATAGAGATAATTGTAAAGAATGCTGGCACTGCAATCTCGAATTTCTTCCAATCAATTTCCCCTAAAGAAGAAACCATCAAGATTCCTACAATAATTAAAGCTGGTGCCGTTACAGCTGGCGTTACAACACTTAGTAATGGCGAGAAGAATAGTGCCAGTAAGAAGAATCCTGCTGTTACAACTGCTGTAAATCCAGAACGTCCTCCCGCTGCTACCCCTGCAGACGATTCAATGTAAGACGTTGTTGTTGATGTACCCAAGATCGCACCAATTACAGTCGCAATCGCATCTGCAAATAATGCTTTTCCTGCACGTGGTAATTTATTGTTCTTCATTAATCCAGCTTGATTCGCAACCGCTACAAGCGTACCTGCTGTATCAAAGAAATCGATAAAGAAAAACGTTATAATAACAATCCCCATTTGAACTGTAAAAATATCTCCGAAGTGCGTTAACGCAGCACCGAACGTTGGTTCTAGACTCGGTATTGCTCCCACTACAGCTTTCGGAGTATCAATTAATCCTGTTGCCACTCCTAAGATCGCTGTAAGAATCATACCGTAAAATACAGCACCATTAACTTTCTTAATCATGAAGATGATTGTCGTAACAACCCCGAAGATTGCTAGTAACGTTGTGCCCTTTGTTAAGTCCCCCAACCCAACAAGAACAGCATCATTTTTCACGATAATTCCAGCATTTTGGAATCCAAGGAATGCAATGAACAATCCGATACCTGCTGCTACTGCAAACTTTAACTCCGATGGAATTGCATTAATGATTTTTTCACGAATACCTGAAGCAGTAAGAATAATAAAGATAATACCTGACATTAATGTTCCGGCAATGGCCGTTTGCCACGGAATACCCATCGTTAACACTGCTGTATAAGCAAAGAACGCGTTAATTCCCATACCTGGCGCTAAAGCAATTGGATACTTCGCGAAAATACCCATAATTAACGAACCGATTGCTGCCGCTAATGCCGTAGCAACGAATACTGCACCTGGATCCATCCCTGTACCTGCTGGTAACCCTTTAACATTTCCAAGCGACAGCGTAGCAGGATTGACAAACAGTACGTAAGCCATAGATAGAAATGTTGTTAACCCCGCTATGAACTCAGTCTTATAATTCGTACCGAGCTCATCAAATTGAAAATAGCGTTTCATCCTACGTTTCCCCCGTTATATGATTACTCGCCGTAATCTTCCTAGCCCTCTTTTATCTATTAAAAATAAAAAAGGCTTCCATTGCATATACATGGAAGCGTTCTATGAATAAAGACAAGTTTCCCCTCATCTTTATCTAAACGCCTCGTAGTCAAGCCATTTACGGTAGCTAGGTAGAAACTTTCGGGCCATATCCCCGATATTATACGACGGCATAATATTCACTTTTCGTTTGAATTACATACTCATATTAACTCTTGAATGTATTTTTGTCAATTTAAAAGCGAACATTTTTATATTTTTTTATATTTTCGTTCGTATTAACAACGAAAACAAAAAGATCCATCTATTCATGAATGATAGATGGATCTTTTTTATTACAATACTATTCCCACTCAATAGTTGCTGGTGGCTTACTCGTTACATCATACACGATACGGTTAACGTGTTTTACTTCGTTTACGATACGAACAGAGATTTTCTCTAGTACGTCCCAAGGGATACGTGCCCAGTCAGCTGTCATACCGTCAATAGATGTTACTGCACGGATACCTACTGTGTAATCGTAAGTACGCTCGTCACCCATAACACCTACGCTACGCATACCAGGAAGTGCAGTGAAGTATTGCCAAATTTCACGGTCTAATCCCGCTTTAATAATTTCTTCACGTAAAATCGCATCAGATTCACGAACGATTTCTAATTTCTCTTCTGTGATTTCACCTAATACACGAATACCAAGACCAGGACCTGGGAATGGTTGACGCCATACGATTTCATCAGGAATTCCTAGTTCAGATCCTAATACACGTACTTCATCTTTAAATAACGTATTTAAAGGCTCAATTAATTTGAACTGCATGTCTTCTGGAAGTCCACCCACGTTATGGTGAGATTTAATTGTTTGTGCAGTTGCTGTACCACTTTCAACGATATCTGTGTAAAGTGTACCTTGTGCTAAGAAGTCCATACCTTGTAATTTAGATGCTTCATCATCAAATACGTAAATGAATTCGTTACCGATGATTTTACGTTTTTGTTCTGGATCTTCTACACCTTTTAACTTATTCATGAAGCGTTCTTGTGCATCCACTTTAATAACGTTCATATGGAAGCCTTCGCTAAATGTTTTCATAACGCCTTCTGCTTCACCTTTACGAAGTAAACCGTGGTCAACGAAAATACATGTTAACTGATCGCCGATTGCTTTATGAATTAATACTGCTACAACAGAAGAGTCTACGCCGCCACTAAGTGCACATAGTACTTTTTTGTCTCCAACAGTTTCACGAATCTTTTCTAATTCTACTTCGATAAAGTTCTCCATGTTCCATCCTTCAGAACAACCACATACGCCGAATACGAAGTTTTTAATTAAATCGTTACCGTGCTCAGAGTGACGTACTTCTGGGTGGAATTGTACACCGTATAAGTTTTTCGCTTCATTGCTCATACCAGCAATTGGGCAAGACTCACTTGTTGCGTCTACTACGAATCCTTCAGGTAAACCAGTTACTAAGTCGCCATGGCTCATCCATACAACTTGCTCTTCTGGAAGGTTCGCATATAATTTTGATTCGTTCTCTACTTTAAGAACAGCTTTTCCGTACTCACGGTGGTTGGCACGCTCTACTTTACCACCGAAGTGTTGTGTCATAAGCTGCATACCGTAACAGATACCGAAGATCGGTAAACCTAGTTCGAAGATTTTTTCATCACAATGTAATGCACCTTCACCGTATACGCTATTTGGTCCACCAGAGAAAATAATCCCTTTTGGATTCATTGCTTTAATTTCTTCTGCAGTAATTGTATGTGGATGAAGTTCACTGTATACACCGAACTCACGAATTCGACGTGCTATTAACTGATTGTATTGACTTCCAAAATCTAAAACGATAATTGTATCGTGTTGCTTCTTCAAAATAATCACCCCAACGTTAGTTCTCGTATATAAATATTTTCACCAATTTGGCGAAAAGCATTACTAATATAATAAAAAAAGCCAGTCCTCCGCCTCTAGTCTCATAACAAAGAAAAGGCAGGGGTCTGACTTTATAAAGAAAGATAGTCTCCGCTCTTTATAAATATAAGACACACTGCCTTCATAGTCAGGTTGTTTACGGTAACCCGGTAGAGACTCTCAAACCATATCATTGAGGATATATGAAGGATCGTTTTATATTATCTTCCTAGATTCTAACAATGAAGTATCTATATGGTCAAGAGAGAAAGCGACAAAATTCTACAGAAATTCATTTCCTTTTCTAAAAAACATAAAAAAACATCCATTTCTATATAGAAATGGATGTTTTTTAGGGCAAACGGAATTACATCATTCCGCCCATACCGCCCATGCCCATGCCGCCCATGTCAGGCATTGCTGGTGCATTTGGTTCTGGCTTGTCAGCTACTACAGCTTCAGTTGTTAAGAACATAGCTGCAACAGATGCTGCGTTTTGAAGTGCAGAACGAGTTACTTTAGCTGGATCTACGATACCAGACTCAAGCATGTTAACCCATTCGCCAGTAGCTGCGTTGAAACCAACGCCTACTTTTTCGCCTTTTAGACGCTCTACAACTACAGATCCTTCTAGACCAGCGTTGATTGCGATTTGACGAACTGGCTCTTCTAGTGCACGAAGTACGATGTTGATACCTGTTGCTTCGTCGCCTTCAGCTACGATAGAAGCTACTTTCGTGTATACGTTCATAAGTGAAGTACCACCACCTGCAACGATACCTTCTTCTACTGCTGCACGAGTTGAGTTAAGTGCATCTTCAATGCGAAGTTTGCGCTCTTTTAACTCAGTTTCAGTTGCTGCACCGACTTTAATTACTGCTACGCCACCTGCTAGTTTAGCAAGTCGCTCTTGTAATTTTTCACGATCGAATTCAGAAGTTGTTTCTTCTAATTGCGCACGAATTTGACCGATGCGAGCTGCGATTTGCTCTGTATTTCCAATACCTTCAACTACAGTTGTGTTTTCTTTTGTAACAACAACTTTACCAGCGCGTCCTAAAGATTCAACTGTAGCAGATTTTAAGTCACGACCTAATTCTTCAGTGATTACTTCGCCACCAGTTAAGATTGCGATATCTTCTAGCATTGCTTTACGACGGTCACCAAATCCAGGAGCTTTAACAGCTACTACATTGAATGTACCACGAAGTTTGTTCACTACTAATGTAGCTAAAGCTTCGCCTTCTACATCTTCAGCAATGATAAGAAGTGGTTTACCTTGTTGTACCACTTGCTCTAATACCGGTAAGATTTCTTGAATGTTAGAAATCTTTTTGTCAGTAATTAAGATATATGGGTTATCAAGAACTGCTTCCATTTTATCAGAATCAGTAATCATGTAAGGAGATGCATATCCACGATCAAATTGCATACCTTCTACTACGTCTAATTCTGTTGTAAATCCTTTAGACTCTTCTAAAGTAATAACGCCGTCGTTACCAACGCGCTCCATTGCTTCAGCGATTAATTGACCTACTTCTTCGTCAGCTGCAGAAATAGCAGCTACTTGTGCGATAGAAGATTTGCCTTCGATTGGTTTAGAAATCGTTTTTAATTCTTCAATTGCAGCAGTAACAGCTTTTTCGATACCTTTACGAAGACCCATTGGGTTAGCACCAGCTGTTACGTTTTTAAGACCTTCACGAATCATAGCTTGCGCTAATACAGTTGCAGTTGTTGTTCCGTCACCAGCTACATCATTTGTTTTGCTAGCAACTTCTGCTACTAATTTCGCACCCATGTTTTCGAATGCATCTTCTAATTCGATTTCTTTTGCGATTGTTACACCATCATTTGTAATAAGTGGTGAACCAAATTTTTTCTCAAGTACAACGTTACGACCTTTTGGTCCAAGCGTTACTTTTACTGCGTTTGCAAGAGTGTCGACACCGCGAAGCATCGAACGACGTGCTTCTTCACTAAATTTAATATCTTTTGCCATAATAATTGACCCCCTTGGATTTTTTAAGATTTATATAATTAACCGATAACTGCTAAAATGTCACTTTCACGTAAAATCAAGTAGTCTGTACCTTCATATTTCACTTCAGTACCTGCATATTTTGAGAAGATGATAAGATCACCTGCTGCTACCTCTAAAGCAACACGCTCACCATTCTCAAGCACTCGACCAGTACCTACTGCAACAACTTTACCCTCTTGTGGTTTTTCTTTTGCAGTATCTGGTAATACGATACCACTTGCTGTTTTTTCTTCTGCTTGAACAAGCTCAATTACAACGCGATCACCTAATGGCTTTAGCATGAACAATAACCTCCTCATTTTGTTATGTAAATTTCTTTTATTAGCACTCAAGTCATCCGAGTGCTAACACACTTATAATAATAAATAATCTCAATTTCTTTTGCAAGTAAAAAAATCATAATTTTTTCGCAAATCACTATATAAACTTTCTATATAGAATACTGCCTTTACTATATGAATCGTTGTTTCCACTGCTCGTATGTTACAATATGAAAGGACACCCTAAGTTGTTTTCGCTACACACACAACTTTCTCCTGTCTTCTATTATAATTTCAAATAAGGATTTACGAAAAAAACATAATTCAAGTGAGGTTTATATCGTAGGTAGCATATTTACATGTTATCCTAACTTATCTCATACACTATAGTTAGAAAGGATGGTTAAACCATTTGAAGAAACAATACTGGTGGATTATCGTTACATACATTTTAATGCAGTTATCTGGCGTTGTTGGATTGCCACTTCTCCTAAAAACAGGACTCTATGATAATAGAGGATTTACCATGGAGGAAAAAGGACAAATCATAACGGGACACTGGGCAATTATTAGCTTCTTTGTTGCATTATGTATCGTACTTTGGTTACTTAGAACAGACATTCGTGACAGGCATTTAGATGCAATGCGCTCTTCTGTTCCAGCTACTATTGGATGGATTTTCATCGGCTTCTTCTTGGCTTTCTTTTCACAAATAGTTGCCGGTATGATCGAGATGCAGCTGCTAGGAATTAAACAAGGTTCAGAAAATACAATGAAACTGATGGAAATTGCAAGAACGACACCTTGGTTCCTTATTGTCGTATCTATAATCGGACCTATCTTGGAAGAAATCGTATTTAGAAAAATTTTATTTGGTACACTTTATAAGAAGTTTAACTTCTTTATTGCAGCTATCATTAGTTCGCTTGTATTCGCAGCAATTCATTTTGATTTTACTCATTTATTGGTATACACTGCTATGGGGCTCGTATTCGCCTTCTTATATGTGAAGACGAAGCGTATTATCGTTCCGATTGCAGCTCATGTTGCGATGAATACATTAGTCGCTATTGGGCAAATTTTTATGAGCAATGAGCAAATTCAAGAAATGATTAAAGAAGCTGAAAAAATGCAAGGCTTTATCGGAGGATTTTTTGTATGAGAAACTCACCATTGTTCATGGCTGCACTATACTTCCTTCTTGGATGTATCTTTACACGCTTCGCCATTACGAACGTGACAGATACAATCTGGAATGTGTGGACAATACTATTTGCAGTTATGGCAACAATTGATTTTAATTTGGCACTTCGCCTTATATTAGTTAAATTCACAAAGAAGAAACAATAATAAAACGCAGAGGTCGCTTCCTCTGCGTTTTATTGTGGATAGTTTTTCAAAAAGTAAACTAATGTTTGTAACTCTACAGCTAAATCAATATGATGAATTCTAATATTCTCTGATACGTTTAATCGTGCTGGTGTGAAATTCAAAATACCATGCACGCTCGTTTCAGCTAATCTATCTGCTACAGCTTGTGCTACTGTAGCCGGTACTGTTAATATTGCCACTTGTATATCATTTGATAATCTCTCTTCTAATTCATCTAAATGGTATACAGGAATGCCCCCGATTTCTGTTCCAACTTTCTCTTCACTAACATCAAATGCCATTTCAATTTTTGTATTATTGTTTTTCGTGAAATTATAATGTAAGAAAGCGGTCCCTAAATTACCTACTCCAATAAGTGCTACACGCGTTATATCATCTTGATCAAGTGTTTCGCGGAAAAATGATAATAAATAATTTACGTTATATCCATATCCCTTTTTCCCTAACGCTCCAAAATACGAAAAATCTCTTCGTATTGTTGCGGAATCTACTTTTACCGCTTCACTCAATTCGGCCGATGAAACACGCTGCTTACCAGAAAGAGATAAGTTTTGGATAAATCGATAGTATAGAGGCAATCTTTTAGCAGTGGCTTGTGGAATCTTTTGCTGATCCATATGACCTCTCCTCTCTTCCTATCTTTATTCATATACTTTAATCAAATACAGAAGTTTAGCACTCATTAAATTCCTTGTATAATAAAGAGAAGAAGTATTCTCTCTTATTTTAAACTATACACTATTTTTAGTATGATTGAGAAATATAAACATGGCAAAGTTAAGAAATTATTTGAGGTGAAAACATTGATTTTATTACAAGTAAATGGACTTTCGAAATTATACGGTGCAGAAACAATTCTTGCAAACATAAAATTGGAAGTACAAACAAAAGATCGTATCGCATTAGTCGGAAGGAATGGAGCTGGAAAATCTACATTATTAAAAATTATCGCTGGTGAGTTATCACATGATGGTGGCGAAATTATAAAACCGAAAGATGTCTCAATCGGGTATTTAGCTCAAAATACCGGCCTAGAAACGTCTTTAACAATTTGGGATGAAATGCTAACCGTCTTTACCCACTTACAGCAAATGGAGACAAAACTTCGAAGGCTTGAGCAAGAAATGGGAAAAGAAGAAAACTTTTCAAACGAAGCTATATATGAAAGATTGTTAGCTGATTATGACCAATTGCAACTCAATTATAAAGATCAAGGTGGATATCAATATGAAGCGGATATTCGCTCCATTTTAAGCGGCCTTGGCTTCCCAGTTGAAACGCACCAGACGACGATTTCTACTTTAAGCGGTGGGCAAAAAACAAGATTAGCTCTCGGAAAATTATTATTAACAAAACCAGACTTACTTATTTTGGACGAGCCTACAAACCATTTAGACATCGAAACATTAACATGGCTTGAGCAATATTTACAAGGTTATCCTGGCGCAATATTAATCGTTTCACATGACCGTTATTTCTTAGACAAACTTGTTACACAAGTATATGAAATTTCGAATAAAGAAAGCAGACGATTTGTTGGTAACTACAGTAAATATTTAGACTTAAAATCAGCATTATATGAGCAAGAAATGAAACGTTACGAAAAACAACAAGATGAAATCGCAAAACTTGAGGACTTCGTTCAAAAGAATATAGCTCGCGCCTCTACAACGAAACGTGCTCAAAGTCGCCGTAAACAACTAGACAGAATGGAATTATTAACGAGACCATTAGGGGATTCTAAGTCAGCATCATTCCACTTCGATATTGAAAAGCAAAGTGGAAATGATGTTTTACAAGTAAAGGATGCAACCATTGGCTATGATGAGGACCCTATAATTGAAAACGTAACTATGCGCTTAACTCGCGGAGATAGTGTTGCTTTAGTTGGTCCAAACGGAATTGGGAAATCCACATTATTAAAATCTATTGTGAATAAGTTACCACTATTAAATGGTGATGTTTCTTTCGGATCAAATGTATCTGTTGGTTATTATGATCAAGAACAAGCAAACTTAACATCTTCTAAACGGGTTTTAAATGAACTATGGGATGAATATCCACTGCAACCTGAAAAAGAAATCCGTACTATACTCGGGAACTTTTTATTTACAGGAGATGATGTACTGAAACCAGTATCTTCCCTTAGTGGTGGACAAAAAGCTCGATTAGCTCTTGCGAAGCTTATGATGCAAAAGTCAAATTTATTAATTCTGGATGAGCCTACGAACCACCTTGATTTAAATAGCAAAGAGATTTTAGAGAATGCTTTAATTGATTATCCAGGGACTCTTCTATTTGTCTCACATGACCGCTACTTCATTAACCGTGTAACAACGACTGTGATTGAGTTATCAACAGAAGGTGCACAGGAATATTTAGGGGATTACGATTACTATGTGGAGAAGAAAAATGAAATGATTGAACGCGCAGCATTTGAACAACTTGAACAGCAAGAAAATCAGGCACCTGTTCAAAAAACTGTAGCTCAAGAAAAATTAAATTATCTCGAAGAAAAAGAGCGTAAACAATTAGAACGTCAACGCACTCGAAAAATTGAAGAACTAGAACAAAACATCGTAAACTTAGAAGAAGAAATTGCTACGTTAGAAGATCAACTTTGCTTACCAGAAATATATGCAGATTATGAAAAAGCGAGTGAAATTACAACTAAAAAACAAACGCTACAAGTACAACTTGAAACTTGTATGGCAGAGTGGGAAGAGCTGCATGTATAAGAGTATTTAAATAAGGAAGATGTCTCATCAGTCATGATTTTTGACTATGTGACATCTTTTTTCTTTAAGTACATAAATAATTTTTTGAATATATCAATGGTAACTCGGAATATATCAACCAATTTTCAAATACATCTATCGTAACCCTATATATATAAACGATTCGACACGAAATATCGATTTACCGACAAGGATTGACAATATCAGCACCCTCTATAATAGAAGGATATTTCAAAATGTTTTTCAGGGATATCTTCTTACTTTTTATTTCCCGAAAAACAATATATTCAAAGGTCAGACTTCATCTAGTTTATCCACAAACTTATACACATATCCACCTTTATAAAATAGCTATCAAAACAACTTTTCCACATTATCCACAACTATCAAAAAAGATATCAACACTTTATATACACAACAAAACCCACATTATCAACAGATAATATGGGTTTTATCCACAAGCTGTGGTTAATTATGTGCATAACTATGCTTCAATATCTAATCCTGGATTCGCATTTAAGGCTAATGTTGCACGCTTGCCTTGTTCATACGCAATTGTCCCTGCCGCTGCAATCATTGCTGCATTATCTGTGCATAAAGATAGCGGTGGAATAATTAGTTCAATGTTTTCTTTTTGTGCAAATTCTTCTTCTAATCGCGCACGAAGTCCTTTATTAGCAGCTACTCCACCAGCAAGAAGTAATTGCTTTACATTATAAGCCTCTGCTGCACGAGCTGCTTTCTTTACAAGTACATCTATTACACTTTCTTGGAAACTTGCCGCTAAATCTTCTGGTTTAATTTCTATACCACGTTGTTTCGCGTTATGCACAGTGTTGATAACTGCTGATTTCAATCCACTAAAGCTAAAATCATATGAATTCGGTTCTAGCCATGCACGAGGCAAATCAATTGTTGGTTCTCCTTCATGTGCAAGACGATCAATATGAGGACCACCTGGATATGGCATAGATAACGTACGAGCTACTTTATCATATGCTTCTCCAGCTGCATCATCTCGCGTTTCACCAATTACTTCAAATGAACCATGTTCTTTCATATAAACAAGTTCTGTATGCCCACCAGATACAACAAGTGATAATAGCGGGAATTGAACTTCTTTTACTAAACGGTTCGCATAAATATGGCCAGCAATATGATGAACACCGACTAACGGAATATCATGTGCAAAAGCTACTGCCTTCGCTGCATTTACCCCAATTAAAAGTGCTCCTACTAAACCAGGCCCTTCTGTTACAGCAATTGCATCAATATCATCAAATGTGATATTTGCTTCTTTTAAAGCTTCTTCTAACACAACTGTAATTTCTTCTACATGATGACGGGATGCAATCTCTGGTACAACCCCGCCAAAACGTTTATGACTTTCGATTTGTGATGCAACGACATTCGCAATAATTTCCGTTCCATTTTTAACAACCGCCACCGCTGTTTCATCACAGCTTGTTTCAATCCCAAGTATAATCGTATTTTTTTCCATTATATATTCACCCACATTACAAGACCATCTTCCTGATTGTCTGCATAGTATCGTTTACGAATTCCACCATTTTGAAATCCATATTTTTTGTACAACTGCTTTGCTACTTCATTTGATACACGTACTTCAAGCGTCATTGTTTTTACCCCTAGTTCTTTCGCTTCTGAAATAACTGCTTTCAATAAGGCATCTCCTAATTTTTGACCTCGGTATTCTGGCAAAATAGCTATATTTGTTATATGTGATTCATCAATAATTATCCACAATCCACAATATCCGATTACACGACCATCTTTTTCTAACACAATATAATGTGCATGTTCATTCATCGTTAATTCACGGTGAAAGGCATCTGCAGTCCAAGGAGTTGAAAAAGACACTTCTTCAATAGCTACAATTTGAGCAATATCATCAAGTTCCATCTTTCTAAATATCATATCCATCTTCTGCAAGGCCCCTACTTGTTTTGACTTTCTAACCACTTTGTTTCAGCTTCAGCTAAACGAAGATAGCTCGGAACAAACGTATGCACATCTTGTTCTTCTTTTTGTAACCCTAAGAATGCTAGCTCACTTGGTCTTGGATTATTTTTAGTAAACGGAGCGAATACAGCTTGATCACCTAAATGTTCTATAATTATTTCTTTATGCAATTTAACATCATTACCGATAAATAAAACAGGCTGTCCTTTATCTTTTAACATTTGCAACCAGTCCACAATAAGAATAATTCGGTCTTCTTCTATTGAAGTTAACTGCTCTCCTTCATATGTATATAATCCAGTATAGATTTGCCCACGTCTTCCATCAAATAAAGGACAAATTAATCCATTAAAGTTAGCACCGTTTGCAGCTACTACCTCTAAACTTGATACACCTACAATTGGTATTTGAAGTGACCAAGCTAATGTTTTTGCCGCTGTCACGCCTATGCGAACACCTGTATATGATCCAGGTCCAGCAGCTACTACGATTTTAGTTAATTCCTTCGGTTTTACACCACATTCTTTTAACAGTTGCTCTACAGCTGGCATAAGACGTACAGAATGGTTTTTCGTCAAATTTGTAATGATTTCCCCAATCACGTTTCCTTCCTCAATAAGGGATACACCCATTACGTAATTTGAAGTATCAATTGCTAGTACTTTCATCTTGTAATAGCTCCTCACATAATCTAATATAGCGATCTCCAATTGGCTCGAGTATAATTTTTCTTGTGTCATCTCCCGCATGGAATAAACTAATTTGTAACTTTTCATTCGGTAAATATGCTTCTATTAAATGAGCCCATTCCACTACCGTAATTCCTTCACCGTAGAAATACTCATCAAAGCCTAAGTCCTCTTCGCTTTCTGCTAAGCGATACACATCCATATGATATAGTGGTAATCTTCCTTTATATTCTTTAATAATATTAAAGGTAGGACTATTTACAACTCTTTTCACTCCAAGACCTTTTGCTAGCCCCTTTGTAAAAGTCGTCTTCCCAGCTCCAAGATCTCCTTCTAAAATAATTACATCTTGTGCCTCTACGAGTTCACCTAGTTTTTCTGATAACCTTTGTGTTTCCGCAGAAGATTTTGTTGTTACTTCATATTTGCTCACAGACTTCACCTACTTTACTCACAATGTTCTCTGCTCTTTATTATACAGGTTTTGAATATATAAAAAAGTCCTTAGGAGTTGTCCTAAGGATAGTTTGACTGTCTTTATTAGTTTTTTGTTAAAACAAATAAAAAAATACGAAACAATTTGTTTCGTTCTTTTCTTTATATAAAATGGCGGTCCCGACCGGGGTCGAACCGGCGATCTCCTGCGTGACAGGCAGGCATGTTAACCACTACACCACGG
>NZ_JBXAEZ010000014.1:0-48351 GCF_058792475.1 Bacillus sp. MT94 | reverse complement strand
AAGTTAGTTTGTCTAGCATCTAAAAATAAAAATTGACGTTTCACGTTGTTTGTTTCGTTCAGTTTTCAAAGAACTACGTTGTCGCTCACAAGCGACTTTATCAATATAACATTTTGTTATATTTTCGTCAACAACTTTTTTCAATAAGTTGTTTTTCGTTTGTTTTGCTTGTTACCTTTCGTGGCAACGGATATAAATATACCAGTTTAATTATTAAAATGCAATAGTTTTTCTAATAAAATTTTTAACTTAGTAAAAAAGTATAAAAACAGCACATTTCTTCTATATAAATATAATTTCTCGCACCAGCAAGATCTATTATACCCACGCAACTCATACTCAAATAAAAAAAGCTTTGGAGAAATCTCCAAAGCTTAGTCTTGTTTATGACGCATAGCAGGGAATAATAATACATCACGAATAGATGGTGCATTTGTTAATAACATAACTAGACGATCAATACCGATTCCTAATCCACCCGTAGGAGGCATACCGTACTCAAGAGCTTCGATATAATCATCATCCATCATGTGAGCTTCATCATTACCTTGCTCACGCTCTTTTAATTGAGCTTCAAAACGTTCTTTTTGATCAATTGGATCGTTTAACTCAGTGAATGCATTTGCATGTTCACGTGCAACGATAAATAACTCGAAACGATCTGTGAATCGTGGATCTTCGTCATTCTTTTTCGCAAGTGGCGAAATTTCTACCGGATGACCGTAAATAAATGTTGGTTGAATTAATTTATCTTCTACTTTTTGCTCGAAGAACTCATTAATGATATGACCAACTTCCATTGTATCCTTAATTTCTACATTATGTTCTTTTGCAAGCTCACGCGCTTCTTCTACACTCATCGGAGTCCAGAAATCCGCTCCAGAGTGTTGCTTAATTGCATCTACCATATGAAGACGTGTCCATTCTGGTTCTAGATTAATTTCATAATCACCATATTGGATCGTTGTTGTACCCAATACTTTTTTCGCAATATGAGCAACCATATTTTCTGTTAGTTTCATAATATCATTATAATCAGCGTACGCTTCATATAATTCAATCATCGTAAACTCAGGATTATGACGAGTTGATACACCCTCATTACGGAATACACGGCCGATCTCATAAACTTTTTCTAATCCGCCCACAATAAGACGTTTTAAATGAAGTTCAATTGCGATACGCATATATAATTCCATATCTAACGCATTATGATGCGTAGTGAAAGGACGAGCAGATGCTCCACCCGCAATCGCGTGCATCATAGGCGTTTCTACTTCAAGATAACCGTTGTCATCTAAATATCTTCTCATTTCACGAATGATTTTACTACGAGTAACAAATGTTTCACGACTTTCCATACTTGTAATTAAGTCTAAGTAACGTTGACGGTATCGTTGTTCAACATCTTTTAATCCATGGTATTTATCCGGTAATGGACGAAGAGATTTCGTTAAAAGCGTAAATCCTGTTGCTTTTACTGAAAGTTCTCCAACGTTTGTTTTGAACACTTTACCTTCAATACCTACTAAGTCACCTAAATCTGCTGTCGTAAATAACTCGTACTCTTCATCTCCAACAGTATCTTTACGAACGTAAATTTGAACTTGTCCGTGTAAATCTTGAATGTGTGCGAATCCAGCTTTTCCTTTACCGCGTTTTGTCATAATACGACCAGCGATAGAAACCGTGATTTCCTTCTCTTCTAATTCTTCTTTAGAGAATTCTCCATATAGACTTACTAAGTCGGTTGTTGAATTTGTGCGTTCAAATCGTTTACCGAACGGATCGATTCCTTGCTCACGTAAATTATGTAGCTTTTCACGACGAACAAGCAATTGGTCGTTTAATTCTTCGTGGTTCATGTTATCCATGATATTGATATCACTCCAGCTCTATTAATTTTTACAATATATACAGTATAGCATTTTCTACTCAACTAGAAAAACTGCCAGCAACTAACTGGCAGTTCTTCTTTCTTTCACGTAATTATAGGAAGTGTGTAGAAGAATGTCAATCTTCTCCGTCCTCCTTATTAACCAACGTAAATTGTTTGTTGTTTCGCCTCTACTTCTTCTACAAATGCACCTAATACATTCGCAAGGTCTTCACGCGTGTTGCAAGTATTGATACCATTACGCACACTCGCATTACCACGAACACCTTTTAAATACCAAGCCGCATGCTTTCTCATCTCTCTTACAGCAACATTTTCGTTCTTTAAATCGATAAGACGATCTAGATGCAACATACATACATCAATTTTCTCACGGACTGTTGGTTCCGGCATTAATTCACCTGTCTCTAAATACTTTACCGTACGATAAATCATCCATGGATCCCCAAGAGCTGCACGACCAATCATAACACCATCTACACCAATCTCATCAAGCATACGCTTCGCATCTTGCGGTGTTTCGACATCACCATTTCCGATAACCGGGATATTCACAGCTTGCTTTACTTGTTTAATGATATCCCAATCTGCTTTCCCTTCATACATTTGCACTCGCGTACGTCCGTGAACCGCCACAGCTTGTCCGCCAGCACGCTCAACAGCTCTAGCATTTTCTATTGCGAAAATATGTTCTTCATCCCAACCGATACGCATTTTAACCGTAACCGGCTTTTCAACAGCATCTACAACCGCTGCTACCATTTCGTATATTTTATTTGGATCTAGAAGCCACCTTGCCCCCGCATCACATTTAACGATTTTCGGTACTGGGCAACCCATATTAATATCAATAATGTCTGCTGTCGTATATTTATCTACGTATTTCGCAGCATCTACAAGCGTTTCTTTCTCTCCACCGAAAATTTGTAAACTTAATGGTTTTTCTCTCTCATCAATATATAACATATCTAATGTTCTTTTGTTATTCAGTAATATTGCCTTATCACTTACCATTTCAGCACAAACTAAACCTGCACCAAATTCTTTAACTGTTAAACGGAATGCAGAGTTACAAACTCCCGCCATCGGTGCTAATACAACCGGATTTTTCATCTCAATATTTGCAATCTTTAACAATCAACCTACTCCTTCCTGCACAGTCACCTTGGCATTAATTCATCTATCGAAACATTTAACGCCTTAGCAACTTCTACTACAAAATCTTGAGAAGGCGATCGATTCCCTCTCTCAACTTCACCTAAAACAGATACTGATACCCCTAATTCTTTAGCAAAACCTTCTTGCGTGTAGCCTTTTAGCTTTCGAAAAGCACGAATGCGTCTTCCCCATTTTTCTGCTTCCATACCGTTACTCCCTCTCGCCTTTTCATTTCTTCTACTTGTGAACGTGAAATGTTTTGTTTTATATCTTGATTAATCTCTAACAACGGAACGATAACAAAAGCTCTTTCGAACATCCGCGGATGCGGAACAATAAGATTCTCTGCTTCAATATTCTCTTGATTATAAAGTAAAATGTCAAGGTCGATAGTCCTCGGCCCCCACCTAATTTCCCTTTTTCTTCCTAGGTCATTTTCTACTTTTTGTGTTACTTTCAATAATTCTTGCGGTGATAAATTGGTAGAAATTTTTATAACTAAATTTAAAAAACAACTTTGGTCAGTATAGCCAACTGGATCAGTTTCATACACTGACGAAACATCATCAACTTGAATATACGGACTTTTATTTAAAAACTGAATGGCTTCAGTTAAATACGTATAACGCTCTCCAATATTTGACCCTAATGCAATGTACGCTATATTATTCATGGACGTTCTCTCGTAATTTCTACTGCTACAGCGCGATAATGGCCCGGTATCGGCGGATCTGGTTTAATCACCTTAATTGTACACCGTGAAATCCTTTTATATTGCTTTAATATATCTGCAGCAATATTTTCAGCGATACTCTCCACAAGCTTATACTTTCTATCCTCAACAACTTTTCTACATAATTCGAAAAGCTCTCCATAATTGACAGAATGCTCTAAGTCATCACTTTCCCCTGCACGCTTTAAATCCAACTCCACCGTTAAGTCAACTTTAAATCTCTGACCTAATCTATTCTCCTCTGGAAACACACCATGATAACCGTAAAATTCCATATCATGGATATAAATTTTATCCAATTACCTTACCCCCTTACCAATCATCGCATCCATCATTTTAGCCATACGCGCCATTTCTTTCACATCATGGACACGAACAAACTCACAGCCCTTTTCAATACCAAGACAAACAGTAGCTCCCGTTCCCTCAAGGCGTTCCTCTACTGGCAAATCTAATACGTGCCCAATAAAGGACTTTCTCGAAGTACCTAAGAGAACCGGATAACCTAGCACATTTAACTGTTCTAAATTACGCATCGCCTCTAAGTTCTGCTCCGGTGTTTTAGCAAAACCGATACCTGGATCTAAAATAATATTCTCATCTCGCACACCAGCATTTTTAGCAATTTTAATACTGTCATACAAATCAGCAATCATATCCGCCATTAAATTACGATAATTCATATTATCACGGTTATGCATTAAAATGATGGGTACATCATAATGGGCTGCGACTTCAGCAATTTTCGGCTCCGCCTTCGCCCCCCAAATATCATTAATAATATGAGCACCAGCCTCAATTGCTTGTTTTGCAACTTCAGCTTTATATGTATCGATAGATATAGGTAATTTTACTTCTTTTGAAACTGCTTGAATCATCGGGACGACTCGCTTTATTTCTTCTTCTACTGATACTTTAGCAAAACCTGGGCGAGTAGATTCGCCACCAATATCAATAATATGAGCACCTTCACCTTGCATTTCTTTTGCGTGACGTACCGCAGCATCTACCTCGTTGTAACTCCCACCATCAGAAAACGAATCTGGTGTTACATTTAAAATCCCCATAATTAATGTCTTTTCATTTAAATTCAATGTATATTCGCCGCAGCGTAAATCATAATCCCACTTCAAACTACACATCTCCTCTTCGTAATTCATTTCTGCTCCATAATTTCTCTCTTTGCATTCCATAAAGGTACATTAAACTTTTTGTAACCACTCCTACTTTACCCGGGAAATCCTGCGCTTCTATACGATAAAGCGGAACAATTTCTTGAATGGAGTTTGTTACGAAGACTTCATCCGCTGAAAGTAGCTCATCTTTTGTAAAGAAACCTTCCTTTACTTCTATATTTAATTCTTCAGCACTCTTTATAATAAACGCACGAGTGATACCATTTAAAATACCTGTCTCTAACGAAGGTGTATATAAAACATCACCTTTCACAAAAAATAGATTCGAAACAATACCCTCTGCAACATAACCTGCTTCAGTAAGGAAAATACCTTCCTTGCTCACAACATTTCCAATTTCACGCTTACCTAAAATATTATTTAAATAGTGATGAGACTTCAGGCGAAATGTCCCTTCCGGTGTATTTCGCACTTGTTTTAAAATAACACCTTCTTTTTCTACTACATCTCCTGGAGCTGTTAAAGGTTTTATAAAAACAATAACCGAAGGCTCTTCGTATATTTCCGTTTGTAATCCTATTTCATCTATACCTGCCGATACATTAAAACGTACATATGCATGCTTCAATTCATTCTTAGCGAGTAAATCTTTCAAAATAAGCATCACATCATTTTTTGTCATTGTCCATTTAATTTGCAATGTATCCAGCGCCTCTATTAAACGGTCATAATGATCATCCAATAAGAAAGGATGACCATTATAAATACGAAACGTTTCAAAAACTCCAAGACCATATAAATAACCATGATCATAAGGAGAAATTCTCGCTTCACTTGCTTCTACATACTGACCATTTACGTAAATTAACATAATGTCGCACTTGGACTGTATTTACGAATGAAATTCTGCAATAACTCTTTCCCATGAGAAGTCATAATAGATTCCGGATGGAATTGCACACCCTCTATCGGCAATGTCTTATGACGAAGTGCCATAATTTCCCCTTCCTCCGTCCAAGATGTTACCTCTAAGCAATCTGGTAACGTCTCTTTCTTAACAATAAGGGAATGATAGCGCGTCGCAGTAAACGGATTAGGAATATCCGAAAAAATCGTCTTTCCATCATGATGCATAAGCGAAGTTTTCCCATGCATTAATCGTTCTGCACGAACAACCTCTCCACCAAACACTTGTGCAATAGATTGATGCCCTAAACAAACTCCAAAAATCGGAATCTTCCCCGCGAAGTATTTAATAACTTCCATACTAATCCCCGCTTCATTAGGACTACATGGACCTGGAGAAATCATTAGAAAATCTGGTTTCATATTCTCGATATCTGAAATCGTCACTTCATCGTTACGTTTAACAACGAGCTCTTGTCCAAGTTCTCCAAGAAACTGCACTAAATTAAATGTAAAAGAATCATAATTATCAATCATTAATATCATTTCTCTCACCTAACCGTTTCTTCGCTACGTTCTTTTGCACGCCATAAAGCAATCGCCTTTTTTAACGACTCTTTATATTCGTTTTCCGGATTTGAATCAATTACAATTCCCGCCCCCGCTTGTACATGAGCTTTTCCATCTTTAGCAAGAAGTGTTCTAATTACAATATTCAATTCTGTATCTCCAGAATAACCAATCCAACCGATTGAACCTGTATAAATCCCTCGGCGAACAGGTTCTAATTCCTCAATAATTTCCATTGTACGTATTTTCGGGGCACCAGTAATTGTTCCACCAGGGAATACAGCCTTCACTAAATCAAAAGCATCTTTATCTTCTTCCACCTCACCACGCACATTAGAAACAATATGCATAACATGTGAGTATTTCTCAATTACCATAAATTCATCTACTTCTACAGTGCCATATTTACAAACACGCCCTAAATCATTTCTTTCTAAATCCACAAGCATTACATGCTCTGCTCTTTCTTTTTCGTTCTCAATTAATTCTCTTGCTAATTCTTCATCCTCTTGCTCATCCGCGCCTCTAGATCTCGTTCCAGCAATTGGTCTTGTACTTACTTCAGTTCCTTGTTTCTTAATTAACAACTCTGGCGATCCACTAACAATTTGAAAATCCCCAAGCTCCAGGTAACCCATATATGGAGATGGATTAATTTCACGAAGACTTGTATAAATTTCTAGTGGATGCGTTTGTAAAGTTCTTTCTTGTCTAGTCGACAAGTTTACTTGGAACACATCACCCGCTCCAATATATTCTTGAATACATTCAACTGCCTTCATAAAGCCTGTTTCTGTAAAGGCAACCGCTTCATTTTTCTTTTTAGGACGTTCAAACGGCATAGTCACTTCAGGCACTTCTGCCACCCAAAGATCCTTCCATTCATTTAAACGTTCTTCTGCTTCTGCATGCTTATCTACATAATGTGTAATAATCCACAATAGCTTTTCTTTTTGATCATAGACAAACACATCGTCAAATAATAAAAAGTATATATCGGGTATATTCAGATCATCCTCTGCAAGAGAAGGGAGTTTTTCGATATAACGGATACAATCATAACTAAAGTAGCCAATTGCACCACCTTGAAAAGGCGGGTACTCTGGATTGTAGTCTGTTTTCCATTTCTCCATATATTCTTGCATTAAATCTAATGGATTCCCTCTTTTTATTGTTTCCTTACCGCTTTCACTTATATGTAACTTTTCACCCTTCCCTTGGATTACCGCTACCGGGTTTAAACCCACTATGTTATAACGACCGCCACGTCCACTTTCCAGCAAAATATGTTGCGGCTTATCCTGAGAAAGAAATTTATATTGCTTAAAGAAATCTAACTGATATGGAATAGAAAGCGCTAAAGATTTTCTTCGTTGCATATCAACACCCCGTCTTCTTTTATCCCACCCTCTTAGATGAACCAGCTCCAACTACATAAGTTATTTATATAGAGATTGATTATACTCGAAGGCTAGTGAAAATAATTTAATTATACTACCTCTTATTTTACATGAAGTTTTCTAGTCATTCACTCTTTTCCTATTTCCAATCCAAAAAGAAAAAGCATCCTTTTTCAAGGATGCTTTTTCAATCGCATTTAATTATGATTCAAATTGATAAAGTGGTGTACTTAAATAACGTTCACCGTTACTCGGGATAATAACAAGTACCTTTTTCCCTTTACCTAACTTTTTCGCAACTTCTGTTGCTGCATAAATAACTGCGCCTGAAGAGATACCAACTAAAATACCTTCCTCTTTAGCCACTCTTCTCGCATATTCAAATGCTTGCTCTGTTTTCACTTGAATAATTTCATCATATACTTCTACATCCAACGTCTCCGGAACAAATCCCGCCCCAATTCCTTGGATTTTATGTGGACCTGGTTTCCCCCCAGATAATACTGGTGAATCTGCAGGTTCTACTGCATAAATTTTAATATCTTTATACGCTTCCTTCAGCACTTCACCAGCACCAGTAATCGTTCCACCTGTACCAATACCTGCAATAAACGCATCTAATTGGTCGCCCATTTGTTCAATAATTTCTGGACCTGTTGTTAAACGGTGAATTTCTGGATTTGATTGGTTTTTGAACTGTTGTGGTATAAAGTAGCCATGCTCTTTCGCTAATTCAGTCGCTTTACGAATTGCTCCACCCATCCCTTCAGGACCTGGAGTCAATACTAATTCAGCACCGTAAGCACGTAATAAATTACGACGCTCAATACTCATTGTTTCTGGCATTACTAAAATTGCATTATATCCTTTAGCAGCCGCTACCATCGCTAAACCAATCCCTGTGTTACCACTTGTTGGCTCAATGATTGTATCGCCCTCTTTTAACAATCCCTTTTTTTCAGCATCTTCAATCATAGCTAGTGCAATACGATCTTTAACGCTACTCCCTGGATTCATAAATTCTAGTTTTAAGTATATATCTGCGCTGTCTGATTCTACGATGCGGTTCAACTTAACGATCGGCGTTTTCCCGATTAATTCTGAAACTGATTGTGCCACTCGCATTCCTGTCACTCCTAACACCGAGTATTTTTATTGGTTTTATCTATATTTAGATTTTGTCAGAAAATTCCCTGTTTGTCAATCTATTCGGAGGGTTAATCCCCTTATTACAAATTCTCAATTAAATTTGTAATATCTTCTTTAGAGAACTTGTATCGTTCATTACAGAAATGACAATGAACTTCTGTTTCTTCTTCTTCTTCACGAATTTGCTCTAACTCTGTTTTACCTAAACTAATTAACACACTCTCAATACGTTCACGTGAGCACGTACAATTAAATTGAACATCCATTGTTTCTAATACTTTTACTTTATCTTCTCCAAGGACTGCATATAGTAGCTCTTCTGGAGAAAGACCTTGTTCGATCAATGTTGATACAGGCGGGATTTTTTGCAAACGATCTTCAATGAATGAAATTGTTTCTTCCTGTGCGCCCGGCATAATTTGAAGGATAAATCCACCCGCCGCTAATACGCTGTCATCTCCATTTACAAGTACACCCACACCAACAGAAGAAGGCGTCTGCTCAGAAACTGCGAAATAATACGTGAAATCTTCCCCTAGTTCTCCCGAAACGATTGGAGATTGACCGATAAACGGCTCACGCATACCAATATCTTTAATTACTGTTACAAACCCTTCTGTACCTACCGCTTGATATACACGTAATTTCCCTTGTTCCGTTCCTTCAAAATCAACATGTGGATTCGTTACGTAGCCACGTACATCCCCATTTGCATGAGCATCTACTAAGATAGGGCCAATCGGACCATTACCTTCTACCTTAATCGTTAACTTTTGATCACCTTTTAACATCGCACCCATCATTGTACCTGCAGTTAAAGAACGACCAAGTGCCGCCGAAGCTGTCCTCCATGTATCATGACGTCTTTGTGCCTCACTTACTGTATTCGTTGTACGTACACTATACGCACGTACTTCTCCATCAAACGCTAACGCTTTTACTAAATAATCTTTCATACTTATTTATTCACCTTTCTCATGCTGTAAATTTGCATTACGCTCATATAACATATACAAGCCTTTTAACGTTAAAAATGGATCTACAATATCAATTACATTCGATTCTTCTGAAATTAATTTCGCCAATCCACCTGTTGCAATAACTTTCGGTTCTTGTTTAGCTTCTTCTTTCATACGCTTAACAATACCTTCCACTTGTCCTACATAACCATAAAGAATACCTGATTGCATCGCACTTACTGTATTCTTCCCAACAACACTGCTCGGTTTTGTAATTTCAATACGAGGAAGTTTTGCTGCCCTACTATATAAAGCCTCTGCTGAAATCATAATTCCTGGCGTAATAACTCCACCCATATAATGCTTTTCTTCATTAATATAACAATATGTAGTAGCCGTACCAAAATCAACAATAATAAGTGGACTTCCATACAATTGGATTCCCGCTACTGCATTTACAATTCGATCTGCGCCTACTTCACGTGGATTTTCATATTTAATATTTAGCCCCGTTTTTATTCCAGGCCCTACTACAAGCGGTTTAATTTTAAAATATTTTTCACACATACGTTCTAAAGCGAACATAATTGGTGGTACGACTGAAGACACAATAATACCTTTCACATCTTCAAACGAAAGACCCTCATGATCAAGTAACTGTTTTACAAGCATTCCATATTCATCTTCTGTCTTATGACGATCTGTTTCCATGCGCCAATGCTGACGAAGTTCCCCCTCTTCAAACACGCCTAGTACAGCATTTGTGTTCCCTACATCCAATACAAAAATCATATTCTCACCACTTATCTTATTTAATCTATATTTGTGTAGTATGTATAAAACTTATAAAAACATCATATCACACATACTTATATAATCAGCTTTCCTATCCTCATCATTTTACAAAAAGATTGCTCTCTATTTCAATTTTTAATACTAGTTTTACTTAAATTACTTTATCCACTAAGCCCTTAATAGTAATTAACAAAAATCTTAACAAACAAAAAAGGAGTGACGATAGTCACTCCTTCATTTCTTACTTATCTTCTTTATCTTCATCGTCTTTCTTCATATTGATGTTTACTTTCACATCATCTGAAGATGTTGGACGCTCAGGTAATCTGCCATAATCATATAAATGATTAATTTGCTCTGCGTCTAATGTTTCTACTTCAAGTAACGTTTTCGCGATAATATCAAGCTTATCTCGTTTTTCAGTAAGAATATGTTTCGCACGAGCATAACATTCTTTAATAATTGTTTGCATTTCCACATCAATTTCATGTGCGATTGCATCACTGTAGTTTTGTTCTGAATGGAAGTCTCTTCCTAAGAATACCTGACCACCTTGTGAGCTACCAAATTGCATCGGTCCAAGCTTATCACTCATACCGAATTCCGTAACCATACGTCTTGCAATACCAGTTGCACGTTGGAAATCGTTGTGAGCACCTGTACTTGCTTCACCAAATACAATCTCCTCAGCTACTCGCCCACCAAGTAAACCAGTGATTTTATCAAGTAACTCTGGCTTTGTCATGAAGTAACGATCTTCTTTCGGAAGCATTACCGCATATCCACCAGCCTGACCACGAGGGACAATTGTTACTTTATGAACGACATCAGCTTCATCAAGAACAACACCAATTACAGTATGGCCTGCTTCATGGAAAGCAACGATATTACGTTCTTTTTCAGAGATAACACGACTTTTCTTAGCTGGACCTGCAATAACACGATCCGTTGCTTCATCGATATCACTCATATCAATCTTCTTCTTATCTCGACGTGCAGCTACTAAAGCAGCTTCGTTTAATAAGTTTTCAAGATCCGCACCAGAGAATCCTGGTGTACGAGTCGCAATTGCTCTTAAATTAATATGCTCATCAAGCGGTTTATTACGCGCATGTACTTTCAGTACAGCTTCACGGCCATTTACATCTGGACGATCTACTGTAATTTGACGGTCAAAACGACCTGGACGTAATAACGCTGGGTCAAGAATGTCTGGACGGTTTGTCGCAGCAATGATAATAATACCTTCGTTTGCACCGAATCCATCCATTTCAACAAGTAACTGGTTCAATGTTTGCTCACGCTCATCATGACCACCACCAAGACCTGCGCCACGTTGACGACCTACTGCATCAATTTCATCAATGAAAATGATACAAGGAGCATTTTTCTTTGCATTTTCAAATAAATCACGTACACGTGATGCACCGACACCGACAAACATCTCTACAAAGTCAGAACCACTGATAGAGAAGAATGGAACGCCAGCCTCACCTGCAACAGCACGTGCTAATAAAGTTTTACCTGTACCTGGAGGTCCAACTAATAGGACACCCTTTGGAATACGGGCACCAACTTCAGAAAACTTACGAGGGTCTTTTAAGAATTCAACTACCTCGACAAGTTCTTGTTTCTCTTCATCCGCCCCAGCAACATCTCTGAAACGAACTTTTTTCTTTTCATCATTATATAACTTCGCCTTACTTTTCCCGAAGTTCATAACACGGCTACCGCCGCCTTGAGCCTGGTTTAATAAGAAGAAGAATAAAATGAAGATGATGACAAACGGAATGATTGAAGTAAAGAATGTTACCCAAGCACTTGTTTCTTCTGCTGGTTGATACTTAACTTCGGCACCTTTCGCTTTATCATTGATTTTCTTTTGTAATTCCTCAGTATTTGGTGCATAAGTAACAAATTGTTCTCCTTGGCTAGAGTTATTGAATTGTCCTTTTACCTCAAATACACCATTTTTCGGTTGAAGTTGCACATTACGCACTTCACCGCTTTCTAGTTTAGTAATGAATTTGTCGTAGCTAACTGATGTCGTTTTTTGTGTCGAACCATTAAAATAGCTCACGATTCCAATTACTACTAAGAATATCAGTAAATAAAAGATGGTATTACGGAAGATACGATTCATTCCTAACCTCCTCTCACGGCATAAACACTATAGTAAATCGTAACATAGAAAAACTTTCCTATACAATTGTAAAGCCTGTATTTAATTAATTTGAGTAAACGCTTGGTTTTAATACGCCTACATAAGGAAGATTACGGTACTGCTCTTTATAATCTAATCCATATCCTACTACAAATTCATGTGGAACAGTAAATCCAACATAATCCGCTTTCAGATCAACCTTACGGCCTGTTGGCTTATCTAATAATGTAACAATTTTTACAGACTTCGCTTTACGATATTTGAATAAGTCTACTAAGTAGCTTAGTGTAAGACCACTATCAATAATATCTTCGACGATTAAAATATCGCGACCTTCTACAGAAGTATCAAGATCTTTTAAAATTTTCACTTCGCCTGTTGAAACTGTAGAGTGACCATAACTAGATACAGCCATAAAATCCATTTCAAGATATGTATCTGTTCTCTTTAATAAATCTGCCATAAATGGCATTGCGCCTTTTAATACACCAATTGCAAGAGGTACTGTGTTTTTATAATCCTCTGCAATAACTGCACCTAGTTCGCGCACCTTTTCTTGTATTTGTTCTTCAGAAATTAATACTTTTTCGATATCTTGATTCATCATTTCATTATCCTCCCGGAAGACTCCTTGCTTTTGTAGTGAATAATCATATATTTACCCTTCTTTGCCATCTCTTTCGAAATTGCAAATGCAGATCGCTTCAACAAGGGTACCCAAATAATGTTCCCACTTGCATCACAAACGACCGGCCATTCTTCTCTTTTTTCTTTTGGTACTTTCGCTTCGATAAAAATAGCTTTTATCTTTTTCGTGCCATCCATACCTTGTATTGACATGCGATCTCCATTTTCCCTAGAACGAATACGAAGTGGATATGATATATCATTATACTTAGCAACAAATACTGTTTCATTCATGTTACTTGGTATATCTTCGCTCACCTCTGTTACAAATTCATCCCCGTTCAATAGTGTAATGGTCCCGGGTACTGATAAATCTTGCAAAAAAGGAGAGACAATTTCTTGTTTAAATCTAAAGCTACACTCCTCGTATGTGCGAACAATTTTCAAATCACCTGGAAAATCAAGTGAACCTGAAGGTTGTGTCCGCTTAAAAAACTCAATCACCTTGTCAATATGTATAGAAGAAAGAGAAGATGGAATCTTATATTCATAAAGATAGTTTAATATTAGTTGAATCCCTCTTCTTTGTAAAGGCATAGACATGGATTCAAAGGCAGGAATTGATAAGCTAATTTGTTTATCACTTTTTTTTGTAATTACTTTATTCATTTTCTCAAAAGCTAATTCCTGCAAATAAGCCTCATCCTCTTGCATCTGCACGCTAAATTTTTGGAATTTCTCATGCATTTGTGGATTTTCTTCTTTTAAGTGAGGAAGGACATATTTACGTAATCGATTCCTTGTATATACTTCCTTTTTATTACTCGGATCTATACGTGGAATTAAATTTAGCTTATTACAGTAATCAACAATTTCTTCCTTCGTTACCCCAAGTAACGGCCTAATTAAATATCCATTATGAAAAGGACGCTTCACTGCAATTCCTGCATATCCTTTCGGAGTACTCCCTCTTACAAGACGCATTAAAATTGTCTCGACTTGATCATCTCCATGATGTCCAAGAGCAACATATCTTGCATCATATTTCTTCATTATTCTTTCCAAAAATGCATATCTGCATTCTCTAGCAGCAACCTGTGCATTCATTCCGTATTGCTGTTGATATTGTGATACATTAATCCTTATCGTTTCACAAATAATTCCCAGTTCTTCACAAAGGTCCTGCACAAACTGTAAATCCTCATGAGATTCATCACCTCTAAACATATGATCCACATGAGCTACTACAATTTCCAACTGTTTTTCCGCTCTTTTTTCTAATAAATAATATAAAAGGGCTAACGAGTCAGGACCACCAGAAACTCCCACAACAATTGTTGAATCATTCTTTAATACATCATGCTGCTTTACAAAGTCATCTACTTTTTCAACAAATGTATCTTTCAACTTCGCAATCACCTTTCATTAAACAAGAACAGCAACGTTAGTTACCTTGTCTATAATGGTACAACTTTTACAAACATTGTGCAAAAAAAAGATATACAAAAATTACATTTTTATCTTACATCCTCCGTGTATATTCATAAAATCAATAACATTACCTTTTCCCACAAAAAAACCTAGGTATTCACCTAGGTTTTTAAAATCAAATTATAGATAAACATTCCACTTATATTTTACTGCGCCTGCATTCCTACAATCGGAATCGTAGCCCACTTCGGCATATTTTTCTTCACTTTTGCCACCACAATAGTCATATCATCATTTATATAACCATCACAAGAGCGAATCACTTCTTCCATAATGATATCAGCAATTTCTTGCGGGTCTTCGGTTTGCAATTCTTTAATTTTCCGCTTCATCCATAATTCATGATTCTCTACATGCTGCGCGCCCTCAAAAATCCCATCGCTCATCATAATAAGGATATCGCCCGTTTTTAATTGTTCACCCACCACATCAACTTCAACATCTTCGATGATTCCCATCGGTAAATTACTTGCTTCAATTTTCAAAATATTATTCGCGCGTTTAACAAAACTCGGCGTTGATCCAATCTTTAAAAACCTAGCACTCGCATCCCGCAAATCTACCATAGCTAAATCTAATGTTGTAAACATCTCTTCTGTCGTTCTCAAAGAAAGGATTGAATTGATAGACTTAATAGCTATTTCTTCATCAATACCCGATTGGAGTATTTTTTGTAATAATTTCACCGTTTCCTTACTTTCCATATGAGCTCTTTGCCCATTACCCATACCATCACTAATCGCAAGTGCGTATTTACCAACACTTAAATCCATCATCGCATAAGAGTCACCCGAAACAAACCCACCGCCTTTTGCGGCTGTAGCCAATCCTGTATCAAGAGAATACGTCTTCGCCGAACCAAATGATATTAAACTGTGACCATTCGGATAAGAAGACTTTTCTTCATGTTTAACGACAATATTTTCTTTAAGGATATCCGAAAGCATCGGTGCAACTAACTTTTCACATTCACCATGTTCATTAGATGCAACTGGAATCAACATTTCAATATCAATACTTCCTCTATCTAAACAATAAATATCAACATGCTCTACTTCGACACCAAAATCACGGAACGCTTGCATAATCTGCTCTTCCTGCACTTGATGATTTTCACGCTCTCGTTGTATCTCCTTAGCAAAATCTTCCATAACTTTTGATACACCTAATAGTTGCTCCGCTACTATTCTACGATTTTCCTTCATTTGTTTTCGCAATTTTTGTCCCTCATAGAAGTGATCTAATTCACCCGCTACTAAATCCGTCACTTTTTTCCCTCTCACACAATGCTTGTCCCACTCACGAACTAATTTACGATTATGTTGCAGGGTTCCTTCTTCCGTTTCATTCATTATTTGTTTCATATAATCGTACGTTTTATCGAAATTCACTACCCAGCATTGATCCTTTTTAAAGCACGTTTGACATGTTTTCGCAGTAATTGTACTCAAAAACAAATCTGCTTCTGTCTCTTTATCTTCTTCCTCTACATACCCATATACAGAAAAACTATTAGATAAAGCAGCAAATACATTTGCGAATTGGTTGATTTTGTTCGCTGTAACATCACGCATCCTTCTTAAATATTGTTGTTGATCTTGCGAATGCTCTTGTGTACCTGGCATAAATTTAGCAATACGATCCAAAACAAGCTTTGGCGTTAATAAGAAGATAGCAATCGCTACACCTGACTCAATTAAAGTTGTTACAATATTTGTCTGCTTGTCTACATATAATGTAATTAAGCTTGTCCCTATTAATAAACCTAAACTAACACCTAAACGCTTCCCTTCTTTTAACAACCCACCAAGTAATCCAGAAAAAGCGAGAAGGCTAAGCTGAGACAAACTAGACACATTTGCTAAACTTAATATCAATCCTGTTACGACCCCCACTGTAGATCCTGTAGCAGCACCCGCAATAAATGCAAATACTAGTACTAAATACCTTGTAAAAATATGTTGAATAGAAGCATCATATACAAACCAATCTGTTGTACCCGTTAAAACAGATGCTAGTAATATAATCAAACAAACAATTTCTTCTGTCTCTAAAGCCTGTTGTTTTCCTTTCCTTTCCACTAAAAGCGGGACACTTTGTAAAAATATCATAGTTAATACGAAACTAAGCCCAGCCTCAATGGTACTAACGAGTAAATCGTACATGGTGACAGTTTGTTGCGCAAAATATACAACAACTAAGTGTGCGGTTAATGCGGAGATAAATACTTGAAATGGAACAAGTCCAACGGTTTTACGTGTAAATCTACTAAAGAAGATATTATAAATGAAGAAAGTAAAGATAGATGCAAAAGTAAAAAACAAATTATCTATCGAGACTGAAAGAGCTCCTCCCATTAGAGCTAAAAATGCTAGCGGCATCTTATCCCGCTTCATAACATAAACAGCAGCAAAAAACGGTAGTGCAAACGGTAAAATATTTGTTAATATATATGCTCTTCCCAAAAGAAAACCAATAACAACAATAATAAATCCCCATCTAAAGAAAACTTGTTCGAATTTCATTCGCAACTTACTCGTCCACTTTATTCCTCCAAGCTGACTCTCATTCATTGCCAATGCACTTGTATTCATAGTATTCCTTCCTGCTTTAGGCATATTTTTAACACCACCTGCATAGTTTAATTACTGTCATTATAAAAGATGATTGTTGGGATTTTTGTCAAAACAACAGTTTTCACTTTTATAATCGTTCGACTTTTTATTCGAAATAACTCTACAGATATACACGGTATGTAAGTTATCCTTGATTTTTTAATTAAATATTCAGAAAATATAGGGTGATTTTGTAGAAGTGTTGTATGTCTTAATCCATTTAACAAAAAAAGATCATGCAAATTTGCATGATCTTTTTAGATGACCCGTACGGGATTCGAACCCGTGTTACCGCCGTGAAAGGGCGGTGTCTTAACCACTTGACCAACGGGCCGTTAAAATAAATATAGCGGCGGAGGGGATCGAACCCCCGACCTCACGGGTATGAACCGTACGCTCTAGCCAGCTGAGCTACACCGCCATGTCGTCTTATTTAACGGACAATTAGTATCTTACATCAGATATTATTTAAAGTCAACACATCTTGAAAACTTTTTTAAAATATATTTTCACATATAAAAAAGCACCCTGAGCCATCACTCTGGGTACCTCTCTATATGTTAAAAACTAAACGGCCTTATTATCCGCGACGTGCGCCACGGCCACCACGTTTAGACTCTGTGTTACGCTTTAAAGAAGTTAAACGATCTTCGCTATCCTTTAAGAAGCGTGCCATCTTTTGCTCAAATGTTTCTTTTGGAGCTCGGTCGTTACCGCCACCACGATTATCTCTGTTGAAAGAGCGATTATTACGTTGTGGACGTCCAGAACGTTGTTGATCACCACCGCGTTGGTATTCACCGCGTGGACGATCTCCTTCTGTTTTTTCACGTTCTTTCGCTTTTTTGATAGATAAACCAATCTTTCCATCTTTTTCAACATTAATAACTTTTACTTCTACTTGGTCGCCCACTTTTAAGTGATCGTTAATATCTTTTACATAGTTATCAGCAACTTCACTAATATGAACAAGACCAGTTAAGCCTTCTGGCAGCTCCACAAAAGCCCCAAAATTTGTAATACCTGTTACTTTACCCTGTAACTTGCTGCCTACCTCGATTGACATAAAAAAAATGCTCCTCCTTAGTGGTTAAAAAGTCAAATTTTACTTTATTATATATAATCCTAAAATATAGTGTCAATAAGACATACTCTACTTCGAAACAGGAAAAATTATCTCCCCTTTACCAGAGAAGAAATAATCCCTTCTAGCAATCTTTAATACGTACTCTTCATCATTTAACTTTTGAACTTCGTCTTTTAGACTTTTTTCTTTATTCGTTAATGAATCCAGTTCTTTTTTCATGTCCTTAACTTTTGCTTCTTTTGCTTTAATGGAACTGTTTTGTTGATAAAACGTTACACTAATACTCGCAATAATTGTAAAAGTAAAGACAAGAAAAACCGCTAAACGGCGATAAAGTCGCTTCCTGTTCTCATCCGTTTGTATTATATGCTCTTTAACAGGATTTGGACTCTGTTTTTCGATTGTTCTTTGTCTCAGTTCCCTCATTTCCGAGGTCCCCCTAACTTCTTTTTTATACGCTCCCATATTTGGAAGATATGTCCCTTCAATTTTGCTATATATTGCAGGAACCCTATATGTTTCACTATAAAAAGTTTAACACGATTAGGGAGAAGTTTCCATATGAGCGAAGCAATAAATCGAACAGGCCAGAAAAAAACTTTCCATATGAAAAGTAATATCCAAATCACAATTTTCCATAACACATGTCCAATTGAAAGCAGTATACGAAATAAGAATAATATAAATGCAATAAATAGCTGCGCTATAATAATAACAGGTTTTATCATGAGTAGCTGTATAATTCGAACAAAAAAATATGTTGTTTGCATAAAAATATAGATGAGAAAATTTAACAGCTTCATGTATAGTGCTTTCAGTAAGCTTTGATATGCCGCAAAACCACATAACAATGCCAAAAACACATATATACGTAGTTCAGCTTCATTTACGAGAAGCAATACATAAAAGACGAATAATGCTTGGACAATCCAAAATAATATATCTTGTATAAATACAAGCCAACGTTTACGTTCTTGGCGCTTTAAAAAACGTTGATATGTATCTAAAGACGCTCCAATCCAAGCACCCATTCCAATCATTGAAAGCATTGTATACAACTGAATTGTTAGACTCATTTAAACAACTTACTAAAGAAACCTTTAGTTTTTTCTCCTTGATTTTCATCAATATACAGCATCTCATTAACTTTCCCTTTAATCGACACAATACCTTTTTCTACATCTAAATTTTTCATTTGTAAATTTTGACCACGAATCGTTAAAAAACCCATTACGGTCTCTAGCAAAAACTCTTCGCTATCAAAACTCTCTACCTGCTTCACACCGGTAATATCAATTATACGCCTGCCACGCATAATAATGTCATGTTCTACAGAAACATTTTGTTGATTAGAAGACGTAGGTGAGTAACCATTATTCACGTAAATCCCCCCATAGGTTTTTACTAGCTAATAGTAATGTATGAGGGGATACATGATTTTAGAACAAGCCTTCTTCCGCTTTTACTTTTTCTTCACGAACTAAGCTATACATATTTGCTGCATCTTCTTTTTTAGTTGTTTCTTTCAATTCATTTATTTTTACAGTCACTATTTTTTGACCAAAACGAATTGTTAATTCATCAGCTACTTTCACATCAGAACTCGCTTTTGCCACTTGACCATTAATAGATATTCTTCCTTGATCAGCTACTTCTTTCGCTAATGTTCTTCTTTTAATTAAACGTGACACTTTTAAAAACTTATCTAGACGCATATCAAATCCCCCTATTAACGCTCTGTTTGTTTCGCTTCTTCCCATAAAACATCTAACTGTTCTAATGATAAATCTTCCATCTCTTTATTCATTTCAGCTACTTTTGCCTCCATGTATAAAAAACGACCAGTAAATTTCTCATTAGTTGAACGTAACGCCTCTTCTGGATCTATTTTGTAATGACGGGCTATATTAACAAATGCAAATAGTAAATCACCAAACTCACCTAGCATCTTTTCCTCATCCATGTTTGTAACTTCTTGTTGGAACTCTTGCCATTCTTCCAAAGCTTTCTCTATCATCGGCTGCACATCAACCCAATCAAATCCAACCTTACCAGCTTTCTTCTGAATTTCAAAGGCGCGTAGTAACTGCGGCAAACTTTTAGGAACGCCATTTAAAACAGATTCTTTCACGAATCCTTTTTCTTGTTTTTTAATTTCTTCCCAATTGGCAATCACTTCATCAGCATTGTTTACATCCGTATTTCCAAATACATGTGGATGGCGACGAACCATTTTTTCAGATAGAGTTCGAATGATATCATCTATAGAGAACCAACCTTCATCTTCTCCGATTTGAGCATGAAGCATAACTTGTAATAATATATCACCTAATTCTTCTACTAAGTGATCATCATCCTCTTCATCAATTGCTTCCAACACCTCATAAGCTTCCTCAATTAAATATTTCTTTAATGATTGATGCGTTTGCTTTTTATCCCACGGACAACCATTTGGACCACGCAGGTCTGCAATAATTTCTCTAAGAACATCAAACTGTTGATACAAGGACGCACGCTCCTGAACAGGTGGCACGTACACACTTGTTAAATTATTCAATTCCGTTTCATGATCTAACATGTACAACGGTACCTTCTTTACTTGTTCAAATGAAGTTCCTGCAGCTGTTACGATATACACTTCATAATCATCTGGCAACATCTCCATTAATGTTAATTTCACATCAGATGCAACGAATGCATCATATACTTGGCAAAAGATTAAATGTTGACGTAATTCTAATTGCCCTCTTTCAAATGATGTAGCATCAAGTAATTGAAATCCTTCAATCGGATCAATTTTTAGGCTTGCAAACATAGGATCAAGGAAACTTTGTCCACCCTCAATTCGCACTTCAACATTTGAAACGTCTCCTTTTTCCAACAATAGCTGAACTGTTCTTTCTGCTACAAGTGGATGCCCCGGAACCGCATAGATAATTTCTGTACCTTCAGCTTGTTCTAGCAATTTATTCGCAATTGTTTCATATACAATTTCAAACGTATCATGTGCTTCATATACAGCATCAAAAGCCGTATATTGTATACCTTCTTTCTCCAATTCTTCTATAACCGGATGTTCCTTCGTTCTAACAAACAGATGGTCTGCTTCTTTTATTTTTCGATATACACCCATCGTTAGCTGATCTAATTCACCAGCACCTAAACCTAAAACAGTAATGATTCCACTCACAACCTGTCACCTCTATCCACTCTTCTTCAATGAACCTTCTTTTTTCTCTTGTTTCATAACAGTTCCTAATTCTTTTTTTGTAAATACACGTAATTTTAAAATAAAAAACATATATGTCAATCCGCCGATGGCTACACCTAACAACGCTTCAAGCGTCGCGCTCGCTCTATGTTCCGTATCAATTACTAATCCAGACATCTGCAACACACGCGTGAACATCATTAATACAAATCCCATACAGATACCACTAATTACTACACCTAACATATTTCGCTTATTGATAAGTGACCCTGATACAGCTCTCATAAGCAACAAACTATTTAGTCCAGAAATTATGATTAACGCACATAAAGTCGCTAAGGCTGCCCCTTTCACACCAAAATAAGGCATGAATATATAATTTAACGCTAACTTTAAGCAACCTCCAAATACAACAAATAATGCTGGCTTAAATGTTTGTCCCAACCCTTGTAAAATAGAAGCCGTCGTAATTGACAATGAACTAAATAAAATAGATAAAGATAAAATAGATAAAACATCTGATCCATCACTATTTTCAAACAACATAATATTCGTAGGTTGAATAATACAAGTTAGTCCAATAGCTGCTGCAAATCCAATAACAAATGTTATTTTCATTGCTAACTTTACCTTTTCTTGAATAAAGGAAAGATCTCCTCTTTCCTTCGCCGCTGTAATAATTGGAATAAGTGATAACGAGAAAGAAGTCGTCACAACAGTACCTAATTGCATTAGCGGAATACTTCTATCATAAACACCCTTTAATACTTTTGCACTTTCAGCCTGTTCTCCCGCACCAATAAGTAAAGTGTACAAGGACATTGAATCAGCCATCTGTATAAAAATAAGCACTAAATTACTAACACAAATCGCTAATCCCTGCCAAAAAAGGATTTTAATTATCTTCCTTTTACCCTTAATTCTCGCTACACGTTTAAAAAATATGGAACGAAAATCTCGACGCATATACAACATAAGTACAATAATCCCAATAAGTCCACCCGCAATTGAGCCTAACATAGCCCCTGCACCAACTGTATATAAATCAAATCCGTGAGCAATTAGGAATAGCGATAAAAATACAATAATAGAAACTCGAATTGTTTGTTCTATTACTTGCGAAACAGCCGTTGGCATCATATTATTGAACCCTTGAAAATACCCTCTTGCTACAGACAAAAACGGCATCAATAAGAACGAAAATGAAATAACACGTACCAACTTATCTAAGTGCATATCGCCCATAGCTATCGCGATTGTTTCGGCCCCAAAAAACAATGTAAAGAAACCTATAAAACCAATTCCTAATAAAAACCAAAAAGATACACAAATAATTTCTTCTGCTTCTCTCTGTTTTCCCCACTCTAGTCGTTCTGCAACCATTTTTGAAATGATAACAGGAAATCCATAAGTAGCTAAAATTAAACAAAATCCATAAAACGGGTAAATTTGTTGGTAAATATAAAAACCAATATCCCCTGCTATATTTTGATATGGAATACGGTAAAAAGCGCTTAATACTTTTGTAACAAAACTTGCAATCGTTAATATAATAGCCCCACGCCAAAAGGCTTGATACTTCTTCGCTTCCATACAAGAAAACTCCTTTTTCTATTCTCACCTCTCGTATTATATCATAAAGAAAAGTACAAACTCCCTTACCACCACGGGTAATACTAGGTCCCTACACGTTAAAAATATTCAATGAAAAAAGGTAGCAAAGCGCTACCTTCATTCAATATACATATATCTCCAAATAATTGATTTCTCAAAAAGAAAGATCATAATTAGGAAAGATTGCTACTTCTAAAATCAATATACCCTTACTGTTCCATTTGTTTCGCTAAGAAACTGGCAGCAGTATTAACCGCTTTATGCTCGATTTCGCTTATAATAGCTTCTTTTGAAAAAATAATGACGGCTCCAATTGGGTCTCCGTTTGCAACAATCGGTCCAACTGTATAAGAATGAACCTTTTCTGTTACACCATCGATAATGGAAATATCACTTTCGTCCGTCATAATAACAGACTTTCTTTCTTCCATCGTTTTTTCGATTAGATCGCCAACACTTTTATTTAAGTATTCTTTTTTCGATACGCCTGATACTGCGATGATAGAATCTCGGTCACAGACAAGCACATTATGTCCTAAGCTGTCATATAAAGCCTCAGCATATTCCTTTGCAAAATCACCTAGTTCACTAATTGGAGAATACTTCTTTAAAATTACTTCTCCATCGCGATCAACAAATATTTCTAGTGGGTCTCCTTCTCGAATACGTAAAGTTCTACGAATTTCCTTTGGGATTACTACCCTGCCTAAATCATCAATTCGACGTACGATTCCAGTTGCTTTCATTCTAATGCTGCCTCACTTTCTACTGATGATCAAAGTGGTGAATTTACCTGTTCATGTAAAAATCACCAACTGTTAGACATAGTATTTTACACATTAGTTCTTCTATGCACGTCGAATTGTATTTTTTTATCTTATTTTAGGCATTTATTACTTCTTTTTTCACATCTGGTAAGCCTTTTAATAAATTTTCAGCAATTGTTAACCACTTCGATGTCTCTAAGCCATTTGTTTTCATAACAATTTTCAATTGTGATCCTTCCATTCCTAGACCGATCATACGCCCAAAACTATTTCCGAGCATGAATAATTTTCCACCATCAATATTTTGACTTGCTTGTTCAGAAAACAGGAATGTTACTTCAAATTTATTCTGCTTAATTAACTCAATTTGTTCTTTCATTGCCAACACTTTAATATTTGCAATTTGTAATAAATAACCAACTTCTTGTGGGTAATCACCGAATCTATCGATCATTTCTTCCTGCAATTCTTCAATATCCTCAATTGCAGAAACACCTCTAAATTGTTTATACATCATAATTTTTTGCTTACTATCTGAAATATAAGCATCTGGTAAGTATGCATCTACCTCTAAGTCAATTTCAACATTAACTGTATTTTCAGCCCCATCTGTTCCTCTTCGCTGTTCAATTGCATCTTTTAACATTTGAGAATACAGATCAAATCCGACAGAATCAATAAACCCATGCTGTTCTGCTCCTAACAAATTACCTGCTCCACGAATAGATAAATCTCTCATCGCAATTTTGAAACCAGATCCAAGTTCTGTGAACTCTTTAATTGCTTGCAGACGCTTCTCTGCAACTTCTGACAGCACTTTGTCACGTTTATAGGCAAAGTATGCATATGCAACACGATTAGAACGTCCAACACGCCCACGAAGCTGGTACAACTGTGATAACCCCATACGATCTGCATCAAATACAATTAACGTATTTACGTTCGGAATATCTACACCCGTCTCAATAATTGTTGTACTTACAAGAACATCATGCTGTCCTTCTAAAAATGATAGCATAACAGACTCTAATTCACTTTCGTTCATTTTCCCATGTGCGTACGTTACGCGAGCATCTGGAACTAACATCGAAATTTCATCTGCTTTTCTTTCAATATCCTCTACACGGTTATATAGGAAGTAAATTTGACCGCCTCTTGCAAGCTCTCGCTCTATCGCCTCTCGCATTAATGCTGGATTATACTCTACTACATACGTTTGGACTGGGAAACGATTTTCTGGCGGTGTCTCAATAACAGATAAGTCGCGCACACCAAGCATAGACATATGAAGCGTCCGCGGAATCGGAGTTGCCGTTAATGTTAATACGTCAACATTCGCCTTCAATTGTTTAATTTTTTCTTTATGCGTCACACCAAATCTTTGTTCTTCATCAATAATAAGAAGCCCTAAATCTTTATAAGTGACATCTTTAGATAAAATACGATGTGTTCCGATTACAATATCTATTGTGCCATCCTTTAAGCCCTTAATCGTTTCATTTTGTTGCTTTCTCGTACGGAATCTACTTAATAATCCTATATTGATTGGATAATCTTGAAAACGCTCTCGAATTGTTTCATAGTGTTGCTGCGCAAGAATCGTTGTCGGTACTAAAATCGCAACTTGTTTTTCATCCATAATTGCTTTAAATGCCGCACGAATAGCCACTTCCGTCTTTCCATACCCTACATCACCACAAAGGAGCCTATCCATCGGGCGTCCGCGTTCCATATCTTTTTTAATCTCGTCAATAGAACGTAACTGATCCTCTGTCTCTTGATATGGGAAAGATGATTCGAACTCTTGTTGTTCTGCCGTATCTGGCGTATATGCATAGCCTTTTGAAGCTTCGCGCTCAGCATATAGTTTAATTAGGTCATCCGCAATGTCTTGTACAGATTTTTCAACTTTCGTTTTAACCTTTTTCCAATCATTTCCGCCTAATTTGTAAACTTTCGGATCCTTACCTTCAGACCCTACATATTTTTGGACTTGATCAATTTGTTCAATTGGAACGTATAACTTATCATTACCTTGATATTTAATATTTAAATAATCTTTATGAACACCATTAATCTCTAATGTCTCAATACCTAAAAATTTACCTATACCATGATTTACGTGAACTACATAATCTCCAACTTTTAATTCCGAATAACTTTTAATACGTTCAGCATTCGATAACTTTTGTTTACGTTGTGATTTTTTAACTTTCTTATGAAAAAGCTCCTTTTCAGTAATGACAACAAGCTTTTGCATCGGCATTTCAAACCCTGCATGTAAATCACCTACAGCAATTTGTAGCCTTCCAGGCAATAAGATATCTGTGCCTTCTACAATATCTGCCTCAATATCATAATCACTTAAAATATGTTGTAATTTCTTCACACGTTCATCATCTGTTCCAAGTACAACAGTCGTAAAATGCCCTTCATTCCATCTATCAATTTCTGTTTTTAACAAATTCATCTGTCCATGGAAATCTTGCATTGTTTTACATGTTACATTTACAATATTTTGCGGATGTGTGTGTGCGATATGACGCAAGAATAACGTTAAATATACAAAACTTCTTTTTTTATGATGAAGAAACCCCTCAAATGCGTGAGAGAAAGATAAATCTTGAATAATTGTTCCTTCACCAAGAAGTGATATATACCATTCCGCCTCTTCTGTTTCAAGATGTGATGCTGTTTCTTGAATACGGGAAATCTCATCTAAAATTACAACACCATCTTCTGGTAAATAATCTATCAGACTAGCAGGTTCTTTATAGAAAATAGATAAGTATTTAAACATCTGTTCTATACTTTGCCCGTTTTTCAACATCTCAATTTCATGACTTACCGTCTCAAGCACTGTAGTCTTTAGTTTATCATCAGAAAGTTTTTGCATCGTCTTAGTCAAACCTTCTTCAAGATGCTGAATTCCTGATTTTAATTCTTCCTGTGAAAATAAAAACTCTGTTGCCGGACCAAACCTAACGCTTTCTTTTTTACCTTGAGAACGCTGTTCATCCACATCAAATAATCGAATAGAATCGACTTCTGTATCAAAAAATTCAATACGAAATGGTAGTTCTTCAGTTAAAGGATAAATATCTAATATTCCCCCGCGTAAACTGAACTCCCCTGGAGCTTCTACCATCGACTTACGTTCATAGCCAATATGATGTAAAGTATGCAAGAGCGCATCTAAATCAATCTCTTGCCCTAGATTGATTTCAACTTGCTTTTGCTTCCACAATTCTTTTATTGGTAAAAATCTACGCAATCCTGCCACTGGCGCTACAATGATTCCATTCTCTCCCGCAGCCAAGCGATTTAACACTTCTATACGTTGCGCCTTCAATTCTGGACTTGCAACCCCAATTTCCGATGCTATCAGTTCATTCACTGGATATAGCCACACATCTTTTTCACCAAGTAACACCACTAAATCTTCATGTACTTTTTGTGCTTGGTATAAGTTATGTGTAACGATTAATTGTGATTTTTTTGTTTTTTTATATAAAGCCGCCATTAATAATGAACGAGAAGACGTTGCCATCCCTGATATAAGTTGTTCTTTTAACCCATCTTCTAATCCATTAATAACCGATTGTATCTCTTCATTTTTATAAAATTGCTCTAATAAACCTATCATTTTTAAAACTCCTCTCAACATAAAGAGCAAGTCATTCTATTTTATGCAAATATTTTGGAAAAGGAAAACAGAAAAATGCTTTGGACATGCCAAAGCGACAACATTTTATTGCAGAAATTTTTCATACTCATAATACTCAGGATAAGATGCGAGCGTTTCTTGACACGATTCACAAATTGTTTTTATATATATATTTCCATTCTCATGAAAATGAATCATCTCTACTACTTCTTGCTCTGTTAGTTGAAATAAAACGTCGCTATATACTTTTTCTGCGTTAATGGAGCCTACATTACCTCCGCAGTGTCTGCAATAATAATACCCTTCCATACTAGCCTCCTAAAAATTCAATTACTACTAGTATGGGTAAAACAAAAGAGAAATATTCCCAATCTCATTTTTAACTATTGAAAGTATTCATGATTTGGAGAAAAGGCTTATTTAGCCACTCTTCACATGCATCCGCTGCTTTTTCAATAGAATGGTTAACATCCGGAATCTCTTCAGATGTAAAGCGTCCTAATACATAATCGACTACCTTCATTCCATTTTTCGGGCGATCGATTCCCATACGGATACGTTGAAATTCTTGTGTTCCTAGGTGCGAAATCGTTGACTTTACACCATTATGTCCACCAGCACTACCTTTCATGCGAAGACGCAATTTACCTACAGGAATGTCTAAATCGTCGTACATAACAACGAAGTCCTCAACATCAATTTTATAATAATCCATGAGTGGACGAATACTTTCCCCAGATAAATTCATATATGTTAACGGCTTTAATAAGATTACCTTTTCTCCATTAACAAACCCTGCACCAAATACACCTTTAAATTTTTGTTCATTCAAAGAAATGTTCCAACGCTTCGCAAGTTCATCAATGGCCATAAATCCAATATTATGCCTTGTTAATTCATATTCTCTACCTGGGTTCCCAAGTCCTACTATCAATTTCATTCTTGTACCACTACTTTCTTTTTTCGATACGAAAAGACGTAACCAAAATTGGTTACGTCTCATTCTATCCAATTAATTGAATAATACACTCACAGATTCTTCTTCGTATACACGAATGATTGCTTCTCCAATTAATGGAGCAACTGAAAGTTCATGTACTTTGTCGATTTTCTTCTCTTCTGGTAATACGATAGAGTTCGTTACAACTAACTCTTTAATATTTGAATTTTGAATACGCTCAATTGCTGGGCCAGATAATACTGGGTGTGTACAGCAAGCATATACTTCAGAAGCACCGTTCTCAACAAGAGCGTTTGCTGCTAATGTAATTGTACCAGCTGTATCAATGATGTCATCAATTAAAATCGCTGTTTTTCCTTCAATATTACCGATAATGTTCATTACCTCTGATACGTTCGGGCGAGGACGACGCTTATCAATAATAGCGATTGGCGCTTTTAGACGATCTGCCATTTTTCTTGCACGAGTTACACCACCATGATCAGGAGACACGATTACGATATCTTTAAGACCTTTTGTTTCAAAGTAATCAGAAAGAATCGGTACACCCATTAAGTGGTCGATTGGGATATCAAAGAACCCTTGAATTTGTGGAGCATGTAAATCTAGAGTGATTACACGAGTTGCACCTGCTGTTTCAAGCAAGTTTGCTACAAGTTTCGATGTAATTGGTTCACGAGAACGCGCTTTACGGTCTTGACGCGCATAACCATAATAAGGAATAACAATATTAATTGTTTTCGCAGATGCACGTTTTAATGCATCGATCATAATAAGTAATTCCATGATATGTTCGTTTACTGGGAAGCTTGTAGATTGAATAATGAATACATCGCAACCACGGATACTTTCTTCAATGTTAATTTGAACTTCTCCATCACTAAAACGATCAACAGAACATTTTCCTAGTCCTACTCCAATATGCTTTGCAATCTGCTCAGCAAGTTCCTTATTAGAGTTTAAAGAGAATACTTTCAAATTAGAATTTAGATATTGAGTCGACATCTAGATTAACCCTCCACATTATGATTTTTTCTTATTCAGCAATTGATCAACATAGTCTTCTTTGTTAACTTGACGTGCACGTGCTACCGATAATGCTTTTGATGGAACATTCTCTGTAATTGTAGAGCCTGCTGCCACATAAGCACCATCTTCAACTGTTACTGGAGCAACAAGGTTTGAATTACATCCAATAAATACCCCATTACCAATCACAGTTTTGAATTTATTCTTACCGTCATAGTTCACCGTAATTGAACCACAACCAAGATTCACGTCTTCTCCAACTTGTGCATCCCCGATATAACTCAAGTGTGAAGCTTTACTTCTATTACCAAAGACAGTTTTTTTGATTTCCACGAAGTTTCCAACGCGTACTTCGTCTCCAATAACTGAATCTGGGCGAATGTGTGCAAATGGACCAATCGATACTTCTGTACCAAGTTTACTATCATGTACAGTAGATTGACGAATTGTCGTACGATCTCCAATTTCACTATCACGAATTACTGTATGCGGTCCAATTTCACAATCAGAACCAATTACAGTGTTCCCCTCAATAATTGTTCCTGGATGAAGAACTGTATCACTACCGATAATTGCATCAGCAGAAATATAAGTGTTACTTGGATCAATAATTGTAACACCATTTACCATGTTCTTTCGGTTGATACGGTTTTTCATAATAATTTCCGCTTGCGATAGAGCGACTCTGTCGTTAACACCTAACGTTTCATCGAACTGCTCTGTTTGATAAGCTGATACGATATGACCTTCATTTTTTAAAATCTCAATAACATCTGGAAGGTAATATTCACCTTGTACGTTATCATTTGAAACTTTAGAAAGTGAAGCAAATAAAGCCTTATTATCAAAACAATACGTACCTGTATTGATTTCTTTAATAGCTAATTCTTTCTCATTTGCATCTTTATGCTCAACAATCTTTTCAACATGACCATTCTCATTACGAACAATACGGCCATATCCAGCAGGTTCTTCTATGTACGCTGTTAGCACCGTCGCCATTGCTCCTGCTTCTTTATGTTGCTGAAGTAATGCTTCCATCGTTTCAGCAGTTATTAGCGGCGTATCCCCACAAATAACTAAAGTTGTTCCTTCTTCATTTGCAAGTACACTTGCAGCTTGATCTACAGCATGTGCTGTACCAAGTTGTTCTGCTTGTAATGCAAACTCACTTACGTTTCCTAGCTGTTCTTGTACCATTTCAGCACCATGCCCAACAACCGTTACAAGTTTCTGCAATCCTAATTGAGATACTTGATCGACTACGTGTTGTACCATAGGTTTTCCACATACAGGATGCAGCACTTTGTATAGCTTAGACTTCATACGTGTGCCTTTACCTGCAGCTAGAATCACTGCAAATCTGTTTGACATATAGACCCTCCATCGCAACCTATTTATCCATTAAAGATATTATCCTAAATCATCATATATTTCAAGAAACACATTTTAACTATTAAATTTTACCATAATTCTTATAAGATGTTTTACTCTTTAGTATCTTTTTTAAGAAATAAGCTATACTATTTAAAATGATTTTGAAAAAATTAGTAGTTTCTTCTTTTTATGTTAATGAATTATGAAATTTTCAAATATAAAGCAAAAAAAAAAAAAACAAACTCCTGTAAATGCTTACAGGAGTTTGCTACAAAATTATAAGGCTTTTCGTCAAAGCCCTTTTCATTCGAATTTTACGAAGCACCTGCTTCTTCAAACTCAACCTCTTCTAACTCGCCTAAACGATGATACTCTGTTAAAACCGCATCTTGAATTTTAGAGCGTGTACCAGAATTAATCGGATGTGCAATGTCACGGAACTCTCCATCTGGAGTACGTTTACTTGGCATTGCTACAAATAATCCATTATTACCATCAATTACACGAATATCATGAACAACAAATTCATGGTCCAAAGTAATAGAGGCAATTGCTCTCATGCGGCCTTCTGTGTTTACGCGGCGTAATCTTACGTCAGTCACTTCCATCTTGTGTTCACCACCCTTTTCTAAATAAGCGATATATTTGTATAAATTCCACAAATTTTCTATTTTCCCTTTAATTTTTTAAAAATTTTTAAGATAAAAATTTTTAATGTAGTTGAATATAGAGATTAGTGGAGGTTATCGCTTACAAAAGGTTACTTAACTAGGGCGATTACTTCAATTTCAACGGAAACATCTTTCGGTAATTTTGCTACTTGCACACAAGATCGAGCTGGTTTATGAGTAGAGAAATAAGAGCTATATACTTCATTCACAGCATTAAAATCATCCATGTCCTTTAAAAATACTGTTGTTTTTACGACTGTATCAAATGAAGCACCCGCTTCCTCTAATACCGCTTGTAAATTTTGAAATACTTGTTCTGTTTGTACTGTTACATCTCCTGTTACAAGCTCCCCATTTTCCGTTAATGGAATTTGTCCTGAGCTATAAAACATATTATTTACAATAATCCCTTGTGAGTAAGGTCCAATCGCTTGTGGTGCCTTGCTTGTTTGAACAACTTTCATACTTTTCACCCTTTTATTATTTATTTTACTCTTTAAAAATAGTGTACGAAAGGCAGTTTGTCCATCTATTTTATAATCTATAAATAAAATAAAATAAAAAAAGATAGAGCTATCTGCTCTACCTTTTATTCAGCCTCTACAAGCCCTTCATCAAATGGTGCAAGAGAATAATTCCCTTTTTCCACTTGAATCGTTTTTTCTTTCACATCAACTTCCGATAGACGAATTAATGATACAAAATTATTAATTAGTCGTTCTTCAATATCTGTGGATTCTACTAATACACCAATACCAACAACATTAGCCTTGAACTCTTCTAACATACTCATCATACCTTGAATCGTTCCGCCAGCTTTCATGAAGTCATCAATAATTAAAACATTCGATCCTTCTGGAAGGCTGCGTTTTGCTAACGTCATTGTTTGAATTCGTTTAGAAGAACCCGACACATAGTTAATACTAACAGTCGGACCTTCTGTTACCTTATTATCTTTCCTTGCAATTACAACTGGTACATCTAAGTAATTTGCCACTGCATAAGCAAGTGGAATCCCTTTCGTTGCCACTGTCATAACCGCATCAATTGATTGCCTAGCAAAAACAGAAGCAAACAAACGACCTGCGCCATTAATATGGCGAGGATTACTCAATAAATCTGTCATGTATAAGTAACCGCCAGGCAAAATACGATCTGGATTTTCAAATAAGCCACAAAGCTCATCAATAATTAGATCTGCCTCTTCTTCACTTATATACGGTATATATTTCACTCCTCCTGCTGCTCCTGGTATCGTTTGCAATGTGCCGACCCCTTGTTGTTCAAACGTTTGCTTAATAATAACTAAATCCTCACTAATGGAAGACTTAGCCGATTGATACCTTTCAGCAAAAAAAGTGAGAGATACTAGCTGACGAGGGTTTTGTAGCAGGTAATAAGTCATATCGACTAATCTTGTACTTCTTCTAATTTTCATACTCTCACCTCAAATCACGAATATTCTAAACAAATCATAACGTATTATACGTCTTTATTCAAGCGTTTCTCGCTCTCCTAATAAACGTACCGCATAGACCTGTTCACAAAATCCTTTTAATCCGTTATAAATGCGATGCATTCGAGAATCATGGTGTACAAGTCCAAATACAGTTGGACCACTTCCACTCATCAATACAGCATCCGCTCCGAATCGCTTCATCTGTGATTTAATACGTGCAACTTCAGGATGCATTCCAAATGTTACATCTTCTAAAACGTTACCAACAGTATCACAAATCCCTTTATAATCTCCAGAATTTATGACATCAACCATTTTATCTACATTTGGATGTGTAACTCGATTTAACTTTAAATTTCCATACACATCAGCAGTAGATACACCTATATGTGGTTTCGCTAAAATAACCCAACAAGAAGGCGGAGTCTTTATATGCTCAATTTTCTCTCCTCTTCCAGTGGCAATTGCTGTGCCGCCATATACACAGAAAGATACATCTGATCCAATTTCTGCGCCAAGCTCTGCTAACTCATCAATTGTAAGCCCTAAATTCCATAATTTATTAAGACCACGTAATGTCGCTGCTGCATCACTACTTCCACCTGCTAATCCAGCTGCTACTGGAATCGTTTTTTCAATAGTAATAGATACACCTTTTTTTACATTAAACTTCTCTTTTAATAATTTCGCTGCCTGATAAGCTAAATTTCGTTGGTCGTCTGGGACATACCGATTATGGGATAAAATTTCAATACGGTCTTCTGCTAATTCCGTTAGTTCTAGACGATCTGCTAAATCAATGGTTGTCATAATCATTTTCACTTCATGATATCCGTCTTGTCTTTTTCCCAGTACATCTAACGACAGATTAATCTTTGCTGGTGCTTTCACTAGTAGCTTCAATCTATTCACCCACTCTATGTACTCAATCTTTTATCGTTTATTTTACCATAAATTTATAGTAAGACGATGACACTTCCCTAATTATAACGAAAAGCATTCAGAATGAAACTACTTATGTAAAATGATGGCACCTTTTAGAGTACAAAAAGCCGAGGAATGTCTCCTCGGCTACCGTAGCATAGAAAGTATCTTACAACTACTGGTTTCGTTTCATTAATTGCTGTTCTGCAATTTCTATAGCACGTTTCACCATGTTACCAGCATCTTTCGCACGAATTCCGCCCCATCCTTCTTTCTGAACAACATCATAAAAGCCAAGCTCTTTTGCTAGCTCTTCTTTAAATTGGTTTGACATGACACCTCTTCGTCTACTCAATGCAGAGTCCCTCCTTATTTTGCTACGGTATAGTTAGTATGCAAAATAATATAGCTTTTCATTTATGGGAATATATGTAATGATATATGGATTATAAAATGACCTCATCATGAGGGTCTCCATAAAATGTTAACTCTACTGTCTCTGTTAAAACATCTGCATAACTATAAGATACACGTTGCAACGCATCTTCTTGTTGATCCAATTGTACAACAAAAACAGAACGGTATGTTTCTGCTAGTACACCTGATTGCTCCACAGTTTTTCTTCTTCCACTATTTGCTTTTAACATAAGTCGCTGTCCAAGATGGTGATCTAATTCGCTTTTAATTTCATCTAAACGTTTTGACATATACTTCGCTACACCTCGCTGTAATTTAGATTGAACACTTAAAACACGATATATCTATCCTAATTATTAACCTCGATTCACAGCTAATATCATCTTGCGTTTGAATAGATAGAAGAAATACTATATTGTAAAAGTATCATTACGTAGTCTGTACGTTCTTGTCTCTTTTTATCCAAATTCATTTAAATCCTTCCATACAAAAAAGCAAGATACATATGTACCCTGCTTACTCCTCGTAATGTTGAAAAGGTAATCCCGTTCGTAAAATCCCTCTCGTTTCAATTCCACCTAGTCCCTTTTCACCAGTAATTGTATTACGTACGACATCCCATACATTGACTCTCTCCATAAATGAAGTAAAACTAATTTTACCAACTACATATACAGGATCTAGTGCATGAATATTAATTCTAGATGGTGAACTAGCGAAATTGGCCCCTGCACGAATTAGTGCCTCAAAGTGCGATTGACATGCCCCAGCAAAAATAACAAGTTGATCCAATGATGGATATTTTTTTCGCACTTCTCGAACAGCCTGTACAAAATGCCTTGAATGCCTATATGCCGCTAAATCTCCCTTCACTCCTTTCGATTTTGTATATGCATCATGCCCCGTAATAACGAGAATGTCTGGGCGAAAGTGATCTATTAAGTCTACTACTTTTTCATGCATCTCCGTTTCTTTACAATGAATACCTTGTACAGGAACGCCAATTTTGTTATATAAGTCTAAGCACTTGCGCAAATATAAAGGGTCTCCATCTATATGCAATACACGTCCCGGCATTTGAAAATAATTCACCTCACTTGTGTATCCACCAGTTGAAGTATGTTCATGCCTTTGTTTCATTAACACATAATCTTGTTGAAACAAACGATACGTGCGCTCCATTGTTTCTTTCTCACGCTTCACCCTTTTTTTATGTTCTCGTTGATCTATACTAATTAAATCTTCAAGTGGCGCATCCGCCACCAGTCTAATTTCCTCTCCAAACAATATAGCTATCTCGCCTTTTATTTCTATAATACGAAAAAGAATATCCCTCTTATGAGAATATCGTTCCACTAATTCTCCAACATGTAAAGCCATTCTCCTACCTCCAAACTCATTAGGCCATCTTACCTGTTTTTAAAATATGAATTTAGAGGGAGAAAGGTGACAAAAGGGACAGTTCAAGTTGAACTGTCCCTTTCATATTCTTATGATAATTTATGAAGAACCAATGCATTACTTAATGTTGCAAACTCTTCAATAGATAGCGTTTCGCCTCTTCGCTTTGGATCAATTCCTACTTCTGTTAAAATTCGATCCAATAATTCCTTATCTTTCGGGAAACCATTTAAATTATTTGATAAATTATTCATCAAAGTTTTACGGCGCTGTGCGAAACTTGCTCGTACTACTTCAAAGAAGAATGTTTCATCTGTCACCTCTACAACCGGTTTCGGACGCTTTAGAAGGCGAATAATTGCAGAATCAACATTTGGCTGTGGTACAAACACTGTACGCGGTACAGTCATAACTGTTTCAACTTCTGTATAATACTGAATAGCAATCGATAAAGAACCATACTCTTTCGTTCCAGGTTTAGCAGCTAAACGATCTCCAACTTCTTTTTGCATCATAACAACAAATCCACGAACTGGTAACTTTTCTTCAAGCAATTTAAATAAAATTGGCGTTGTAATATAGTATGGCAAGTTAGCTACTACCATTACATCTTGCCCTTCTTCAAATTGCTCATTAAATACTTCATGTACATCCGCTTTTAGTACGTCTTTATTAATAACTGTAACGTTACCATATGGTGCTAACGTCTCATCTAAAATTGGTAATAGTCTTTGATCAATTTCAAAAGCCACTACTTTTTTAGCACGCTTCGCTAATTGCTCTGTTAATGCACCGATACCTGGTCCAATTTCAATTGCACCACTTTCTGAACCAATTTCTGCATGATCGACAATACGATTTAATACATTTGTATCAATTAAAAAGTTTTGTCCTAAACTTTTTTTGAATGAAAATCCATACTTTTCAACAATGTCTTTTGTACGATTTGGCGTTGCGATATCCTTCATTTTTTTTCCTCCTGTATTACTTGCTTATAAGCTTCTCCAAATGATTCCTTTGAAACTTGAAACATCTGTAATCGTTTATGTAACTGTTTTGCATTTGTATAACCAATCTTTAATAGCTTACCCATTCTTTCTCTGCGGCTCTTTGCCATTTCTCCGCCCACTAAGCCTGCATCGACTAAATCACTCCAACTAATTTCACTTGTATAAGCTTCCATTTCTTCATGTATATTCTCTAGAGCACGGCGAATCGACTCATTAGAAGCATGTTCGATCCCAACTCCCTTTTTCCTTTTAGCAAGCGCTTCTTCCTTCGGTAAAAAGGCATGCTTACAGCCGGGAACCTTGTCAGAAATAATTTTTCGAATACGCTCTCCAGGATAATCTGGATCTGTGAAAATAATAACGCCCCTTTTTTGCTGCGCTAATTTAACTTGCTCAATAACATGATCACCGATTGCTGAACCGTTCGTTTCAATTGTATCCGCATCAACAGCACGCTTAATCGCAACTGTATCATCTTTACCTTCTACAACGATAATCTCTTTTATTTTCATGCTTGCCTCCACACTCGTTTCGTCTCTACTTAGTAAAACAAAAAAATGACGACTTTTCCATTATTATTTTCCTCATTCTTATATTTTAAAAAATAGAATAGAAAAATCTTTGTTCTCTGTCCTTATTGTAACACTTCATCATTCACATTTATTTTCTTCATCACTTCTACTAGTGTTTTTTCAAAATAAAAAAGAACAGGTTTCCCCATTCTTTTTTATTCAACACCAAATAAAGCTTTTGCATTTTTGGTTGTCATTTCTGCTACTTCCTCATAAGAAACACCTTTTAAATTCGCAATTTCTTCTGCTACGAGTTTTACATAACTCGGTTCATTTCGTTTCCCTCGAAATGGATGCGGCGTTAGATATGGACAATCCGTCTCTATTAACAATTTCTCTAATGGAATCTCCGTAGCAACCTCTTTCGGCTTTTTAGCGTTTTTAAATGTAACTGGTCCGCCTAACGAAATTAGAAAGTTCATATCAACACATCGCTCTGCTACTTCTACGCTGCCGCTAAAACAATGCATAATGCCTCCTACTTCAGCTGCATTCTCTTCTTCTAGAATATCAACAATATCTTGAGTTGCATCGCGATTATGTATAATAATCGGCAATTTCACTTTTTTCGCTAATGCAATTTGTTTACGAAATACTTCTTTCTGTATTTCTTTTGGAGACTTATCCCAATGATAATCTAAACCCATTTCTCCAAGTGCAACGACTTTAGGATGAGAAGCAAGTTCTTCTAACCAAGCTAAATGTTCTTCTGTCATGTCAATTGCATCAACTGGATGCCATCCAACCGCAGCGTAAATAAAATCATAAGCTTCAGCTAATTCCATCGCCTTTTTTATCGTTACTTCATCAAAACCAACAACAACTGTATAAGTAACTCCCGCTTCTTTCATTCGGGCAATAACTTCTTGCAAATCTTCTTCAAATTGCTCTGCATTCAAATGCGAATGTGTATCAAACAACATAATACATAACTCCTTTTATATTGAAATCCAGTTTATTCTACAAAAATAAGTTCTTTAATAACTTAACGATAACAATACTACAATCTTAATGCAAAAATAGAGAATGTAAAAAGAAAAAAGACGCTTCACACATGTTACACGTGAAACATCTCTTTTCTTGTCTTAATTACTTGATTTTTGTACCATTTGGTAGATTTTGGTCAATTGATGCTAATGACAATACGCCATTCTCTTCACCCGCTAAAATCATACCTTGCGATAATTCACCGCGTAATTTTACAGGTTTTAAGTTTGTTACACAAATAACCTTTTTACCTTTTAGGTCTTCTGGCGAATAGAATTTTGCAATTCCAGAAACAACTTGACGCTTTTCTGTGCCTAAGTCTAGTTGAATTTTTAACAACTTGTCTGCTTTTTTCACAGGTTCAGCAGATAGTACTTCAGCTACGCGTAATTCTACTTTAAAGAAATCATCAATTGTAATTTCTTCTGCCTTCGGCTCTTCTTCTTTTTTCTCTTCTACTTTAGGGGCAGAGCTTTTCATTTGTTCTTTAATGTACTCTACTTCCACTTCTATTTCTAAACGAGGGAAAATCGGGTTTCCTTTTTCTACTTTTGTTCCAGCTGGAATACAGCCAATTGTAGATAGACTTTCCCAAGATTTATGAGCCTCATCAGTAAGGCCAAGCTGAGCAAACATCTTGCTTGGTGCTACTGTTAAGAATGGCATAAGCATAATACCTGTTTGACGAAGTACTTCTGCTAAATGAGCCATTACGGAAGCTAACTTTTCACGATCATTCTCATCTTTTGCTAATACCCATGGTTGTGTTTCATCAATATATTTATTCGTACGACTAACCAATTGCCAAATAGATCCTAACGCTACAGAGAACTCCATATTCTCCATTGCTTCTTCTACTTTTTTCAAAGTATCTTGTGCAAACGCTACTAACGTTTCATCAAATTCTGTTACATTTGCTTTAAATGCAGGGATTTCTCCGTTAAAGTACTTATCAATCATAGCTACTGTACGATTTAATAAATTACCTAAGTCATTTGCTAAGTCGAAATTAATACGCTCCACAAATCCTTCTGGTGTAAATACGCCATCAGATCCAAATGGAACTTCACGAAGTAAGTAATAACGTAATGCATCCAATCCATAACGATCGATTAATGTAACTGGATCTACTACGTTTCCTTTTGACTTACTCATCTTTCCATCCTTCATTAAAATCCAGCCATGAGCAAAGACTTTCTTTGGAAGAGGTAAATCTAATGCCATTAAAATTATCGGCCAATAAATTGTATGGAAACGAACGATTTCTTTCCCAACTAAATGCACATCTGCAGGCCAGAATTTTTTATATTTCTCTTCATTTGCTGTTCCATAACCTAACGCCGTAATATAGTTAGATAATGCGTCAACCCATACGTAAATAACGTGTTTTGGGTTACCAGGAACACGAACTCCCCAGTCAAATGAAGTACGAGAAACTGCTAAATCTTCTAATCCTGGTTTAATAAAATTATTAATCATTTCATTTTTACGAGACTCCGGCTGAATGAAATGTGGATTATCTTCATAGAACTTTAATAGTCTGTCGACATATTTACCCATTCTAAAGAAATAAGATTCTTCACGAACAAGTTCTACATCATGACCACTATCTGGGCTTTTCCCTCCAACTACTTTGTCACCTTCCATAATTGGATCTACTAATTGATGCTCTGTATAGAACGTCTCATCTTGTACAGAATACCAACCTTCATATTCATCAAGATAAATGTCACCTTGATCTACTAATTGCTTAAAGATTTTTTCGACAACATCTTTATGACGATCTTCAGTTGTACGAATAAAATCATCATAAGAAATATCCATCTTCTCCCAAAGCTCTTTAATTCCTGCAACAATATTATCAACATATGCCTGTGGCGTAATATTTAACTCTTCTGCTTTCTTTTGGATCTTCTGTCCATGCTCATCAGTTCCTGTTAAATAATGCACATTATATCCTTGCATACGCTTATATCGTGCCATCGCATCTCCTGCTACTGTCGTATAAGCATGTCCAATGTGTAATTTTCCACTTGGATAATAAATTGGGGTAGTAATATAAAAGGACTTATTTTCCTCTGTCATTGTTTTGGACCTCCCGAATAACCTCATATGTATTTATAAACAGTATATCAAAAACTCATATATAAAGTGAAACTTTAATCAGTGGGGTTTTTCTTCATCCCCACTGATTATTAGCCCACATCAATCGGGCTTTTACGAGCAGCCCGAATCTCACTTATCTTCTTTAAGCCAACCTAATTTTGAATTCTGGGTCTTAATGCTCGATATCTTTATCATCTATTGCTCATATTTCAAAAAAATATACAATCTCCACTTGAAATTTGTTATTTTTTTCTGAAAATATTGTAAATAATTGTGGAATTTCCTCTCAATCTATTATATATAAGAAATAAGAAATCTATAAATCTTTTTAAAAAATATAGAATTTAAGAATTGACGGAAATGTAAATGATTGGTATCATATGTCCATAGGGTATTTTGTCGAAAAATGACGAATCTAAAAATAGACTCGAAACTTATAAACTATTTATTTAGGAGGAAAAAAATTATGAAATCTACTGGTATTGTTCGTAAAGTTGATGAATTAGGTCGTGTAGTAATTCCAATCGAATTACGCCGTACTTTAGGTATTGCAGAAAAGGACGCTCTTGAAATCTATGTTGATGACGAAAAAATCATCTTAAAGAAATATAAACCAAACATGACTTGCCAAGTAACTGGTGAAGTATCTGACGGTAACCTTTCTTTAGCTGAAGGTAAAATCATCTTAAGCAAAGAAGGCGCTGAGCAAATCTTAAACGAACTTCAAGATTATATCGAAACAGCAAAATAAGCTTCTCAATTATGAGAAGCTTATTTTTTATCGACATGATAGATTTGATATACATCTCTTTTCGACAAATCTCGATCTTTAGCGACTGTTTTAATCGCTTCTTTTGAATTCATACCTTTTTCATTTATATAGTGTTCAATATGATCATATACTGAAAGAGATTCCCACCATTGTTCTTCTGGAGCAGGTTCTTCTGTTGAACCAGCTACTAAAATACAAAACTCACCACGTACTTCATTTTGCTTCGTCCACTCAATTGCTTCTTGAATTGTCCCTCGAATAAATTCCTCAAATTTTTTCGTTAACTCTCGACACAATACAATCTCTCTATTTCCCAACACTTCCTGCATCGAAATTAAAGTATCATCTAAACGATGAGGCGCTTCATAAAACATCATTGTAGTTTGTACATAACGAAGCTTTTCTAACTCCATCTTCCGTTCCTTTTTGTTTCTCTGCAAGAAACCATAGAAATAAAACTGCTTTGTTTCAAGACCGGATGCAATTAATGCTGTAAGGGCTGCATTTGCTCCAGGAAGCGGAATTACATGATATTGCTCAGCTACTGCCTCAACAACAATATCGTAACCCGGATCAGAAATACACGGCATACCAGCGTCACTAACAAGTGCTACATTCTTTCCATCCTCTAACTTCTCTAATATTCTCTTTCCACTTACTTCTTTATTATGCTCATGATAACTCGTGACAGGTGTTTCAATTTCAAAATAATTACAAAGTTTTTTCGTTTGTCTCGTATCTTCAGCAGCAATTAAATCAACTTCTTTTAAAATTCGGATTGCACGAAATGTCATATCTTCTAAATTTCCAATAGGAGTTGGTACTAAATATAAAACTCCCTTTTCATTTTGTTGAAAGCTTTTTTGTTGCCACATAGCGTTCTCCTTTTTGCATATATGCCTCTTTTTGTTTTCTCGTTAATTGCTTAAAGTAATACTCCGCTTGCATAGCTGTACGCTTATCATCATGGGTCTCTACATATTTTAAAACGACAGGAAGCCTGACGCGTGTATACTTAGCTCCTTTGCCGCTATTATGAGTCTGTATTCGTTTTTCTATATGGTTTGTATATCCAGCATAATAACTTCCATCAGAGCACTCTACCACATAAAAAAAATGCTTATTCTTCTCCATATAAAATTGAACGTATCTCCTTTGTATATTCGTTATTGTTCTCATATACAACGAGAGGTGGTAAAATTTTTAAATCTGCATTTCCATCCTTAATTCCTTCAATTAACAATGTATTTGCTTCTTTTCCAACCTTAGGATAAACAAATCGCACACGCTTTGGTTCAATTTTATATTTACGCATTAATGTGACAATGTCGAGTAATCGCCCTGGACGATGTACAAACGCCACTTTCCCACCTTGTTTTACTAACTGACTACTTGCAGATACAACATCTTCTAATGTACACATAATTTCATGACGAGCTATCGCTAAATGTTCATTCATATTTTTCTCTGAAGTTTGAGGTGTTTGAAAATATGGTGGATTACATGTAACAACATCATATTGATGACGTCCGAGTTTCTCTGGCATATCTTTCAAATCTCCATGTATGAGGTGAATTCTTTCTTCCAGCCCATTATATTGAACACTTCTTACTCCCATATCATATAAGCGTTCTTGAATTTCCACACCAGTAATCTTTCCTTTTGTTCTTGTACTTAATAGAAGGGGGACAACTGCGTTACCTGTACACAAATCAAGTAAATTCCCCTTTTGAATTGGTACCCATGCAAAATCTGCCAGTAAAACAGCATCTAAAGAAAAATTAAATACTGATGGGCTTTGTATAATCTTCATGTCTTGCGCTAATAAGTAATCTAAACGTTCATCTTCATATAAATTCATATACTGCTCCTTTTCTTACCCTTAACCTACCCTATTTCATGTATAAAAAATTACCTTTCCAATTATAATTGGAAAGGTAATTTCACTTTTTATTTAAGAATGACAGACAGAACAAACAATCTCCCTCTTTACGTACACTTCCATAATGTAGATTGCAAATATGAAAACCTTCTTGATACAGTCTCGCTAAATTGTCATAGCCTTCACCAATATCTGTTTTCGGCTTCACTTCTTTACGCTTTTGAGTTTTTTGTTTTTCTTTATTCTGCACTTCTTCAAAACGGTGTCGCAAATTGTTATTTTCCATTTTTATATGCTGGTTTTCTTCCAACAACTCTGCAAGATGCTGTTTTAACTCTCCCAACTGTTTGTATAAATGTCCAATTTGCTCTTCCATACTAGAAACCGATTCAAAAATATCTTTTTTCTCCACAAGCACCCACCTCATTAATCTGTGGTTTGACTCGAAACGACCCCTTTATTCACTAACTCATCTAACGTATATTCTACTATCCGTTCCTTGTCTACTAGTTCCACTTGAATTAATCTTTCTAAAATATTTAATCCGATCACACGGCCAGTACCATGCGGGGTTTGTATACGTTGATCTAAATCAGGAAGTTGTTCCTTTGCCGCCTCATATTCATCATTCTCATATTTTAAGCAACACATTAAGCGACCACATAAACCAGAGATTTTTGCAGGATTTAATGATAAATTTTGATCCTTTGCCATTTTAATGGATACAGGTTCAAAATCTCCTAAAAAAGTAGAACAACAAAGCATACGACCACATGGACCAATACCACCTAGCATCTTCGCTTCATCACGAACACCAATTTGTCTTAGTTCAATTCTTGTTCTAAAAATTGCCGCTAAGTCCTTCACTAGTTCGCGGAAATCAATCCGACCATCCGCAGTAAAATAGAAAATAATCTTATTACGATCGAATGTATACTCTACATCTACAAGTTTCATATCAAGATTATGCTCTACTACCTTTTGCTGACAGACTTGATATGCTTCTTTTGCAGCATGTTTGTTCTCTTCAACAATGGTACGATCATTTTCATTTGCAATACGAATAACCTTTTTTAGCGGTAATACAACGTCGTTTTCATCAACTTGCTTTTTGGTAATAACTACTTTTCCGTATTCAATACCTCTTACCGTTTCTACAATAACAAACTCATTTTCAGAGATATCGAACTGATTTGGATCAAAGTAATATACCTTTCCGGCCTTCTTAAAGCGAACACCTACTACATCATACAAAACGGTCATCCCTCCTGCAACCGCAACACTAACTGTTCGAACACAAGCTGCGCATTTACATTAGCGTTGATTCTATTTTTTGCCTCTAATATATTAAAGAGAGCTGATACAATGCGCTTCTGAGCATAGGAAAACGATTCAAACATCTCTTTCTGCTCATGAAAAACAAGACGATCTTCTTCTCCAAGTTGAACATATAGTAAATCCTTATAAATAAGGAGTAACATATCTAACCCTTGCTGTAATTGTTCTTTCTCTCCAAAGTGTTTTCCCCATTTTTCTTGTACAAAAAAAATAGAGGTTTTATCTTTTTCGAGCGCTTCACATAATTTTATCACTAAAGCTCGTGCTTGTGCAAACCATTCATCACTACATAAAGCTAAAGCTTCATCAAAACTATTTGTGAGTTGAGCAGCAAGTGTCGATAAAGATGCTGTAATACCTTCTTCCTGTAATCTTCTAATTAAAGATTCTGTAGGTAACGGTCTAAACGTAACAACTTGGCAACGAGATAAAATCGTATTTAAAATTTGATGACTTTGTTCAGTAAGTAAAATAGCGGTTGTATCACTACTTGGTTCTTCTAAAAATTTCAAAAGTGTATTTGCCGCATTTGCCGTCATACGATCTGCGTGCTCAATAATATATAATTTTTTATTTGCCTCTAATCCTGTTTTTGAAAACTCTTCTTGTAAATCATGAATTTGCTGCTTCTTAATAGATAATCCGTCTGGTTTTACAATATGTAAGTTAGGGTGGTTACCTGAATCAATTCGCTTACAATTTGTGCATACATGACAGGGCTCTACTCCATTCCGCTGAGAACAGAGGAAACTCTTTGCCATTTGAATTGCTGTCGCAAACTTTCCCGTACCTTTCCCTCCCTCTAACAAGTAAGCGTGGGATATACGCTCTTTTGCAATGCTATTCATCAACATTTTTACACCGATGGGTTGTATAGCAGAAAGCTGCTCCCACGTCTTCATCATAATGCATACCTCACTTATTTTATTCTTTCCTTCTATTATAACAATTTATCTTCTATAATCTGAACAACTTCTTCTATAAGTTTTTCCATCGGCTGATCAGCATTTACCAATACAATACGCTCCGAGAAACGTTCTACAACTTGTAAATACCCTTCGCGCACACGTTTATGGAAAGAGATATCTTCCATATCTAGTCGATTTACTTCACGTCCTGCATCTTTTTCAATCCGAGCCAAGCCAACCTCAGGCTCAATGTCTAGATAAATTGTTAAACTAGGCATACAGTCCTCTGTTGCGAAACGATTTATTTCAAATACCTTATCCATACCCAATCCTCTTGCATAGCCTTGATATGCTAAAGAACTATCTATAAAACGATCACATAACACGAGATAGTTCTCATTAAGTGCTGGCATAACTTTTTCTACTAAATGTTGTCTGCGCGCAGCAGCATAAAGAAGCGCTTCTGTACGTGCTTCCATCATCGTATATTCTTGTTTATGTAAAATCGTCCTAATGTCCTCAGAAATTGCAATACCACCTGGTTCCCTTGTCGCCATTACCTTTTGTGCTTTTTGTTCAAAATATGGCAATAAGCTTTTAATTAACGTTGTTTTACCTGAACCTTCTGGGCCTTCAATTGTTACAAATAATCCCTTCATCCTAAAACCTACTTTCTATATCATACACTTTCATATATTTCGTATTACCTTGAAAACGAGCTCCTGCTCTCTCTAAATACATAATTTGCTCTTTATGCTCTGAAGTAATTCTCTCTCCATACATAACCAATGGAATCCCAGGTGGATACGGAATCACCATTTCCGCCGCTATCATTCCAACAGCCTCTTCTATAGATACTATCCTTGTTCCATATCTTTCTAGTTGTTTATACGTATACGGCAACGGAGAGAATTCACCTTTATAAGTATAACGAATAGATTCCCTCTTGTCTTTCACGTCATAATGTTGCAATGCTACTCGGATCATCTCTATAACCTTCATATACCCCTCATTTGCTTGCAGGGGTAAAATAAATAGGACATTGTACGGATCAGCCATCTCTGTATATATACCGACCTTTTCAAATACGGACTGTAATTCGTACCCTGATAACTGACAACGAGTTTGTACGGTAACCTTTAACTCGTCTTGCAACGGATATTCTAAAATGGCGATTTGGGGAATAGAACGTAACCGTTCCTTAAATCTCCGTAAAAACTCAACAATTTCACCATGACCTTCTTCTTTTATACGCGCCATTGTAAAGCGTGCTATATCCAAGGAAGCCATAATTGGATACGATGGACTACTAGATTGTAGCATACTTAAATAAGTAGTAACCTTCTCTTCGTCTACTAAGTGACTATTTATATGTAAATAGGAACCCATTGTCATTGCGGGTAATGTCTTATGTGCAGAATGCACTACAATATCTGCACCATATGTTAACGCTGATTTCGGGAATGGTTCTCCTAAACAAAGATGTGCCCCATGTGCCTCATCTATCAAAACAGGGATTTCATGTGCATGTGCAAAAGCGATGCTTGCCTCTAAATCCATCCCCATACCATAATAATTAGGATGCGTTAGAATGAGTGCTTTCGCATTTGGATATTTTCCAATTGCTTTCTTAATAATTTCATTACGAACTCCCACTGGTACATTATAAGTTTCATCAATCCATGGATCTAAAAAAATGGGATTTGCTCCCGCTAGTTTTAAACCATTAATAATTGATTTATGACAATTTCTTTGTACAAGAACAATATCATGTTCCCCACAACAAGACAAAATCATCGCTAAGTTCCCGACTGTTGAACCATTAATTAAAAAATAACTTTTCTTTGTATCATACACTTCAGCCAATAATTGTTGTGCCTCATCTATACATTCAAACGGACTATGCAAATCATCTAGTCCTGCTAACTCAGTTACATCAATAGATAGAATATCTTTAAACTCTCTTATTGCCTTCTGAGGGAAGTTTAAACCATTCTTATGACCTGGGACATGAAAGGATAACGGCCCTCTTTCTTTAAACTCGATTAACGCCTCATATAAAGGCATATGATTTTGATTCATCTACATCTCTTCCTTATTATTCATTCTCCATCTATTATACAGAACAAAAAAAATAATAGGCATATGCCTATTTAAAAATATGATACTTCTAATTTTCGAAGTTGCTTTAAATAATGTATATATTTCGGATCATCTGTCTCTGTATTCACCATATCCTTTTCACATTCATAACATATTAAATTATTATAAACATATATACCTTCTTTTCTTTTTGCCTCACAAACAATACAAACTTCACTTTGTAATTTCATAACCTTCCCTCCCTATTTAAGTGAACCTATTTTATACTTCTAATCCTTAACAATTTCCAGAAAAATATACACCCATCTCTTATATAATATGATTAACTCTTGGGCAACGTGTTTGTATTACCATTACTTCTTTCCCATTCTTTTTAACAATACAAAAAAACACAAGTCAAAAGACTTGTGTTTTTAGTTGCTTGGCGACGTCCTACTCTCACAGGGACAAGGTCCCAACTACCATCGGCGCTAGAGAGCTTAACTTCC
>NZ_JBXAEZ010000013.1:0-52780 GCF_058792475.1 Bacillus sp. MT94 | reverse complement strand
TAAGACACAAACTAAGACTAATCTCAACCAAGATCAGTGCGATACCGTAAAATCAGAAAATGAAATGATGAAAAAAGCAATTAATCAAGGAAACACTAATAGTATGAGCGCAAGTGAATACACAAAGAATCAACAAAAATTAGAATTATGTAAGAAACAAGGGATGGTTGAGTAAAAGAACGTTCCTATGCGTTTACATGTTAGCAAGCGCGAGATGCGACGCTTATGAAGACACTACGTGAGATGCAGGAGTTTCGGGATGAGGTTGCTGCGGCGAAAGTGAAGAAAAAGCCGTGGTGGAAGTTCTGGTAAAAATCTAATCGTTTAAAACAATAAGCCCTACAGAAAGCAGGGCTTATTTTCGTATAGACAGTATATCGTTTAGATTATCTTGTTCATTTGAATGCAACTTATTAGCAATATAGTAATCTAACATTTCATCGATAAGCTCATAATTTTTCAAGTCTTTCATTGTGCAAATGGCTTTTATTTTATTAAGTGTTTCAGGCGATACCTTTATATTTTTCCTGTCTGCTGATGACAATGAATTCTTTTTCTGTGGTGTAGAATCATCTAAAACAGGTGTTACAGTCACCAAGTATTTTTTATCCAAAATGACCACTCCAATTTAAAATGTTTTATTTATTCTCTAACACTTCATAAAGACGTGTGTACATATCTTTGTATGCCTCAGAATGTCGATTTGCTAGCTTAGTATCTACATAGTTTTCAATAAGCATATCAACGATGTTGTTAATTGATGTTTTATCCATACCTTCTTGTTCTTGAATAAATGGTTTAAGAGTATTTAGCTTTAGCAAAACAGCAGGTGAAATTTTAGCTGTTTTAGATGGGACTAAACGTTGATCTGGCTTCTCTGGTGTCTGTATTTCCTTTTCCGTGTTAGTCTGATCACTTTGAATAGTTAAAGATGAACTATCGGTAATAGGTGTCACAGTTACTAAAAAAGATTTACTTTTATTTTCCAAAGGTACTACTCTTATTTTAGTTTTTATAATTTTATAAAAGTATAACTTTATAATTTTATAAAATTATAAATGCGTTTATTTAGATAGGAATAAAGTTTAACTTCATTCCTATTCTCGACTTTTCTTTGATTCAAGCACTTGTTTTACAGCATTTTTTACTAACTTTTGTTTTGGTGTAGGTAATGAAGCAACTTTTTCTTCGATTAACATATTTATTACTTCATAAATTTTCATATCTTCAATTGTAGCGAGTGTTGATATTGCTGTATGTGTTTCTAATGAAACACGGAAAGATTTTGGTAATTCTTTTGTAGTAAGTTTTCTCTTTGGTTTTTCAAAGAGCTTATCGTCGTCAGGAAAACTACGTTCTTGATTTTCTTTACTTTCGGGTGTGAAGGTTACGGACCCTTCAGTTTTCTTTCTTCTCATGCCAAGTTGTTCTTTGTCTATATTCAATTTGTTATCCATTTACTGTTGTCATTCCTTCCAAAATCTCAATTCGTTTTTCGACTTCACCTGCAATATTTTGGTATACAGTATGAACGTTTTTATCATGAACATCTTTCAGATTATAAGTGATTCCTGTTCTATCAAATCTCTTTAAACGCGCCATCTGTTTAATGATGTTATTAAATACATTAGCTTTACCAAAAATCTCTTCGGCTTCTTGAAGAATATCTTTATCAATTTCATTACCGTTTTGCATTAGTACAGGTAATGCCCCAATAATTTCTAATGGTAAATTGTAATCATCTGCTAACGAGAATACATGTTCAACGTATTTCTGAGCACCTTTTAATGATCTTTCTTGTGTTTGTAAAATAACCATTACATAGTCACTAGCAACTAATGCACTGTCTGCAAATTTATTTAATTGTGGTGGCACATCGATAAAAATGTAATCATAATTTCCTTTGATTGCAATTAATTGTTTTGCGAAATATGTATCCTGTGAGAAGTCATCCTCAAAATTTCTGAAAAGGAATTTTTCATATGTTTGTAAATCCTCGTAAGAAGGAAGTAAGTCTAAGTTAGGCAGTACGTTAATTAGCGCACTCTGTAAGTTTGCATCTATAAGTGACATAGCTAATGTTCTTTTGAATTCTGGTTCGATTGAATATATTTTTTTCATTGTGTTAAATAGTAAATCAGTCGCATTTGCTTGTGGATCTAAATCTACTAATAAAGTTTTCTTTCCTTGTTTCGCGAATGTATAAGCTAACATTACAGCGTTGGTAGTCTTTCCAACTCCACCTTTGAAGTTCCCAGTTGTGATAACTTTGCACATTTTTCGTCACCTCGTAAAAAAAAGTTTTTTATACTTTTATAAATTTATAATTTGATTTTATAACACAACAAACCAACGGTAAAGTATAAATTTATAATTTTATACTTTTATAAAAAGTTTAAAATTAAGAAGTCAATAGATGATAGTTTTTAAAACCTATTTTCAAAACGTTATATTATCAAGCGTTATTAGCGTATTTTTTATAAAAATATAATTTTATACTTTTATAATTTTATAAAAGTATAAAAAAACTATCATTCTATTTTTGAAAAACTAGATTTTTATAAAAGTATAAATTTATAAAAGTATAAAAATGAAATCCGAATTTTATGTAGAGGGGTATATTACCGGCTTATAGAGGCATTTACAAACAAAAAAGCTTGTTGTAACGTAGTACACAACAAGCATCATTCTACAAAACAAAACATATTTTGATAAATCAAATCTACATAAATAGATCGAGCAAGACAATTGAATATGAACACAAAACAAAAAGCCACTCCCGTATGCTATTGGAACCAACCATTAGCGGGAATGACTCAGTTCTAGTAATTGCGACCAACACTTACTAGAATGAACTGTATTGAACCACAGTGTTGACGTTTAAGAAGTGTACCACCACTAACCTTAAACAACTATGCCTTTTCACGAGGCTTCTTTGATATACCCATTTTATCTATTGTTTGACTAAAATTCAACTAGTAAATGCTAGAATTGTATTTTTTGTAGTCAAAAGATATATAACGGGCATCTCTAAACCTAGAAGTCTTGTGGATCTACAGGCCATTTAGGAATTGGAGATGCCTTTTTGTTTTTTGTTCGCGTGGAATTGCCTGATACCACGTAAATAAAAACTGATAAGCCGTAATTCCGTGCTTCTATATAGAGGGAACGTGTTACGTGCGTGGCTAGCTGTTGGTCGTGCAGGGGGTACAGAGTATGCGCCTACAAAAACAGCACCCCTCATCGGAATCCTGTTCTTCTGGTGAGGGAGGGCGAGAACTTGCCCAGGGACGATTCTCTAAAAGGTTCGGGTGGTTATCGTTAGCATTACGGTGCTAGGGAGTACATTCAGTTTGTCGTGTAGGGACGATATTACAAGGACAAGCCATAGTAAAAGGATGTATGCGGTGAAAATCGCTGAGTGAACAGGGTCTATACATACGGATACCTTATAAGTGACCGCATGGCAAAAACAAGACGCTTATCCATCTATTTTGATCGATTACTTTTTTTGTGATCTTTCAAAGTAGGGGATAAATCTGCCTTCCAGCCGTCTTCCATAATCGTTCCCACATGATAAAAACCCTCAAGACCTTCAGTCAAGATTAAATTCGAAGAAAAGCAGAAAAATATAGGATTGATTAATACCTGAGGGAATTAATCACCTGAAAAAGAATAGAGTATGGCGATACCGCCACTAACTTTGCTAGATAATAAGGGAAATAAAAAATTATTTAGATTGTAGTTAGTCTGTTATATAGATGATGGGATTCAGTAGTTCACCTTTAGTTAAGGTGCTTTTTGAGTAACGACAGTAATGAGTATAAGGTTTAAATTAGATATATGAAGTTAATAAGCAAGAGGATTATTGTTTGTTTTTGAATTGTGTTTTATCAATCAGATATAGTACGTGAAATTTATAGGATATTATAAAAAATATGCTATCTGTTTGCAAAAATCTCAATTGAATTTGTACAATATCTGTGTAAAGAAGAATGATGAAAAGGAGGGGGGAACAAAGTATAAACTTTTATGTTTGGTTATGTTAGTCATTATAAAAATTTCTTTGTAGATGTTTTTTTGATGATTAAGAGCTAGTTGTTTTGTGTGTTGAACTTGTTAAGAATGTAGAAGCATGATGTGCGTATATGTTTATTATATATATTTGGTATACCCAGAGATAATTAGGTACTTAACATTTAGTTAAGGCAAGAAGAGATCATTTTTTATGTATTTATTTCTGTTATACTAAATAAATAAGCCCATCGTATTGGCGTACGAAAGGCTTAGAAAGGTGGTGAGTATAATGGACCAACCAACAATCATTGCAGTTTGTTCAATGTTTATGGTTGTATTAGGAATAGTAACGTTGGTGACGACTATCCTAATTGCTTTCATTAACTCAAAGAAATAGAGTTTTATAAGTAGAATCTTAGTGTTAGAGCACTGAGATTCTTTTTTTATCTATATGGTATTACTGTAGTACTACTACAATAATTATATCAAATGTACATAAAAAATCAAAGAGCACATAATGGATATAATGTACAAAAGAAAAGACACCCTAAGGTGCCTTCCTCCGACTTGAACCACTTTACTTTTAATAATATGTATTGGACGCCAATCCAAATATTATTTTACCACGTTAAGTACTATTAGTCTTTGAGAAAAAAGAAAAGCCCTGTAGATCAGAGCTTTTCTTTCTTTATTTCAACCCAAATTGAGATTTGTTTTGTAGTTTACCTTCTTGGAACATGAAATTCGCATTGGCGCCAAATCCTTTTTCCCCATCCCATTTATACATAATTGTATGGAATTGGTCACCAGCTTGACCTGTCTCTGATAAAACTTCCCCATCGCTACCAATAATAGCTTTAACTTCGTCATAACTCATTCCGTTTTTGATTTGATCGAACTCAGCTTTGCTAATTCCAGGTTTATTTTTCGGAGCTTCTTCTTTCTTAGGTTCCTCTTTTTTAGGTTCTTCCTTTTTCACTTCTTCTTTTTTAGGCTCTTCTTTAGTAGCTGGTGCTTGTGTTTCTTGTTTCGGTTCAGTAGAAGCTTTTTCTTTCTTGTCGTCGTCTCCTCCGCCTAATGCCGCTCCAATAGCACCAAGTACGATTAAAGCAATGATTCCTAAACACCCAAATTTAAAAATTTTCCCCATTATGTAGTCCCCCAATGATAAAATGTAAGATTTTCGTGATTATCATAACAGAAACGGTTACAACTATTTTGTCATATTTTGTCGAAGAAAAATAAAAAACAGGACTGATTAGTCCTGTTGGTTGGATTTGTGATATTTTGTAAAATTTTACCACTATCCAATGGAAAACTTTTCTTCTACAATGTACTTAATCAGAACGTATCTCGGTTATCTTTAATCATTCGAATAAACAACAACACTTGATTGCAAAAACGTTCTTTCTGAGCATCGTCTAACGCCCCATACGTTGACCTAGCTTCAGAAATGACTTGTTGTATTGGTTCATCTTCGAAATTGTTAGAGAAACCTACAAGGACGTCTAAAGAAACATTGAAAAAGGAGGCGATACTAGCTAAAGTTTGAATATCGGGTTGAAATCGACCAGTTTCCCAGTTCTTAATTTGACTCTGACTTAAATTAAGAGTTTCAGCTAACTCCGCTTGTGTTAAATCACGCGATTTTCTTAATTGTTTTAAAGTTTGCCCAAAGATTATCATAGTAATATAAGTATAAATATCTAACTATCATACTACTATAATAAGTTGTTTTATTGACCTAATTATAAATTTAGTTGTAAAACGACTAAAAACTAAAAATAAAATAGAACAAAAGTTCGATTTTATGGTAATATATGCATGTGAAGTCTTTTATACGTTCCATGCATATTTGCATATTTTATTTTTACATCGCTTAGAAACGTTGGCGCACCTCAGTTTCTCAACTTTCTCAACAATTGTCTGATAACTGCACGACTGAATTTTGGGAAAAATGTGGTATTATGAAAACATTAAAATAAACGGAACGAAAAAAAGACTCACAGCGTGTACAAGTAGTGCAGCGAACACTCTTGTACCGTTCGCCCGACTCACAAGGGGAACATCTGCCATAAGTCTCTTTTCGGTTACTACACGAGTAACACTTACATTATAACATGCCGATATTACTAAAGCATTACTATGGTATGAATTTCCTGTTTAAAATTTGAGGGGAAGAGCGAAGCGTCTTTGTTCCAGAAGGAGCAAATTTGATGGATCAGACACCTAAACAAAAACAAGAGGAATTGAAAAAGAAAGCATTAAAGAAATTTTTGAACAAACTTATTGATGCAATTGATTTCCAAAGAAGAAATCAAGAAGACATCGCGAAGGAATTAGGTATCAAAGGCGGTTCGTTTTCCAAAAACTTATCGGGTAAGAGCCAATTTAATTTTTGGAATATGATTAAGGTGCTTAACATCTTGTATGGTGAAGACGCTTTAAAAAAGAAAGAAATGCTACATAATTTTTGTTCAGTTACAACGAGCAAACAAAATATGAGAATTGCAATGGAATATGCAAACGCTACCGGTGATTTGGAATTATTAAAGTTGATTGTAGATATAGAAAAAACGTCCTCGTTGGCGATGAATAGAGAATGGGCTTACGTATACGAATTGGTATGGATGCGAAATAAGGGTGTCGTTAGTGGTAAAGGCTTATTAGAGAAGTTAGAAGAACGTAAGAGAAGTAAAGTAATTAAGACGCAAGAAATGAAAGTATTATATGGAATACTAACTTTCTATACGATGTATGATTTAGAAAAATTTAATTCATTGTTTGAATACGCTGAAGTATTGCAACCCAAAGTAGAAGAAATTCCTGATGAATTCATTAGAACAGCATATTCAGGAAGAATTAAAGAAGGGTTATCTTACGCTTATTTAATGCAAGATAACGTTGAGAAATCCAGAGAATTGTGTCATGAAATAATGAATTTGCCAGATAATAAAAATTGTTTTTCTCTTTTAAGGGCATCAGCTTTAGTATATCTTGCAGAGTCTTACACTTTTGAAAGTTACGAAAGAGCTTCATGGTATATCAATAAATCGTTAGAAATGTTAGACGCACCCCATTTTGAAAGAGTAATGAAAAGAAGAGAAAGCGTTATGAATACTTTCGCTTTCATTAAACTGGTTTGTAATAAAGGCCTAGAGGAAATTGAAATATATAATGTATGTGAAGAAGCATTTTATCAAGTGCTAATTGGGTGTTCTGATGTGGCAGTTAAACTTTTAAAGGAATGCGAAAGAAAAGATGGGAAATTAAGCCCTATGAAAAAATGCATATTGGGTTATGCGTTGAAGGACGTTAAATTGATAGAAGAGTCAATAGTGGATTTCGAGTGCGCGGGCAACAGATTTTACAGCAAATTGCCCAGAAAAATGTTGGTAGATTTTAATAAAAATGGTATAATATATATGGGTGATGCTAAATGAAAAAAGTGTTAGCTATAGTAGCGACATTTGCATTAGTTGGAGTACTATACATATCTCCTGCTAAAGAGCAAAAAGAACAATCGGCACAAACAGAAAAGATTGTTCAAGAAAATACGTATAGAATGATGGTTGATCCTGGAGGTGGAATGGGTTAATAACCCATTCCCAGGATTGTGATATAAATATTAAGAATGCGATTGTCTCAACAGAGGCAGTCGCATTCGCTGTTTCTAGGGATATTTCCTAAATATCGGATTCGATATTTAGGAAAACATTGTGAATCGTTCACATACTACTATGATGAAAACTGGGGGTTTTAGGATGGAGAAGTATACAGAGTTAGAAGTGTTAATTAGTGCAGCAAAGAGTGGGGATCAAGGGGCAATTTCAGCATTAAATACAATCATGGAGCAAATGAACCAATTCCAATCGGAAGAGTAAATAAAAAAATAGACGATTGTCAGCTGAACATCGCCATCAATCGTCTAAACTGTTTACCGCACCTTTAATCATATTCAATATTAGTTTTTGTTTATCTTCATCAAGTTTTTCTATTTTGCTGATCATATCGTGCAATTCTGTTTTAACCTCGGATGACTGACTTTCATCTAGGTTTTTATAATTAGAAAGTCCCATTACATAGTCTGCAGATACATTACCTAAGTTTGAAATCTTAGATACAGTATCTCTAGAAGGCTTTTTCTTACCTGATTCAATTAAGGATACCATTCCTTTACTAACTTCAATAGCATCAGCGAAACTTTGCTGACTCATAGCTAAACTATTCCTAATTTCTTTAACGCGAATACCAATAATGTTTTCCATCATTTAAAACTCCCCTTTAATTGGACTACTAAAAGTAGTTCCCTCATATAAAATGTAACAGAAAAGTTTACTCAAAGACAACTTTTATTTTTATTTTATGGTTTTTTTTAAATTATATGTTTACTTTAGGTAAACGTTGTTATATAATCAAATCAACGAAACGAATAAAGGTGATTAACATGGCGAAATTAAATACGCAAAGGGCTAAACAGATACGGTTACAACTAGGTTATAGTCAAGAAGAAGTAGCTAAACACCTAGAATGTACAAAAGGATCTTACTGCCAAATGGAACTTGGTTATCGACAGCCTAGCCTTGAAAAACTAGGGAAATTATCAAAGTTATACAAAGTATCAACAGATGAACTTTTAGAAATAAGTTAACTATAGGTAGTCAATTTTTTTTGAAGTTACGTTTACCTCAGGTAAACAAATGAGGAGGAATAAAAATGAATGAATTACAGATCATCGGTAAACAGAATATCGCAGGTTATGAATTTACCGGAATTGAAGGCGGATTCGGTAAAAACAAGAAAGCGATGTTAGCAAGAGATGTTGCTGAAATCCACGGTCAACCATTAAAAGAGATAAATCGTCGAATCAATACAAACAGAAACCGCTTTAAAAACGGCGTAGATATCATCGACCTTCTAAGTGGCTCTCAACCACTTAGAGAATTAGCGATATTAAACGGATGGATTGGTAGTAATCGAACACAAAATGTATATCTTTTATCAGAACGAGGATATGCAAAGCTTTTAAAAATTCTCGAAGATGATACAGCTTGGGAATTATACGACAAATTAGTTGATGGATACTTCAATATGAGAAAACAACAAATCGATACTACTCAACTAAGCCCAGAACTTCAAATGTTCCAAACTCTTTTCACAACATTAGCTACTCAAGAATTAAACCAGAAAAAGTTGGAACAGAAGGTAGACAATATCAGTGAAATTGTAGCTTTGAATTCTACAGATTGGCGTAAAGATACAACTTCAATTTTAAACAAAATAGCTCGCAAACAAGGTGGATTTGAAATGTATCGTAAGATCCGCAATGAAAGTTACGAAATTTTAGAACAAAGAGCCAGTGCTAAATTGAGTATTCGTGTAAACAACAAGAAAAAGAGCATGGCGTTAGAAGGCGTATCAAAATCAAAAATCGATAAAATCTCTAACTTAGACATCATTGGTGAAGAAAAACGTTTACTAGAAATTTACTTAGCAATAGTTAAAGAAATGGCAATCCGTTATCAAGTAAACGTTAATGAGGCTATATAAGGGAGGAACAACAATGGCAAACGTAAATATGAGCACAGTATTAAAAGCGAAATTATTCAGTGACCTACTAAAACATTTAGATGAAGTATCAACGTCATTAATGATTCAACGTGACGATATGTTAGAAAACGATGAAAGTGAATTAAATATGGAATCAGTTAAAGAGATTAATAGCTTATTAGATAAGAATGAAGAATTCGAGTGCGATATTAAAGCGTTGTTAATTACAGAAGTAGACAGAATACATGAAGAGGATATGGAAATCAAAATCCCTTAGAACAGGAGGTGGTTTAAATGATGGAGGAAAGCACATTAGCACTGGCAATCGTATCAGCGACAATATGTATATTCGTATATCTAGCGCACCGAATAGATGTCTGGAACAAGAAAACAGGATGGTCAAGAGATGACAAATAAACAGCAGCGTGATGAATACGAGCAGAAGAAACTAGCGTGGATCATAAAGGATTTACGAGCTAGAGGGATACATAACAGCGCAGATAAGGTTAAGGAAATGCATAAGGAGTTTATCACTCTAGCTAAATAGGACAAGCGTTCGCTTGTCGGAATATTCAGGAATCTAATGGTATCCCCCACCTAGTAAATGGGTTCCTGGATATTCCGATGCGTGAAAGCATCAAAACAAAATAAAAAACCGCCTTACCCCTAAGACGGTTTGGAGAAACTTTGAAAAGCATGTACCAATATTATACCAAATGGTTTCTCCTCAAAACAAGGAGGAAAAATAATGAAAATCAACTTTAAAGAATTGCGCATTATTAACTTTAAAAATCATGACAACCTTAATGTGGCTTTTGGTGAAATAACAACTATTAGTGGCCCGAATGGTGCGGGTAAATCATCGATAGGTGAAGCGATTACATGGGTTTTATACGGTATTGATCCATACGGAACTAAAAACGAGCCGAAACCGATTGGTAATGAAGATGCAGAAACGAAAGTAGAACTCCTTATCCAAGTAGACGATAAAGATATCTTAATCGGTAAATCTCAAAAGAAAGCAGCTAAGTACTTTATCAATGAAGTGCCAAAGAAAGCGAAGGAATTCGAATCATTTGTAGATGAGTTGTTTGACAAACAAGCTTTCCTATCACTATTCAATCCTGGTTACTTCAGCTCACAACACTGGCAAACGCAACGTGAACAACTACTTACATATGTGAGTGAGCCGTTAAAGAAAGAAGTATTTGCGGAGTTACCCAAAATACAAGTTAGTTTATTAGAAGAAAACTTAAAGAAACTTTCAATAGAAGACTTACAGAAAGTTCATGTAGAGCGCAAGAAAACACATGAGAAATCATATGAACGTGCAAGTGAACGAGTTATCACATTAAAAGAGCAGTATGAGAAGCAGAAAACTGAAAGTACTGATGTTAATAAGGTAGAAATCGAATCGCAACTATCTGAATTACAAGCGAAACGTTCAGAAATTGATAAAACAATTAAAGATTCGCAAAAGAAACAGCAACAGTACAACCAAGCGCAATATCAAATCGAAGGCATGAAGCAGCAAGTATTAAAACAAAAAGAAGTTGTTCTTGGTATACGTGATGAGGAATTACAAGACACATGCCATACGTGCGGACAAGCCTTACAAGATGAAGCAGTTGAACAGGTTAAACAAAACAAAATTAACCGCTTTGAAGAAGCAAAACAGATTGGTTCAAACATGGTTAAGAAACTAAAAGAGCTAGAAGCTTCTATAAAAGAAATGTCACTTGAAGAAGTAGAACCAACTCAGACAAGAGAAATTGATGAAAAAATTTACGAGTTAAACGGATTACTTCGACAATCACAACAACTAGATTTGCTACAAAAAGAAATTGATGAAGCAGCGGAAACGCAAGCGAAAATTCGTAAAGAAAAGAATGAATCAATTGCAATTATTGATGCAATTAAAGACTTCCGTACAAAGCGTTCTGAATTGATGGTTAGCAAGATTCAAAGTTTATTTACAAACATTGATGTGCAGCTCTATGAAACTCTTAAAAATGGTGAAGAGAGAGCTACATTTGAAATCTTAATGGATGGTAAACCATACAGCAGACTTTCTACAGCAGAAAAGATTAAAGCAGGGTTAGAGCTGGTTGAAGTGTTAAGCAAACAATCTCAATTAGTAGTTCCAACATTCGTTGATAACGCCGAAAGCATTCTACATTTCACGAAGCCAGCAGGACAGTTAATCATTGCGAAGGTTGAAGATACAGAGTTCACGATAAAAGCAGAAGGAATTCAAAAGGAGGAAGTAATCAATGGCTAGTCAAGTAACAGCAACACCAAATACAGATAAGGTAATCGGTAACTTCACGAAATCCGAATTAGACACAATCAAAAGTACTATTGCGACTGGTACTACAAATGAGCAATTCGCTTTATTCGTACAAACTTGCGTTAACTCCGAACTTAATCCTTTCTTAAATCACATTTATTGCATCGTGTACGGCGGCAAAATGAGCATTCAAGTATCAGTAGAAGGTGTACTTCACCTAGCAAGACAAAAGAACGGATACAAGGGAATCGATGTTCAAACAGTACATGAAAATGATGAGTTCGAAGCTGATCGTTCTCAAGAAGGAGAATGGATCATTAGAAAACACCAAGTTAAATTCCCTCGAGGAAAAGTGATTGGTTGTTATGCAGTAGCCCAACGTGAAGGGTTCAAAGATGTTGTAGTCCTGATGGAAACGGACGAAGTCATTCACATGAAGAACGGTACAAACAAACATATGTGGAATAACTGGTTCAACGATATGTTCAAGAAACATGCAATGAAACGTGCAGCTAAATTACAGTACGGCATTGAAATTAACGAAGATGAGGCAATTTCATCAAGCCCAGTAGATAGTGTTCCATCGTATGAACCTGAAAAACGAGTAGACATCACGCCAAACAAACCGAATCAAATTCAAGTTGAAGAAGGCGAAAAGATTGATCCGGAAGCTGAATTGAAGAAAAAACAAAGCGAAGTAATGGAGAAATTAAGTGAGTACAACATGACAAATGATGATTTGCAAGAAATAGCAGTTAAGCACTTCAAGGTACCGGCAGCAGATTTAAATCTTCAACAGCTTACAGGACTTGTTAAGTTCTTAGATTTAGAACATAAGAAACGTGTGAAAGAGAAGGCGCAAGAACAACCTGAACAAGAAGAAATCGACTTTGAAAATATGGAAATGGAAATCGCATGATCAACACACAAAGTAAGGTACTCCTTCCGGCTTGGTGCTGGAAGGATGCCAAATCAACAGACGAAGTAAAACAAAATGTACTGAAATATATAAATCCGAAACGCTACCCAGGTTATAGGGTCCTGAAAGTATCGAAAGGATTTGCTATATGCGAGCGGGAGTGAATTAAATGACATTAATTGATAGAAGAAGACGTGGTTTTTTCATGATAGATAACGAGATTGTAGATGATGCAAGACTTTCTCATAAAGAAATGGCTGTATACATGGTTCTTTGTAGACATCTTAATCAAGAAACGGGAAGTTGTTTCCCTTCTTTACCAACAATCGGTAAGAAAGTCGGGATGTCAAAGAACACGGTAATTAAGGCTTTAAATACCTTAATAGAAATAGGTTACGTGACAAAAGAGAAACGTTCATCTAAAGAACAAGGCGATATGTCTAACGTTTATTACGTCAATGACGTTCACGATTTGAACGGGGGAGTTCACCAAATGAACCGGGGGGGTTCAGGAGATGAACTGGGGGGAGTTCACGAGGTGAACCCTAACAATACTAATCTTAACAATACTAATTTAACAATAAGTAGTAGTAGTAAGAACCCCTTCTCATTCTATGAAAGTAATATTGGAGTTTTAAATCCATTCATGGCAGACGGTATAGATCAGTGGATTAAAGATACAAGCGAAGAACTTGTTATAGCAGCAATGGAACGTGCATTAAAGCAACAGAAAAAATGGAATTACGCTGAAGGCATATTAAAACAGTGGGCTAACAAAAACATTAAGACTTTGGATGATGTGGAAGCTTTAGAAGCTGAATATCAACGAAATAAAGGAGCGAAGAACAATGCAGAGAGCGGCGGCAGCAATACCAACCGATATAGCCAAAAAGGTGAATATGACTATGGATTCTGATGTGTGCGATACGCATGGCATGAATAAGATGAAGTTCGGTGGACAAGTTGTTTGCCCTCGCTGTTTCCTTGAAAACGATAGTAAGAAGCTTCAGCAACAGGAACAAGCGAAATACGATGCGGATAAAGCGAATGAGAAGAAATTCATGTTCCACCAACAAAGCATGATTGCCGATAGCAACATTAAGAAGGCTAACTTTGATAATTACAAACCTACTAGCGATGAAGGAGCGAAGAACCTTGAACTCGCAAAGGTCATCGCAACTGATTATCTCAACGGCAAAGTGTTTAACACGATTATGGCCGGGAATTGTGGAGCAGGGAAAACACATCTTGCTTACGCTATAGCTGATCAAATTGCAGGAGCAGGGAAGTCAGTTGTCTTCGTTACAGTCGGCGAATTGCTACGGAAGATAAAAAGTACATTCAGTAAAGATTCTACATTAACCGAAGATGCAATTATAAGAAGTTTAGTAAGAGCCGAGGTTTTAATAGTTGATGATTTAGGGGCTGAATTAGGCGCATTAGATGCTAATACAAAAGCTACAAACTTCATTAATAGGGTGTTATTCGATGTTTTCGATGGAAGGCAAGGTAAATCTACTATCTTCACGACAAACCTTACAGGGGAGCGTTTAGAGGGCGCATATGACGAGCGAATTGTATCACGTATTTTCAACAACTTTAAAGCGCTTGTTTTCAAAGATACAAAGGATTACAGAAGAAAAGCATTACCATTCTAAGGGGGAATTAAGATGTGTGTATGTAACGGAACGGGAGTAATTCAAAACGACATTGGAACAGGTATGTATCAGTTTGGGCCATGTGTTTGCGAAGCGGCAAATATTACACCTGAAGAGGTGGATAGAAGACGCGAGGAAGTAATTGAAAGGTTAAAGGAAACGTATCGTCGTCTGCAACAGTTAGAGAAAGCCGGGGAAGTGGCATGAAGCAATTAACACTGGAAGACGTTGTCGGGAGTTTTGATTACGCAGCAAAGAGCACATCAGAGAAGTTTTTAAAACGTGACACAAGCGTCATAACGTACTCAGTTGAGTTTTACGATAAGGACGACAAATGGAAGCTTAGATGGTTTGAAGCGAAGTCAGAGAGCGAAGCCATGGGAATGGCTAAAGATAAATACGGGCGAATTCAAATTATTGATACTTATATATCGGACAGATCGTTAGCGGAAATAATGGCATTGGATTAAGAAAGGGGAATAGTGATGAACTTCTTTATCTTGGACGAGCATTATAAAAAAGCTGAATTAAATGGGATTAACAGAAGAAGGTTGCAAGAGCGTATATACCGTTATGACTGGGATATCGAAAGAGCAATAACACAACCGGTTGGCACAAAGAAAATGGACTTTGATAGAAAACATGGAGAGTGGATGCATATTGCCGAACAAAATGGCGTATCACGTTTTACATTCTATAGCCGATTAAAAAGAGGTTGGTCATATCATTTAGCAGCAACGAAGCCACCAGGAAAGCAAGGGAATCGCTACGATGAAAACGGCGAATTAAAAGAGATTATTTAAGGAGGGAAAGGGAATGGCTTTAGATCGTTGGTTAACTGATGAGGAATATGCAAGGGCAGCAGCTAACGGGATAAACAGGAAAAGGCTACAAAGCAGAGTGTATGACTTTAATTGGGATGTAGAAGAAGCGATAACGGCGCCAATAGGGACAGTAAGACACGAATACGAAAGAAAACATGGCGATTGGTTCAAAGTGGCGGCAGAAAACGGGATAAATAGTAGCACATTTTACAACAGGATAAACGCGCTCGGATGGAGTTATAAAGATGCAGCGACGAAACCGACAAGGCAAAAAGATAAAACAGAAAAAACATGGTTAAATATCGCAAAGAACAACGGTATCGGCTACCAAACTTTCATATCACGAATTCGCACTCAGAAATGGGATATGGAGAGAGCAGCAACAACACCAGTAATTAATACAGGGAGACGTTGTTCTATGAAGGGTAAGGAGGGAGTATCGTGAGGTATTACGGGCCTGTTATTACTGATGAAGATTATGAGAGGGCAGCTAAGAACGGCATTAGCAAATCCAATGTATATCAACGAGTTAATGAATACGGATGGGAGATAGAACGCGCTATAACGGTACCAATCAGAAAACGTAAAGGCGGAATCAACGCTGGGATGATAACTCTTGCTGAAAGGAATGGGATTAGCAAGCCAACACTATTCAAAAGAATAAAAAATGGTATGGATCCATATGAAGCCGCGACGAAACCGAAAGGGTATGCAGCACACCTGGAATTAGCAAGAAAAAATGGGATTAAGGACGTTACATTTTACCAAAGGGTTAAAAGAGGAATGAATCCTTATGAAGCGGCTACAAAGCCAGTAATGAATCGTAGAGAAGTACAGCAGATAAGCTAGGAGGCAACATGGATAGGCAAGACAGGTTAATAGAACAATTGATTCAGAAGAATATATTCAAGCTAACCGACGGGCGCGACTTATTTGAAGGGAGTTGCGAGGAACTGGCGGGGCTGTTGGAAAGGGATGGGGAGAATGAGGCAAACGGAACAAGTTATGGATTGGTTTTACTCAAGAGGTAAGCAGATACACGTTAGATGGTTTTCTTACATGTGGTGCGACTACACAGGCGACCAAGAGAGACAGGATGAACCTATAGAGTTCCTGCATACACCTATCAAATATAAATGTTGGGGAAAAGGAGCGAGAAACTAATGAGGATGTACCGCTGGAGGGCAACAATACAGGCTGAGAACCCTAAGAGGCTAAGAAAGCTAAAGAAAAACCTCAAGAGATATAAACGTAAGCCTAAGACTGATACAGTGTACTCGCTAGAACACTCATGGGTGATTTTACAGTGTGTCATTGATGCAGATTGGTTTCGCGATAGAGACGAGCAAAGAAAACTAAGGAGGAAGAAAAATGAAATATACAGAGCATGGCACATTTGAAGTAACTCAATTATTAGCAGAAGCGAAGGAGAATGAAGAGAATGGCAACTAAGATTGTTATATACACTGGAAATTCTTGCCCTAAATGCAAAAGAGCTAAAGAAATGTTAGAAAATTGTCCAGTTGAGGTTGAAATTATTGAAAGGAATATCGACGAAAACGAAGATGCTAGAGACTACTTAATTTCGATAATTGAATCTAACACACTGCCAACGCTGGTGTTTGTTGGAAGTAATGAAGATAAACATGTTTTTAGAGGTTTTGAAGAAAACATCGGATAGATTATGGAAGTATTAGGACTATAAAGGGGTGTTGGGATGAAGGCTGAACATATCGAACTGTATGAACAAGCGCTGAGTCATGAACAGGGACAAGCTAGTAAATGGTTTTGCGAGGTTAATAATCTAGAAGCGCAATTACAAATAGCGAAGTCGCATTACAAGCACCACACAGAGGAAAGAGATAGATTGCAAAACTTAGTTGTGAGATGGAAGGGGCAAGGGAATGGGAATAGGGTTTAGTTTAGGATTCAGACATCATGAGTGGCGATTAGGTATTTCAATCGATTTTAAGAAGACGTATATGGAAGCTAGTGTAGGGCCATTTTATTTCAAAATCAGAGTTGGAGGAATTGAAGAATGAATTTTAAAGAATATCAAACGGCAGTTACAAGAACTATTCCGAAAGGACGTACTTACGAACAGAATGCATCTAACTTTGCTATGGGACTAGCTGGTGAAGTTGGCGAGGTTGTTGACCACCTAAAGAAAGCTATCTATCACGATCATCCATTAGATGAAGATGAAGTGGAAAAGGAATTAGGTGATATTCTTTGGTACATTGCAGCAACAGCAGAAACGCACCATCTTGATTTAAATGAGATCGCAGAGAAGAACATTCATAAGTTAAAGAAGCGATTCCCAAACGGATTTAGTGAGGAAGACAGTAAGAAACGTGTAGATATGAAGTAAGACCAAATTTGAATTTTGTACAGAAATGAGGGAATGAGAATGGCAGGTTTAATAAATGGAATTCAACAGTTGTTAGGTGAACCGGGAGAATTCACGTTACTTGTTGGGAAAACAATTGAAAAGATTTTTGTAGGGAACGGATATTGGTCACTACGTTTTATTACAAATGATGGAATAGTTGAATGGGATACGGAAAATGATTGTTGCAATGAAGTGTGGTTTGAACATTTAGATGACTTAGATGCTCTAATTGGCGCAACAGTCTTCGAAGTAGAGGGTGATCGTTGGGGAGACTGGGAAGACATTTCTGAAGAAGATGAGTATGGAGAAGTTCTTGAACGAGCATTTTGGAAAATCAAAACTAACAAAGGTGTTTGTACCATAGAAGTTCGAAACTCGCACAACGGATATTATGGCGGTCGTGTAATTGAAGAGCTAAGTGAACATGATAAAGAAACTTTCGAAGGTAAAGATGAGTGGAAAGAAGTAACGGAAGAATTCTAACAAAAGCGTTATTTTATTAGAAAGTGAGGTGGTGATATGAGTCTTACTTTTATAGACTTATTTGCCGGGATTGGCGGATTTAGATTAGGAATGGAACGAGCGGGCCATAAATGTATAGGTTACGTAGAATGGGACAAATTTGCTAGAAAATCGTACGAGGTAATCCATAACACTGAAGGAGAGTGGACAGTAAATGACATTAACGATGTTAACCCAGGAGAAATCCCAGCAGCTGACGTTTGGTGTTTTGGATTTCCTTGCACCGATATATCAATCGCAGGACCACAAAAAGGATTGTCCGGAGCAAGATCAGGATTATTTTATAAAACGATTGAACTCCTCAAAAGCCAAAAAGAAAAAGATAAACCTAAATACCTTTTCATTGAAAACGTTAAAAACTTGTTTTCAGTTAATGGAGGATGGGACTTTGCCAGAATTCTCATTAGCCTGGACGAAGCAGGGTACGATGCAGAATGGCAATTGCTCAATTCTAAAGACTTCGGAGTCCCACAAAACAGAGAAAGAGTCTTTATTATTGGACATTCTCGAAACAAATGTGGACGAGAAGTATTTCCTATCGGAGGAAACAACAAAGAGATTGATAATGTACCCGGACAACAAATTTACGCCAATACACTCACAGCAAGATACGGATCAGCATTGGGGTCAGGAGCGTATATTCTTGAACGTGAACAGCATTAAGAAACCGAAAGTATTGGTGAAGGAAGCTACAAAGCAAGGATATGCAGTGGCAGAAGTAGGAGATAGCATTAATTTTTCGGTCCCAAATTCAAAAACGAGAAGGGGAAGAGTCGGAAAGCAAATCGCACAAACATTAGATACGGCATGTAATCAGGCAACGTTGCTAACTGATTATCGAATCAGAAAATTAACGCCAAGAGAATGTTGGAGACTCCAGGGCTTTCCGGATTGGGCTTTTGATAAAGCACAGGAAGTAAACTCAGATTCTCAGCTTTATAAACAATCAGGAAACTCTGTTACCGAGACAGTCATTTATGAAATAGCAAAGAGATTAGTATAAAAATTTCATTTTGTAGAAAAGGAGAATGGATATGGAGGATACTCTAGATCTTTTACAGGACTCAATTGATTTATTAATAAACCTTAGAGATTGGATGTATGTTGTACCAAAAATAGAAGCAAGAGGGTTTAGTGCTGACAAAGAATATTGGTTTAATTACGAAGACTTTAAGATGTTTAGAACACCAGATGAAGTCGGTATAGCTGTTAAAAATGATAAAGGGACTTTTGAACATTTTAGCTACAGCGAATTCTTATCATTCTTTGAGCGCAGATAAAAGAGCAGCTAGCAAAAGCTAACTGCTCATCTCCAAGGGGGAACAAGGAGAAAGTAACTTAATGGGTTGTCTACAGTATTGACGGAATATTGAGTTTTATTCAGGGGGTAGAGGGATGTTAAATGAAATTCACAACATGGATTGCTTAGAAGGAATGAAATTACTGCAGGATAAATCGGTAGACATGATTCTATGCGATTTGCCGTATGGGGTGACTGCACGAAACAAATGGGATGTAATAATTCCTTTCGATAAATTGTGGGAACAATACGAACGAATCATTAAAGATAATGGAGCAATCGTTTTAACAGCAACTCAACCATTCGCGTCTAAGTTAATTATGAGTAATCCTGATCTATTTAGATACGATTGGATTTGGGAAAAGACATTAGCCACAGGACATTTAAATGCAAAGAAGATGCCAATGAGAGCACACGAAAGTATTTTAGTCTTTTATAAGAAATTACCAACATATAACCCTATGAAAACAAAGGGACATGCTCCAGTAAATTCATATACAAAGCACCAGGATGATGGAACTAATTATGGAAAAACAAAGGTTGGTATTAGTGGTGGAGGAAGTACAGAGCGATACCCACGAAGTGTACAGCGTTTTTCTGCAGATAAACAGAAAGAAGCTATACATCCTACTCAGAAACCAGTGGCCCTTTTTGAATATCTAATTAAGACTTATACCAATGAAGGTGAAACGATACTAGATAATTGCATGGGATCAGGTACAACTGCAGTAGCTGCTATAAATACCAATCGTAATTTTGTAGGATTTGAAAAAGATTTGGAAATTCACGCTGCAGCTAATCAACGAATTAATAATCTGCAGCAAGTGTTACAAGTGATTTGAACAAAATAATCCTTTTAATAGAAAGTGAGGTTAGGAGAATGGCGCATTGGGTAGATACATATCCACACGATGTACATGCAAGTGTATTGCTACTAGATGGAGAGATTTACAACTGGAAGATCGGGCAGAGGTATTGGAAAAGTCCTTGGGATATGACTTGGAGATTCCCGTTACCAGATAACATGGATAAATTCATTGTAGAAACAAAAAAATGGACGGTTAATACTTCAGAAGAACACAGTAAAGTATTCCAAAAGTATGCAAGAGAATGGTTCAAACAATGGGAAGTTGCTGATGATTATGTAGGAAGTAAACCATATTAAATGAAAGTGAGGTTACTAGGTGGTTAGAAGAAAGGTTGTAACCAAGAAGAAGAACAAACCACGGATCAAACAAAAGAAAGTGACTTATGACGGAATAGATTTTGATTCGCAGTCGGAAATGAACTATTACAAGTACTTAAAAAGCAGGGGTGACGTCACTCATATAGAGTGCCACCCTAGTTATATATTAATCCCTTCTTTTGAGATTAAGAGCAGCATAACGAAGAGTGGTAAGTCGAAAAAACCAGCCTCTAGGTTTACACCAGATTTTAAAGTGACGTACTCAAACGGTCGTGTAGAGGTCGTAGATGTTAAGGGTCATAAAAAGGCAATCAATGAAGGATTCCCATTAAGAAGAAGATTATGGGAGTTTCAAAATCAACAGGAGTTAATCGTTGTGATATGGGACAAGAAGTTAGGTGAATGGACAAGATCATAAAGGGGTGAGTGTCATAAAAAGATACGAAGGTACACGAGAGTATACATTGTTCCGAAAAGAACCAGGGTTTGGAGATAATCAGTACGTTACGATATTCGATGTATTTAAGTATCAGGAGTTAGTGGACCATTTTAATGATGGCTGGAGAATTCATGATGAGGATAAGAAGAAAGCAGCTTTGCAAAGAACAATAGCATAATGGATAGTGGAACCATGACTAACAGTGTGGTGGGGGCTGTATTGTAGTCATCGTTCCCTTATTCAACAAAGAGATATTAAAATTTCACGTACCTTACGTGATGTTAAAAAGACAAATTCAGAAATAGGGGGATTCCTTCATGGAGAGACAATTAACTTTATTACCAGCTATAGATAGAGAAACAGAAAAACAGGTGCAGAAAGAAGTAGTAAAAATTTTAAAGGAATACCGTGCATTAAAAACTCGTTTTGAGAATGAAGTGGAGTTACAACATGAAGGAATCAGTTTGTTCCCTGAGATTAGAAACACAAGACATATTAGTAATATCAAATTTAAACAGATTGATAAGGCATTACAGTATGTTTTAGATTATGACGAAGCTGAGATTATCAAGAGGAAGTACTTAAATGCGGATAAGCCGAAAGACAGCTTTATTTACACTGAATTATCGATGAAGAAAGATCACTTCTATTATAAGAAGAAAAATGCGATTCGATTGATCGCTACATCTTTAGGGATGATTTGAAAAACTTAAATTTTACTAAGGAATGAGGAACGGTATGAAAACAGATCGAGTTGAAAAGAAATGTTTGGTAGTAGAAGCGAAGAAATACTTAGTAGGTCAACCGTCACCTGGAGAAGCTGTTGCAAGATGGCATAACTACATGAATGCTAAACGAGAATGCGACTGTGGAAAGTGTCCAAAAGAATAACAAATAAAACTGAAAAAAGCGTCATTGGAATCTAAAAACATCGACAAAATCCCGACAAAAAAGGGGACTAAATAGGGGGAATTTTGATAATGAAATCAACGGTATTCTTAATGTACAAGCTCATTCAAGAGCTTTTGGACAGCCCTTTGAAAACCGCATATCGAAGAGGATTAGTACACCTATAAGTGAAACGTTCTTATGCGAGAATGTCACGGTAACGTATACCGCATAGTAGGGCGGGCAAGGCGGTATGAACCCGCATTAAGACGAAAAGACCAATGAACGTATAACAATGACATATTCCAGTGTGGCGGGTGTGAGATAACTCGCATTCGTCATGCTGTTTCTATTATGTTTAGTGTTCAGCTCAGAGACCGCCATGTCCTCTGGGTTGATGGTGAACATAATTCCTCTTATTCTCTGTTAATGTTGTTCTTGAAAATGGAAATGGGGTGATGGTCCATGATTGGATGATTACGCGTTTCTAAATATTAATAGGAATATAGATAGGGCTTATGAGCTTTTTCATCAATTTGAACCGGGAATTAATTTAACGAATTACTCACATCTTTCGTTAAGCAAGGGGCTTCTGCTCTTTGTTTGAGCCAATACAACTGAATCTTCCTCTCAGTCTTATGTGTTGGCTGAAACAGGGGGACGGAATAAACATATTCCCTCTAGATATAATTACATTGTATAAACGAATTGGTCAGCTAAGGTCTTGCGACAACCGATGTATTGACCAGCTCTACGGAGCATAAACGAGAGAGTCCCTAGCTCTCTTTGAACCGATGACAGCTCTTACGCATGGAGCAAACTACTGAACGTCGTCGGTTGAAAGAGGTTATGGATACCTCATACTTTGGGACTTGCTCCCCGGTGCAACTGAGCACAGATTGATCAGAAGTAAGTAACTCGAGCAATACTTACTTCAAAGGATATAAAGAGCATATTCTTGCTCTTCTCCCAGCCGCTGAACACAGGGCGTGTAGCCAAACTAGTTGATGCAGCGGTTTGGAGAAGGTTGAGAGTAATCTTGACCTTGAAATGATTGCGAGATTCCCCTTTCGTTAATGATTTCTCCCATCCCCTTTAATATTTTTATAAACCATAGAAAAGAGCTGTCACTCAGGTGATGGCTTTTTTATTTTTTGTAAACCGGGAATTAGCCAATTACCTTAAATTGCATGTTAGTTCCCTGGTTTAGAAAGAATAATTTTCTTTGTTATATAGAAATTACACATTAAACGTAGATTTGAACAAAATGGACATTTGGTTAGGAGGATAATGATGGAAGTAAAAACGATAACAACTATTACTTATGATCCAACAGATAACATAGAACAAGCGACGTTTATGGAATGTAAAAATACATTATTGAATACTGGTTTTAAATTATTAGATGTGAGCAAACCGGCATTAGGTAATGAAATAGAAGTTACGTTTAAAATGGTAATCAGTGAATGATCAAAACAATAGCAATTATCGTAGGCGCTGCCGTGATCTGGTGGGCGTCTTGTTTGTTGTTAAGGAAAGATAAGGGGTGAGGGAGTGGATTGGGTAGACTTCTTTGGAATTCTAATATGGGTATTCATCCTTCGCATGTATTATCGATATGTTACAAAACAAACGAACACAACGAACGAAATACCCGAGACTATAGCCCCAGGTAAGCATGTACGATTAGTAAAAATAATTCTACTAACGTACTCTGTTGGATATTAACCTTTAGTTTGAATTGAATTTCTATTTTCATAGTAAAACCTCCCTAAATTGTCGTTCGTATATATAGTACGATTTGCGCAACTAACTGAACAAAAATGCAGATAGTTAACATAGTGAAGTTTATGCAGGAAATAACGGTGATTAGGTGCTGAAAATGGCGTTTTCAAGCCAATGTATAAAATTATGAATACCTCTTATTCATTGGAAATAAAGAAAACACTGATACCAAGGTATTTCCCATCTATCTTATTTACATAATGCATCTTATCGGCAGTCATTCTGTGTATAATATTCATTTCCCTGTATAAATTAGTTTTCGTTATGGATTTTTAAAAATAAGATTCTTTTGAGGTGATTTCATGCTGATCTATACGGTTATGATGTGGGACCATGCTGATACGGATATTATGTTAGCGACAGCAGACAGAGAAGAAGCGTTAAAAGAATTCGAATCATGTGTAGCATTCTCTTTACAGGTTTGGGAAAAAGGTGAAGTGTTAATTGAGATAATAAATAGTGAAGGTGAATACTTTGCTGATGGTGGATTAGAAAGATATCCAGAAAAAGGGCAACAGTTATTTAATGAGATAGTTGAACAATTACAGTAGCCAATGAGCTGTTTTTTTATTATATGGTATTGTGGAGTAAAGGAGTGATACCGTGAATATAACAAAAGACATTGATAAAATCATTGTTGAAGGTGAAGAACTTTCATTTATTGAAGTAAAAACTTCAAATTGGGCTGATGGTTCTGTTGCTGGATTTATCATTAAATCAAATGAGAAAATAAAGAAGTTTTATGATACTCTTTGGTCACAAGAGGAAGTATCGCTTATGGTTCATTATAAAGATGGTTCGTTTCATTACAAGATATCTAAAATCGTAGCGGTTAAAGACGGAACTAACGGTCAATATGAATATCATTTATTTGGAAAGTAGCGAATCCGCTGCTTTTTTATTTTATAGAGGATATTGTTCAAACTTGTCGAATGATTAATGGGTGAAAGGAGGGGAGAAAATGACAAATAAGATTATTTATAGCGATGAAAATCTAACGGTTTGTGAATATCCTAGATTAGGAGATTATGACGCAATCAGTTTCAGTAAAGGTGAAGAATTAATCCTTGTGTTAGGAGTATCTGGTACTGCACAAGTTGCTGCTGATTGTGGTTTAATAGGCGTGGATATTAATCAATGGCTATTAAATACAGGAAATAGTTTTATTGATGAAATTAGCGAAGAACAAAGACTAGTAATTACTTCTTATGATGTATCTAATGGGAAACTAAATACTCATTGGTCACAGTTAAAGAAGATGGAAAAAATAATTTAAATTCGTAGAAAAAACATCCGTTCAGGATGTTTTTTATTTTATAAAGGGATTACCGCGAGGTGGTGAATATGGCTAGGCAACGAAGCCCAGATCGTGACAAAGCATTTGAAATATATAAAGCAAGTAAAGGTGAGAAGCTACTTATTGATATTGCAGATGAGTTAAACCTCAAACCTTCGCAAATTAGAAAGTGGAAATCACAAGATAAATGGGATGAGCAAATGAATGGTAACGTTACTATTGCAAAAAGGAGCGTTACTAATGTAAAGAATCCCAAAACGAAAGCTAAATTAAAAGAGATATTAGATGATGAAGAGCTGACCGAAAAGGAACGGCTCTTTTGTTTATATTATGTGAAATACTTCAATGGAACGCAAGCTGCGCTTAAAAGTGGGTACACCAAAGAAAGCGCTCATGTGCAAGCAAGCCGATTACTAAGACGCGAACGAGTTTCTTCCTATATAAAAGAACTAAAGGGCGAGCTAATTGAAAATGTATTTGTGGAAGCAATGGATGTGCTGAAAGAGTACATTAAGATTGCTTTTGCTGATATTACTAACTATGTGACTTTTGGACAAAGGGAAGTTGAGTTTCAAGATGATGAAGGGAATCAATTCACTAGAATGATGAACTTCGTTGATTTGCAAGAAGCAGATTTGGTAGACGGCTCGATTATTACTGAAGTTAAACAAGGGAAAGACGGTGTATCAGTTAAGCTCGCTGACAAGATGAAGGCATTGGATAAATTATCGCAGTACTTCGACTTAGTTCCGGATAACTTCAAGAAGCAAATTGAAGAGGAACGCCACAAAATGCAAATGGAAGTGCAGAAGGTACACGTTGAGAAGATGAGAGCAGAAATAAAAGAACTGACTGATGATAATAGTAGCGGTGGCAAAGTCATCATTGTAAACGATAAGGAAGCCATGAGAAAGGCGATGGAAAATGACCAAGACAGTTAATATCATGGACTTGATGAATACTAATTTCTATTCGTTATGGCTTGCAGAACCGTCACATATTGTTGCGAAGGGCGGACGTTCTTCCATGAAGTCTTCGGTTATCTCGATGAAACTTATAACTGATTTTCTAGAAGATGAACAAGGTAATGTAGTTTGTTTGAGGAAAGTCGGTAAGTACCTATCCACTTCTATTTATGAGCAAATTAAATGGGCTATTTATATGCTTGGTGTAGAGAGTGAGTTTTACTTTGGTAAATCACCTTTAATTATTAGGCATAAGAAAACCAATACTGCTTTTTATTTTTACGGCTGTGATGATCCATTAAAGCTTAAGTCGGCGAAGATTGCTAAAGGTTACGTAATGGCACTATGGTTCGAGGAAGCGGCGGAGTTTGCAGGTGTAGAAGACATAGATATCGTTGAAGATACGTTCATTCGTCAAGAAATTGAAGGTAAAGAAGTAAAAGTATACTTCTCATATAACCCACCACGAAATCCCTACAGTTGGATTAATGAGTGGTTAGATAGTAAGGCGGGAGACGACGACTATTTTATTCATCATTCAACATACATGGATGATAAGAAGGGATTCTTATCTCAGCAGATGATCAGAAAAATTGAGAAGTATAAGATTCATGACTTGGATTATTGGCGGTGGATGTATGGCGGAGAAGTTATTGGTTTAGGGGATATGGTATACAACATGAATCATATACAAGAAATTGACGAACTACCGCATGACGATGACATTATTTTAATCGATACAGCATCCGATACAGGTCACCAGGTATCTGCTACAACACACTTGGCACTTGCTTTTACTAAAAAAAGAAACATTATCTTGCTGGATACGTATTATTATAGTCCTGCTAATAAGGTAGTTAAAAAGGCTCCAAGTGAATTATCTAAGGACTTCAAAGAGTGGCAAGACAGTGTAGTCAAAGACTATAACAGATACTTTGATAAACAGACAATTGATTCTGCAGAAGGTGCGCTTCGTAATCAGCTTTTTAAAGATTACGGTATAAGGCTGCATCCAATAGCAAAGAAAAAGAAAATAGATATGATCGATAACGTCCAGGACCTATTAGCGCAGGGACGTTTCTTTGTGTTAAAAACAGAAAAAAATAAGATTTTTGTAGAAGAACATAAGAAATATCAATGGGATGCCGATAGCTTACAAAGTGATGATCCAAAGGTAATGAAGGTAGATGATCATACTTGTGATGCATTTCAGTACTACGTTAATGATAACTTACAAAAACTCGGATTGAAATTTTAGGCGGTGATAACATGTTTGGAAACATCGTTGCAAAGGTAAGGAGGTGGATGTACAAATTGGGTCTGATTAAAGGGATTAGTAATGTTATAGATATGAAAGATGTTATGATGACTGATTCAATGTATAACAACATAGAAAAATGGAAGCAGCTATATATGGGTTACTTTCCGAAATGGCATGATGTCACATACCAAACGGTAGACGGAAATTCGCATAAGCGCCAAATGAGAAGCATGGGAATGCCTAAAGTAATATCGTCAGAAATGGCTAATCTTGTTTTTAATGAGAAGTGTGAAATTAGCTTGTCTGATGAGAAAACACACGACTATATAACTGAAGTACTTAAGAACAGCTCGTTTTATCTACAATTTCAAAACTACTTAGAGTATATGTTTGCTTTAGGAGGCATTGTCGCAAAAGCGTATGTAGATGATCAGGGAGTTCAGATTGGTTTCGTAAATGCAGATTGCTTCATTCCAACTGCTGACAACGGAAAAACAGTGACAGAAGGCGTCTTTGTAAACGAAACAAGGAAAAACAATAAGAAGTATACACTACTAGAGTGGCATAGTTGGATAGACGGTAAATACGTAATCAGAAATGAATTATATGAGTCTGATGGTTCTGAACTAGGTACAAAAATATCATTAGAGAAAATGTATCCTGAACTAAAAGAAGTAGTAGAAATTAAGAACTTAAAGCGTTCCTTATTTGTATACATTAAACCTAACTTAGCCAACAACATCGAATTAACTAGTAATTTAGGTGTGAGTATATTTTCTTCTGCTTTAGACACGTTGCAGGAATTAGATGTGGCGTTTGATTCGTTCGAAAGAGAATTCAGATTAGGTAAGAAACGAATTATTGTACCAACAAGTGCAGTGAAAACAATTGTAGATCCTATGACAGGAGAAATGCGCCGTTACTTCGATGCGAACGATGAAGCTTATGAGTCTTTGGAGTTAGGTATGGACAGTGGAGCTGTAAAAGAGATATCATTCGAACTTCGTGTAGAGGAACATGTTTCTGCTATTAATGCGTTGCTAAATATCTTATCAATGCAGACGGGATTTAGTACAGGTTCATTCACTTTTGATTCAGAAGGACTAAAAACAGCAACTGAAGTAGTAAGTCAAAATAGCAAAACGTACCGTACTCGAAATGGGCACGTAACAATTATTGAGGAAGCGTTAAAAGACCTGATTACTGTTATTTTAGAGATTTCGGAACTGTACGGTTTATATTCTGCTCCTGAGGATATAGATGTATCTGTAAACTTTGACGATAGTATCGCAGAAGATCGAAATACAAACGCTGATTACTGGATAAAACTTAAAATGAATGGCCTTACATCTGCAAAAATGGCAATTATGAAGGTTTTAAAGGTAACAGAAGAAGAAGCGAAGAGGATACTTAAGGAAATACAGGAAGAAAACAAAATAGTACTTCCTGAGGATGTTGATTTCTTCGGTATGAACAACAAAAAACAGAATAATAGTCCAGGAGATGAAGGGTAATGGCACTCCCTCCTGAGAAGTTACAGCAACTCTCTATGTTTGTAGTAGATATCTACAATGCAATTGAAGAAGAGTTGCTTTTAAACATGGCCAGAATGCTCAAGTATGATAGGGAATTGCTACTTACTGCTGAGAACTTCGAACAATACCAACATTGGCGCATAGTTCAGTTGAATAAGTTAGGTAAGTTAAATCAACAACAAATGAATACAATCTCCCGTCATAGCGGTAAAACGACTGAAGAAGTGCGGAAGATGCTTGAAGGTGCTGGATTTACAGCAGTGGAACAACATGAACCGTTATATCAGGAAGCAGTACAAGCAGGAAGTTTAACTGCTGCTCCTGCAATGCATACTAGTGCCGCGCTAATCGGCATCTTGAACACTTATGAGCAACAGGCATTGGATACGCTGAACCTTGTGAATACAACGATGCTAAAGCAGTCACAACAGGTTTATCTGGATGTTTTAAATAAGACGGTAGGCAAACTGTTAGGTGGTGTCATAACGCCACAACAGGCACTTAGACAGACCGTTTCTGAGTGGGCACAACGTGGAATCCCTGCTCTGATTGATAAGGTAGGTAAACGTTGGAGTACTGAAGCATATGTGAATATGATAAGTCGTTCTGTTAGCCAAAATGTAGCGAATGAAATGCAAATGAAACGTGCAGATGAGTACGATGTGGATCTAATAGAAGTTAGTAGCCATTTAGGCGCAAGGCCCCTCTGCAACCCTTATCAAGGTCGTATCTTTTCAAAAAGTGGAAAGAGCAAGCGATACCCTCCCTTCTCCAGTACATCGTATGGTGAAGCAGCAGGGTTATTAGGGATTAATTGCCGGCATGTTATCTATCCATATATCCAAGGTAAATCAACGAAGCGTTATGAGCCGTATGACACTGATGAAAATTCTAAAGTATATAAGGAAAGCCAACAGCAACGAAGTTTAGAACGGCAAATTAGGAAAGCGAAGAAAGAAGTAAAGGTTATGGAAGCGTTAGGCGATACAGAAGGCGTTAAGGAAGCGAAGAATAAGGTTTCGCAACGTCAAACAAATATGAGAGAGTTCATCAATCAGACGAAGCGCAAGCGACAATATAATCGTGAGCGAATTGTATAGGAGGAATTACGATGAAAAAACCATTCAGATTACGATTAAACGAAATGCAGTTCTTCTCTGAAGGGGGAGATAATCCACCAGTTGCACCGGAAGGAGGTGAACAGAATGTAGCGACACAAGAAACTACACTGCCAGTGAATCCAGAGTCACCTGTTACTTTCACTCAAGAACAGATGGACGCTGCTAAAAAGGACAATGAAGCAGCTCTATTTAAGAAGCTTGGTGTAGAAAATGCAGATCAGCTTAAAGATGCACTAAAAGGATGGAAAGAACATCAGGATTCCCTCAAAACAGAGCAAGAAAAGACAAATGAAAAAATAACATCCTTTGAGACTCAGTTGCAAGAAAAGAACGAGTCTCTTTTTAATTTGCAAGCGGAAAACGCTGCAATTAAGTCGGGTATTACAGAAGAAAAGAACTTAAATGCAGTTATTACTCTAGCAAAAACAAAGGTTAGTGATGATGTAGATATTACGAAAGCTATTGAAATGGTAGTTGAAGAGTTTCCGCACTTTAAGGGTGTAATGGAAGAACCGCAAGGAGCTCCAAAGCCTACATTTACAACTGGTCAGCATCAAAAGAAAACACCGACTGAAGCAGAACAATGGGCTTCAGCATTTAAACTTATCTAAAACAATATGAAAATAGGAGTGATTTATTAATGGCTACATTGAATTACGCTGCACAATATCAAGAGGCATTAGTACAAAAGTTTGCACAAGGAGCTGCGTTCGGTGCGTTATACAATACACCTAACAACAATATCGTTAAATGGACAGGTCCTAAAACAATTCAAATTCCAAGCATCAAAGTAGGCGGATACACAGACGTTAACCGTGACGTTGTAGGGAACTACACTCGTCGTGTTGATAACTCATTTGAGCCTAAGACTTTAGGTCATGACCGTGAATTCCGTACTTTAGTTGATCCAGTAGATATCGACGAAACGAACATGGCTGTATCTATCGCTAACATTACACGTGTATTCCTTAATGAAGAGAGCATCCCTGAGCATGACAAATATATGGCTTCAAAACTATACTCTGAATTCACTGGAGCAGGTAAAACTGCAGATGCTACAGTCTTAACTGCTGCAAACATCTTAAGTGTATTCGATCAAATGATGTTAGAACAGGATGAAGCAGAAGTACCACAAGATGGACGTTTACTTTATGTAACTCCTGCGGTTAAGAAATTACTAAAAGAAGCAGAAGGAATCCAACGTACATTAGAAGTTGCAGGTGGCGGAAAAGATATCAACCGTAACGTGTACTCATTAGATGACGTGACAATCGTTACTGTTCCTTCTTCTCGTATGAAAACAGCTTACAACTTTACGAATGGTGCTGTTCCGGATGCTGCTGCAAAACAAATCAACATGATCTTAGTTCATCCTTTAGCAGTTGTATCTCCACAAAAATACGAGTTCGTTGACTTAGATGCTCCAAGCGCCGCTACAGGCGGCAAGTACCTTTACTACGAGCGTAAATACTGGGATGTATTCATCTTAGGTGCAAAAGTAGCAGGTATTAAATTCAATATCACTACTGCATAAAGAGAAGTTTTTACAGCTTCTCTTTTTTCTTATTACGAAAGGAATGGTGTTAAATGAGTAACACAGTAAAAGTGCAACGTTCGAATAAAGTATTGCACATTGAAAAAGATTTTCTCCCTAGCTATTTGAATGACGGGTTTGACCAGATTACTGAAGAAGGCAAAGTAATCAAACGTGCTACAGGTGGACGTAATGTCACGTTAGGTGAATACAACAAAGCTCTTGACCAAATTGAAGAGTTAAAAAAAGAATTAGCTGATTTAAAAGCACCGAAAAAGTCTACTGCTAAGTAGGTGATGACATGCCGTATATAGATGCTGACTACTACAATAACGAATACAAAGGTACTCCGGTATCAGATACATCGCTATTAGATAGGCTGATCGCTCGTGCTAGTGACCAAATTGATCATGTTATAAATTATAAATTGGAAGGCGTTGATTTTGATAAGTTAGCGCCTTTTATTAAGAAGCAGGTAAAGAAAGCTACTGCTGCTCAAGTTGAGTTTTTAGCAATTAATGGTGAAACCTCTGCAACTGTAAGTGAAGGTAGTGGTGGTTTTGACGTTGGCTCTTATTCTGAGAATGGAATGAGTGCAGGAGCAGACGATTCGCCTAGTTTCTATGCTCAGTATGCAATCTCAGTACCTAAGTTTTTAAGTCCAACTGGGTTACTTTATGCAGGGTTGTGTGTGCATGGCTAAACCAATCAGGCGCTCATTATTAATCCATACAATTCAGTATTCGGAGTACACAGGTGAAGATGACACTTGGGGTGGTAGTGATAACTACAAACCTGCTGTAACGATTGAAAGGGTTCGAATTGAGCCTAAAAAGACAGTCGTAATGAATGGTAATGGTGATAGCACTGTAATGCAAACACTGTTATTTCATGATGCAGTACATTCAACACCAATAACTTTTAAAGAGAAATCTAAAGTTATATTTAACGGAAAAGAAATGACCGTTAGCAAAGTCAGCGACTTTTATGATAGAAGCAGACTTCATCATGTGGAGGTGCTTTTAGTATGATCCGAGTAAATATTCGAATAGATGCACCCGCTATTGAAGGTAAAGTGATGGAAGCTACTGAAAAAGCACAACTTGCACTGGATGAGCAGGTGCTTAAAGATAGTAACTTTTACATTCCGAAAGATACAGGTGAGGTAGAGAGATCGGGCATTAGATTTAGTAGACCAGGAGAGGGACATATTGAATGGAATACTCCTTATGCTCGGAAAATCTATTATAATCCTCAGTACAATTTCTCTACAGATGTCAATCCTAATGCCAGAGGTTTATGGTTCGAGGAAGCGAAGGCTAGACACGTTACGGATTGGACTAGAATCGTAGAAAATGAGATTAAACGGAATTTATAGGAGGATAAATATGATATGGCTAATCGAATCGGTAAAGAAGCATTTAATTGCTACTTTACCAACAGGCATCCTATTTTCTCCTATAAAAGCTGATTTATTAGATATAGGAGTAAATGATGCGCCACGAAAAAGTATTGCTATCCGAATGATTCCATCAGTGCCAGGAGAACAATATTTTGAAGGTGAAATCATCAATAAACAAATTCAAATACTCGCAAAAAGCAGTAACCAACTGGAAGCAAACAACACAATGGAATTTATCGCAAGAGAACTAAATAACGTTCACAGGCGTGTTTTTCACGCTTTAGACGGCTCCTATACACTAAGACGACTCAATGTGTATGTGGAGCCTAATTTTGTTGAGAAGACAGCAGCAAACGAGTGGGTATACACCGCACTTTTTACTACAGAATTAGAAATAGGAGGTCAATAACTATGTCATTTTTACTGAACTACGGGTACAAATTTGAAATCGACATAACACCAGGTGGACAAACACCTACAAAAGCTGTTATCGCAAAAGGTATCACGTCTGTTGATCCAGACAATAACGAAGAAACAGAAGAAACATACTATTATGATGGTGGTGGTTCTGCGGAACGTGATGTTACAGGCGGTATGCTTGGTTATGGATTTGAAGGACATCGCTTCTATGGAGATAAAGCGCAAGATTTCATCTTTAGTTTGCTGAATAAGTTTGGTCCTGATCGTAAAACGACATTCACAGTAACAGAGCCAAACGGTGACAAATGGGAAGGGAAAGCAACAATTTCTGAAATCAAAGCACCAGGTGGAGATGCGAATAGTAAGGGTGAGATTGAATTTACTATCTCATTCGATGGAAAGCCGACATTCACAGAAGCACCTGTAACACCTTAATAAAGAGTCGTTAATACGACTCTTTTTCTATTACCTAAAAAGGAGAAATGAACATGACACCATTTAAATTTGAATTTGAAAAGACGTATAAAGAGGTAGATATTGCAGGAGAAATTCATAGAGTGGACTTTAATGATGATTCGATTTTGAAATATGGAAAAGCTTTCAAAAAGTTCGATGAGGATTCCAAAAAGATTACGGGGTTAATTCAAAACTTTGAAACTGCTACTGATGAGGAGATTGAACAGTTGTCGGTTCAACAGAAAGAATTAGTGAAAGGTATTGTCGAGACTTTCTTGGGTGAAGGGACTTTTTCCTCTCTTTATGAAAAAGCGGGTAGATCTTCTGCGAATTTAATGGGGCTAGTTCATTATTTAAATGAAATTTATCTAGAAGAAAGCCAGAAGAAAACAGATGAAACTCGAAATAAATATCTAAGCAACGTGAAGAAATAATGTTTAAATTAACCGAACGTGAATATGACTTCTATACATGGAATGGCGTTCGTTTAGAATTGAACTTAGCCTTTGATAACATTCTTATGCTGTTCGATTTATTTGAAGATGAAAGCATTAATGAGTATCTAAAAACAGACATTGCATTGAATATGCTAGTTGTAGATAAGGTGGACATAAATAAGTTGGATACAGAACGTAAATCAATGTTGTTACTAGACATCTTAAAAGATAGGTTAGATATTGATTTGCGATTATTAATGAAAAAGAAAATAGAAGAGAAAGAAGAGGAAAAGGCGCCGACCGTCCCTACTGTAGATTTTGTAGTGGATGCAGAACGGATTTTTTCCTCTTTTTTGTTTGACTACAGTATTGATCTAATTGAACAGCAAGGGAAAATGCAATGGAATAAGTTCATGGCTCTCTTCCGTAACCTTTCTAGCAAATCCCCAATGGGACAAGCACTTCATTATCGGACATGTGATATTCCACCAAAAGATAAAACTAACGCTGAGGAACGCAAACGTATTAAGAAAATGAAAGAAATGTACGAACTTCCGAAAGCGAAAGAAATCCGAGAACAACAGGAATTCGTAGCATTCCAAAAAAGAATGGATGCGCAAAAAGATATGATGAAAGGCAGGTGAGATAATTGGCAGATGGACGTGTTGAGATAGATACCAGGTTAGAAACAGGTAATATACGTCGTGATGTACAACGTGTAAATGATGAGTTAAGCCATATTGGTGATGGAGTTGCAGATGCAGCCCGTGGTTTAACAGATGAAGTTGGTGCTCGTTACGATAGTTTAGGTCGTCGTATTCGTTACGCGTATAGAGGGACATCTGAAGAAGCGAGACGGATGTACAGTGAGATGAGAAGCGCTCACTACCAGCAAGCGATTGCTATGCGTGGAGTAAAAGACCAAATGATTGGTGCTCAATATCAATATTTTAAGTTAGCGCAAGCATCCAAGAATTATACAGGAACAACCAGAGAATTCATGTCAGAGGTGCAGAGGGCAGGAAAAGCTCAAAAAGCAGCAGCTGACGCGGCAATAAATGCAAATAGATTAGCAATGATGGGGATGCTGGAGACGATAGGTTATATGAAGAATATGACTACCCAAGCAACTCGTATCCGTGAAAATTATGCGCGAATGGGAAATCCGTTATATACAATCAATAGTGCAGGATTGCGCGCGGCGGATGCATTAAATAGGATGGCTAATGCTGGTAACGCTTCGGTATTAGCGTTGAAAATGCTAGGTCCTACTGCGGGTATGAAGGATTTAAAAAATATGACCATGATGATTAACCAAGGTTTAATGAGGTTTCAAATGGTAGCATTAGCAGCTGCAGCTACAAGTGCTATTTTATATACTGCATTATTTAAAGCAGCTAAAGGACCTGATCCATCTGAAATATATAAACAACAGGCGGAAGCGCTGACCGCTTATAGAGATGCAGTGCAACAAAGAACAACAGAGATTATGAATGCTTGGAATTTGTTTGAAGAAGTACAAATGAAAAAGACAAGCGGAAAGAAACTAATGCAGAACCTTGAGGAACAGGTAGGTATATTAGGCAGGTGGAAAGACAATCTCGCTAATATAGCGCAAAGGGCAGGTTCAGAATTCGCCAATTATCTTGCGCAAATGGGACCTCAATCAGCTGAAGAAGTAAAAGCTATATCCAAGATGACTGATCCGGAGTTACAAAAGTATGTTGGACTATGGCGAGAAAAAATGAGATTAGCTAAAGAACAAGCGACTACGGAATTACAAGGGCTAAAAGAAGAAACTGACAAGAAAATAAAAGAACTCCAAGAATCATTAACTCCCCTTGGATTAGCTTGGGAGAGAATGAAAGGCGCCTTCGTTACAGCGATTCAGCCTATGGTTGATGCTTTTGGAATGCTAATGACTCCTTTAGTTAATTTTGCAACTAAATTTTTCGAATTAGTGACTGCATTCAACCAAGCTCACCCGACAATTGCATTAATTATTCAAGCAATAATGATGCTTGTGCCTGCTTTAACTTTATTATTATCTCCCTTAGCCATAGGTATAGGGTTATTTAACGGAATGCTTGCAGCATGGAATTCTATTTGGATGTTAATTGGGCCATTAATTACTGGTTTAGCCGCAATGAGCGCCACTGTATGGGTGGTAGCGGCTGCAATCGTCGGATTGGTTGCTGGACTTATTTATTTATGGAATACAAGTGAAGGGTTCAGAAATGCAGTTATTACAGGATGGCAGATGATACAAGCTACTGCTATGACGGTATGGAATTTCATCCTTAATGGTATACTTATTCCAATTTGGACTGCCATGACTACGTATTTTCAACAAATTTTATTGCAAATCCAAACTTGGTGGACTGAAAACGGAACGATGATCATGCAGGCGGCACAAAACGTGTGGAATTTTGTACTTTCCGTAATACAAACAGTGATGCCGATTATAGTTTCGATAATGCAGGTTTTATGGCCGATTATTAAAGAAATAGTGATTGGAACCTGGGAAGCTATTAAAAATGTGATAAATGGAGCCCTAAATATTATTCTAGGAATTGTGAATTTTTTCTCCGCTTTATTCACTGGAAATTGGTCGAAAATGTGGGACGCAGTGAAACAAATTTGGAACGGAGCGCTTGAGTTACTTTGGGGTTGGCTCCAACTTTGGGGAGCAGGACGAATCCTCAAATGGCTTGGTAAATTTGCTGTAGATATAGTTAAACCATTCATTAAATTTTGGGATGACATTAAAAGAGTATGGAATAATGCTCTTGCCGATATATATGTATTTTTCGGTTCAAAATTAGAATCGATAAGTGCTTATATTAGCAGTTGGGGTGGTATGGCAAAAAATGCATTTAGTGAGATTTGGAGTTCGATAGTTAACGGAGTTTCTTCTAAGCTAGAAGGGGTCGTTACAGGGGTAGAAATGATTTTAAATAAAGTGGTCAGCTTTATAACGGGATTAGGTGACACATTTTTTAATGCAGGTCGTGGATTAATAGAAATGATGGCAAAAGGGATAAAAAGCGCAGCAAATTGGGTTACTGATGAAGTTAGTAAACTAGCGCAAAAAGCACGTGACTTCTTACCTTTCTCGCCTGCAAAAACAGGTCCGTTAAGTGACTTGGATCATCTTGATTTCGGTGGGCCAATCTCCGACAGTATTAAACTTGCTTTTCCACAAGTGAAAGGATTATTAGGTAATTTACTAACTACACCTGATATCCAAACGCAATCAGTCGAAACAATGTTAGGGAAAATCGTTAGCACTCCATCAAGTGGAGGGAATACCTACAATTTCGATCGCATGTTTGAAGGCGCTACATTTAGCATTCGTGAAGAAGCAGATATTCAGAAACTAGCAGTGGAGTTAGGAAAATACGTGAAAGCATCAAGCAGAAGGGTGGGAGAATTGTGAGTTTAACAATAGATGGTAAACATATTAGTGAACTAAACTTACAGCTCTTAAGAGACCATCAGAACCCCGCTGCTCCCTCTACCCGCGATAACGTCATGACGATACCAGGAATGCATGGAGCATATGATTTTGGAGCCTCATTAGGAGTAAGAGAATTCAACTTACCTGTCCACTTGAAGTTAAAAAACGAATACGAAACATTATCCTCAGCAATCAGAAAAGTGATGGCTGTTTTTATTGATCCGTACGGTAAACCGAAGACGGTGAAATTAATCTTCGATTATGAACCAGATAAATATTATATGGTTCGGTATAGCGGTAATATACCGATTAATCGTCTTTTTAGTATGGGTAAGTTCGAATTACCATTAACAGCCTATGATCCGCACGCTTACTCAATTATAGAGAGTACAGATGATGTGTATTGGGGAGACAATGTTCCGTTTTTATCAAATATACCTCTTGAAATAGGTGCATCTAAATATGTTATTACAAGTCCTCAAATAGTAAGTGTAGATAACTTCGGTTCGCAAGTAGTACGACCAATAGTAGAAATAACAGGAAGTGCCACTTCATTAACTCTCACTATACAAGGTGAGAGTTTTTCTTTAGGGACTTTTACAAATTCAACGATTTTAATCGATGCGGAACGATATGCAGCAATTAAAAATGGTCAGAATTTCTTATTCCAACTGCAAGGAAACTTAGAAAAATTAGAATTAATGCCAGGCACTAATGCAATCAATATAGGCGGTTCAAACCTAAATATCAACATTGCATTCAAGTACCGCGCTAAATATGTATAAGGGTGGTGGCAAATATGGCTGATGCGCCTAAATTATTACCAGGAGATACCTTGCGTGCGGGGTATCCAAAAATAAATATGGGTATCGATAATGCTAATGAAGCGTTGAAGAAATCTTATAATGCAGAAAGTCAATCCAGCAGTGCTGTCAATATAGCGAACAGTGCTGGTAATGCCGCAAATTCTGCTGTAAATAAAGCTGAATCGGTACAAAAACAATTAGATACAATTATCATCGAAAGTGGAACTAGCGATGCTGAAGTTATTCAAGCGCGCGGCGACAAGCCAGTCTTAAATGACAGGCTTAATGATATGAACACACAAGTTGTAGAAGCCGCGAGAGCTCAAGAACAAATCGATTATGTAGATAATATCGCGAATCAAATGTTTGTAAAAAGCATGTACTTAACATGCAATGACAAAACGACGTGCGGTTTCAGTATTGGTTATGAGTTAGCGAACAATAAAGGAATGATGTATTATACAGCCCCGCAATCCAATGATAATTACTCATTAGTACAAGGAGGTAGAGTTGGGGATTTAAATACCGTATACATGACATCTGATTACAAAAAATACACAAGTAAAAATGGGAATTTCAACGAAAGTTTTGCCCCTAACTGTTTCGCTACTACTGTAGGAGATACAATGAATTTAACATTTTCAGGGGCAGAAGGGATATCGTTCAATCATTTCAAAGATAATCGTGGCGGTCGTTGGAAGTTTACATTAAGCACAGATCCATTTAATCCGGTTTACGTCTCGACTTATGCAGCGACAAGCCAAACAACACAGGTATCACTTTTCACTGATTTAGACCCTACAAAAAGTTATACAGTTGTAGGAGAGTTCGTAGGCGATGATCCGGTTAACCCGCCATCAGGTGGGACAAGTCGCGGATGGTATTGCATTTCAACAGATAATAATGTAACTACAAAAGATACGTTCTTTTTAAGAAAAAAGACTAGGAGCATTGTGAACTACATTGAACCTTTAAAATCAGGTTCAAATAAGGACTTTGCATTTCTTTTAAGGAGAGCTGGTCAAACTTATCCCTTGCAATTTTTCCCGTGGCATTCTGGTGTAGTGACAACTCTCAAGAAAAAGGATTATGACATTTATGTTGATGGCATTCTATCTAATAATATTGTTGCGAATGCGGAAACGATAAACAACATTTCCAAAGTTGAAATCATTCAGTATGTGTATTGTAAACTCCCTGACGATCCTAACAACTTAGGGTATCTAACAAGCAAATACACATTCACTAAGAACGGGATGGTTACAATAAATTGTTCTTTCAAAGCATTAGAGGATTTAGAAATTAAAACTGGATACGTTAATATGATTCCTGTGCTATCTCAATTCTGTAAGACTTTAAAAACATCACTGATGACAAAGTATTCTACAATTGCAACTTCAGGTAGTACAAATTTAATACCGGAGAAAGACAATGTAAATTCATACATTTGGGGTAATGGTGATAGACAAGATATCGTTATTGCTATGACGAATATTAGTCTGCTTTCATCCATGCGAAAAGGAAGAACAGATAGACGAAATATATTGACATGGATTGAACATCGGGACGCAACAATGCAAAAATTTTATCCTCAAGTATTTGATAATGCATCAATGAAAAAAGATGAAGTGTATTCATTTGGAGCTAAGTATATTGTCGGTGTCGCTCCAAATTTAAGTGAATTATATTTTTTGTAAAACGAGGTGACCCATTGTTAAAACTCTACAACAAACAAATGCAATGCAAGGCATATCTTGATAAGGCATATAAAATAAAGTACAACCCGCCACTCAATGAACTTTGGACGGCGGGGTTTTCATTGCCATTTACTGATCCAAAGCGAGAAGAAATTGAAACGTTTGATTATGTGGAAATATTCGATAATGGTAAACGCATTGGGATGTTCCGTATCATGGATAGTGCCGAAGAAAGAGATGCAGAAAAGAAAATAATATCGTATGAATGTGAGCACGTTTTATCTACTTTGATGGATAGCGTGCTTTTTGGTTTGCATCAAAGAGTAAACCTGACCACACGGCAAAATATTGAATATCTGCTGAGCAAACAGAGAACGCAACATTGGAAACTTGGTCAATGTGACTTCGTTCGCTATTTCCATTACAACTGGGAGAATGAATCTACATTATTAGGCCCTCTATACAGTATTCCAAAGCCTTTTGATGAAAAGTTCCAATGGACTTGGGACGACACCTCCTATCCATGGACGTTAAATCTAGTGCGCTACTCTACTGAGGTCACAGGAGAACTACGCTTTAGGAAAAATATGAAGGGAATCAAACGTACTGTAGAAGCGAAAGAGGTTATGACAAGGATATATCCTCTCGGTTATGGAGAAGGAGTTAACCAATTAACAATAAAAGATGTTAATGGTGGTATCCCTTATATAGATGCTCCTGATTTCGTTAGAGAGCTATATGATGGGTTCGACTATATTTGGGCGGACAGACGATTTAAAGACCCTCAATCTTTATACGATTCAGCAAACATGATGTTAATTAAAGCTTGCATGCCAAAAATCACGTATGAGATTGAAGCAGTGGATTATGAGTTAATTGATCCGTATAAAATAGAAAAATATGAAACAGGTAAGTTGGTACGTCTTTATGATGAGGACTTTGATATATGGGTTGATTTACGAGTGATGAACCATTCGAAAGATGATGCTGATGGGAATCCGTTAGATGTGAAATTAACACTTGAGAACAAAGTGACAGATTTAGGGACAATACAAGCAGATATTGAGAAGCGACAGAAGATTAATGAGGTATACAGCCAAGGAAGTACCAATTTGCTGGCTTACAGTTACAATGACAACTGTGATAAAGATAATCCTGCGGTTATTAAGTTCTTTCTTCCTGATGATTTAGTGAATATTAACACTCTTACTCTCAATTTTGAAACCGAAGAATTTCGTTCTTATGGTAAAGCTACAGAAGGTGGTGGCGGAACTACTGTCTCAAGTAGCGCTGGCGGAGGTACATTCTCGAGCACCTCGGCGGGCGGTGGAGTATCTAAGAGTACATCAGCTGGCGGTGGTATATTTTCAAGTACCTCGGCGGGTGGCGGTAGTTTCTCAAGTACAAGTTCCGGCGGCGGTAGTTTCTCAAGTACGAGTTCTGGAGGCGGAACGTTTTCAAGTACATCATCTGGAGGCGGAACGGTTACTACTACGTCTTCTAAGATTTTCGGAGAGTTGCAGATTGAAACTAGCGCATCAACTGGTGGGAGTTTAGAGGGGCATAGGCATACTACAACCTTCACGGACCAGTTTAACCACCAACACGAAGTTTCGACGCCAAATCATTCACATACATTCCAGGTTAATGATCACTCACATACGGTACAGATTGGAAATCATTCGCATACAGTCCAAATTAATGACCATGTTCATAAAGTAGAAGTAGCACCGCATACGCACGAATTTCAATTAGATCCGCATAAACATGATTTCCAAATGGATGACCACAGTCATACAGTCACCATTGCACCACATATACACGAGATTAATCATGGAATCTATAAATTGTCAGAAAAACCAACGAAGGTGACGATTAAAGTCGACGGTAATCCTTTACCTGTATATAGTACTTCTGGAGATAACATTGATTTAATTCCATATCTTTCAAAAGGAGGAGACGGAAAGATAGATAGAGGCAGATGGCATGAGGTAGAGTTACTACCAGACAAACTAGGACGTATAAACGCAAATGTAATTTCCCGATTATTTATAGGTTCAACGATTGGAGGTAACTTCTAAAAATGTTATAATATAACTACAGACTAGCTCGACGGGGCGAAAAGGAAGAATCCTACTTCCCTGTCTGTATTTTTATAGGGATAACTAAGGAGGTTATCAATATTGAAGAAGTACGTTCAACTTGTGCAAATTGAAATTGATGGGATTTTAGTGGATGCAAAAGAGTGTACTAAGTGTAGTATTGTTAAATCACTTGAGAATTACAATGCTAAGAAAAATGGATTAGGTAAAAAGGCTTCAAGATGCAAGGAATGTGATTTCGAATATAGAAAACAAAGGGCACACATTAAAGCTGAATATGATAAAGAATACCGAGAGAAAAATCTTGATAAGTTATTAAAAAAAAGTAGAGATCACTATTATGAAAATCGGGAAGAATATATACAAAGAAGAAGAGAACATTATCAAAATAATAAGGAGCATCACATTCAAAAATGTCGTGAATGGGCTGAAAATAATAAAGATAAAGTACGGAAACTCAGTAGAGAGTGGAGACAGAGAAGACTCAAGGAGGACCCGGGATTTCGATTGAAATGTATTGAGGCAAACAAAAAGCATTACCATAGAAATAAAGAGAAGTATGCTGAAAGATATAAGGAATATTACGAAGAAAATAAAGAGTATCATCGTGAAAGAGGTAGAAAATATTATTTTGATAATTGGGAAGAAAAAAGAGAGCAAAACAAACAGTGGTTTAGAGATAATCCGGAACAAGCCCAAGTTATTCGTATGAGAAGAAGAACAAGAGAATATTTGCTACCAGATGACATTACTTATGAGGAAGTTGAGGAAATCAAACTGTTCTTTGGTGGTTGTGCTTTAACCGGTGAAACGGAAGATATCCATCTAGATCATGTCATTCCACTTGCAACCGGTCGTATCGGAGCGATTTACGGGAATATAATACCATTGAAGGGAAGTTTGAATGAATCTAAACGAGATAAAAATATCTTCGATTGGTTCAATCAAAACAAAGAGTATTGGAATTTATCGCAAGAAAAGTTTGATGGACTTATTAATTACTTAGCAGTTCAAAATGAAATGTCTGTTGAAGAGTATAAAGATTACGTCTACTGGTGTCATGAAAATCCTGTAAAAATGGATATAGATGTTGAAAACGGAATTGTTCAACTATCATTGCTGTAAAAGAATCCGATTAAGGGTTCTTTTTTATTTTCCTGTCATAAATGAGTGGAAGGTTGTGGTAAAATGTAAGAAAACGGACTAAGGGGATATGGGGATGAAGAAACGACTTTCACTAATTTTAGCGGTCGCTTTAGGAATAGGTAGTCTGACAGCGTGTAGTGGTACGAATGAAACAACTAAAATAGATACAAAACAAGTAAGTTCTGATGTGAAAGATAAGAGCGCGAATAACGAAACTACGACTAAACGAACAGTTGATTTAAAAGGGGAATCTTATCCTTGGAGATACGCATCTCGTGACATTATACAAAACTGGCAAAATAAAGGTGAGACAGTATATTTATGGTCTGATGCAGAAGGAATTGAGAAATTTATAACAGAAGAGATTAATCGCGATAGTAAGCATAAACAAGAAGATATGCCGATTAACGCAGGTTACACTCAATTATTCATAGATGAAGTGAAAAAACAAAATCCCGATCAAAAAGAATACTTCAGTAAGATGTCTGAAGTAGTTAATGATTTGCAATCAATGAACTTAGATAGCGCAAAAACGAAAATTGAAGAAGCAAAAAAACTAAGAGAAGCGAAATAGCTTCTCTTTTTCTATGGAGGAATGACAATATGAAAACGATTGAAGTATATACAACCAATGATAAATTTGTAGTTCGAACAGAGGATTTCGAACCAGCGTTACTCAACAAAGAACTAAACAATGGCGAGATTACTACAGTTCTTATTGATTACCTTATTATTTCTCGATTAGACGTTAAAAGAGTTGTTGTTCTTGATGAAATTGTTGATAACTCTGTGAAAAAAGTGAAAGTATCGCTTAGAAATGGGCAATCCGTAGAAATTCCTGTAGAAGCAGATTTTGATATCAAATTTTTAAATGCACAACTAAATAGTTCAAGTGTAACTACTGTTTTAATCGGGAGTAACATTTATCAAAAATTCGAGGTTGTACAAGTTGTTCTAATTAAAGAAGAACCGAAAGAGCCAGAACAACCACCTGTAATAGAACCTGAGCAACCAACAGATCCAGTTACACCACCAGTGACAGAGCCGCCAACTGAATCCGATACACCACCGATGACTGAAGAACCAGCTAAAACAGAAGGAAATTAAATTAATCGAGCAATCCAGTTGACATAATGAAGAGTAACAGCTTACTTTCTATGTATCATACAAAAAGGAGATGTGCTATATGTACAATTCATACATGGGACGACTGGGAAAAGCGGTAAAAGGTTCATTTGAAAAGGTAGAAGGTAAACCGGAAGAATATACCTTTGAAATCGAGGCGCCAAACGGGAAACGTGGAAACATTTATGTAGATTTAAATGCGGTGGGTGATGATAAGTTTCGGTATATGAAGTTCTTAGATGATTATTTATTACTACGATATCCGCAAAAGTTAGAAATTGATCAATTAGTTTTACGATATGTACAAGATAATAAGAAACTTCTGTAAAACGAAACTTGAATTTTACAGATAAGAGGGGCATTTGCTCCTCTTTTTATTTTGAAAGGAGCTGAATCAATGAATATTGAAATCGGAGTGCTAATTGCAGTACTATCACTTGCTATTAGCTACTTTGCGTACTCTTTAAATAGAACTAAGTCCATTAAATCTGATGGTCAACAAAGTGCAGAAATGAAAGCGGAACTAGGATATATTCGCAAAGGCGTTGATGATATTCGAATTGATTTAAAAGCAAGCGAAAAACAAATGATTGCTCTTGGAGAGCGTGTTACACGAGTTGAAGAAAGCTCAAAGCAAGCACATAAGCGCTTGGATAATCTAGAAAAGGAGGCAAATTAACAATGCCACTAACAAAAGAAAATATTTTAAAACGTTTGCGCAACTGGAAGACATGGGTTGCGCTTTTTTCATGCTTTGGACTGATTTTATCGGTATTCGGAGTAACTGGGTTTGAAGGTAATTTAGAAAAGGTACAGCAAGCTGTTTATTTATTTGGTATTGCGCTAGGTATTTGGACAAGTCATGGAGACGCTACTGATCAAAATGAAAAAGGAGATGTTGAATAATGGAAATCAGAAAAAAGCTAGTTAGTTCAAGTAAATATGGTACAAAATGTCCTTACACAATGAATCCTGAATATATCACAGTTCATAATACGTATAATGATGCTACAGCAGAAAATGAAGTGGCTTATATGATTCGTAATGACAACCAAGTATCGTTTCATATTGCGGTAGATGATAAGGAAGCTGTACAAGGAATCCCTTTAGAGCGTAACGCGTGGCATTGTGGCGATGGTGGCGGAAATGGCAATAGAAAGTCTATCGGGGTTGAGATTTGCTACTCTTTAAACGGTGGAGATCGATATTATAAAGCAGAAGATAATGCAGCTATCGTTGTAGTTCAACTAATGAAACAGTACAATATTCCAATTAGTAAAGTTCGCACACATCAATCATGGAGTGGGAAGTACTGTCCTCACCGTATGTTGGCAGAAGGACGTTGGGATAGCTTTATCGAAAGAGTCCAAAATGCATATAGCGGTGGTAGTAATAACGTAGCTCCAACGCCTACTCCGCCGTCATCTAGTGGGACAGGCATCGCATATATTGAAGGGAATAATGTTAATCTTCGCAAAGGACCTGGTACTGGATACGGAGTTATTCGCCAATTAGGAAAAGGGGAACCATACCAAGTGTTCGGAGAATCGAACGGCTGGTTAAACCTCGGCGGTGAGCAATGGGTTTATAACGATCCATCATATATTAATTATACTGGAGAGTGCGCACCAGAACCTTCGAAACCTTCAAATGATGGCGTTGGTGTCGTAACTATTACGGCGGATGCATTACGTGTTCGAACAGGTCCAGGAACTAACTATAGCATCGTGAAAAATGTGTACCAAGGTGAAAAATATCAAACATGGGGATGTAGAGATGGTTGGTATAATGTTGGTGGCGACCAATGGGTTTCAGGTGGATATGTGAAATTTGAAAAGTAAACAATGAAAGCCGTCCTATTGGCGGCTTTTTTTATTATACTTCATAAGTACCGTTTCTAATTGATAGAGATAATTCCATATGCTCCTCTTCAGAAAGATTGTGATATTTTTTCAAACCTTCCTGAATATCGTTCAACTCTTCTTGAGTTTTAATTTCATTAAAATCAAATGCTTTGTTAGGAATAATATACTTAGCAAGTACATATTTCAATTGGCGATCCTGTAATTTATTTTCTTGTTTCTCTATAGACATCTAATATTCTCCTTTCGTTATAAGCCAGATGTACAGCTAACTTGTTTTCTCTTCTTATAGTAATTTAATCATACCAATTTAAGAAGGATATTGTTATGATTATTTGTTATTTCGCTATTTCGCACCAATAATATCAATAAATTTCAACGTCATATTATTATAAAATGCATCCGTACAAATTATAGATTTATTCAACGGATCAATATCAATGACGGTCATATAGCTAGTTAGTAAAAATCCATCTTCATAATATGTAATTAATATTTCTTCTTCAGAAAGCAGCGAACATAATAGCATATTCTCAATAAGCTCTTGTTCATCCTGGGTTAATGTAGGGCGTTCTACTTTTGTTTTGTCTTTAACAATCTCACGGATACCTGCGAATTGTTCTGGCATCGCTGCAAATGGAGTCCATTTAACCATTCCTCTTCCTTTTGGCATACTAGCGTTGTTCATGCTTTATGTCCCCCTAACAATGTGTTTCTGTATCTTGCTGTTGCACTATTTGTATACGAAATTCCTCTTAATATGCTGTTCTTTCCAAATTTAGTGCGTATTTCGTCCATTACTTTAGTTAGTTTCATTTCTTTTTCTCGTTGTATTACATTATCGAATAGTGAGATTTGTTCTTCGCCTTCATTGATTAAGTTAGTTAAAGAAACATTGATGGATCTAATGGGTTCTCCCGTGTAAAACTCGTGCAAAAAATATGTACAAATCTTATAAATATCCATTGTTAAATTGGTTGGTCGGTTCATAGTGTGAGTTTTTCTGAAACCACCAGCATAATTTTTACTATAACCAATGGAAAAGTGAATAGTTTGAGCTAGTTTGTTTTGCCTTCGCATTCGATAACAAACTTCCTCAATATGTTCCAGTAGGATAATCGGAAATTCTTCTATGGTGTAATCACGCATAAGTATTTGACTCTTACCAATAGAAGTTGTTGCCGGAACGTACTTCTCTGATATACGGCTAAGATCTATGCCGTTACTATGTAAGTGTAATTCTTCGCCAATGGCCCCGAAGCTTTGCTTTAAGTATTTGAGTGGGTATTGCGCTAAATCTCCGATTGAATGGATTCCTTTTCGATTTAACTTCGCTTCTGTTTTACCCGAAATCCCCCAAAACTTACTAAGTGGTCGTATTGGCCATAATTTTATGGGTACATCTTCGTACTTCCAGTATGCTATACAATCTTTTGTTTTCTTTGCTTCCACATCTAAAGCAACCTTGCTCATTAATGGATTTGGACCAATTCCTATCGTGCATTCGATTCTTGTCTTTGCATATATTTCACGCTTGAATTTCAGCGCAAATTCATATGGATTTTTTGCAAACAAATGAATACTATCCGTAATGTCCATAAAGAACTCATCGATGGAATATTGGTGGAAATCCTCTACAGGAACGTATTGTAGAGCCAACTTAGTGATGAAATTAGAACATTTTATATAAGTACTCATAATTGGGTTTACCACAAGGATATCTTTGTGACGTGGTATTTCGTATAATCTAGCCATTTTCTTAACACCCAACGCTTTTAATGGTGGAGTTGCAGCCAAAACAATTGAACCACTCCTATTCACATCACCGACTACAGCTAATTTAGTATGAAGTGGGTCTAATCCCATCTTGATGCAACTGACTGAAGCATAGAAGCTACGAAGATCTACACATAAAACAATTCGGTTTGGCAATATTGAATAGTCATACACCGTTATTCCCCCCTAAATAACAGAACGTTAGTTCTTATTATATACGAATGTATGTTCTTTTATGAAGAGGTTTTTATAAAAAATAAAAATAGCCCCACTCATTTAAGTGAAGCTACATCCAAAAATCGTTTTCATTTATGTTTTTCCCTAACTTTTTCAATCCCCTTGTTATTTGGGATATAGTCGAAAATTTAGGTGCGTATTCTTTATCATTACACACTTTTGAAATAGTACCTCTGCTCAACTTAGCAGCTTTCTCTAATTCTCCTTGTGTGATTCCTTGTTTATCTAACCACTTACCAAATTTACTACGTTTTTTACCTAATCCAAACACCTTTACCACCTCATGGATAGCTTGCCCTTTTCGTCATTTTTTTAAACAAGAGAAAAAAACTGACATAAAGACCAAACAGTACACAATACCTTTTACCATACCAAACAAATTACGATTCCTAGTTCCAAATTAATAGCCTCTTAAAACTTCGTTTCACCTATTCTGAATAGAATTCGTTTGCAGAATACTGCTTCAGACATTGAAATATTAGTATTTTCAATGATTCATAGCTATTATTCTCTCTTCTGATTAGCAGGGACTGTTTTTGCTAAAACATACATGAGGGGTGGTGCAGGTTTGTGATATTTGAGTTAATAAGTTCAGCTGCAGTCGGTGGTGTAGTCTTTCTATCAAAAATGCATCAAAAAGGAGCAACAAATGATGCCTCTAAGATTCAAAGGATTTGTGCTAATTGCGGTTTAAAAGTAAAAGAAGGGAAAGAGACCAGAACTATACAGCTACTCCGTAAGACGAGGAATGATTGGGGAGTTGAATATGCGTATCGGATTCCCTTGGGACTTAGCTTCTCCGATTTTGAACAAAAAATGCAACATTTAGAGGATGGATTAAATCACAAGAGCAAAGTTTATGATTTTAAACTACAAGACTTCAAATCTCTTCGACTGCGAAAAGATATCTTAAAACAAATACAAAACATCATAAACAAGAAAAAACTCGTTAGAAAGGAAATTGAGCTATCTTACGATGGGTTACTTAAAATAAGAGTTTATGAGAAGGGAATTCCTGATTTTGTGAAATTCGAAGAAGACATGATGAGGCAATGTAGAGGATGGGAAGTACCTATTGGTTATACAAGGGATGGATTGATAAAACACGACTTTGACCAGTTATCACACATGATCTCGGCCGGCATGACGGATATGGGTAAATCTAATGTACTAAAGCTCATCATTACATCCTTGGTACGCAACCAAACAGAAAATATAAAGCTATTCCTTATAGATTTGAAGGGTGGTCTCTCTTTCAACCGTTACCGATTCTTAAACCAAGTCGAATCAATTGCGAAGAATCCAGAGGAAGCCCTTAAGACTCTAAAGGAATTGCAAGATAAACTGAATGATAGAAACGAATACTTACTAGAAAAAGGATACGAAGATATAAAAGAAGCTGGGGATCCAACGAGGTACTTTGTCATTGTAGATGAAGCAGCCGACATGACACCATATCAGGAGTGTAAGGACATCATTGTTGATATAGGTCGTCGTGGTAGGGCAACGGGATTCCGCTTGGTATATGCGACACAGTACCCGACTAATGAAGCCTTACCATCGCAATTGCGACAAAATATAGGTGCTCGTGTTTGCTTCAGGTTACAAACAGAAGCAGGGAGTCGTGCTGTGCTAGACGAGGGCGGCGCAGAGAGTCTTCCCAACATAAAAGGAAGGGCGATATATCAAACGAATGAGAAAAAGGTCCTACAAACTGTTTATATCGATAATAAGCAGATTGATAACATCATAAAGCCACATATCAACATAAGAGCGAGGAAGGAGCATGAAGATGCAAAAATTAGCGCTAAAGGAAGCGAGAACCGAGTCCATACTCTTGAGCTTGAAGAAGTTGGGATTTTTAAGTAGAAAGCAAATTCAGGTACTTCACGATCTTGGCGGTGACAGGAATGCTTCTCGTGTAATGAAAGGAATTGAGGAATATGTATCTAGCTTTAGGGATGGAGAAAAGGTTTATTATCTTAACAAGGAAGGGCGTGAACGTATCGGAAGTAAGAAGATACTCAAGCGTTCAAATCAATTTCGTCATTACATTATGAGGAATGATATTTACATCGCTTATGAATGCCCGAAAACGTGGAAGCAGGAAGTAAAGATGAATGTGAAAGGTATCGTTTCCATAATTGCAGATGCACTATTCACGGATAATGGTCGTTATCACATTGTAGAGGTAGATCATGAGCAAAAGATGAGCGCGAACCGTATCAAGATGCAGAAGTATCGCAAATTAATGGAATGCAATGTATTTGAAAAGACACCTAAGTTTATTTGGTACACTACGACGGAATATCGCAGAAAACAACTCCAAAAGCTTTGCGAAGGATTGGATTGCAACATATTTACGGTTACTGATTTCCATTAAAAACAGGGAGATGGTCCATATGGCAACTGAGACGATGAGCATCAAAGATTTTATGGATGGTAACTATGGGGCAAAGAAAAAGTGGAGCTTGTTCAAAAAGAAAGCAAAAAAATACGCACCCGTGGCGGCGCGAATAAGTATTGTGATCGGTAGTGCTATTATATTCAGCCAAATTATAGATATTCCTCATGTTTTTGCTGATGGGAATAATCCGGATGTGAATGAAGTGTTTAAAGATGTGCAGTCTAATGACGGAGCAATAAAAAATTATATAGATGGCCAATTATATAACCGTATTGTAAACGCATTTGAGCCTGTTATCTTCTTGATTAAAGCGGTCTCCTATCCGATTGCATCCGTTGTAGCGTTATGCGGTGGGTTATTTATTATGGTCGGTAGCCAGGAACGGGGGTTTTCTTTAATAAGTCGCGCTGGGATTGGCTATATAGTGGTGCAAATGATTCCGTTGTTTATGAGATTACTTGTTGAGATTGCTAAAGCGATATAAATAAAGGGGGATATCTTATGTTACCAACTAATTCTTCAAAAAATGGTTTAAAAAAGACCACAGAATGCGAATGGTGTAAAAATAAAATCCGTAAAGGGGACTGGGTAATAAATAGTTCGGAATTCGGCATCCATCACGATGAGTGTTATAAAGAATTTTTGGCGAATGAGTTCTCGTATGATTACGGAATATGGGGGAAGGATATTACAGACAAGGATTTACTTTACTAGCCCTATAGGATAGGGCTTTTTTCTTTGCAGGAATTTTCAAACCATCATGGAATACTGTGACTAGGAGGTGTTGTGACGTTATGACGGACGAAATTGTTTATTCTGCTAGTGAAGTATATAAACGACTAGGAATTTCCGATAGCACCCTTAGAAAGTACATGGAAGTATTACAGCGCGAGGGATTCGCTGTAAAGAAAGATAATCGTGGCAGACGCCAATACACAGACAGTGACATTATGGTGATTGAAAAATTAATTGAAATCAGCAAGCATGACGGTATGACGCTAGAAAAGGCAGCGAAGATGATTGCGCAGCAAATAGAGAAAGTTAATCCGGATTTGATTCAAGAAGAGCCTGAGGAAACGGATTTAGTGCCATTCCACATAAAACAGCAATTACAGGAACAGTACAGCGTTATGGCGCAAGAAATGAATCAGAGTATGTTAGCAATGGAGAAGCGATTAAGTGAGCAGGCAAAGCAAAGTAACGAGGAAATCAAAGCAAGTGTAGAAGCGCATAATGAACGCGTGGAAAAACGATTAGAAGCCAGGGACGAGACATTGATGAAGACATTACGTGAGATGCAGGAAGCGAAGAGGTTGATGCAGGAGTTTCGCAATGAAGTTGCTGCTGCAAAAGAGAAGAAGCCATGGTGGAGGTTCTGGTAAGAGATTGTACCTGAGGTATAGAAGAATCGATGGAATGATTCTTCTATACCTTTTAATATGTTAAAATTGTATTATATATATAATCAATGTCGGAGGTAACTATGAATAAAACGTTTAAAATAACACTTACAGGATTATTGGCAACAACGTTACTTGTTGGTTGCGGTTCAAAAGAAGAACCTAAAAAGGAGCACTTGAAGCAAGAAGCTAAACAGGAATCTAAGAAAGATAATAAGAAAGACACTAAGTCTGACGCGGAGAAAGCTGCCATTGCTGATAAATTTCATTCTGCTGTATATCCTCGTAAGAAAGATGGAACAATTGAATTATCTGTGTGGATGACTAGAAAAGAAAAGGTTGAGTTATATAATTATGTGGAGAAGAAAGCTAAAGCTGAAGGAATGACTCCAGAGGAATATAGTAAAGTTAAAGGCGAGGAGAATGACCAGAGAGCTAGAGAACAAACTCAAGCTCAACAGGAACAAAAAGCTCAAGAAACACAGACTAAGACACAAACTAAGACTAATCTCAACCAAGATCAGTGCGATACCGTAAAATCAGAAAATGAAATGATGAAAAAAG
>NZ_JBXAEZ010000012.1:0-58472 GCF_058792475.1 Bacillus sp. MT94 | reverse complement strand
GAACACGGAAGTTAAGCTCTCTAGCGCCGATGGTAGTTGGGACCTTGTCCCTGTGAGAGTAGGACGTCGCCAAGCAACTAAAACACGAGTCAAATGACTCGTGTTTTTTCGTGTTTTATTTTATAATCCATAGTAATAAAAAATGTGTTTAAAGTATTCATATTTTGTTTAAATACAAGGGAATGTGGCTAGGATAGTGAATAAGCAAAAGAGTTGCAAATTTTATTAATACGTATATAATTAAAGTCAAAGATAGTCAAAGTCAATAAAGGTGGCGGATAAATGAGAAATATATCTGATATCATTGAGCAATATCTAAAGCAAGTTATTGACTTAAGTAATAATAATGTGATTGAAATCAAGAGAAATGAGATTGCGGATCGATTCGAGTGCGTACCATCTCAAATCAATTATGTAATCAATACCCGTTTTACGTTAGAAAGAGGATTTGTAGTAGAAAGTAAACGTGGTGGAGGAGGTTACATTCGCATTATAAAAGTCAAACTGCATGATGATATAGACATTATTGATCAAATGCTTCATATGATTGATCATAGCGTTGCGCAAGGGAATGCAGAAAGTATGATTATACGTTTAATAGAAGAGGGAATCATAACAAATCGTGAAGCGAAACTGATGTTAAGTGTAATAGACCGTTCTGTATTATCAATGGATGTTCCTTCTCGAGATGAACTTAGGGCTCGAATATTATGCGCAATGTTAAGAACACTGAAATATAAATAAATATAACTTTTGTAAAAGATTGATAACTAAGATAAAGCAGTTAAATATTGTAGAAGTTTTGAAAAAGAACATGCACTTTTATTTAAATGGATTCAGGAAAGCGAACAATCTAGTAATGTATGAAAAGTATCATGAGATAGAGCGTTCCTGTTGTAAAGGTGGGGATAGTGATGACTTGTCAAAACTGTAACATAAGACCAGCAACTTTACATTATACAAAAGTAATTAACGAGAAGAAGGCGGAAGTTCATCTTTGTGAGCAATGTGCAGAGCAAAGTGGCTATACGTCTTTCTTTCAATCATCGCAGTCTAACTTTTCATTTCATGATTTATTTGCTGGTTTATTACACGGTGAATCAACAATGTTTGAAGAAGGAAAAAATGGATTTTCAAATGCAGATATAGTAAGGTGTCCAGATTGTAAGATGACATATGAACAATTTACAAAAGTCGGACGTTTTGGCTGTTCTTCTTGTTACGATACATTTAAGGAGCATTTAAAGCCATTATTAAAACGCCTTCACGGTGGGCATACAGAACATTGTGGAAAAATTCCGGAACGTATAGAAGGAAATATCCACTTAAAGAAAGAATTAGATGAACTAAAACTTATTCTGAAACAATACGTACAGAAAGAGGAATTTGAGAAAGCTGCAGAGGTAAGGGATAAAATCCGAGGTCTTGAAATACAGCTTAGTGAGCATAGGGAGGGGGAATAATTCTATGTCACTGGACAAAATTATGAACGAAGCAATTAGTCCATGGATGAAGGGGGATGGCCCTGATTCTGATATTGTTTTAAGTAGTCGAATTCGTTTGGCTCGTAATTTTAAACAATATCAATTTTCCACTATGCAAAACGAAGAAGAAGCTAAACAGATTCATGAATTATTCAAAAAGAAATTTATAAATAAAGCAGTAGGGTCCTTTGGGGAGTTTGGACTATTAAAGATGAATGAATTAACCCCTCTTCAAAGGAGAGTTTTAGTCGAAAAGCATTTAATTAGTCCAAATCTTGCAGGGACAGAATATGGAGCATGTCTACTATCAGAAAGTGAACATATTAGTGTTATGCTTAATGAAGAAGACCATATTCGGATTCAGTGCCTATTTTCAGGATTACAGTTATCAGAGGCGCTTCAAAGCGCCAATCAAATAGATAATTGGATTGAGAAAGAAGTTGAATACGCTTTTGATGAGTCACTTGGATATATTACAAGTTGTCCTACTAATGTTGGCACAGGGTTAAGAGCTTCTGTGATGATTCATTTACCGGGACTGGTTTTAACAAAAAGAATTAGCCGTATTATACAAGTAATTCAAAAATTAGGGTTAGTAGTAAGAGGAATATACGGTGAAGGTAGCGAAGCGTTAGGTAATATATTTCAAGTTTCAAATCAAATGACGCTAGGAAAGTCTGAAGAAGATATTATTGCAGATTTAAAGAGTGTCATTCAACAAATTATACAGCAAGAAAAAATAGCTAGAGAATTAATTGTACAAAATTCAAGTATTGAACTTGAAGATAAGGTTTATCGTTCTTACGGCATACTAGCAAACAGTCGTTTAATTCAATCTGCAGAAGCAGCCAATTGCTTATCGGATGTACGACTTGGTATTGATCTAGGATATATAAAAGGTATATCGAGAAATATTTTGACTGAGCTAATGGTTCTTACGCAACCAGGTATTTTACAACAATACGCAGGTGGACCTTTAGGGCCAGAAGAAAGAGATTATCGAAGAGCAACCTTAATCCGTGAGCGATTACGTATTGAAAAAAACTAAGCGCAAGTAGGAGGCGATTTCTATGATGTTTGGAAGATTTACAGAAAGAGCACAGAAAGTATTAGCTTTATCTCAAGAGGAAGCAATTCGTATTGGGCATAATAATATTGGAACAGAACATATTTTACTTGGGCTTGTACGCGAAGGTGAAGGAATTGCAGCAAAAGCATTAATTGCTCTTGGATTAAGTCCAGAGAAAGTTCAAAAAGAAGTAGAGGCGTTAATTGGGCGTGGAACAGAAGCTTCTCAAACTGTACATTATACACCTCGTGCTAAAAAGGTTATTGAATTATCTATGGATGAAGCGCGTAAGCTAGGCCATTCTTACGTTGGAACAGAACACATTTTACTCGGTTTAATCCGTGAAGGTGAAGGTGTAGCCGCACGTGTTTTAAATAATTTAGGTGTAAGTCTAAATAAAGCAAGACAACAAGTCTTACAACTTCTTGGAAGTAATGAAGCTAGTTCAGGTCATCAAGGTGGTTCAGCATCAAATGCAAATACACCGACACTTGATAGTTTAGCAAGGGACTTAACAGTTGTTGCGCGTGAAAATCGCTTAGACCCTGTTATTGGACGTGGTAAAGAAATTCAACGTGTAATTGAGGTATTAAGCCGTAGAACGAAAAACAACCCAGTATTAATTGGTGAGCCTGGTGTAGGTAAAACGGCAATTGCAGAAGGATTAGCACAGCAAATTGTAAATAATGAAGTTCCTGAAACTTTAAGAGATAAGCGTGTTATGACACTAGATATGGGTACAGTGGTAGCTGGAACGAAATATCGCGGTGAATTTGAAGATCGTTTAAAGAAAGTGATGGATGAAATTCGCCAAGCAGGCAATATTATTCTATTTATTGATGAGCTTCATACATTAATTGGTGCAGGTGGAGCAGAAGGTGCAATCGATGCATCGAATATTTTAAAACCATCTTTAGCACGAGGAGAGTTACAATGTATTGGGGCAACAACTTTAGATGAGTATCGTAAATATATTGAAAAAGACGCGGCTTTAGAAAGACGTTTTCAACCAATTCATGTTGATGAGCCAAGTTTAGAAGAATCGATTCAAATCTTGAAAGGTTTACGTGATCGTTATGAGGCGCATCACCGTGTATCTATTACAGATGACGCTATTGATGCAGCTGTAAAACTTTCAGATCGTTATATTACAGATCGCTTTTTACCAGATAAAGCAATTGATTTAATTGATGAAGCTGCTTCAAAAGTTCGCTTACGTTCTTATACAACACCACCAAACTTAAAAGAGCTTGAAGTGAAGCTTGAGGAGATTCGAAAAGAAAAAGATGCAGCTGTACAAAGTCAAGAATTTGAAAAGGCTGCATCCTTACGTGATATGGAGCAACGCTTACGTGAGAAGTTAGAAGATACAAAACGTCAATGGAAAGAGCAACAAGGAAAAGAAAATTCAGAGGTTACGGTAGAAGATATTGCAAATGTCGTTTCTACATGGACGCGTATCCCAGTTTCTAAACTTGCACAAACAGAGACTGATAAATTATTAAATTTAGAATCCATTCTCCATGATCGTTTGATTGGTCAAGATGAAGCAGTAGTAGCTGTAGCAAAAGCTGTTCGTCGTGCAAGAGCAGGATTAAAAGATCCGAAGCGCCCAATTGGTTCATTTATTTTCTTAGGGCCAACAGGTGTAGGTAAAACAGAACTTGCAAGAGCACTAGCAGAATCTATGTTCGGTGATGAAGATGCAATGATTCGCATCGATATGTCAGAATACATGGAGAAGCATTCTACTTCCCGTTTAGTTGGTTCTCCTCCAGGATATGTTGGATATGAAGAAGGTGGACAATTAACAGAGAAAGTTCGTCGCAAGCCATATTCAGTTGTCTTATTAGATGAGGTAGAGAAAGCTCATCCAGATGTGTTTAATATTTTACTACAAGTATTAGAAGATGGTCGTTTAACAGATTCTAAAGGACGTACAGTTGATTTCCGTAATACGATTGTTATTATGACGTCTAACGTTGGTGCCGAGGCGTTAAAACGTAACAAACATCTTGGATTTAATGTACAAGATGAAAGCCGTGATTATTCGGATATGAAAGGTAAAGTAATGGATGAGCTGAAAAAGGCATTTCGTCCAGAATTCTTAAACCGTATTGATGAAATTATCGTATTCCATATGCTTGAGAAAAAACATATTCAAGAGATTGTAACTCTTATGGTAAATCAGTTAGTTAATCGCTTAAAAGAACAAGAAATCGAATTGCACTTAACGGAAGGGGCAATTTCAGCTATTGCAGATAAAGGATTTGATCGTGAGTATGGCGCTCGTCCACTTCGCAGAGCAATTCAGAAACATGTAGAAGATAGACTATCAGAAGAACTTTTAAAAGGTGCTATTGAGAAAGGACAAAAAGTTATCTTTGATGTAGAAGGAGAATCATTTGTCATTCATAGTGCGGAAAAGGTAAAATAAGTATAGACAAACAAAGAGGGCTACGCGATAGCCCTCTTTCTTGTACGAGAAGGATAAACGTTTATAGACGAAAGTGAAGTGAACTATAAAAAGGTATGGCTAAAAAGAAAACGAAATTTATATGTCAAGAATGTGGTTATCAGTCACCAAAATATATGGGTAAATGTCCTGGATGTGGTCAATGGAATACACTTGTTGAAGAAATGGAGCCAGTTGTATCATCTAGGCGCCTTAATTACGCGAATGCAATTCAAACGGAAGTAACAAAACCAAGACGTCTTACCGAAGTAGAAACAAAGTCTGAGGCACGTATTGAAACGGAATTTCAAGAGTTTAATCGTGTGCTTGGTGGTGGAATTGTAGATGGGTCCTTAGTGCTTATTGGTGGAGACCCTGGGATTGGAAAATCAACATTACTATTACAGATTTCATCACAATTAGCAGATTCTTCATATGATGTATTATACATATCTGGTGAGGAGTCGGCAAAACAGATTAAACTTCGTGCAGATCGTTTGCATGTAAAGGGTAGCAATCTATTTGTTGTAGCAGAGACAGACCTGCAGCGTATTGCAGCACATATTGAAGAGATGAATCCAGCTTTTGTTGTTATTGATTCTATTCAAACGATACATTTACCTGAAGTGACGTCAGCACCAGGAAGTGTGGCACAAGTACGTGAATGTACAGCGGAATTAATGAAACTTGCAAAAACAAAAGGAATCCCTATTTTCATTGTCGGGCATGTGACAAAAGAAGGAGCAATTGCAGGACCTCGTATGTTAGAACATATGGTCGATGCAGTTCTTTATTTTGAAGGAGATCGACACCATACGTATCGTATTTTACGGGCTGTGAAGAACCGTTTTGGTTCCACGAATGAAATGGGTATCTTTGAAATGAAAGAGCTTGGTCTTGCGGAAGTTTTAAATCCTTCTGAAATCTTCCTTGAGGAAAGGCCGGTTGGTGTTGCAGGATCAACAGTAGTTGCTTCAATGGAAGGAACAAGACCGGTTTTAGTAGAAATACAAGCATTAATCTCCCCTACTAGTTTTGGAAATCCTCGAAGAATGGCGACGGGAATTGATCATAACCGTGTTTCGCTTATTATGGCAGTATTAGAAAAAAGAACAGGTTTACTATTGCAAAATCAAGATGCATATTTAAAAGTAGCTGGTGGTTTGAAATTAGACGAACCGGCAATTGATTTAGCAGTGGCTTTAAGTATAGCCTCAAGTTTTAGGGATAAATCTACGGCACCAACTGATGCAGTAATAGGAGAAGTAGGATTAACTGGAGAAATAAGAAGAGTATCAAGAATCGAACAACGTGTACAAGAAGCGGCTAAATTAGGATTTCAACGTGTTATTATTCCTAGAAAAAACTTAGGAGGATGGACAATTCCGGATGGGATTGAGGTTGTAGGTGTTTCTAATTTAGGAGAAGCGCTTCGTTTGACATTAGGAGGCTAGGCTATGGAAGAAAATAAGCAACGTGTCAAAAGTATGATTAATATTTTACAGCTCGTGGCCCCAGGAACACCACTGCGTGAAGGGATAGATAATGTACTTCGCGCACAAACAGGGGGGCTAATTGTTCTTGGATATAATGAGCAGATTAAAAGTATTGTGGATGGTGGTTTTCACATTAATTGTGCATTCTCTCCTGCTAGTTTATATGAATTAGCAAAAATGGACGGGGCACTTATTTTAAATGAAACGGGAAGTAAAATTTTAATAGCGAATGCACAGTTAGTTCCAGAGGCATCTATTGATTCTATTGAAACCGGTATGCGTCACCGAACAGCAGAACGTGTAGCGAAGCAGACGGGCAGCCTTGTTGTGGCCATTTCACAAAGACGTAACGTAATTACGCTATATCAAGGGAACTTACGTTATACACTAAAAGATATAGGGGTTATTTTAACAAAGGCAAACCAAGCTATTCAAACGTTAGAAAAATATAAGGCTGTATGGAATGATGGTATTACGAATTTGGGCATTCTAGAATTTGAAGAGGTCGTTACAATGTCTGAGGTAGTTCACGTTTTACATAGTGTTGAAATGGTACTGCGTATTAAAAATGAAATATTGAGCTATATTCATGAGTTAGGAACAGAAGGTAGGTTAATTCGTTTACAGCTTACAGAATTACTAGCTGATTTAGAAGCAGAGGCAGCATTGTTAATTAAAGATTACCATCAGGAGAAAACACAAGACCATCATCAAATTTTGAAAAAGTTACAGGACCTTGCAAATACACAACTTTTAGAGGATAGTGATTTAGTTAAATTACTTGGTTACCCAGGGCAAACCAGTTTAGAAGAAAGTGTGACGCCAAGGGGATATCGAATTACAAGCAAAATCTCTCGTGTTCCGCCACTTATCATTGAAAATTTAATTAATCGATTCAAAACGTTGCAAGGAGTTTGTCGCGCGACTATTCATGAATTGGATGATGTGGAAGGAATTGGGGAAGTAAGGGCGAAGAAAATACGAGAAGGCCTAAAAAGAATTCAAGAGCATCTATATATGAGTAGACACAATTAAGAATATTACATTGATTCCATAATATAACGACACTAGAACATTTTTGGTATATGATATGATATATTGGTAAATAAAACTATTTATAAAAAAACACGTCCGCTTTTGCATTCGGCGTTTTGATTAGCGAAACAATGGTTAATAATGAGTAGGAGGTGGTTGGATGTTAAAACGGATCGTACAGCTCTTCTTTCTAGTGATCGGGGGAGCGTTAGGGATTTACTTAATCCCAAAAGTTATTAATGTATTAGACATCGGTGCTGTTCCTTTATTGGAAGGATCGTATGTTCGTGCGATTATTGGTGCAATTATTTTATTTTTAACAACATTTTGGCTTGTAGATTATATTGTTCAACTTATTAAGCATATTGAAGAGGCTCTTGTAAAGGCGCCTGTAGCAGATGTTTTATTTGGTACATTAGGATTGATCTCTGGTCTTATTGTTGCATATTTAATTTTAATACCGATTCGTGAATTTACAATTCCGGTTATTAGTACGGTATTGCAAGTGTTCTTCACTCTTTTACTTGGATATTTAGGATTCCAAGTAGGATTTAAAAAGAGGAATGAATTGCTAGGATTATTTACATTACCCCAACGCGGAGGTAAGAAGAAAAATAATAACGAGAACGAAGAGGCAGAAGCAGAAAAATCTACGACTCATTGGAAAATTCTCGATACGAGTGTAATTATCGATGGACGTATTGCTGACATTTGCCAAACGAAGTTTTTGGAAGGAACAATTGTGATTCCACAATTCGTATTAGAAGAGCTTCAGCATATTGCCGATTCTTCCGATGCTTTAAAGCGTAATCGTGGTCGCAGAGGACTAGACATTTTAAATCGTATTCAAAAAGAGATGCCGATTCCGGTAGAAATTTATGAAGGCGATTTCGAGGATATCCAAGAGGTGGATAGCAAACTTGTAAAGTTAGCAAAAATCACCGGTGGAACTGTAGTAACGAATGATTTTAACTTAAATAAAGTTTCTGAATTACAAGGAGTAACAGTGTTAAACATTAATGATTTAGCTAATGCAATTAAACCAGTTGTACTCCCTGGCGAAGAATTAAATGTTTATGTTGTGAAAGATGGTAAAGAGCAAAACCAAGGTGTTGCGTACTTAGATGATGGTACGATGATTGTAGTAGAAGATGGTAGAGAGTATGTAGGTTCGCAACTTAATGTACTGGTTACTAGCGTATTACAAACATCAGCTGGTCGTATGATTTTCGCAAAACGTAAATTATTAGAAAAAGCATTATAGGTAGAGGATTATTAATATGTATACATTAATTATTCCGGCAGCCGGCCAAGGAAAGCGGATGGGTGCTGGCAAAAATAAGTTGTTCTTACTTATAAATGAAGTACCGATTATCGTTCATACATTACGTGCTTTTGAAAGAGATAAAGCGTGCAAAAGTATTGTTATGGCAATTAACGAAGAGGAACGCCCGTATTTTGAAGAATTAATGCAGAAGTATCCGATTGAAAAACAGGTACAATTTATTCAGGGTGGAGCCGAAAGACAAGATAGTGTATATAACGCGATTCAGCATGCGAGTGGTGTTGAATACGTTCTTGTACATGACGGAGCGCGCCCATTCGTAACGAATAAAGTGATTCAAGATGTATTAACAGCAGCAGAAAAATATGGAGCTTCCATTTGTGCAGTGCCAGTAAAGGATACAGTTAAGAAGGTAGAGCAAGGTGTTGTTGTCGAAACGGTAGAACGATCTCAGCTTAAGGCTGTACAAACACCGCAAGGGTTCTCTGTTTCTCTTTTGCTAGAAGCTCATAGAAGTGCAAAACAGAGCTGTTTTCTTGGTACAGATGATGCAAGTCTCGTGGAACGTATTGGAAAGCAAGTAGGTGTAGTAGAAGGGAGTTACTATAATATTAAAGTGACGACTCCAGAGGATTTACTAATTGCTGAAAGTTTCCTTCATGTTCTGAAAAAATAGCCGTGATGGTGTATAACAAAGGAAAGCTCGGCAATGGCCGGGCTTTTCTTTGTAAGGATATCGATATAATATAGAGTCATAAAGCTCAGTGGTTTAGCTCAAGGAGGATGTAAAGAATGTTTCGAATTGGACAAGGTTTTGACGTGCATGAATTTGCAGAAGGTAGACCGTTAATTATTGGCGGAATTACAATTCCACACGAGAAAGGATTAATCGGCCATTCAGATGCAGATGTATTGTTACATACGATTGCTGATGCATGTTTAGGTGCCATTGCAGCAGGAGATATCGGAAAGCATTTTCCTGATACAGACCCAGCTTTTAAAGATGCAGATTCAGCTGTATTGTTGCAAAAAGTTTGGGAATTTGTGCGTGAACAAGGTTACGAGTTAGGGAATTTAGATTGTACAATTATTGCTCAAAAGCCAAAAATGGCACCGCATATTGAAAGTATGCGTAAACGTATTAGTGAACTGTTAGAAACGTCTATAGATAACATTAATGTAAAGGCAACTACAACAGAAAAATTAGGATTTACAGGTAGGGAAGAAGGAATTGCTTCTCAAGCAGTGGTATTATTACAGAAAAAATAATGGTTTTTAATTCGTAAGATGGATAATCACATTTTTTTGTTGTACAATTATAGAATGTGTAGACATTAAGAATGGAAGGTGTACCAATTATGGAAAAGCAAGTGAGAGTGCGCTATGCGCCAAGTCCAACAGGACACTTACATATCGGAAATGCGCGTACGGCATTATTTAATTATTTATTTGCTCGTCATTTAGATGGCAAGTTTATTATTCGTATTGAAGATACTGATGTAAAACGTAACGTGGCTGGTGGAGAAGAAAGCCAATTAAAATACTTAAAATGGCTCGGTATGGACTGGGATGAAGGTGTTGATGTTGGCGGTGAATTTGGACCATATCGTCAAACAGAGCGTTTAGATATTTATAAAAAATTATATCTAGATTTATTAGAGCGTGGTTTAGCTTACAAATGTTATATGACAGAAGAAGAGCTAGAAGCAGAGCGTGAAGGACAAATTTCTCGTGGTGAAACACCTCGTTATGCAGGTAACCACCGTGATTTAACTGAAGAACAAATGAAAGAATTTGAAGCTGAGGGACGTATTCCGAGTATTCGTTTCCGTGTACCAGCTAATCGTGATTACACATTCAAAGACATCGTAAAAGACGAAGTTGCATTCCATTCAAATGATTTTGGTGATTTTGTTATCGTGAAAAAAGATGGAATCCCAACTTATAACTTTGCGGTAGCAGTAGATGATCACTTAATGGAAATTACACATGTACTTCGTGGTGATGATCATATTTCAAACACGCCAAAACAAATGATGATTTATGAAGCTTTCGGTTGGGATATCCCACAATTCGGTCATATGACTTTAATTGTAAATGAAAGTCGTAAAAAATTAAGCAAGCGTGATGAATCTATTATTCAATTTATTGAGCAATATAAAGAGCTTGGATATCTTCCAGAAGCAATCTTTAACTTTATTGCGCTATTAGGTTGGTCACCAGTAGGTGAAGAAGAAATCTTCTCTAAAGATGAGTTTATCAAAATGTTTGATGCAGCTCGTTTATCAAAATCACCTGCATTATTTGATTCTCAAAAACTAAAATGGATGAACAACCAGTATATGAAAAAGCAAGATTTAGATACGGTTGTAGAGTTAAGTTTACCGCATTTAGTGAAAGCTGGACGTGTGGGAGAAACTTTAAGTGAACAAGACCAAGATTGGATCCGTGGTGTAATTGCTTTATACCATGAACAAATGAGTTTTGGAGCTGAAATTGTAGAGCTTTCTGAAATGTTCTTCAAAGATCATGTTGATTATGAAGAAGAAGGACAAGAAGTATTAAAAGGTGAACAAGTACCAGAAGTACTTCGTGCATTTGCTGGTCAAGTAGAAGCACTAGAAGCGATGGAACCAGCAGCAATTAAGGCGGCTATTAAAGCAGTTCAAAAGGAAACAGGTCATAAAGGTAAAAACTTATTTATGCCAATCCGTGTTGCAACTACTGGTCAAACACATGGTCCAGAGCTTCCGAATGCTATTGCACTTCTTGGAAAAGAAAAAGTTTTAAATCGTCTTCAAAAAGTAATTGGTTAACATTTTCTAGGTTTAGAAATATAATAAGTATACTTAAAACCTAATAAGGAAAAGCGACGAGAAGGAGAAGTAGAAAATCAGGCTTTTTACAGAGAGAACCACCTTTAGGCTGGAAGTGGTTTATAAGCGGATTTTTGAAATGCCCCTTCGAGTCTTCTGCTGAACAGTAAATTGTTTTGCGAAACGTCTTAGGGCGTAAAGTAAGCAGAAGCGGTGTACACCGTTATCAGAGATGAGTTTGAGGCTTTTTTAGCCTAAACAGAGTGGAACCGCGCTTATAAGGCGTCTCTGTCAATATGACAGAGGCGTCTTTTTTTATACCGTAAAACTGGGTATGAGTATAAATTTTATCTACGTGTATAAAGATTTAGGGAGATAAGTAGGGAGTTAGTTCATTCGAAAAAGCAGCCCATAAAGGGGAGGGAACGTCGATGTTTAAGAGGCTTCGGGAAGATATTGAAGTCGTTTTTGAACAGGATCCAGCGGCAAGAAGTTATTTCGAAGTCATTTTGACTTACTCTGGATTACATGCAGTTTGGGCCCATCGAATTGCACATGCTTTTTATAAAAAAAATTTCTTCTTTATTGCACGTTCGATCTCACAAGTTAGTCGTTTCTTTACTGGCATTGAGATTCATCCAGGAGCAACAATTGGTCGTCGTTTTTTCATAGACCATGGAATGGGGGTTGTAATTGGAGAAACGTGCGAAATTGGTGATAATGTAACGATCTATCAAGGGGTTACATTAGGTGGTACGGGTAAAGAAAAGGGAAAGAGGCACCCTACAATTCAGGATAATGTATTAATTGCAACAGGTGCTAAAGTACTAGGTTCTATTACAGTTGGAGAGAATTCTAAAATTGGAGCAGGTTCTGTCGTATTAAAAGAAGTCCCTGCACATTCTACAGTTGTAGGTATACCTGGCCGAGTCGTTATTCAAAATGGAGTAAAAATCGGTCAAGAATTAAATCATTCTGACCTTCCAGACCCAATTTTTGATAAGTTAAAGGTCATGGAAGTAGAACTTGATAAATTGAAAAAACAACTTGAAGTAAAGGTAGAAAGGAAGGATAAAAATGACTATTCACATTTATAATACGTTAACACGTCAAAAGGAAGAGTTTACTCCATTAGAAGAAAATAAGGTAAAGATGTATGTGTGTGGACCTACAGTTTATAACTATATTCACATTGGGAATGCAAGACCACCTATGGTATTTGATACGGTACGCCGTTATTTAGAATATAAAGGGTATGATGTGCAGTATGTGTCCAACTTTACTGACGTAGATGATAAATTAATTAAAGCAGCAAATGAATTAGGTGAAGATGTGCCGACAATTGCTGACCGTTTCGTTGAAGCGTACTTTGAGGATGTAACGGCACTAGGTTGCAAACACGCAACAGTTCATCCGCGTGTAACGGAAAATATGGATATTATTATTGAATTTATTCAAGAACTTGTGAATAAAGGATATGCATATGAATCAGAAGGTGATGTGTACTTTAGAACGAAGGAATTCGAAGGATACGGTAAATTATCGCATCAACCAATCGCAGACTTACGTCACGGTGCGCGTATTGAAGTAGGAGAAAAGAAACAAGACCCTCTTGATTTTGCTTTATGGAAAGATGCTAAAGAAGGAGAAATCTTCTGGGAAAGCCCTTGGGGGAAAGGTCGTCCAGGCTGGCATATTGAATGCTCGGCAATGGCACGTAAATACTTAGGAGATACAATCGATATTCATGCTGGTGGTCAAGACTTAGCATTTCCTCATCATGAGAATGAAATTGCGCAGTCTGAGGCGTTAACTGGAAAAACATTTGCACGTTACTGGATGCACAATGGATATATTAATATTAATAATGAGAAGATGTCTAAGTCATTGGGGAACTTTATTTTAGTTCACGATATCATTAAGCAATATAATCCGCAGTTAATTAGATTCTTTATGCTATCGGTACATTACCGTCATCCAATTAATTTCAGTGAAGAGTTATTACAAAGCACAAATAACGGACTGGAAAGAATTAAGACGGCTTACGGTAACTTAAAACACCGTATGGAAAGTAGTACTGATTTAACAGACCATAATGAGAAATGGTTGGCGGAACTGGAAAAATTCCAGACTGCATTTGAAGAAGCGATGAATGATGACTTCAACACTGCTAATGCAATCACTGAGTTATATAATGTGGCAAATCATGCGAATCAATATTTACTGGAAGAACATACGTCTACAGTGGTAATTGAAGCATACGTAAAACAACTTGAAACATTATTTGATATTTTAGGGTTAGAATTAGCGCAAGAAGAGTTGCTTGATGAAGAAATTGATGCACTTATTCAAAAACGCATTGAAGCTCGTAAAAATCGTGATTTTGCATTATCAGATCAAATTCGCGATGACTTAAAAGACCGTAATATTATTTTAGAAGATACCGCTCAAGGTACAAGATGGAAAAGAGGATAAGAATGATTGATGCAAAGCAATTAAACAGCTTAGCGTTAGCATACATGGGTGATGCGGTATATGAACAATATATCCGCTATCACCTACTTCAAAAAGGGAAAGTTCGCCCTAATCAATTACATCGATTAGGGACAAGCTTTGTTTCAGCAAAAGCACAGGCGAAAGTTGTTTATCATTTATTAGAGACGGCGTTTTTGACAGAGGAAGAAGAGGCGGTATTAAGAAGAGGACGTAATGCAAATTCAGGTACAGTTCCAAAAAATACGGATGTACAAACATATCGACATAGTACAGCCTTTGAAGCGCTAATTGGTTATCATCATTTATTAAATAACCGTGAAAGATTAGATGAAATTGTATATAAGGCTATTGCAGTTTTAGAAGAAAAGGAAGGGGGCACATCATCATGAGTAGTGAATATATTATCGGACGTAACCCTGTAATTGAGGCGTTACGATCAGGGAGAGATATAAATAAAATTTGGATCGCAGAAGGTGCTGCCAAAGGACAAGTACAGATTGTACTAGCGTTAGCGAAAGAAAATAAGGTTATTTTACAACATGCACCAAAGAAAAAGTTAGATCAATTAGTTGAGGGTAATCATCAAGGTGTAATTGCTCAAGTAGCTGCATATCAGTATGCGGAGTTAGAAGAGTTATTCAAAGTGGCAGAAAAACGTAATGAAGATCCATTCTTCTTAATTTTAGATGAGATTGAAGATCCGCATAACCTAGGTTCTATTATGCGTACTGCTGATGCGACAGGAGCTCATGGAATTATTATTCCAAAGAGAAGGGCTGTGGGGCTTACAGCGTCAGTTGCGAAAGCATCAACAGGAGCGATTGAATACATTCCTGTTGCGCGCGTAACGAACTTATCCCGTACAATTGATGAATTAAAAGAACGTGGACTTTGGATTGCTGGTACAGATGCCAAAGGGAGAACGGATTACCGTAATTTAGATGGTAAAATGCCAATTGGGTTAGTAATTGGTAGTGAAGGAAAAGGTATGAGTCGTATTATTGGTGAAAAGTGTGATTTCCTAATCACTCTACCGATGGTTGGTAAAGTTACATCCTTAAATGCTTCCGTAGCCGCAAGTTTGTTAATGTATGAGGTATATCGTAAACGTCACGAAATTGGTAAATAAAAGATGAACGATATTTTAATCGTTGACGGTTACAACATTATCGGAGCTTGGGGAGATTTGAAGAAACTGCGGGATGTAGATTTACAATCATCAAGAGATGCACTTATTGATAAGATGGCGGATTATCAAGGTTATACAGGTACAAAAGTGATGATAGTCTTTGATGCCTATACAGTACATGGTATTGAAAAAAAGATGAAACAATCTCGTGTGGAAGTAATATTCACACGAAAGAATCAAACTGCAGACGAAAAGATAGAGCAGCTTGCGATAGAGCTTAGAAATATAAATACACGAATATATGTTGCGACTTCTGATTACACGGAACAATGGGTTATATTTGCGCAAGGTGCCCTTCGGAAATCTGCGCGTGAATTAGAGTTGGAAGTACAGGCAATGGAGGAACAAGTAAGAAGGCGTACAAAAGACACGAAAGAACAGCAACCCGCCATGCGAAAGATATTTAGTAAAGATATTACAGAAAAATTAGAAAAATTAAGAAGAGGAGAGCGTTGAAGCATTGACGCTCTTTGTCTTTTTACTGTATAATATTGCTAAATAAATAGCGGTCGGAGGGATCAAGGTGGAAGCAGGCTTCGTAAGTGTAGGCGACGTTACATTTCGTGATTTAGAGGATGAGGCAATCGTTGAGTTAGTTCGAAAAGGTAATACTGACGCTCTAGAATATTTAATTCACAAATATAAGAACTTTGTTCGCGCGAAATCAAGATCTTACTTTTTAGTGGGTGCCGATCGAGAAGATATTGTTCAAGAAGGTATGATAGGATTGTTTAAAGCAATTCGTGATTATAAAGAGGACAAGCTGTCTTCATTCAAAGCATTTGCTGAACTGTGTATCACTCGACAAATTATTACCGCTATTAAAACGGCAACAAGGCAAAAACATATTCCCTTAAATTCGTATGTGTCTTTAGATAAGCCGATTTACGATGAGGAATCTGATCGAACATTATTGGATGTTATTTCTGAAGCGAAGGTAACTGATCCTGAAGAGATGATTATTAGCCAAGAAGAATATACAGACATAGAATCAAAAATATCAGAATTATTAAGCGATTTAGAAAGAAAAGTACTTTCTTTATATCTAGATGGGCGTTCTTATCAAGAGATTTCAGAACAGTTAAACAGACATGTGAAATCTATTGATAACGCTTTACAGCGGGTGAAGAGGAAATTGGAACGATATATGGAAATGCGAGAAAGTACAACTTTAAATTCATAACAAATAACAAGTGCAACAGGTGTAAAATAAATCACCTGTTTTCTTTTGTAGCCAGTACAAAATGCATGTCATTGACATTGTCTTTTATTGTATGATACATTTTTAGGGACATAATGTTACAAGGTTGGTGTAACTAATGAGGAAAAAAGTTGTACTCTCATGTGAAGAGTGTAAAAATCGAAACTACTCTACTATGAAAGATACGAGCTCAATAGAGCGACTTGAAATAAAAAAGTTTTGTAAAACATGCAATCAGCATACAGTTCACAAGGAAACAAAATAAATAATTGAAATAATACACTGGAGGTCCCGCAGATGCGTTTAACGAACTTTTTCGGCGATGTAGGTCGCGAAATGAAAAAAGTAAGTTGGCCTAAAAAAGATGAATTACTCCGCTCAACAGCGACTGTTGTTGCTACAGTTGTGTTCTTTGCGATTTTCTTCGCAGTAGTTGATATGGGCATTTCTTCTTTAATTCGGTTAATTCTTGGTTAATTCTTGAATAAGAAGCACTTATCCATGATATAATGTTATTTATAAGAACTGTGTAAAAGCCCGGTGAACGGGTTTTTTCATTTGCGCAAAAAAATGTACGTCAGGGAGGGAAGGACGCTCGTCCTAAATGAATGGAAAAAAGTTGGTATGTTGTCCATACTTATTCTGGATATGAAAATAAAGTAAAAGCAAACCTAGAGAAGCGTGTAGAATCAATGGGTATGCAAGATAAAATTTTCCGTGTTGTTGTCCCGGAAGAAGTAGAAGTAGAAATGAAAAACGGAAAAGAAAAATTAATGAAAAGAAAAGTGTTCCCAGGTTATGTATTAGTAGAATTAATCATGACTGATGATTCTTGGTATGTTGTACGTAACACGCCGGGTGTAACTGGGTTCGTTGGTTCTTCTGGTTCTGGATCTAAACCATCACCTCTATTAGAAGAGGAAGTTGTTACCATTATGAAACATATGGGAATGGACAACGAAGTGGTTGATTTCGACTTTGAACTTCATGAGACAGTACGTGTAAATGAGGGGCCATTCGCAGATTATACAGGTGCTATTGAAGAAATTGATGTGGAGAAGAAAAAGGTTAGCGTACTTGTGGACATGTTTGGTCGCGAGACTCCAGTTGAACTTGACTTCCATCAAATTGAAAAATTATAAAATGAAACTTGAAATGAATTGTAAAAAGTGATAATATCTTTTAAGTCAGTACGTCTTCGTTATCGGAGACGTTTTTTGAAAGATTTTATCCTTACAGATAAAATATGACGTGGGAGGGCAAATCACTGTCCAATTGACCACATCACGGACTTAAGGAGGTGTGTCTCGTGGCTAAAAAGGTAATTAAAATGGTAAAGCTTCAAATTCCTGCAGGTAAAGCTAACCCAGCTCCACCAGTTGGTCCAGCATTAGGACAAGCAGGTGTTAACATCATGGGCTTCTGTAAAGAGTTTAACGCTCGTACAGCAGATCAAGCTGGTCTTATCATCCCTGTTGAAATTACGGTATTTGAGGACCGTTCATTCACTTTCATTACTAAAACTCCTCCTGCTGCTGTTCTTCTTAAGAAAGTAGCTGGTATTGAGTCTGGTTCTGGTGAACCAAACCGTAATAAAGTGGCAACTGTTAAGCGTGATAAAGTACGCGAAATCGCTGAAACTAAAATGCCTGACCTAAACGCTGCTAGCGTAGAAGCTGCAATGCGTATGGTTGAAGGTACTGCACGCAGTATGGGCATCGTTATCGAAGACTAATTCGATTTGTTTTTAAAAAAGGTTGCGGGTCTGGAATTCCAATTCGCAACCTTTATTATCGTAAATGATTATTGTTTTTAAATAAATGGATGGCGCTCATCCTCAGGTTATACCTGAAAACAGGCGTAAACGTGGGAGGTTATTCCGCTAAAACCACATTCGAGGAGGAAATAAAAATGGCTAAAAGAGGTAAAAAGTACGTAGAAGCTGCAAAGCTTGTTGATCGTGCATCTGCTTACTCTGCAACAGAAGCAGTAGAATTAGTAAAGAAAACAAACACAGCTAAATTTGATGCAACTGTAGAAGCTGCATTCCGTTTAGGTGTTGACCCTAAGAAAGCTGACCAACAAATCCGTGGTGCAGTTGTTCTTCCACACGGTACTGGTAAAGTACAACGTGTATTAGTGTTCGCTAAAGGTGAAAAAGCTAAAGAAGCTGAAGCTGCTGGCGCTGACTTCGTAGGCGATACTGATTACATCGGTAAAATCCAACAAGGTTGGTTCGATTTCGATGTAGTAGTAGCAACTCCTGACATGATGGGTGAAGTTGGTAAACTTGGTCGCGTATTAGGACCTAAAGGTTTAATGCCAAACCCTAAAACTGGAACAGTTACTTTCGATGTAACTAAAGCTGTTAACGAAATCAAAGCTGGTAAAGTTGAATACCGCGTTGATAAAGCTGGTAACATCCATGTTCCAATCGGTAAAGTATCTTTCGAAGATGCTAAATTAGTAGAAAACTTCAAAACAATCGCTGACACTTTATTAAAAGTTAAGCCATCTGCTGCAAAAGGTACTTACATGAAGAACGTAACAGTTGCTTCTACAATGGGACCTGGCGTACGCGTAGACGTTTCTACATTAGCGTAAAAATTGGAAGTTGACTTCATAAAGAAGATTTAATATAATCATTTATGTTGTGAATTTAAATAGTGTACCGTAGACAGTAGGTGTCAATAGACTTAATTTCCTACCTAGGTGTTAATATACGAAACGGAATTTTTTTCTGTGACTATATGCCTCCATGTCTACAAGTTGGGCATGGAGGTTTTTAGTGCACTTTCGGTACATCTTCTATATAATCTACAGGAGGTGTAATAACATGAGCAAAGTAATCGAAACTAAACAACAAGTTGTAACTGAAATCGCGGACAAACTTCGTGCTAGTAAATCTACAATTGTTGTTGACTACCGTGGTTTAACAGTTTCTGAAGCAACAGAATTACGTAAGCAATTACGTGAAGCTGGCGTTGAGTTCAAAGTTTACAAAAACTCTCTAACTCGTCGTGCTGCAGAATCTGCTGAAATGGCTGAGTTAAACGAATTCTTAACAGGACCAAACGCAATCGCGTTCAGTAACGAGGATGTAGTTGCTCCTGCGAAAGTATTAAACGACTTCGCTACAAAACATGAAGCTTTAGAAATTAAAGCGGGCGTAATCGAAGGTAAACTTGTAACACTTGATGAGGTTAAAGCAATCGCTACTCTTCCATCACGTGAAGGCTTACTTTCTATGCTTCTTAGCGTTCTTCAAGCTCCAATCCGTAACCTTGCACTTGCTACTAAAGCAGTTGCAGAACAAAAGGAAGAGCAAGGCGCTTAATTTTTTAAAAGATAATTACTTGTTATCTATAAAACAATACAAACCTATTTAAGGGAGGATATTTACAATGACTAAAGAACAAATCATTGAAGCAGTTAAATCTATGACTGTATTAGAACTTAACGACTTAGTAAAAGCTATCGAGGAAGAATTCGGCGTAACTGCTGCTGCTCCTGTAGCTGTAGCTGGTGGCGCTGGTGAAGCTGCTGCTGAAAAAACTGAGTTTGATGTAGTACTTGCAAGTGCTGGCGCTCAAAAAATCAAAGTTATCAAAGCTGTACGTGAAATCACTGGTCTTGGCTTAAAAGAAGCTAAAGAATTAGTTGACAACACTCCAAAAGCAATCAAAGAAGGCGTTTCTAAAGAGGAAGCTGAAGAAATGAAAGCTAAACTTGAAGAAGTTGGCGCTGCTGTAGAAGTTAAGTAATTAACTTTTGATGCTTTAAAAAAAGCTCGCTCTCATGCGAGCTTTTTTTTTAACTGTAAAGAAAAGAGGTGGCCATATGGCAGACCATTATTTTTCTAACGACCCTTCTAGTAAAAGTGATCGTAAACGATGGGAATTTCCACTCCGTGGATCTCAATTTACTTTTTTATCTGACCATGGGGTGTTTTCGAAAAACGAGGTGGACTTTGGTTCTCGTCTTTTAATTGAAGCGTTTCAAATGCCGGATATTAAAGGTGATATATTAGACGTAGGTTGTGGATACGGTCCTATTGGTTTGTCGTTAGCGAAAGAGTTTCAAGGTTGTGAAGTTCACATGGTGGATGTGAATGAAAGGGCGCTTGGGCTTGCGAAAGAAAATGCCGCTAATAACAGAATCGAGAATATACGTATTTTTCAAAGTAGCGTCTATGAAAATGTAGATGGCGAGTATGCTGCTATTCTATCTAACCCTCCAATTCGTGCGGGTAAGGATATCGTACATGAGATTTTAGAAAAAGCTGTGGAGTATTTAGTTCCAGGTGGAGAACTTTGGATTGTTATTCAAAAGAAGCAAGGTGCACCATCTGCGCTGAAAAAACTAGAAGAAGTATTTTCTGAAGTTGAGATTGTAGAAAAGAAAAAAGGATATTATATCATAAAATCAAAAAAACGTTGACGGTTATTTTTGGCTATGTTAACATTATACAATGCCAATATATGATTTTCTGCGTTGAGAAAGATGTATATTTTTGTTTCTCTTGGAAAAGATAGTAAAATCAGCAGATTATGAAACAGAATGATGGTTTTCTTATAGAAGCCATTTTTCTTTTTTGAGCAGGTAGAAAGACTCAACGTATTTATCTTTAAGAGAAAAAGACTACGCTAATAGCAGTAGTTGTATTTATTTGTGATTTTGCACAAATTTTTTTGTGCATTTATAATACTCATGATTTGAGGGGTGAAGCAGTTGACAGGTCAACTAGTTCAATACGGACGCCACCGCCAACGAAGAAGTTATGCCCGTATTAGTGAAGTATTAGAGTTACCAAATCTTATCGAAATTCAAACCTCTTCTTATCAGTGGTTTCTTGATGAGGGTTTGCGAGAAATGTTCCAAGACATTTCTCCGATTGAAGACTTTACGGGAAATCTATCGCTTGAATTTATCGACTACAGCTTAGGTGAACCTAAATACTCTGTAGACGAATGCAAAGAGCGTGATGTGACGTATGCAGCACCACTTCGTGTAAAAGTGCGTCTAATCAACAAGGAAACTGGTGAAGTAAAAGAACAAGATGTGTTCATGGGAGATTTCCCACTCATGACAGAGACTGGAACATTCGTAATTAACGGTGCAGAACGTGTTATCGTTTCCCAGTTAGTTCGCTCTCCAAGCGTATACTATAGTGGCAAAGTGGATAAAAACGGAAAACGTGGTTTTACTGCTACTGTAATTCCAAACCGCGGAGCTTGGTTAGAGTATGAGACAGATGCTAAGGATGTTGTATATGTGCGTATTGACCGTACGCGTAAACTTCCTGTAACTGTTTTGTTACGCGCATTAGGGTTTGGCTCTGATCAAGAAATCACCGAGCTTTTAGGTGATAACGAATACTTAAGCAACACATTAGAAAAAGACAACACAGATAGTACAGAAAAAGCATTGCTTGAAATTTATGAGCGTCTACGTCCTGGTGAACCACCAACAGTAGAAAATGCTAAGAGCTTACTTGTGTCTCGTTTCTTCGATCCAAAGCGCTACGATTTAGCAAATGTAGGTCGCTATAAGATCAACAAGAAGTTACACATTAAAAACAGATTGTTTAATCAACGTTTAGCTGAAACATTAGTGGATCCAGAAACTGGTGAAATTTTAGCGGCAGAAGGAACAATCTTAGATCGTCGTACACTTGATCGCATTTTACCTTACTTAGAGAAAAACATTGGATTCAAAACAGCGAAACCAATGGGTGGAGTGGTAGAAGGCGATGTTGAGCTGCAATCTATTAAGATTTATGCTCCTGAGTCGGAAGGCGAACGTGTAATTAATGTAATTGGTAATGCAAATATTACTCGTGATGTGAAACACATCACACCAGGTGATATCCTTGCTTCTATCAGTTACTTCTTCAACCTACTATACAAAGTAGGGGATACAGATGATATTGACCATTTAGGAAACCGTCGTCTGCGTTCTGTTGGAGAACTATTACAAAATCAATTCCGTATCGGTCTTTCTCGTATGGAACGTGTTGTTCGTGAGAGAATGTCGATCCAAGATACAAATGCAATTACACCACAGGCGCTAATTAATATTCGTCCTGTTATTGCATCTATTAAAGAGTTCTTCGGAAGTTCTCAGTTATCTCAGTTCATGGACCAAACAAATCCATTAGCAGAGTTAACTCACAAACGAAGACTATCTGCATTAGGACCTGGTGGTTTAACGCGTGAGCGCGCAGGCTTTGAAGTACGTGACGTTCATTACTCCCACTACGGTCGTATGTGTCCGATTGAAACACCAGAGGGACCAAACATCGGTTTGATTAACTCATTATCTTCGTTCGCGAAAGTAAATGAGTTTGGTTTCATTGAAACACCATATCGTCGTGTTGACCCAGAAACTGGTCTTGTAACAGGGCATGTTGATTATTTAACAGCAGATGAAGAAGATAACTATGTTGTAGCCCAAGCGAATATGAAATTATCTGATGAAGGTGAATTCCTAAGTGAAGATATCGTAGCTCGTTTCCGTGGTGAAAACATTGTCACAAATAGAGAACGCATCGACTACATGGATGTATCTCCAAAACAAGTAGTGTCGGCAGCGACAGCTTGTATTCCGTTCTTAGAAAACGATGACTCTAACCGCGCACTTATGGGAGCGAACATGCAACGTCAGGCGGTTCCGTTAATGAATCCGGAATCTCCGATTGTAGGTACAGGTATGGAGTACGTATCAGCAAAAGACTCAGGTGCTGCAGTAATCTGTAAACATCCTGGTGTTGTTGAGCGCGTAGAAGCACGTGAAGTTTGGGTACGTCGCTATGTAGAAGTTGACGGTCAAACAGTAAAAGGCGACTTAGATCGCTACAAAATGCAAAAATTCATTCGTTCTAACCAAGGAACTTGTTACAACCAACGTCCAATCGTAAGTGTTGGAAATGAAGTTGTAAAAGGTGAAATCCTTGCGGATGGTCCTTCTATGGAATTAGGTGAACTAGCACTTGGACGTAACGTGCTTGTTGGCTTCATGACTTGGGACGGTTATAACTACGAGGATGCGATCATCATGAGTGAGCGCCTTGTAAAAGATGATGTGTACACTTCTATTCATATTGAAGAATATGAATCAGAAGCTCGTGATACGAAGCTTGGACCAGAAGAAATTACACGTGACATTCCAAATGTTGGGGAAGACGCATTACGTAACCTTGACGAGCGCGGTATCATTCGCGTTGGTGCTGAAGTAAAAGATGGAGATTTACTTGTTGGTAAAGTAACACCTAAAGGTGTAACAGAATTAACAGCTGAAGAACGTCTATTACATGCTATCTTTGGAGAAAAAGCGCGTGAAGTACGTGATACATCACTACGTGTACCACACGGTGGTGGCGGTATTATCTTAGACGTAAAAGTATTCAACCGTGAAGATGGCGATGAATTGCCACCAGGCGTGAATCAACTTGTACGTGCATATATCGTTCAAAAACGTAAAATTTCTGAAGGTGACAAGATGGCCGGACGTCACGGTAACAAAGGTGTTATTTCTCGTATTTTACCAGAAGAAGATATGCCTTACTTACCAGACGGTACGCCAATCGATATCATGTTAAACCCATTAGGGGTACCATCTCGTATGAATATCGGTCAGGTATTAGAGCTTCATCTTGGTATGGCAGCAAGATACCTGGGCATTCACATTGCAACACCAGTATTCGATGGTGCTCGTGAGGAAGATGTTTGGGGCACAATTGAAGAAGCTGGTATGGCAAATGACGCGAAAACAATCCTGTATGACGGACGTACTGGTGAACCATTCGATAACCGCGTATCTGTTGGTGTCATGTATATGATCAAACTTGCGCACATGGTTGACGATAAACTTCATGCTCGTTCTACTGGACCATACTCACTTGTAACGCAGCAACCTCTTGGAGGTAAAGCTCAGTTCGGTGGACAGCGTTTCGGTGAGATGGAGGTTTGGGCACTTGAAGCTTACGGTGCTGCTTATACTCTTCAAGAAATCTTAACAGTGAAGTCTGATGATGTTGTTGGACGTGTTAAGACTTATGAAGCAATTGTTAAAGGCGAAAATGTTCCAGAACCAGGCGTTCCTGAATCATTCAAAGTATTGATTAAAGAGCTGCAAAGTTTAGGTATGGACGTTAAAATGATGTCTAGCGACGATACAGAAATTGAAATGCGTGATACAGAAGATGACGATGATCATCAATCAGCAGATAAATTGAATGTCGAAGTTGAGACAACTAAGGAATAATTGGGATAACCTGTAGACTAAAAGGGAGGTAGGCCCCTTGATAGATGTAAATAACTTTGAATATATGAAGATTGGACTTGCTTCACCTGACAAGATTCGTTCTTGGTCATACGGTGAAGTTAAGAAACCAGAAACTATTAACTATCGTACGTTAAAGCCTGAAAAAGATGGCTTGTTCTGTGAGCGTATTTTCGGACCACAAAAGGACTGGGAATGTCATTGCGGAAAATACAAACGTGTACGTTATAAAGGTGTAGTTTGTGATCGATGTGGCGTTGAAGTAACGCGTGCAAAAGTACGTCGTGAACGTATGGGTCATATTGAATTAGCTGCTCCTGTATCTCATATTTGGTATTTCAAAGGTATCCCGAGCCGCATGGGACTTGTCTTAGACATGTCCCCTCGCGCGCTTGAAGAAGTAATTTATTTCGCTTCTTATGTTGTAACAGAAAGTGGAGATACACCACTTGATAAGAAGCAATTACTTTCTGAAAAAGAATACCGTGCATATCGTGATCGATATGGTAGCACATTCCAAGCTGCTATGGGTGCAGAAGCGATTAAAAAGCTACTACAAGACATTGATTTAGATAAAGAAGTAGACTTCTTAAAAGAAGAATTAAAAACAGCACAAGGACAACGCCGTACTCGTGCTATTAAACGTCTAGAAGTATTAGAAGCATTCCGTAACTCTGGAAATGAACCATCTTGGATGATCTTAGATGTTCTACCAGTTATCCCACCAGAACTACGCCCAATGGTACAGTTAGATGGTGGACGTTTTGCTACTTCTGACTTAAACGACTTATATCGTCGTGTAATTAACCGTAACAACCGTTTAAAACGTCTATTGGACCTAGGTGCTCCAAGCATTATCGTTCAAAACGAAAAACGTATGTTACAAGAAGCTGTAGATGCATTAATTGATAATGGTCGTCGTGGCCGTCCAGTAACTGGACCAGGTAACCGTCCATTAAAATCACTATCTCACATGCTTAAAGGTAAACAAGGACGTTTCCGTCAAAACTTATTAGGTAAACGTGTTGACTACTCTGGTCGTTCTGTAATCGTTGTAGGACCGAACTTAAAGATGTACCAATGTGGATTACCGAAAGAAATGGCGCTTGAACTGTTCAAACCTTTTGTTATGAAAGAATTAGTTGGAAAAGGGTTAGCACACAACATTAAGAGTGCGAAACGTAAAATTGAGCGTGTACACCCTGAAGTTTGGGACGTTTTAGAATCTGTGATTAAAGAACATCCAGTACTTCTAAACCGCGCACCAACACTTCACCGTCTTGGTATCCAGGCGTTTGAACCTACATTAGTAGAAGGTCGCGCAATTCGTCTTCACCCACTTGTATGTACTGCATACAACGCGGACTTTGACGGTGACCAAATGGCGGTTCACGTTCCGTTATCATCAGAGGCACAAGCAGAAGCTCGTATTCTTATGTTAGCGGCACAAAACATCTTGAATCCAAAAGACGGAAAACCAGTTGTTACTCCATCTCAGGATATGGTATTAGGTAACTACTACTTAACACTTGAGCGTGAAGGCGCAATCGGTGAAGGTATGGTCTTCAAAGATGCAAACGAAGCAATACTTGCATATCAAAATGGATATGTACATCTGCACACACGTGTTGCAGTTGCTGCAAGTTCAGTAAATAACGTAACGTTTACTGAAGAGCAAAAAGGTAAGCTTCTATTAACAACAGTTGGTAAATTAATATTTAACGAAATCTTACCAGAGTCGTTCCCTTATATTAATGAACCGACAAACTCAAACCTTGAAAAAGAAACACCAGCGGAATATTTCGTTGAAAAAGGTGCGAACATTAAAGAAATTATTGCTAGTCGCGAAGAAGTGGCGCCATTTAGCAAGAAGATCCTTGGTAACATCATTGCGGAAGTGTTCAAACGTTTCCAAATTACAGAAACGTCTCGCATGCTTGACCGTATGAAAAACTTAGGGTTCAAGTACTCTACAAAAGCTGGTATTACAGTTGGGGTATCTGACATTCTTGTATTAGGCGAAAAAGATGAAATTCTCCACGAAGCACAAGCAAAAGTAGATAATGTAATTAAACAATTCCGTCGCGGTTTAATCACGGAAGAAGAACGTTACGATCGCGTTATCTCTATTTGGAGTAATGCAAAAGATGTTATCCAAGGAAAACTGATGAAATCCTTGAATAAACGCAATCCAATCTTCATGATGAGTGACTCAGGTGCCCGTGGTAACGCATCTAACTTTACTCAGCTTGCTGGTATGCGTGGTCTGATGGCCAATCCATCTGGTCGTATCATCGAACTTCCAATCAAATCGAGTTTCCGTGAAGGTTTAACAGTACTTGAGTACTTCATCTCTACGCATGGTGCGCGTAAAGGTCTTGCCGATACAGCACTTAAAACTGCCGATTCTGGTTACTTAACACGTCGTCTTGTAGACGTTGCACAAGATGTAATTGTCCGTGAAGATGATTGTGGAACAGATCGTGGTCTATTAATTGGTGCGATTAAAGAGGGTAATGAAGTAATTGAGTCATTATATGATCGTCTTGTTGGACGTTTTGCAAGAAAAACTGTAAAACATCCTGAAACAGGTGAAGTATTAGTTAGTGAAAACCAATTAATTACTGAAGATATCGCTCATATCGTTGAAAATTCGGGTGTTGAAACTGTAAATATTCGTTCAGCGTTTACGTGTAACACTCGCCATGGTGTATGTAAGAAGTGTTACGGTCGTAACTTAGCAACTGGTACAGACGTAGAAGTAGGAGAAGCGGTAGGTATTATCGCAGCTCAATCTATCGGTGAGCCAGGTACACAGTTAACGATGCGTACATTCCATACAGGTGGGGTTGCCGGAGATGATATCACTCAAGGTTTACCTCGTATCCAAGAGATCTTCGAAGCTCGTAATCCGAAAGGTCAGGCAGTTATCAGTGAAATCGACGGTGTTATCGCAGCGATCAACGATGTTAAAGATCGCCAAGAAGTAGTTGTACAGGGTGAAGTTGAAGCTCGTACGTATGCTATTCCTTACGGTGCTCGTCTGAAAGTAACTCCAGGACAGCCAATTAGCCACGGTAAAGAGTTAACAGAAGGTTCTATTGATCCGAAAGAATTACTAAAAGTAACGGACATTACAGCAGTTCAAGAATACTTATTACGTGAAGTTCAAAAAGTATACCGTATGCAAGGGGTAGAAATTGGTGACAAACACGTAGAGGTAATGGTACGTCAAATGCTACGTAAAGTTCGTGTAAGTGATGCAGGTGAAACAGACGTATTACCAGGAACATTACTAGATATCCATCAGTTTACTGATGCGAATGCGAAGGTGTTACTGAAAGGTAAACAACCAGCGACAGCTAGACCTGTTCTACTTGGTATTACAAAAGCTTCACTTGAAACTGATTCATTCTTATCTGCAGCATCATTCCAAGAAACAACTCGTGTCTTAACTGATGCAGCAATTAAAGGTAAACGTGATGAGCTTCTAGGATTGAAAGAGAACGTTATTATCGGTAAACTTGTTCCTGCTGGAACAGGTATGAATCGTTATCGCAAAGTGGATCTTGTAAAAACAACACAAGATAACATGAATGTAGAAAACGATGAGATTTATGTGGAACAGTAAAATTTTCCGTCGTAAATTTTGTATAAAAACATCTAATCCTAGTTGACATTGTATGAGTCAAAATGTTACTATAATCAAGGTTGCTCCTGAACGATGCTTTGGAGGATATTTATATGTCTTATCAAAAAGTGTCAAATGCTGAAAATGTAGTCGTTGGTCATAAACGCACATTGGAAGCAATCAAAAATGGTATAGTTAAAGAAGTTGTTATTGCAGAAGATGCTGATGTGCGGTTAACCCATGTTATCATTCGCACTGCTTTGCAACATAACATACCCATAACAAAGGTTGAATCAGTTCGTAAGCTTGGAAAAGTTTCGGGGATTCAAGTGGGAGCTTCAGCAATAGGAATAATAAGTTAAAACTGTTTTTGTGAGGAGAGAGCATTTGCTCTTCCTTGCAAAAACTTTGTTTTCAACTAATAATGAACCACCTGGATATGTGGTCATACAAACATGCGAAGGGAGGATAATCAAATGCCTACTATTAACCAATTAGTGAGAAATGGTCGTACTGATAAAGTATGGAAATCTAAATCACCTGCGTTAAACAAAGGATTTAACTCTTTAAAGAAAAAATCAACTGATATCTCTGCACCTCAAAAACGTGGTGTATGTACTCGTGTTGGTACAATGACTCCAAAGAAACCTAACTCAGCGTTACGTAAATACGCTCGTGTACGTTTAACAAACGGTATTGAAGTTACAGCTTACATCCCAGGTATCGGTCATAACTTACAAGAGCATAGCGTAGTATTAATTCGCGGTGGTCGAGTAAAGGATTTACCAGGGGTACGTTACCACATCGTTCGTGGAGCGCTTGATACAGCTGGTGTTGACAAACGTATGCAAGGACGTTCTAAATATGGTACTAAGCGACCAAAACCTGCTAAAAAATAATAAACTTATAATGAAAGGAGGAACTCAATATGCCTCGTAAAGGACCTGTTGCGAAACGTGACGTGTTACCAGATCCAATGTACAATTCTAAGCTAGTAACACGCCTTATCAACAAAATGATGGTTGACGGTAAAAAAGGTAAATCTCAAACAATTCTTTATAACGCTTTCGATATCGTTCGTGAACGTTCAGATAAAGAACCAATGGAAGTATTCGAGCAAGCTCTTAAGAACATCATGCCTGTTCTTGAAGTACGCGCTCGTCGTGTTGGTGGTGCTAACTACCAAGTTCCAGTTGAGGTTCGTCCAGAACGCCGTACAACTTTAGGTCTTCGCTGGTTAGTAAACTATGCTCGTCTTCGTGGTGAAAAAACTATGGAAGAGCGTCTAGCTTACGAAATCTTAGATGCAGCTAACAACGCTGGTGCATCTGTTAAGAAACGTGAAGACACTCATAAAATGGCAGAAGCTAACAAAGCATTTGCTCATTACCGTTGGTAGGATTCAACGTAAAATAAATGTATGCATAAACCGCTTTATTTGTCGCTTATGGAAGTGTGGAGAGGGAGAATGCCTCTCCCTTTCGTTGGGCGCTCGTTTTACATAATGAGGGTACTGGACACTGGCATATGTAACAATATAAAGTGGCTTTTTTGCTACTTAAAATAAAAAATCCAATCCATATATGGAAGGAGCAAGACACCAAATGACAAGAGAGTTCTCTTTAGAAAACACTCGTAATATTGGTATCATGGCTCACATCGATGCTGGTAAAACAACAGCAACTGAGCGTATTCTGTATTACACAGGACGTATTCATAAAATCGGTGAAACTCATGAAGGTGCATCTCAGATGGACTGGATGGAGCAAGAGCAAGAGCGTGGTATCACAATTACTTCTGCTGCAACTACAGCTCAATGGAAAGGTCACCGTGTAAACATCATTGATACTCCAGGACACGTAGACTTCACAGTAGAAGTAGAACGTTCTTTACGCGTACTTGATGGTGCGGTAGCAGTACTTGATGCACAATCTGGTGTAGAACCACAAACAGAAACTGTTTGGCGTCAGGCTACTACTTACGGTGTACCTCGTATCGTATTCGTTAACAAAATGGATAAGATCGGTGCAGATTTCTTATACTCTGTAGGAACAATCCACGATCGTTTACAAGCAAACGCACATCCAATTCAGTTACCAATCGGTGCTGAAGATGAGTTCAATGGTATCATTGACCTTGTTGAAGAGTGTGCTTACATGTACGGTAACGATTTAGGAACAGACATCGAGCGTGTCGAAATTCCTGAAGAGCACAAAGAACTAGCTGAAGAATACCGTGGAAAGCTTATTGAAGCGGTAGCTGAGCTTGATGAAGAAATGATGATGAAGTACCTAGAAGGTGAAGAAATCACTGTAGAAGAGCTTAAAGCTGGTATCCGTAAGGCTACAACTTCTGTAGAATTCTTCCCAGTAATCTGTGGTTCTGCATTCAAAAACAAAGGTGTTCAAATTCTGTTAGACGCAGTTATCGACTACCTACCATCTCCATTAGATGTACCTGCTATTAAAGGTACTCTTCCGGATACAGATGAAGAAGTAGAACGTAAGTCTAGCGATGAAGAACCATTCGCAGCTTTAGCATTCAAAATCATGACTGACCCTTATGTTGGTAAGTTAACGTTCTTCCGTGTGTACTCTGGTGTGTTAAACTCTGGATCATACGTGAAAAACTCAACTAAAGGTAAGCGTGAGCGTGTAGGACGTATCCTACAAATGCACGCTAACAGCCGTGAAGAGATTTCAACAGTTTACGCTGGTGATATCGCTGCTGCTGTAGGTTTAAAAGATACTACTACTGGTGATACTCTTTGTGACGAGAAGAGCCTTGTTATCCTTGAGTCTATGGAATTCCCAGAGCCAGTTATCTCTGTAGCTATCGAACCAAAATCTAAAGCTGACCAAGATAAAATGGGTACAGCATTATCTAAGCTTTCTGAAGAAGATCCAACATTCCGTGCTCACACTGACCAAGAAACTGGCCAAACTATCATCGCTGGTATGGGTGAACTTCACCTTGATATCATCGTTGACCGTATGCGCCGTGAATTCAAAGTCGAAGCAAACGTTGGTGCTCCTCAGGTAGCATACCGTGAAACTTTCCGCGCTGCTGCGAAAGTTGAAGGTAAGTTTGCTCGTCAATCTGGTGGACGTGGACAATTCGGTCACGTTTGGATTGAGTTTGCACCTAACGAAGAAGGTAAAGGATTTGAATTCGAAAACAAAATCGTCGGCGGTGTAGTTCCACGTGAATACATCCCAGCTGTTGGAGCGGGTCTTGAAGACTCACTTAAAAATGGTGTACTAGCTGGTTACCCACTAGTTGACATTAAAGCAGCATTAGTTGACGGTTCTTACCATGATGTCGATTCATCTGAGATGGCGTTCAAAATCGCTGCATCTATGGCACTTAAAGCTGCGGTTTCTAAATGTAACCCAGTAATTCTTGAGCCAATGATGAAAGTTGAAGTTGTAATTCCTGAAGAGTACATGGGAGACATCATGGGTGACGTAACATCTCGTCGTGGACGTGTAGAAGGTATGGAAGCTCGCGGTAACGCACAAGTTGTTCGCGCTATGGTTCCACTTTCTGAAATGTTCGGTTATGCGACAGCATTACGTTCTAACACTCAAGGACGCGGAACATTCTCAATGACATTTGATCATTATGAAGAAGTACCGAAGTCTGTTTCAGAAGAAATTATTAAAAAAAATAAAGGCGAATAATTGATTTTTATCAATTGTTCGAGTATAACTACTTATGTAAGCTTAGAAAGTGGGACGTAAGTTTCGCTTTCTAGTCTAAATATAAAATAACCTATATAAACTAAGGAGGAATTTAGAATGGCTAAAGCTAAATTCGAACGTTCTAAACCCCATGTTAACATCGGTACAATCGGCCACGTTGACCATGGTAAAACTACATTAACTGCTGCGATCACTACAGTTCTTGCAAAAGCTGGTGGTGCTGAAGCACGCGGATACGATCAAATCGACGCTGCTCCAGAAGAAAGAGAGCGCGGAATCACAATCTCAACTGCACACGTTGAGTACGAAACTGAAACTCGTCACTATGCACACGTTGACTGCCCAGGTCACGCTGACTATGTTAAAAACATGATCACTGGTGCTGCTCAAATGGACGGCGGTATCTTAGTAGTATCTGCTGCTGATGGCCCAATGCCTCAAACACGTGAGCACATCCTTCTTTCTCGTCAAGTAGGTGTTCCTTACATCGTTGTATTCTTAAACAAATGCGACATGGTAGACGACGAAGAATTATTAGAATTAGTAGAAATGGAAGTTCGTGACCTATTATCTGAATACGGATTCCCAGGCGACGACATTCCTGTAATCAAAGGTTCTGCTCTTAAAGCTCTTCAAGGAGAAGCTGATTGGGAAGCAAAAATCATTGAATTAATGACTGAAGTTGATGCTTACATCCCAACTCCAGAACGTGAAACTGACAAACCATTCTTAATGCCTATCGAGGATGTATTCTCTATCACAGGTCGTGGTACAGTTGCAACTGGTCGTGTAGAGCGCGGAATCGTTAAAGTTGGTGACGTAGTAGAAATCATCGGTCTTGCTGAAGAGAATGCTTCTACAACTGTAACTGGTGTAGAAATGTTCCGTAAACTTCTTGATCAAGCTCAAGCTGGAGACAACATCGGTGCTCTTCTTCGTGGGGTTGCTCGTGAAGACATCCAACGTGGACAAGTTCTTGCTAAAACTGGCTCTGTAAAAGCACACGCTAAATTCAAAGCTGAAGTTTTCGTATTATCTAAAGAAGAAGGTGGACGTCACACTCCATTCTTCGCTAACTACCGTCCTCAGTTCTACTTCCGTACAACTGACGTAACTGGTATCATCCAATTACCAGAAGGTACTGAAATGGTAATGCCTGGTGACAACATCGAAATGACTATCGAACTTATCGCTCCAATCGCTATCGAAGAGGGAACTAAATTCTCTATTCGTGAAGGTGGACGTACAGTAGGTTACGGTGTAGTTGCTACTATCGTTGAGTAATCTTAGCTGATATAAAAAAACCTAAGGGATTTTCCCTTAGGTTTTTTGTTTGCGTTTATATAAAGAAGAAGAGTGTGTTTTTTTGTTTTGACGAGTTTCTTCTATAGTAATATAAAAACAACAAAAGATAATCCAGAAACTGTAAAACGAATTCTGTTAGATGAAAACTTGAAATTCTTTAAAGTGCCATGTATAATAGCAAAAGTAGAGAAAAGCAGATGCAAACAAAAAGATGCTTGCATCTAGACGAATAACATTGTATAATAGACAATGTTGGTCTTTGACTGCGATGAAGTGGAAGGTTGCTGACACACCCGGCCGCTTTGCCATGGCATGGTGTGGGGAAATTTCCATGGAGAAGGTCTATTTTAGAAATAGGCGAACGAAGGAGGGAAAATAATGGCAAAAGAAAAAATTCGTATCCGTTTAAAAGCTTATGATCACCGTATTCTTGATCAATCAGCTGAGAAAATTGTAGAAACAGCTAAGCGTTCTGGGGCAACAGTTTCTGGTCCGATCCCATTACCAACTGAGAAGACTATTTACACAATTCTTCGTGCTGTTCATAAGTACAAAGATTCTCGTGAGCAATTCGAAATGCGCACACACAAACGTTTAATCGATATCGTGAGTCCTACTCCACAAACAGTAGATTCATTAATGCGTTTAGACTTACCGTCTGGTGTAGATATCGAAATCAAACTATAAATTATATAACTTAAAAATGTAGGAGGTGTAACTCATGACCAAAGGAATCTTAGGAAGAAAGATCGGTATGACTCAAGTATTTGCTGAGAACGGTGAGTTAATCCCAGTAACAGTTATCGCTGCTAATCCAAACGTTGTTCTTCAAAAGAAAACAACTGAAACTGATGGCTACAATGCAATCCAGTTAGGATTTGAAGATAAACGTGAAAAGTTAACTAACAAACCTGAACAAGGCCACACTGCTAAAGCATCTACAACTCCTAAGCGCTTCATTCGCGAAATCCGCGATGCAGACGTGGACGGATTAGAGGTTGGTCAAGAGGTAAAAGTTGAAGTTTTCGCTGCAGGTGAAATCGTTGACGTAACAGGAATTTCTAAAGGTAAAGGTTTCCAAGGTGTTATCAAACGCCACGGACAATCTCGCGGACCTATGTCTCATGGTTCTCGCTATCACCGTCGTCCAGGTTCAATGGGCCCAGTTGCTCCGAACCGTGTATTCAAAGGCAAAAAACTTGCTGGACGTATGGGTGGAGACCAAGTTACTATCCAAAACTTAGAAATCGTTCAAGTTGACACTGAGCGCAACTTATTACTAGTAAAAGGTAACGTTCCAGGTGCTAAGAAATCTCTTGTAGTTGTTCAAGGCGCTGTGAAGGTTAGCAAATAATTCACAATAGGAAGGAGGAATTCCAATGCCAAAAGTTACTGTATATAACCAAACTGGTTCACAGGTTGGTGAAATCGAATTAGCTGAAGCTATTTTCGGTATCGAACCAAATGAAGCTGTACTTTTCGAAGCTGTAATGATGCAACGTGCATCTTTACGTCAAGGTACACACAAAGTAAAAACTCGCTCTGAAGTTCGCGGTGGTGGTCGTAAACCATGGCGTCAAAAAGGAACTGGACGTGCTCGTCAAGGGTCTATCCGCTCTCCTCAATGGCGTGGTGGTGGTACGGTATTCGGACCTACACCAAGAAGCTATGCGTACAAACTTCCTAAGAAAGTTCGTCGTTTAGCAATCAAATCTGCATTAGCTACTAAAGTAGTTGAGAACAACATTGTAGTTCTTGAAGACCTAGTGTTAAATGCACCAAAAACAAAAGACATGCTAGCAGTACTTAAAGGATTAACTGTTGAGAAGAAAGCTCTTATCGTAACTGCTGATGCAAACGAATCTGTAGAGTTATCTGCTCGCAATATCCCTGGAGTAACAGTAATCACTGCTGATGGCGTAAACGTTTTAGACGTGCTTCATCATGATAAGCTAATCATGACAAAAGCGGCAGTGGAAAAAGTAGAGGAGGTGCTTGCATAATGAGAGATCCTCGTGATATCATTAAGCGCCCAGTTATCACTGAACGTTCTATGGAAATGATGGCTGAAAAAAAATACACGTTCGATGTGGACGTTAAATCTAATAAAACAGAAGTTAAAGATGCTCTTGAAGCGATCTTTGGTGTTAAAGTAGAAAAAGTGAACATCATGAACTACAAGCCGAAAGCAAAACGCGTTGGTCGTCACGCTGGTTTTACTAGCCGTCGTCGTAAAGCAATCGTTAAGCTAACTGCTGACAGCAAAGAAATCGAAATCTTCCAAGGCGTTTAATTCTTACTAAAGAAGGAGGGAAATTGAGATGGGAATTAAAAAGTATAATCCAACTACTAACGGTCGTCGTAATATGACTACGAATGATTTCGCTGAAATCACGACTGACAGACCCGAAAAGTCATTACTTGCTCCTTTAAGCAAGAAGGCTGGTCGTAATAACCAAGGTAAAATTACTGTACGTCATCAAGGTGGCGGACATAAGCGTCAATACCGTATCATCGACTTTAAGCGTAACAAAGATGGAATTCCAGGACGCGTTGCTACGATCGAATACGATCCAAACCGCTCTGCGAATATCGCATTAATTAACTACGTTGACGGTGAAAAACGTTACATTCTTGCTCCTAAATCTTTAGAAGTAGGTATGGAAGTTATGTCTGGCCCAGAAGCTGACATCAAAATCGGTAACGCATTACCATTAATCAACATTCCAGTAGGTACTGTTGTTCATAACATCGAGCTTAAGCCTGGTCGTGGCGGACAATTAGTTCGTTCTGCTGGTACATCTGCTCAAGTACTTGGTAAAGAAGGTAAATACGTACTTGTACGTTTAACTTCTGGTGAAGTACGTCTTGTATTATCTGCTTGTCGCGCTTCAATCGGTCAAGTAGGTAACGAACAACACGAACTTATCAAAATCGGTAAAGCAGGTCGCTCTCGCTGGTTAGGTAAACGCCCAACAGTTCGTGGTTCTGTAATGAACCCGGTTGATCACCCACACGGTGGTGGTGAAGGACGTTCTCCAATCGGACGTAAGTCTCCAATGTCTCCATGGGGTAAACCAACTCTTGGATTCAAGACTCGTAAGAAAAACAAAGCGTCTGACAAATTCATCGTTCGTCGTCGTAAAAAATAATGGGATTGTAGTACGGTTCATTTCTAGAACCGTACGCCAATCACGAAGGGAGGCACCAAAATGGCTCGTAGCTTAAAAAAAGGACCATTTGTCGATGATCACTTAATGAGCAAAATGGAAAAATTAGTTGCATCTGAGCAAAAACAAGTTGTTAAAACTTGGTCTCGCCGTTCAACAATCTTCCCTCAGTTCATCGGACACACAATCGCTGTATATGATGGTCGTAAACACGTACCTGTGTACATCACTGAGGATATGGTTGGCCATAAGTTAGGTGAATTCGCACCAACTCGTACGTATAAAGGTCACCTTGCTGACGATAAGAAAACTAGAAGATAATGAGAGGAGGCACTTCAATGCAAGCTAAAGCAGTAGCGAGAACAGTTCGTATTGCTCCTCGTAAAGTTCGTTTAGTAGTAGACTTAATCCGAGGTAAGCAAGTGGGTGAAGCGATTGCTATCCTTAACCACACACCAAAAACTGCTTCTCCAGTTGTAGAAAAAGTTTTAAAATCTGCAATCGCAAATGCAGAGCACAATTATGAGATGGACATTAACAACCTAGTTGTTGAAAAAGTCTTCGTTGACGAAGGTCCAACGTTGAAACGTTTCCGTCCACGTGCAATGGGTCGTGCAAGCCAAATTAACAAACGCACAAGCCACATTACAGTTGTGGTATCAGAAAAGAAGGAGGGATAATCGATGGGTCAAAAGGTTAATCCAATTGGTCTTCGTGTCGGTGTTATCCGTGACTGGGAATCTCGTTGGTTCGCTGAGAAAGATTACGCTACATTATTACATGAAGACATCAAAATCCGTGAGTACATTAATGTACGCTTAAAAGATTCTGCTGTTGCTAAAGTAGAAATCGAACGTGCAGCAAATCGTGTAAATGTTACAATTCACACTGCAAAACCTGGTATGGTAATTGGTAAAGGTGGTACTGAAGTTGAAGCACTTCGTAAAGCTCTTAACCAATTAACAGGCAAGCGTGTACACATCAACATTTTAGAAGTTAAGAGAGCTGATCTTAACGCTAAATTAGTAGGCGAAAACATCGCTCGTCAATTAGAAAACCGTGTATCATTCCGTCGTGCACAAAAGCAAGTTATTCAACGTGCTATGCGTGCAGGTGCTAAAGGTATTAAAACACAGGTTTCTGGTCGTCTTGGCGGAGCTGATATCGCTCGTGCAGAATCTTACAGTGAAGGAACTGTTCCACTTCATACACTTCGCGCTGATATTGACTATGCAGCAGTTGAAGCTGATACAACATACGGTAAATTAGGCGTAAAAGTATGGATCTACCGTGGAGAAGTCCTTCCTACAAAAAAGAAAGCTTCTGAGGAAGGAGGAAAATAATATGTTAATGCCAAAACGCGTAAAATATCGTAGAGAGCATCGTGGTAAAATGCGTGGTCGTGCTAAAGGTGGAACTGAAGTTGCTTTCGGTGAATTCGGTTTACAAGCACAAGCTGCTTCATGGATTACAAACCGTCAAATCGAAGCTGCTCGTCGTGCAATGACTCGTTACATGAAACGTGGCGGTAAAGTATGGATTAAAATTTTCCCTTCTAAACCTTACACTGCAAAACCTCTAGAAGTACGTATGGGTTCCGGTAAAGGGGCACCAGAAGGCTGGGTAGCAGTAGTAAAACCTGGGAAAATTATGTTCGAAATCGCGGGTGTATCTGAAGAGGTAGCACGCGAAGCATTACGTCTTGCAGCTCACAAGTTACCTGTGAAATGTAAATTCGTAAAACGTGAAGAAAATGGTGGTGAATCTAATGAAAACTAATGATATTCGTGAATTAACCACTGCCGAAATCGAAACAAAAGTTAAAGCTTTAAAGGAAGAGTTGTTTAATCTTCGCTTCCAACTTGCTACAGGACAATTAGAGAATCCAACTCGCATTCGTGAAGTGCGTAAAGCAATTGCTCGTATGAAAACTGTAGTTCGTGAAAGAGAGATCGGAATTAATCGATAAATTGAGGGGAGGTTTGCATAGTGAGCGAACGTAACCAACGCAAAGTTTATACTGGTCGTGTAGTGTCTGACAAAATGGACAAAACGATTACAGTTTTAGTTGAAACTTACAAAACTCATTCCTTGTACGGAAAACGTGTTAAGTATTCTAAGAAGTACAAAGCCCATGATGAGCAAAACCAAGCGAAACTTGGCGATATCGTTAAAATCATGGAAACTCGCCCGCTTTCTGCTACTAAGCGTTTCCGTTTAGTTGAAATCGTTGAAGAAGCGGTTATTATCTAAATAGACGAATCGGAATTTTTAGTCCGAAGGGAGGTTTCATAACATGATCCAACAAGAATCTCGTTTGAAAGTTGCTGACAACTCTGGTGCACGTGAACTTTTAACAATTAAAGTATTAGGCGGCTCTGGTCGTAAATATGCTAACATTGGTGACATTATCGTTGCTACGGTAAAACAAGCAACACCAGGTGGCGTTGTTAAAAAAGGTGACGTTGTTAAAGCAGTAGTAGTACGTACGAAGAGCGGAGCTCGTCGTCCGGACGGTTCTTACATCAAATTTGATGAAAACGCAGCGGTTATCATTAAAGACGATAAGAGCCCACGTGGTACTCGTATCTTCGGACCAGTAGCTCGTGAATTACGTGATAGCAACTTCATGAAGATCGTTTCTTTAGCTCCAGAAGTTCTATAATTTAAGGTATTGCCTTGCTAAGGAGGTGCAGAATTAAGATGCATGTAAAAAAAGGTGATAAAGTACAGGTAATCACTGGTAAAGACAAAGGAAAACAAGGCGTTATCCTTGTGGCTTTCCCAAAGCAAAACCGTGTTATCGTTGAGGGTGTTAACATCGTTAAAAAACACTCTAAGCCATCTCAATTAAATCCACAAGGTGGAATTATTACTAAAGAAGCACCTATTCACGTTTCTAACGTTATGATTTTAGATCCGAAAACAGGTGAACCTACTCGCGTAGGCTTCAAAGTAGAAGATGGTAAAAAAGTTCGTATTGCAAAAAAATCTGGTGAATTATTAGATAAATAATTTTCTTAAGAAAGGAGGTCACTTCATTGAATCGCCTTAAAGAGAAGTTCCAAAAGGAAATTACTCCTGCTCTAGTGAGCAAGTTTAACTATAAATCTGTGATGGAAGTACCGAAAATCGAAAAGATCGTAATCAACACTGGTGTTGGTGACGCGGTATCTAACTCAAAAGCTTTAGACAATGCAGTAGAAGAATTAACACAAATCGCAGGTCAAAAACCTGTTGTAACTCGTGCTAAAAAATCAATCGCTGGTTTCCGTCTTCGTGAAGGTATGCCAATCGGTGCGAAAGTAACTTTACGCGGCGAGCAAATGTATGAGTTCTTCGACAAATTAGTATCGGTTTCTTTACCACGTGTACGTGATTTCCGTGGTGTTTCTAAGAAATCATTCGATGGTCGTGGGAACTACACATTAGGTGTTAAAGAGCAACTTATCTTCCCTGAGATTGATTATGATAAAGTAAGCAAAGTACGCGGTATGGACATCGTAATCGTTACTACAGCGAAAACTGATGAAGAAGCTCGTGAACTTTTAACACAATTCGGTATGCCATTCCAAAAATAATGGAAGCCAACGCTAAGTAGAGGAGGCGAAAACGTGGCTAAAAAATCTATGATAGCGAAACAAAAGCGTACTCCTAAGTTTAAAGTACAAGAGTATACACGTTGCGAACGCTGCGGTCGTCCGCATTCTGTATACCGCAAATTTAAACTTTGCCGTATTTGTTTCCGTGAACTTGCATATAAAGGTCAAATTCCTGGTGTTAAAAAAGCTAGTTGGTAAAACCCACAAATGGGAAGGAGGTAAAACACATGGTGATGACAGATCCAATTGCAGACATGCTTACTCGCATCCGTAATGCGAACATGGTACGTCATGAGAAATTAGAGGTTCCTGCTTCTAAAATCAAAAAAGAGATCGCTGAACTTTTAAAACGTGAAGGTTTCATTCGTGATGTAGAATACATCGAGGATAACAAACAAGGTATCCTTCGTATTTTCCTGAAATATGGTGCAAACAATGAACGTGTAATCACTGGATTAAAACGTATCAGTAAACCTGGCTTACGCGTTTACGCTAAAGCTGACGAAGTACCACGTGTACTTAACGGATTAGGTATCGCTCTTGTTTCTACATCTAAGGGAGTAATGACAGACAAAGACGCTCGTCAATTACAAACTGGTGGAGAAGTAGTAGCATACGTTTGGTAATATATATTTAAAACGAACGGAGGTGTGACCACATGTCTCGTATTGGTAAAAAGATTCTTGAAATCCCTGCAGGTGTTACTATTACAATTGCAGAAGACAATACTGTAACAGTAAAAGGCCCTAAAGGTGAATTAACTCGTAAATTCAATGCTGATATGTCTATCAAAATTGAAGAAAATACACTAACAGTTGAGCGTCCATCTGAACAGAAGGAACACCGTGCATTACACGGTACAACTCGTGCTTTAATCGGAAACATGGTTGAAGGTGTAACTGCAGGTTTCGCACGCGGACTTGAATTAGTCGGTGTTGGTTACCGTGCTCAAAAACAAGGAGATAAACTTGTTTTAAGCGTAGGTTATTCTCATCCAGTAGAAATGACTCCGGAAGCAGGTCTTGAAGTTGAAGTACCTGCACCAACTAAAATCGTAATTAAAGGTATCGACAAGCAACGTGTTGGCGAATTTGCTGCTAACATCCGTGCTGTACGTGCTCCTGAGCCTTACAAAGGTAAAGGTATTCGTTACGAAGGCGAAGTTGTTCGTCGTAAAGAAGGTAAAACTGCTAAGTAAACCCGTTAGGTGAGAGAAAGGAGTGACAAGAAAATGATCACTAAAGCTGATAAAAATGCGACTCGTAAGAAAAGACATGCACGTGTACGTGCTAAACTTACTGGTACTGCAGAGCGTCCACGTTTAAACGTGTTCCGTTCTAACCAACATATTTACGCTCAAGTTATTGATGATGTGAATGGTGTAACGTTAGTAAGTGCATCTACTCTTGATAAAGACCTTGCTCTTAACGGTACTAGCAATACTGAAGCTGCTACGAAAGTTGGAGAATCAGTTGCTAAGCGTGCTGTAGAGAAAGGCGTTAAAGAAGTAGTATTTGATCGCGGTGGTTACTTATACCATGGCCGTGTTAAAGCTCTAGCTGAAGCTGCTCGTGAGGCTGGATTACAATTTTAATGGTCAAAGGAGGGAAAATTGATGCATCGCATTGACCCAAGTAAATTAGAACTTGAAGAACGTGTAGTTACGATAAATCGTGTCGCGAAAGTTGTTAAGGGTGGTCGTCGTTTCCGCTTTGCTGCACTAGTTGTAGTTGGCGATAAAAACGGTCATGTTGGATTCGGTACTGGTAAAGCACAAGAGGTACCAGACGCAATCCGCAAAGCTATCGAAGACGCTAAGAAAAACTTAATCGCTGTACCATTAGTTGGTACAACAATTCCACACACAATCAACGGTCACTTTGGAGCTGGTGAAGTATTCTTAAAACCTGCTGCTGAAGGTACTGGTGTTATTGCTGGTGGACCTGTTCGTGCGGTACTTGAATTAGCTGGTGTACAAGATATTCTTTCGAAATCTCTTGGTTCTAACACACCAATCAACATGATTCGCGCTACTGTGAACGGATTAAGCGAACTTAAGCGCGCTGAAGATGTTGCAAAATTACGCGGTAAATCTGTAGAAGAGCTACTAGGTTAAGGAGGGAAAACAAATGGCGAAAAAGTTAGAAATTACCCTCACTCGTAGTGTAATTGGTCGTCCACAAGATCAACGTGCGACGGTAGAAGCTTTAGGTCTTAAAAAGTTGAATTCAACTGTAGTTAAGGAAGAAACTCCTGCTATTCTTGGTATGATCAACAAAGTTTCTCACCTTTTAACTGTAAAAGAAGCTTAAGGATAACTCATTAATATAAGGAGGTGCCTGGGAATGAAACTTCATGAATTAAAACCTGCAGAAGGTTCTCGTAAAGTACGTAACCGTGTCGGTCGTGGTATCGGTTCTGGTAACGGTAAAACTGCTGGTAAAGGTCATAAAGGACAAAACGCACGTTCTGGTGGCGGTGTTCGTCTTGGCTTCGAAGGTGGTCAAACTCCATTATTCCGTCGTTTACCAAAACGCGGCTTCACAAACATTAACCGTAAAGAGTTTACTATTGTAAACTTATCAACGTTAAATCGTTTTGAAGATGGTACAGAAGTAACACCTGAATTATTGCTGGAAACTGGCGTTATCAGCAAGTTAAACGACGGTGTTAAAATTCTTGCAAGCGGAGCAGTAGAGAAAAAACTAACTGTTAAAGCGCACAAGTTCTCTTCAAGTGCTAAAGAAGCAATTGAAGCAGCTGGCGGATCAGTTGAGGTGATCTAATGTTTCGTACAATCTCCAACTTTATGCGCGTTGCTGAGATAAGACGTAAAATATTATTCACTTTAGCGATGTTAATCGTATTCAGGATTGGCACGTTTATCCCAGTGCCATTTACAAATGGAGACGTACTGAAAGCACAAGACCAATTAAATGCTTTAGGTATTCTAAATACATTTGGCGGTGGCGCCTTGAAAAACTTCTCCATCTTTGCGATGGGAATCATGCCGTATATTACAGCATCCATCATCGTGCAATTATTGCAGATGGATGTTGTTCCTAAATTTTCGGAATGGTCGAAGCAAGGTGAAATGGGCCGTCGTAAACTAACGCAATTCACGCGTTACTTTACAATTGTTCTTGCGTTTATTCAGGGGTTTGGTATGTCAATCGGTTTTAACGGTATGGTAGGTGGGCAATTAATTTTGAATCCTGGTTGGAGCACTTATTTATACATTGCTACGGTACTGACTGCTGGTACTGCATTTTTAATGTGGTTAGGCGAACAGATTACAGCTAAAGGTGTGGGTAATGGTATTTCCATCCTTATCTTTGGCGGTATTGCTGCAGCGATCCCAAGTGTTATATCTCAAGTGTATCAACAACAGTTTCAAAATATCGGAGATCAATTGTTCATGAGTATCGTTAAAGTTGCATTGATTTTACTAGCTGTGCTAGCAGTTATTGTTGGTGTTATTTTCATTCAACAAGCTGTTAGAAAGATCCCAATTCAATACGCGAAGCGTGTAACAGGAGGGAATGGGAATCATGCTGGAGCACAAAACACACATTTACCGCTTAAGGTAAATAGTGCGGGTGTTATTCCAGTCATTTTTGCTGTTTCATTCTTAATTACGCCTCCAACTATTGCACAGTTCTTCCCGAAACATGATGTATCGCAGTGGATTATTGCAAACTTTAACTATTCTCACCCAGTGGGAATGATCATATATGTTGCGCTCATTGTAGCCTTCACATATTTCTATGCGTTTGTTCAGGTTAATCCAGAGCAAATGTCAGAGAATCTAAACAAGCAAGGTGGATATGTTCCAGGTATTCGTCCGGGTAAGAATACAGAACAATATCTAACAAAAATCTTGTATCGTTTGACCTTTGTAGGATCAATTTTCCTAGCAGCGATTGCAATCTTACCAGTTATCTTTACGAAATTGGGAAATCTTCCTCCATCTGCACAGATTGGTGGAACGAGTATGTTAATCGTTGTCGGCGTTGCTTTAGAAACAATGAAGCAGCTAGAAAGCCAACTGGTAAAACGCCATTACAAAGGGTTTATCAAGCAGTGAGTAAGTGGGAAGAACCATCTTCCCTACATGCTCATGTACTGAGGGGGAACAAGGATGAACTTAATTTTAATGGGGCTTCCTGGTGCTGGTAAAGGTACACAAGCCGAACAGATTGTAGCCAAGTATAACATCCCTCACATTTCAACAGGAGATATGTTCCGTGCAGCTATGAAGGCTGAAACTGAAATGGGTCTACAAGCAAAATCTTTTATTGATAAAGGTGCACTTGTTCCAGATGAAGTTACAATCGGAATTGTTCGTGAACGTTTAAGTCAAGAAGACTGCGTAAGAGGTTTCTTACTAGACGGTTTCCCACGAACTGTTGCACAAGCATCAGCTCTTGAAGAGATTATGAAAGATCTTGGCAAAAAAATCGACTATGTTTTAAACATTAATGTGGATTCAGGGTTGTTATTAAAACGCCTTACAGGCCGTCGCATTTGTAAAGAGTGCGGTGCGACTTACCACTTAGAATTCAATCCACCAGCAACAGCTGATGTGTGCGATAAATGTGGTGGCGAATTATACCAACGCTCTGATGACAATGAAGAAACTGTAGCAAATCGTTTAGATGTGAATATTAAGCAAACAAAACCTTTGCTTGATTTCTACGACGAGCTTGGTTACTTAAAAAGCATTAATGGTGAGCAAGATATCAATAAAGTATTTGCTGATATCGATGTTCTCATCGGAGGCTTAGCGTAATGATCATCTGCAAAACTCCTCGCGAGATAGAAATCATGCGAGAAGCTGGCAGAATCGTTGCTTTAACTCATCAAGAGTTGAAACAGCACATTACTCCAGGAATTACAACGAAAGAGCTCGATCAAATAGCGGAAAAGACGATTCAAAAATATGGTGCTACGCCATCTTTTAAAGGATACAACGGATTTCCGGGGAGCATATGTGCTTCTGTAAATGAAGAGCTTGTACACGGAATTCCAGGAAAGCGCAAGCTCAAAGAGGGCGATATCATCAGTATCGATATTGGTGCGAAATACAATGGGTACCATGGAGATTCTGCATGGACGTATCCAGTTGGAAACATTTCTGAATCTGTTCAAAAGCTACTTGATGTCACAGAAAAATCGTTGTATCTTGGTCTAGAACAAGTAAAACCAGGCGAGAGATTATCAAATATCTCACATGCGGTTCAAACCCATGCTGAAGAGAATGGATTCTCGATCGTTAGGGAGTATGTTGGTCACGGAATCGGGCAAGACTTACATGAGGACCCTCAAATCCCGCACTATGGTCCACCAAATAGAGGCCCTAGATTAAAGCCGGGAATGGTCATCTGTGTTGAGCCGATGGTGAATCAAGGAAGACGATATGTAAAAACACTATCTGATGACTGGACAGTGGTAACGGTAGATGGTAAATGGTGTGCCCATTTTGAGCACACGATTGCTCTTACAGAAGCAGGATACGAAATCCTTACCACTTTATAAGTAGCTGGCTCTCCGGGATTTCAGAGCAGTGTAAAATGTTACTGATTTGAAGAAGGGAGAACTATTGAATGGCTAAAGATGATGTAATTGAAGTCGAAGGTACCGTTCTTGAAACGTTGCCAAATGCTATGTTCAAAGTAGAATTAGAGAATGGGCATGTCGTATTGGCTCACGTTTCTGGTAAAATCCGTATGAACTTCATTCGTATTTTACCAGGAGACAAAGTTACGGTAGAATTATCTCCGTACGATTTAAATCGTGGTCGTATTACGTACCGTTTTAAATAATATAGCACTCCGTAATCTTTAAGGAGGTTCGAGACATGAAAGTAAGACCGTCAGTTAAACCAATCTGCGAAAAATGTAAAGTTATTCGTAGACGTGGAAAAGTAATGGTTATTTGTGAAAACCCTAAACATAAACAAAAACAAGGTTAATCAGAAGGAGGTGCATTCAGAATGGCACGTATCGCAGGTGTAGATATTCCTCGAGACAAACGCGTTGTTATTTCTTTAACTTACGTATTCGGCATTGGTCGCACAACTGCTGAAAAAATTCTTACTGAAGCTGGTATTTCTTCAGAAACACGAGTTCGTGATTTAACGGAAGACGAATTAGGACGTATCCGTGATGTTATCGATCGTATTAAAGTTGAGGGAGACCTTCGTCGTGAAGTATCTCTTAACATTAAACGTCTAATGGAGATCGGTTCTTACCGTGGTCTTCGTCACCGTCGTGGTTTACCAGTTCGTGGTCAAAATTCTAAAAACAATGCTCGTACACGTAAAGGTCCACGTCGTACAGTAGCAAATAAAAAGAAATAATAAGTAAAGGAGGTTGAACTAACAATGGCACGTAAAACAAACACTCGTAAAAAACGTGTGAAAAAGAATATCGAAGCTGGTATAGCTCATATTCGTTCTACTTTCAACAACACAATCGTAACACTTACAGATACTCACGGTAACGCGCTTTCTTGGTCTAGTGCTGGTGCACTTGGTTTCCGTGGATCTCGTAAATCTACTCCATTCGCTGCGCAAATGGCTGCTGAAGCTGCTGCTAAAGTTGCAATGGAGCACGGTTTAAAAACTTTAGAGGTTACTGTTAAAGGTCCTGGTGCTGGTCGTGAAGCTGCAATTCGTGCTCTTCAAGCTGCAGGTCTAGAAGTAACAGCAATTAGAGATGTTACTCCAGTTCCTCATAATGGATGTCGTCCGCCAAAACGTCGTCGTGTGTAATTTTTCTGTATAGAATTTTCCCTTTTGTCTATAATGGATATGATGCATTATCGAGAAATTTCGTACAGAAACATCGCTTGTTGTGCACAATCGGGAACTGCCTAAGGGGGACTTTCGGTTAGACAGGGGTTATACCTTTGTTTAACCGGGGTTTCGACGTTTTGAAGGAGGGTTTAGTTAATGATTGAAATCGAAAAGCCGAAAATCGAAACGGTTGAACTTAACGAAGATGCTAAATATGGTAAATTCGTAATTGAACCGCTTGAGCGTGGATATGGTACTACTTTGGGTAACTCCTTACGTCGTATTCTTTTATCCTCACTCCCTGGTGCCGCTGTTACTGCTATCCAAATCGATGGCGTATTACATGAATTTTCAACAGTTGAGGGCGTAGTAGAAGACGTTACGACGATCATCTTAAACTTGAAAAAGTTAGCTCTTAAAATCTACTCTGAAGAAGAGAAGACGTTGGAAATTGATGTGCAGGGCGAAGGTATTGTCACAGCTGCTGATATTACTCACGATAGTGATGTAGAAATCTTAAATCCAGATTTACACATTGCAACGTTAGCAAAAGATGCGCATTTCCGCGTGCGTTTAACTGCAAAGCGTGGCCGTGGGTATACGCCAGCTGATGCAAATAAAAGCGAAGATCAACCAATAGGAGTAATTCCTATTGATTCTATTTATACTCCAGTATCACGTGTGACTTACCAAGTGGAAAAGACACGTGTCGGACAAGTGGCTAATTATGATAAGCTTACGCTTGATGTATGGACGGATGGAAGCATCGGGCCAAAAGAAGCTATCTCTTTAGGTGCCAAAATCTTAACTGAGCATTTAAATATCTTTGTTGGTTTAACTGATGAAGCACAAAATGCTGAGATTATGGTCGAGAAGGAAGAAGATCAAAAAGAGAAAGTTCTTGAGATGACTATCGAAGAACTAGACCTTTCTGTTCGTTCTTATAATTGCCTAAAACGTGCAGGAATTAATACTGTACAAGAGCTTGCGAACAAAACAGAAGAAGATATGATGAAAGTTCGTAACTTAGGACGTAAATCCTTAGAAGAAGTTAAACATAAACTTGAGGAATTAGGTTTAGGTTTACGTAAAGACGACTGAGGATTTAAACCCATGAACAAAGGAGGGAACTACGAATGGCATACAGAAAATTAGGCCGTACAAGTGCGCAACGTAAAGCTATGTTACGTGACTTAGCTACTGATTTAATTATCAACGAGCGCATCCAAACGACAGAAACTCGTGCAAAAGAACTTCGTTCTGTAGTGGAAAAAATGATCACTTTAGGTAAACGCGGAGATCTTCATGCTCGTCGTCAAGCAGCAGCTTTCATTCGCAATGAAGTAGCTAACGCTGAGACTGGTCAAGATGCACTTCAAAAATTATTCGCTGATGTAGCTCCACGCTATGCTGAGCGCCAAGGCGGATACACTCGTATTGCAAAAATTGGTCCACGTCGCGGAGACGCAGCACCAATGGTAATTATCGAGTTAGTATAATGATAATTAAAAGGGCAGGACAGTTCTTTTCAAGAAACTGGTCATGGCCCTTTTTTTTAAATATAAAAATAGGCGAGCTTGGCGAAGGAAAGGGTGCCTTCTATTGAAAAAAGAGAAACTTCGGATAGGAAATATATCATTTCAATATCCTGGGGCAGCCACGTATGCATTAAAAGATGTTTCATTTTCCTTATATGAGGGAGAATGGGTATCTATTATTGGACAAAACGGTTCAGGAAAGTCTACACTTGCAAAATTATTGAATGGTTTGTTTTTGCCGGAAGCAGGGACTATTACAGTAAATGATTCAATGGTTTTATCAGAGGAAACGGTATGGGATGTTCGAAAACAAATTGGAATGGTATTTCAAAATCCAGATAATCAATTTGTTGGAACAACAGTGCAAGATGATGTTGTATTTGGCTTAGAGAATATCGGAATGCCCAGAGAACAAATGATTGAAAGATTAGAACAGGCCTTACGACTTGTCCGTATGGAAGATTTTCTTAATGATGAGCCTCATTCCTTATCTGGTGGGCAAAAGCAGCGAGTGGCAATAGCAGGCGTTTTAGCACTTCAGCCATCTATTTTAATATTAGATGAAGCAACGTCAATGTTAGATCCTCAAGGAAGACGTGAAGTAGTAGAAACGGTTAGACAACTTGTTAATCAAAAAGGTATTACTGTGCTATCAATTACACACGATTTAGAAGAAGCGGCACAGTCAGATCGTGTCATTATTTTAAATAAGGGAGAAATATTAGAGGAAGGGACTCCAGAAAAAATTTTCAAATCCTCTCATATGCTCCAAGAAATTGGCTTAGATGTACCGTTTTCGGTGAAAATAGCAGAATTATTAAAAAGAAATGAAATTCTTTTGCAAAATACGCATCTTACAATGGAAAGCTTGGTGAACGAACTTTGGAGATTACATTCCAAAAAGTAGAACATCGTTATCAATATAAAACTCCATTTGAAAGACGCGCACTTTATGATGTAGACGTGTCGTTTCCAAGTGGGGGTTATTATGCCATTATCGGTCATACTGGTTCAGGTAAGTCGACGATGATTCAACATTTAAATGGTTTATTGCAGCCGACAAATGGTACAGTTCAAATTGGTGAACATTTGATTTCGGCAGGAAAGAAAGAAAAAAAGCTAAAGCCACTACGTAAAAAAGTAGGGGTTGTCTTTCAATTCCCAGAACATCAGTTGTTTGAAGAGACTGTGGAGAAAGATATTTGTTTCGGCCCTACTAATTTTGGGGTATCTGTAGAAGAAGCGAAGCAAAAGGCAAGAGAGGCAATTGAACTTGTAGGGTTAGAGCCAGAACTGTTAACACGTTCACCGTTTGAGTTAAGTGGCGGGCAAATGAGGCGTGTTGCGATAGCGGGTGTATTGGCGATGGAACCTGAAGTGCTTGTATTAGATGAACCTACAGCAGGTCTAGATCCAAAAGGGCAGAACGAACTTATGCAGATGTTTTATAAGTTGCATAAGGAGAAGGGGCTTACAGTTATCCTTGTAACGCATAATATGGAGGATGCCGCTCAGTATGCGGAGCAGATTGTAGTTATGCATAAAGGAACGGTCTTTTTGCAAGGAAGTGCAGAGGAAGTATTTTCACATGCTGATGAACTAGAGAAAATTGGTGTGGATCTTCCTATGTCATTAAAGTATAAACGTGCAATTGAAGAGAAGTTTGGTATTTCAATTCCAAAGGCTACCTTATCTTTAGAGGATCTTACTCATGAAGTTGTGCAGGTGTTACGAAAAGGTGGTCATGAATCATGCAGCAGTTGATTATTGGGAGATATATCCCAGGGAATTCACTTATTCATCAACTTGATCCACGTACGAAGCTGCTGATTGTCTTTTTATATGTATTTGTTGTTTTCTTAGCAAATAATGCGATTTCATATGGATTTTTATTTTTATATGCACTCATTGCTTTATTTTTTGCAAAAGTGCCGATTCGTTATGTACTTTCGGGCTTAAAACCAATTTTATGGATTTTTCTTTTTACATTTTTCCTGCATATTTTTACAAATAAAGAGGGGGATGTACTACTCCAGCTTGGTTGGTTTTCGATACATGAAAAAGGATTAGAGCAAGGGATATACATTTCTGTACGATTCTTCGTTATTATTTTAATGACGACATTATTAACGTTAACGACGACACCTATTGAAATTACAGATGGTTTGGAGACGTTATTAAAGCCGTTGAAGCGTATAAAGGTTCCTGTTCATGAAATCGCATTAATGATGTCAATTTCTCTTCGTTTTATTCCGACATTAATGGATGAAACGAGTAAAATAATGAAAGCACAAGCATCACGTGGTATTGATTTCGCTGGGGGACCGATAAAAGATAGAATGAAAGCTATTATCTCACTGCTTGTTCCTCTGTTTATCAGTGCTTTTAAGCGTGCAGAGGACTTAGCTATTGCGATGGAAGCTCGTGGATATCAAAGTGGTGAAGGACGTACTAAATTTAGGCAACTACGCTGGAAAACAAGCGATACAGTAACGATTGTAAGCTTATTTTGTTTAGCTTGTATTTTGGCATGGGTGCGATCGTAATGGAGAATAGAGAAATGGATAGAATAAAATGTACGGTTGCATATGATGGCATGCATTTTTGTGGTTATCAAATTCAGCCGAAGCATCGTACTGTTCAACAGGAGATAGAAAAAGCATTACAGAAATTGCATAAGGGAGAACTTGTTCGTGTTCAGGCATCTGGTAGAACAGATTCTACGGTTCATGCAAAAGGACAAGTCATACACTTTGATACTCCTTTGTCTCTTGAAGAGTGGCAATGGAGTAACGCTTTAAATACAATGTTGCCAGATGATATTGTTATTAGGCAAGTAGAGAAAAAAACAGAAGAGTTTCATGCACGTTACGGTGTTGAGAAAAAAGAATATCGTTATCGTGTATTATTATCAAAGACTGCGGATGTATTCCGTAGAAATTACGTATATCAATATCCATATCCGCTCGAAATCAAAAAAATAAGAAAAGCAATTCCGTATTTTATTGGAACGCATGATTTCACTTCTTTTTGTTCGGCAAAAACTGACAAAAAAGATAAAGTGCGAACAATTTATGAAATCGAGTTAATTGAGCAAGACGATGAATTAATTTTTCGTTTTGTAGGTAATGGATTTTTATATAATATGGTCAGAATTATTGTTGGTACGTTACTTAACGTAGGGCAAGGAAAGCTTGATCCTGATAGCATTCCAGAGATTTTAGCGAAACAAAATCGTCAGTTTGCTGGAAAGATGGCTCCAGGTCATGGGCTTTACCTATGGGAGGTAAACTATAACAACTAATCCTGGTGTAACATTTGCTTGACATTAGAAACTCAAAAGTATATCATAACATATGGTATTGTTTCTAAAACCACGATTAGCCCCGGAAGGAAATCGTGTTTAAGATAAACAATAGATTTTTTCTATGGAAAAGATAACGAGGAGGGAAACACATGCGTACGACTTTTATGGCAAAAGCTAACGAAGTTGAGCGTAAATGGTATGTGGTTGATGCTGAAGGTCAAACTTTAGGTCGCCTATCTACTGAAGTAGCATCCATTTTACGTGGTAAAAACAAACCTACATTTACACCACACGTTGACACGGGTGATCATGTAATTATTATTAACGCTGAGAAAATTCATTTAACAGGTAATAAATTAAACGATAAAATTTACTACCGTCACACTAACCACCCAGGTGGACTTAAGCAAAGAACAGCTCTTGAAATGCGTACAAACTACCCTGTACAAATGTTAGAGCTTGCAATTAAAGGCATGCTTCCAAAAGGACGCTTAGGCCGTCAAGTTTCTAAGAAACTTAACGTGTATGCTGGAGCAGAGCATCCACACCAAGCACAAAAACCAGAAGTTTACGAACTTCGCGGATAATTAATTAAAGGAGGGCTTACTTTGGCACAGGTTCAATACTATGGCACTGGACGTCGTAAGAGTTCAGTAGCGCGCGTACGCCTAGTTCCAGGCGAAGGACGCGTTATCATTAACGGTCGTGATTTTGAAAACTATATCCCATTTGCTGCATTACGTGAAGTAGTGAAACAACCTCTAGTTGCAACAGAAACTTTAGGTAACTACGATGTACTTGTAAACGTAAATGGTGGTGGATACACTGGTCAAGCTGGTGCTATTCGTCACGGTATTTCTCGCGCTTTATTAAAAGCTGATCCAGAATACCGTCTAACACTAAAACGTGCAGGTCTATTAACTCGTGACGCACGTATGAAAGAGCGTAAAAAATACGGTCTTAAAGGCGCACGTCGTGCACCTCAGTTCTCAAAACGTTAATTTTTGCGAACTACAAACCCCAACCATTTTGGTTGGGGTTTTTTTATGTTTCATTCCTCTTTTGTAATTTTTATAGCTTGGAATATTTTAGTGCTACCACCGCGCGTATGCTTCTTCTTTAGAAGTTTAGACTAATACGTATTAGGGAGGTTTATAAGTACTATGAATGTCATTGTCAGCTTACAAGAAAAACAAAAAGAAAAGCAGTTAAAATACGAGCGGAAGATGTTGCGGGAATTATCATTAAAAACATTACGTTCAAATATTCGTGATGCCTTTCAAATGCAAGAGCTTCATCGTCAGTATGAAGATTACTGTATTGAATTAGGGATAGAATCTTATTTATTAGGAGCGAGATATAGTAAATTTGGTTATTATGGTGAATCGTTTTTTGATGTGAAATATAGAGCTTTAGAAGAAGAACAACAATTAACTGAAACGCTATTTCAATTTTTAACGAGTATGACTATGCGAGAAATAAAGTTGAAAGATGAGGAATTACTTTTTGAATCTTGTCAGCAGTTTATAGGATTGTGGTGGCAAGAAGGGTATGAAAAAGGTGAAAGAAGATATCGATTAAAGCTTCATTAAGACAAGCATAAACTTTCCTCTTGTCCCATATAAGTAATTAGAGGGACTAGCTGGAGGAGGAAAGGTATGAAGAGAATTCGAATTATCTCTTTTGCACTCGCTGCGGTTGTATTGTTTTTTTTAGTCAAACAAGAATTTCAAATTACAAAATCGTGGCGAGCTTGGAATTTACCCTTATCAGGGAAAGTAATTGTATTAGATGCTGGTCATGGTGGACCAGATGGAGGGGCTGTTGGAGGAAAGGATATTATAGAAAAGGATATTACGCTTGAAATTACAAAAAAGGTACAAGACTATTTACAAGAACAAGGTGCACTAGTTATTTTAACGCGTGAGGGAGATTATGATTTAGCTAACAAAGATACAAAGTCATATAGTAGACGTAAAGCAGAGGATTTAAAAAAACGTGTAGAAATCATCAATAAACCTGATGTAGACTTTTTTGCAAGTATTCATTTAAATGCTTTAACTAGTAGTGGATCGAAAGGCGCACAAACGTTCTATTACCGCTCTTCAATTGAAAATGAACGTGCTGCAAAATTTATACAGGCTGAATTGAGAACAAGTTTAGAGAACACGAATCGTTCTGCTAAGACAATTTCGCATGTGTATTTATTAAAGTATTCTAAAACACCAGGTGCTTTAATTGAAGCCGGCTTTTTATCGAATGTGAACGAAAGGTATATGTTAAATTCGGAGAAATATCAGCAAAAGGTAGCGGCTGCAATATACCGGGGTATATTACGCTATTTCACGGAAAAAGGAAATCCTCCAGAATAAGGAGGATTTTTTTGAGTTTCTCTCGTTAACGAAGTTTTCGGAAAATATGTTATACTGGAAATGTAAACGCATTTATTTCAAGAATAAGCAGAGATAAATTCAATTAACATTACGTTATTTTTCATACAGGGGGCTGGGCTAATTATGGTAACGAAAGAACAAGTGGTTGAAGCGTTAGAAGGGATGGTAGATCCGTTTTTACATAAAACATTAAAAGAAACAAGTGCAATTAAAGAGGTAACAGTCAAGCCTGAGAAGGAACATGTGAGTGTCAAAATTGCAATCGTAAAAACTGGTACAGCGGAACAAATGCAGTTGCAGTCTGGAATTGTAAAGTTATTAAAAGAGCTTGGAGCAGCAACAGTTGGACTTCGTTTTGCAGAATTTACAGAAGAGGAATTAGCTCAGTTTGCACCAGAACAAGAAGCAGAGCAAAGTGAATCTTTATTGTCACCAAATTCAAAAACGACATTCTTAGCAGTAGCGAGTGGAAAAGGTGGCGTGGGAAAATCAACCGTTTCCGTTAACCTTGCAGTTGCTTTAGCTCGTTTAGGAAAAAAAGTTGGTATTATTGATGCGGACATTTACGGTTTTAGTGTGCCAGACATGATGGGGATAGAAAAACGTCCCATCGTAAGAGGTGATAAGATAATTCCGGTAGAACGTTTAGGTGTAAAGGTAATCTCAATGGGCTTCTTTGTAGAGGATAATGCACCAGTTATTTGGAGAGGACCTATGCTTGGGAAAATGTTAAACCACTTCTTCACAGAAGTAGAATGGGGCGATTTAGATTATTTAGTATTAGATTTGCCACCAGGCACAGGTGATATTGCGTTAGATGTGCACTCAATGTTGCCATCTTGCAAAGAGATTATTGTAACGACACCGCATCCAACAGCTGCGTTTGTAGCAGCGCGTGCTGGAGCGATGGCATTACGCACTGAACATAGTATTCTCGGTGTTGTTGAGAATATGGCATATTTTGAAAGTAAGGTAACTGGTGAGAAAGAATATGTATTTGGAAGAGGCGGGGGAGATAAGTTAGCTACCGAACTACAAACAAATGTTCTTGGGCGTATTCCACTGCAACAACCCGATTGGAATAAAGAAGACTTTGCTCCTTCAGTATATGAGGATACACATACAACCGGCATTATTTATAGTAAAATAGCTGAAACAGTAATTGATAAAACAGCTGTTACACAAAAATAAAGCGAAACTTTAATCAGTGGGGTTCATCTGTTACTGGCAACAACTAGTAAACCTTTCGCTTAACTAGAGGGCCATTTTGTCTGTTAATAGCAAGATAAAGTAATAACGAGTGGACAATTTATACATTGTCCACTCGTTATTATAGTTATTATTTTCACTGTTCTTCCTTCTTCTCGCCTTGAGAACCGCCATCACCGCCTGCTTCTTTCTTATCAGATCCACCTTTTTCAGCCTTTTGTACACCTTTACTAATGATATCAATCATCTTGGCTTGGAAGAGTGGACTTTCAGCAGTTTCTGTTAGTACTTGTTGTAGATATTGACGGTATTCTTTACTCTTCATTGTTTGTAACATCATTTTTTCTACTTCAGGATTTTTCATAATTTCTATAACGCCTGCTTGGTATTCAGGGTCTTTTAATAAGGTTTTCATTAATTGGGTTTGTTCTTTCCCCATACTTTTAGCAAACTTTGATGAGAACTCAGGATCTTTAAAGAGCTTTTCCCAGAATTGTTGCCCTTTATCGGATACCATGGCATCTTCAATCGTTTTCTTTACTACTGTTTCATCTAGTATGAGTGCTTGTTTCATTTTTTCATCAGTTAATACATCTTGAATAGCTTTCTTACCTTGATCTGTTTTTAAAATATCAACAATCATTTTCTTTGTTTGATCGTAATCTAGTTCGGATTTCGTTTCTTTTCCTTGTGCGCATGCTACAAGTGCGATAAGTAGAAAAGAAGAAACGAAAATGAATAGTATCCGTTTCATAAGTTGGAACTCCTTTCAGCACAGTTCTCTCTTTTTAATATAAATATCTTTAAGGAATTTATACATGAACATGGCTAGCTTTTTGAAATTGTCATTGATACAATTTAATTAGAAATATAAGGATAATGGGGGATGTGTTGTGAATAGCCGCAAGTGGGTACGACTATTTTTAACGACGTTGTTTCTTGGTGGGATTAGCACAGTTATTATTGGTTTTGTTTTGGAGTGGGACAGGTATGATAAATTTTTTCAAAATTTCGACGTTAAGGAGATTTTAGCGGTATCTTTCTGGTTGATGGGTGTAGGATTTATTTTTAGCGTTATAAGTCAAATGGGATTCTTTGCATATTTAACAATCCATCGTTTTGGACTAGGGATGTTTCGCTCATCGTCTTTATGGAATGCAGTCCAGCTCTTCTTTATTGCATTCGTATTATTTGATTTTGTGTATTTAAGATCTGTACTTATTGCAAATGGGGAAATCTCATTGGGGAATAACATACTTGTTGCTGGAATTTTATTTGTGTTTGGAGCAATTGTTGCTTATGTAAAAAGTAAAGAAACAAATAAAAAAGCATTTGTGCCAGCTCTGTTCTTTATGGTTGTTGTAACGATTCTTGAATGGGTACCGGCGCTTCGGATTAATGATACAGATTGGTTATATTTAATGGTTATACCGCTATTGTTATGTAATGCATATCAATTACTTGTATTACATCGTTTAATCGGAAAAACGAGTAAATCTGCTTAATAGAGAGAGGTTTTATATATCAGCAGTTATATTATTGGAAATGGTGTGATTAAAAAAGCTCTACCACCTTTTTGAAAGGTAGTAGAGCTTTTTATACGTGAAGAGTAGTAGGGACGAAGCTATTTCACATCTTCACTTTTCGTACTTGTGTTGGAAATAAGTTGTGATACGGATATTTGCTCATATCCATCACTTTTTAATTTTTGCAGAAGCAGCGGTAAAGCTCTATTTGTTTGAAGGGCAGAATCGGATGCGTGTAATAAGACAATATCTCCACCTTTCAAATTATTAGAGACGGTGGAAACGATGTGATTTACACCTGGGTTTTTCCAATCGTTGGAATTATTACTCCAATGCACGACGGTGTATCCAAGTGATTCTGCAATTTTAAGGGTTGCCTTGTTAAATTCGCCACTAGGTGGACGTAACAGCTTGACTTGTTTTACCCCAAGTTTTGTAAAAACATCTTGTGCTCGTAAAAGGTCTCGTCTTATTTCATTCGTCTCTAGAGAAGTATAGGATGTGTAATTGTAACCCATACTACCGATTTCGTGTCCATCTTTCATGATGCGCTCTACAATATCGGGGTGTCTTTCGGCCCATGCAGCAGAAAGGAAGAAGGTTGCATTCTTAATTTGTCTTTCTTTAAGAGTATCAAGGATTGGAATTGCTTTTTTGTCTCCCCAACTAATATCAAACGTAAATGCAACTTGCTTTTTAGCGGTATCTCCTTTGTAAATTACTTTAGGACCTGTAGCAGTTGAAAAAGCAGATTCATGTGAATATGTTTTTAAAAAGAGTAGCCATGCTGTAAATAAGGAAAGTATCACTATTAAGCTAATGTGTTTAAAAGTTCTCTTACTCGTAATAAAAAAGAAAAACATAATATTACGCCCCTTTGTCCAATCCTTTTCAGTTACATATATGCTGTAAATATAAAAAAGAGAACAAAGGATTAATATCGTAAGTAATGGATATAATGAATGATAGGATTGTAATAAGTGAAAATGAGCGAAACGTTTATTGTTACGTAAGGAATTATTGAGGTGATCATTTGCTTGGGCTGATGTTGACAAAAGAAGAGAGAAAAGAGATGGAATACATATTAAAGAGAGAGTTAGAGGAACTTTTATTTGATTTTGAAGATGAGCGTATTCATGAAGTTGTAAAAAAGGCGATGGAAGAAAGATATAAAATCATTTTTTGTTTATTTCGGAGAGTTGCTAATGCAGAGGAATGTATTCGTTATGTAAGAAAAAGAACTTTTTATTAAAAAGTGTTGACGTTAATAGTTTGTATATGGTAAATTAATAAACGTCGCTGATGCGGAAACGCAGAAAACGACAAAAAAGAAATTGAAAAACTTAGTTGACATCGAAAAACGAAGATGTTAACATAAGGAAGTCGCAAATGAGCGGCCAAGTAGTTCTTTGAAAACTGAACGAAACAAACAACGTGAAACGTCAATTTTTATTTTTAGATGCTAGACAAACTAACTTT
>NZ_JBXAEZ010000011.1:20440-86461 GCF_058792475.1 Bacillus sp. MT94 | reverse complement strand
CATTAGCTCAGTTGGTAGAGCATCTGACTTTTAATCAGAGGGTCGAAGGTTCGAATCCTTCATGGCTCACCATTTTCGCGGAAGTAGTTCAGTGGTAGAATACAACCTTGCCAAGGTTGGGGTCGCGGGTTCGAATCCCGTCTTCCGCTTTATTACTAAGGGGCCTTAGCTCAGCTGGGAGAGCGCCTGCCTTGCACGCAGGAGGTCAGCGGTTCGATCCCGCTAGGCTCCATCTAAATAGAAAAAGCTTACATCATATGATGTAAGCTTTTTTGTGTTTAAAAAGACAACTTTTATATTTATCGTTTAAAATGAAGAAAACGTAAAAATAAGGGATGGGGGATAATTGTGAAAGTTGTTATTGCATCTGATTCATATAAAGAAAGCCTAAAAGCTATAGAAGTATGTGAAGCTATTGAAAGAGGTTTTAGAGCAATTTTTCCTAATGCAAAGTATGTGAAAATACCAATTGGAGATGGAGGAGAAGGGACGGTTGAATCGCTTGTTGATGCTACAGGGGGGAGAATTATATCAATTAGTGTGACAGGACCGCTTAGAGAAAGTGTGCAAGCTTTTTATGGCGTGTCTAAAGATAAAAAGACAGCGTTTATTGAAATGGCAGCAGCATCAGGATTACAGCACGTTCCAGTTGAAAAGCGAAACCCACTTATTACAACGACAAAAGGAACAGGAGAACTTATATTACATGCGCTAAATCAAGGGGTGGAGTACATAATTTTAGGACTTGGAGGAAGTGCTACAAATGATGGTGGGGCAGGCATGTTAGCAGCTTTAGGAGTAAGATTTATAAATGATAAGGGTGAAGTAATAGATCCATCTGGAGGTACGTTACATTCGATTGTTGCTATTGATTTTTCACAAATGGACCCACGCTTAAAGGGGGTAAAGATAGAAGCGGCATGTGATGTGGATAATCCATTAGTCGGAATGCAGGGAGCATCTTTCGTATTTGGGAGACAAAAGGGTGCGAATATAGAGATGATGAAAGAGCTAGATGAGAATTTAAAACATTATGCGAATATCCTTAAAAGATATGTATCTTCTGATGTATCTGAAATACCTGGTGCAGGGGCAGCAGGAGGAATGGGGGCGGCTGTTATTTCAGTGCTAAAGGGAGACTTGCGAAGGGGCATTGAAATTGTATTGGATTATACAAATTTCGATAAACATATAGAAGATGCAGATCTCATTATAACTGGTGAAGGTAGAATAGATGAACAAACTGCATATGGGAAGGCTCCTGTTGGTGTTGCGGGGCGTGCGAAACGTTTTTCTGTGCCTGTAATTGCCATTGGAGGGTCTGTATCATCTGATTATTCAGCCGTGTACGAGAAAGGAATAGATGCGGTATTTAGTATTACAACGAGACCGATGACACTAGAAGAAGCATATAGAGTAGCAGAAGAAAATATTGAAATGACAACGAAGAATATTGCAACAGTATGGAAAATAGCGTCAGAAAAACACTTCTAAATGTAGGGGTGTTTTTTTATTATTATTTAATAATAGTGATTGTGATTGTTTCATTAAGTTAACTTTATACATAGAATAGTCTTGAAATTTGATTTTGAACGTGAATATAAGTGAATAATTTGTATATCCATACAGAAAAATGTCGAGTTGAGTCAGACTATATAAAAGATTTAAAATATTTAGTGAAGGCACAGAAGGGGGATACTATCTATGAAAAAAGAAATCTCAGTTATTGGAGTTCCAATGGATTTAGGGCAGATGCGTCGTGGCGTTGATATGGGACCGAGCGCAATCCGTTATGCAGGGGTAATTGAAAGAATTGAAGAAATTGGATATAACGTTAAAGATATGGGAGATATACGTATAGAGAGAGAAAAAGAGATAGATGAAAATACAAAATTAAGAAACCTTACACAAGTTGCAACTGTATGTAATGAATTAGCAAGTAAGGTGGATCATATTATAGAAGAAGGTCGTTTTCCACTTGTATTAGGTGGTGACCATAGTATTGCTATCGGTACATTAGCTGGTGTAGCAAAACATTATAAAAACTTAGGTGTTATTTGGTATGATGCACACGGTGATTTAAATACAGAGGAAACTTCACCATCTGGAAATATTCACGGTATGTCACTTGCAGCAAGTTTAGGTTATGGACATTCTTCACTTGTAGATTTATATGGAGCATATCCAAAGGTGAAAAAAGAGAATGTCGTAATTATCGGTGCGCGTGCATTGGATGAAGGAGAAAAAGATTTCATTCGCAATGAAGGTATTAAAGTGTTCTCAATGCATGAAATTGATCGTATGGGGATGACGGCTGTTATGGAAGAAACAATCGCATATTTATCTCATACTGATGGTGTACACTTATCATTAGATTTAGATGGTCTTGATCCTCATGATGCACCAGGTGTTGGGACGCCTGTAATTGGTGGTCTATCTTATCGTGAAAGTCACTTGGCGATGGAAATGTTAGCAGAAGCGGATATTATCACATCTGCTGAATTTGTTGAGGTAAATACGATTTTAGATGAGAGAAATAGAACGGCAACAACAGCAGTTGCTTTAATGGGTTCTTTATTCGGTGAAAAACTAAAATAAATGTAAGAAAAGCAACTGAGAAGTTGCTTTTTTTATTTGAAAATAGGCGTATAATAATGATTTATATTATACTGTAAGATAAAAATGTTTGACATCTTACCAATTTGAGCTAAAGGGGGTTGTTTGTAATTGTCGTTTGTTTCATGTATGGTATAATTAACTAGTTGTTGGAAATACATACAGATAGAGCATAAAACAATATTTCAATATATGGATAGAATTGCTCGTAAGTAGGAGGAAGGGATAGCATGCCTTTTGAAGATACGACCATTTTGAAATATCTTAGTACGGCATTAGATATTGCCATTGTATGGTTTATTATATATAAGCTGATTCTCATAATCCGAGGGACGAAAGCTGTTCAACTTTTAAAAGGGATTACAGTTATCATTGTCGTTAAGATGATTAGTATTTTCCTTGAATTGCATACGTTATCTTGGCTAACTGAACAAGTATTAACATGGGGATTTTTAGCCGTTATTATTATCTTTCAGCCAGAATTGCGAAGAGCACTTGAGCAGCTAGGGCGCGGGAGTTTATTTTCGCGTGTTGGACCGCATGAGGATGATGAACCTGAAATGGTTGCAACAGCGATAGCAAAAGCAACCGAATATATGGGGAAACGTAGAATAGGTGCATTAATTACTTTGTCAAAAGAGACCGGTATGGGTGATTATGTGGAAACGGGTATTCCGCTGAATGCAAACGTATCATCGGAATTACTTATTAATATTTTTATTCCAAATACACCTCTTCATGACGGAGCGGTAATTATGCAAGGAAGTACAATTAAAGCAGCAGCATGCTATCTTCCATTATCAGAAAGTCCGTTTATTTCTAAAGAATTAGGAACTAGGCATCGTGCTGCAATGGGAGTTAGTGAAGTTACTGATAGTATTACAGTAGTTGTGTCTGAAGAAACTGGTCAAATTTCTTTAACGAAAAATGGTAAGTTGCATCGTGATTTGAAGACAGAACAGCTGAAGGATATGTTATTAGCTGAATTTAGTGGGAACGAAAAAACGACTTCTTCGTCTTTATGGAATTGGAGGAGAAAGCGTCATGGATAAGTTAATGGAGAATCATTGGTTTTTAAAAGGGATCTCATTACTATTGGCGTGTATGCTTTTTATGTCAGCGACGTTAACTGAGAAAAATACGACATCAGGTATATTACCTTTTGCAAATGATACGAAAGAAACATTAACTAATTATGAGATTAATCTTAAGTATGATGAGGAGAAATATATTGTAAGTGGTATTCCAGCAGAGGGCGTTAAGGTGAAGTTAGAAGGCCCAAAAGCATCAGTTGCTACAGCAAAAGCAAAAAAACAATTTGACATACCAATTGATTTGCGAGATAGTCCAAAAGGAACTTATGAGATTTCTTTAAAAACGAACGGGCTTCCAGACGATGTGAAAGGAACAGTTCAGCCATCAACAATTAAAGTTACTCTTCATGAAAAGGCGAGAAAATATGTTCATGTAGATTTGAAATTATCAAATGAGGATCAAATGCCAGCGGGGGCTACTCTCGAAAAATCAAGCATTAAACCGGATACTGTTGAGGTAGTTGGGACGAAAGAAGAAATTGAAAGCATTTCATCTGCCAAAGCGTATGTTGATTTAAAAGGTGTTAATAAAACTGTTACAAAAACGCCCGAAGTTACATTATACAATAAAGAAGGAAAACGTTTAAATGTAAGAACAAGTCCATCTAAAATTAGTGTAACGTTGAATGTGGCAACGCAAACTACAGCCAATAATACTGAAAAAACTGTTCCTGTAACGTATACGAAGAAGGGGAGTTTAGCAGAAGGATTGGCAGTTACAAATATCAGTGTCGAGCCGAGAGAGGTAACGATAGCTGGTCCAAAAGATATTTTGGATAATATACAATCGCTAGAGGGGGTCGAAGTAGATCTTAGTCAATTGACAGAGTCTACAACATTCGATGCCTCTGTTTTATTACCCAAGGGTGTAACCAGTGCAAAACCGAATCAAGTGAAGGTTTCAGTGGGAGTGCAAAAAACAAAACAAACGAAAACAAAAACGATTGATGGCATCCCAATCCAAAAAAATGGACTTTCTAAAGATGTTACGGCTCAGCTAATTTCGCCGCAAGATGGAAATATAAGTGTTGATATTTCAGGAGAAGCAAGTATAGTAGATAAAATAACAGCTGCCCAAATCACAGCGGTAATTAATTTGCAAAATGTATCTTCAGGGACGAAAGATATTTCTATTCAAGTGAGTGGTCCTGGTAATATTTCAATAGAGCCAAAACAAAAAAGTGCTAAAGTTACTATTGTAAAGAAAGAAAAACCAGATAAAGAAGTACAGGGTAACGGTCAACAACCGGATTCAAACACCAATCAAGAAAATCAAAATGAGAAGCCAAAAAATCCTGAATCCAATCAAGAAAAAGAAACGGAACAGGAAAATAATCAAAATCAAGATAAAGATAAAGAAAATAGTCAAGAACCAACGGTAGATAACCATAATCAAAAAGAGCAAGAAAAAGGAGCGAATCATAATGGGTAAATATTTTGGTACAGATGGAGTACGTGGAGTTGCAAATAAGGAGTTAACACCTGAATTAGCTTTCAAAATTGGGCGTTTTGGTGGTTATGTATTAACAAAAGATACAGATCGTCCAAAAGTAATTATCGGTCGTGATACACGTGTATCTGGCCATATGTTAGAAGGAGCTTTAGTAGCAGGTCTATTATCAACTGGAGCAGAAGTAATGCGCCTTGGCGTTATTTCTACACCGGGCGTTGCTTATTTAACAAAAGCACTAGATGCACAAGCAGGTGTTATGATTTCTGCATCTCATAATCCAGTACAAGATAATGGTATTAAATTCTTTGGTTCAGACGGCTTTAAATTAACAGATGAGCAAGAAGCTGAGATTGAAGCTTTATTAGACAAAGAAGTTGATGAACTACCACGTCCGACAGGTACTAATCTTGGACAAGTGAGCGATTACTTTGAAGGTGGACAAAAATATTTACAGTACATTAAACAAACTGTTGAAGAAGATTTCTCTGGCCTACATATCGCTTTAGATTGTGCACATGGTGCAACTTCTTCTCTAGCTCCATACTTATTTGCAGACCTAGAAGCTGATATTTCAACAATGGGAACTTCTCCAAACGGTATGAATATTAACGAGGGTGTAGGATCTACACATCCAGAAGGCTTAGCTGAATTGGTAAAAGAAAAAGGTGCGGATATTGGACTTGCTTTTGATGGCGATGGCGACCGTTTAATTGCTGTAGACGAAAAAGGAAACATCGTTGACGGTGATCAAATTATGTTTATTTGTGCGAAGTACATGAAAGAAACTGGTCAATTAAAACATAATACAGTTGTTTCAACTGTTATGAGTAACTTAGGTTTCTACAAAGCACTTGAAGCAAACAATATTACAAGTGATAAAACAGCAGTTGGTGACCGCTATGTAATGGAAGAGATGAAACGCGGTGGTTACAACTTAGGTGGAGAACAATCAGGCCATATTATCTTACTTGATTACATTACAACTGGTGACGGAATGTTAAGTGCACTTCAACTTGTAAACATCATGAAAATGACGAAAAAACCATTATCTGAGCTTGCAGGAGAAATGACGAAATTCCCACAATTGCTAGTAAACGTTCGTGTAACAGATAAAAAATTAGCATTAGAAAATGAAAAAATTAAAGAAATTATTCGTGTTGTAGAGGAAGAAATGAACGGTGATGGCCGTATTCTTGTTCGTCCATCTGGAACAGAGCCACTTATTCGTGTAATGGCAGAAGCACCAACACAAGAAGTTTGTGATGCATATGTACATCGCATTGTAGAAGTTGTGAAAGCCGAAGTTGGCGCTGAGTAATTAGCTGAATTTATATGAAAAAGGAGCACAAAAAGTGCTCCTTTTTCATATGTTTTATAGACGATGAAAAAAATTTCATTGACGGTTTATCCATGTTTGTTATAAGATGGTCTTGTTCTTTTTCTCAAAGGAAATATTGTAAATTATAAAAGCGCCAGAACTACAAATAGTGTAGTTGACGAGGTGGGGTTTATCGAGATTTCGGCGGATGACTCCCGGTTGTTCATCACAACCGCAAACTTTTACTTAAATCATTAAGGTGACTTAGTGGACAAAGGTGAAAGTGTGATGAGAGAAGAGGAACGGATGAAAACTAGCTGTATAAGTATATACGGACTTAAACCCAATCGAGAGGAAGGTGAAAGCCGTTACAAGCTTACAGGGCTAGCAATATGTAATCCGTTTTTTTAGTATAAATAAAAATGGTATCGGACTATGTCGTTACATGTTCGCAGAGCAGTGTAAGCATTTGTAACGGCGACTAAACATGTGTGGAATCGTAGGATTTATTGGAGAGCAAGATGCAAAGGAAATTTTATTAAAAGGTTTAGAAAAGCTAGAATATCGTGGATATGATTCAGCAGGTATTGCAGTACAAGCAGAGAACGGTGTTGTTGTATACAAAGAAAAAGGCCGTATCGCAAAACTTCGTGAAATCGTAGATGAGAATGTAGCAGCAAGCGTAGGTATCGGACACACACGCTGGGCTACACACGGTGTTCCAAGTAAAGTAAACGCGCATCCGCATCAAAGTACATCAAAACGCTTTACACTAGTTCATAACGGTGTAATTGAAAACTATGAATTAGTGAAAAAGGAATATTTACAAGATGTAACGTTCGTAAGTGAAACAGATACAGAGATTATCGTACAGCTTATGGAACAACAAGTGAGCACAGGATTAAGTGTAGAAGAAGCGTTCCGTAATACGCTATCTCTTTTACATGGCTCTTATGCAATCGGATTACTTGATGCTGAAAATCCAAACATGATTTATGTTGCTAAAAACAAAAGCCCGCTATTAGTAGGTGTTGGTGACAACTTTAATGTTGTGGCGAGCGACGCTATGGCGATGTTACAAGTTACAGATCAATTTATTGAGTTAATGGATAAAGAAATCGTAATCGTAACGAAAGAAAGTATTACAATTAAAAACTTACAAGGTGAAACGATTGAACGTGCACCGTTTACAGCGGAATTAGATGCAAGTGATATTGAAAAAGGAACATACCCTCATTTCATGCTTAAAGAAATCGATGAGCAACCACTTGTAATCCGTAATATAATTCAAAAGTATCAAGATGAAAATGGCGAGATTGAATTAAATCAAGACATTCGCAATGCGATTTTAGATAGCGATCGTATTTACATCATTGCATGTGGAACGAGCTATCATGCAGGTCTTGTTGGAAAACAATTTATCGAGAAGTTTGCAAAAATGCCAGTTGAAGTGCATGTAGCAAGTGAATTCTCTTACAACATGCCATTATTAACAGAAAGACCATTCTTCATTTACATTTCACAAAGTGGTGAAACTGCTGATAGCCGTGCAGTACTTGTACAAACAAATGAAATGGGTCATAAAGCATTAACAATTACAAACGTGCCTGGTTCTACTCTTTCTCGTGAAGCTGATTATACACTTCCGTTATATGCTGGACCAGAAATTGCAGTTGCATCAACGAAAGCTTACACAGCACAGCTTGCAGTACTTTCAATTTTAGCAGCTGATATTGCTAAAGCAAAAGGTGAAGTTCTTGATTTCGATTTAACACACGAACTAGGACTTGTAGCAAATGCAATGATAGAACTTTGTGATCAAAAAGAAGAAATGGACGCATTAGCAAAACAATTTTTAGCGACAACGCGTAACTGTTTCTTCATCGGACGTAGCGTAGACTTCTACGTAGGATTAGAAGGTGCGTTAAAACTAAAAGAAATCTCTTACATCCAAGCAGAAGGATTCGCTGGAGGAGAGTTAAAACACGGTACAATCGCTTTAATCGAAAATGGTACACCAGTTATCGCACTTGCTACACAAGAGCACGTAAACCTTGGAATTCGCGGCAACGTGAAAGAGGTAGTAGCACGCGGAGCTAACCCATGTATCATCTCAATGAAAGGCTTAGAAATGGAAGGAGACAGCTTCGTATTACCAGCTGTACACGAAGCACTAGCACCGCTAGTAGCAGTTATTCCATTACAACTTATTTCATACTACGCAGCACTTCACCGCGAGTGTGACGTTGATAAGCCACGTAACTTAGCTAAGTCTGTTACTGTTGAGTAGGAGATTGGTAGGTTAATAAATATAGTTGTAGCTTTAAAATAAATTTACAAATTTGCACCCCTTTAGATATTTTATCTAAAGGGGTGTTTTTGTGTCGAAAAATAACATCTAGAATTGGTAAGTGGATAGAACCCTATAGATTAAAGTTTTACTTTATCGAATTCACTTTTATTTATCTGAATTTTCCATTATTATTTTAAGTATTCATGAACAATTTCTTTGATTACGACAAAAAGAGACGAGAGATTTATGGACATTTCAGGGGGGATATTGATGAAAACGATTAAAAAAACATATCTAAGTATAGAAGAGGTTATTTCATTACCAACCTTATCAAGTACAAACATAAGTGATGATGGTAAAAACGTAGCATTTGTAAAGAAGACGGCTGATTGGAAAGACAATACATATAGGAATCATGTATGGATATATGAAAAAGATAAGAAGCAGAGTTACCCATTATCAAATGGGGATATAGATAGTACACACCCATTATGGTCTCCGGATGCTAAGTGTATCGCATATCTTAGTCCAGTTGGTGATGGGAAAAATCAGATATTTGTTAAGTCGCTAGATGGTTATAGCGAGGTTCAAATTACTGATGAGAAGGAAGGAATTAGTACATTCAAATGGGATCCTGCTGGTAAAGGTTTTTATTATGTTGCACAGTCAAAAGAATGTGAGGAAATAAAGAAACGTAAGGAATTATATGGAGATTTCCATCATGTAAGTAAAGAACACCAGAATAATTGTTTATATTACATTGAAATAGAAAAGGTGATACAAAGTGATACAGATGAACACGAGAACAGAGTTGTTTATCGATTAACTGATGGTAAGGATTTTCATATCCATGAATTTGATATTTCAAATGATGGTAAAAAGGTTGTATTTATGGCGACACCAAGCTCAAATATGGCAGATTATATAAATGGAGATCTATACATACTCCATATTAAAGCTGGAGAGCTACAAAAGCTGAATGTGGATAAATTGTTGGGAGGGAGTGTTTGCTTTTCTCCAGAGGGCAGCAAAATTTGTTACTCAGCAAGCATAAGAGAGAGGGATTACTATAGAAACTATATACAAGATAGTACGTTAGAGATATATGATATTCATAATGGAGAGCTAATTCAACCTTTAACAGATTTTGATAGTACGGTTATGCCATTACAGTGGACAGCTAAAGGGATTTTAATTAGATGGCAGAATAAAACGAATTATCTTATTGGGTTGCTAGCTGAAGATGGAACTGTGGAAATACTAAGCGAAAAAGTAGATGGCTTTATAATGGATGCTTCTATAACAAAGGATGGCAAATATATATCCTACAATAAGGCAATAACAAATGAAACCTTTGAAATCTATTTAGACGATGAAAAAATAACGGATGAAAATAGCTTTTTCAAAGGGAAACTTAAAAGTAACAGGGAAATCATCTCATGGAAAAGTAGTGATGGTCTTGAAATAGAAGGGGTTATATCCACCCCAGTAGAGTTTGATATAAATAAAAAATATCCTTTATTAGTAGTAATTCACGGCGGTCCGGCTTGGGCATCTTTTCCGATATTTTCAGACTGCTTCAATGAGAAATATCCGATTGAACAGTTTGTTGAAAAAGGCTTTATCGTTTTAGAACCAAATTACAGAGGAAGTTCAGGTTATGGTAATGAATTTTTAAAAGCTAACTATAGAAAACAGGGGATTGCTGACTACGATGATGTTATATCTGGAGTGGATGAACTAGTAGAAAAAGGGATGGTAGACAAGGATAGAGTAGGAGTTATGGGATGGAGCAACGGTGGATATGTATCAGCTTTCTGTTCTACATTTAGTAGTCGATTTAAAGCTATTTCAGTTGGCGGTGGAATCACTAACTGGAGTACCCATTATGTAAATACAGATATACCTTACTTTATTAGAATGTATTTAGGAAATACTCCATGGGATGATCCAGAGATATATACGAAGACATCACCTATGACGTATATTGAATCAGCTTGTACGCCTACCTTAATTCAGCATGGAGAAAAGGATGCAAGAATTCCAATTACAAATGCATATGATCTATATCAAGGATTAATGGATATGGAAGTGGATACAGAATTAATTATATTTAAAGGAATGGCATATAGTCCTAATCAGCCGGGAATGAATGTAGCTATTATGAAGCAGAATTTGATGTGGTTTTCACACTATATTCTTGGAGAAAGTATGGAGGGTTTTAGAACTTTATAATGGATGTTTGTACAACACATAAGGCTGAAACGGTCTTCATCTTGAGATGATTTATTATAAAATATATACTTAAACTAATATCTGTACACACATCAGGGAGGACTAATATGACAGGAAATAAAAATGACTTACTAGTAGAAAAACGTCAAGAGTTATTGAAAGTATTGCAAGCTCGTTTTGAGAAAAATATGAACCGCCATGAAGGTCTTGAATGGGCTAAGGTTGAAGCTAAGATAGAAGCTAATGCTGAAAAATTATGGTCACTTAACGAAATGGAAGTAACTGGCGGTGAGCCGGATGTTGTCGGTTATGATGAAGAAAAGGACGAATATACTTTCTATGATTGTTCAAAGGAGAGTCCTAAAGGCCGCAGAAGTCTTTGTTATGATCTTGAAGCGTTAGAATCAAGAAAAAAACATAAACCAGAAAATAATGTTATTGATGTTGCAAATGCTATGGGCATTGAACTATTAACGGAAGAACAATATCGGGAATTGCAACAACTTGGGGATTTTGACATGAAATCATCAAGTTGGGTACAAACACCTTCAGATATTCGAGAACTCGGTGGTGCTCTATTTTGCGATTATCGCTTCGGACATGTTTTCGTGTACCACAATGGAGCAGACTCTTACTATGCTGCCAGAGGTTTTCGTGGCTCGTTAAAAGTTTAAATTAGGATAAATAAGAAAAAGAGCCTATACTCAGGCTCTTTTTCTTATTTATATTTTAAAAGTAAACTGTTACTACGCAGTTTTACTTAATTTATATGTTCCGTGGTTATTTTTACGGAAAAGTTTAGGGAAAACATAGTCATCTAATCCAATACGTCCAGCGTTTTGCCCTGCAACTAAAATGAACATAGTTAAAATAAGCAGATTTGGGTTTACACTAACAGTTCCGCTTAATAAAAATGAAAGATTCATTATGATTCCGAAAAATGCAGCTGTTTTTGTTAATCCGCCTAAAATTAAACCTAGACCTACTAAAATTTCTCCCCATTGAACTAAAAAGCTAAATAGGTCTGCGTTTGGAAGAACAAAATTTTGAAGAAAATCTGCCCACCAACTTTGTACTGCAGGATGGTCACCTGATGCTTGAGCGATAGCGCCCTTTAGAAAACCACTTGCATCAAAAGATTGTCCGAAAACTTTACCTATCCCAGCAGCGAGCCATGCATATCCTATGTAAAATCGTAAAAATAATAATATGAAAGCAGCACGTTTATCAGTTCTTAAAAAATTGATAACCATTGAAATCCCTCCAATATTCTATTTACATGTTTATTATATATCCATTGTGAAAAAATTCACAATGGATAAAGTGTGAACAAAAATGGTGTTTTTATAAAATGAAAAAGGCATATAACAATCATATGTTATATGCCTTTTCTATTATATATTTATTAATTTATTTAGGTAATGTAAATTTAGCTTTTTTACCTTGTGAAATATCTTTAGCTTCTTTATTTCTCATAGGTCCTAACTCAATCTCAAAGCTTTTGTCTTTCCAAATCTTTTCATACTGCTCTTGATCTAAAATATATACTTGTAGTAACTCTCCAGATGTTCCTGTTTTGACTGAAGCATTATAGTCATAATTTAATAGCATACCTTCATTAATCGTATATTGTGTACCATCATTCACTCTCAATGTAGAGCTTATAGGAGACAGTGAAACGTCTTGAGCATCTTTGTTATCAAGCTTGAATTTTACTGTTAACAGAACAAGACCGTTTTTAAAATTTGCAAAGCGTGGAGCTTCGACGGAATTTGGTGTGAATTGAGTGAATTGGTATCCGTCTAATGTAACATTAACAGCGCCTAATTCTTGATTGTTATTAATACTTGATTTCTCTTTTAACATTTTTTTATCGCCCATGTTATTAGCTGTAGCTTTATCTTGGTAGAAAGTATTATCTGTTGCAACTTTTTCAGCACCCTGTTTGTTTAAACTTAATGAAAAGCTTCCAGGATTTCCGATTGGAGCATCAAATTTTCCTTTATTAGCTTGTGCAGTTGGGACTGTGACTGAGACTGTTGAGAGACTTGAAATTTTCGCTAGATCATCTTTTCCGAATGGATAAGCGATATAACCAGAAATAGTTTCTCCTGCTTTTACTAAGTAATCATTCGTTGGAGCAAGTTTAGTTGGGAGCTGATCTTCTTTTGGAATTAAATCTTTATAGTTACTATATGCTTTCTGCGCGCCAGTAAATGACATGTCCAATGCTGGCATATAATAAATATCTTTAGCTGAACTATTTTTTACGCTGTAGTTCACAAGAATAACTCCGCCTTCTGTTTGACGATTAAACGGAATATCGAAGTTTGTATGGAATCCATTTAATTCAACTAATGTGTAACTATTCATTGATACTGAAACATCTTCAGCTTTATAGACTTGTGGTTCTTTATTTTCAAAAAGAACTTTTGTTTTACCACCTGTTTCTTTTTCCATATAGGAAATCAGCTTAGAGTAGTCGCTTGATCCAGTAGCTGTATTTTCAGGCTTTTTATCTTCAGTTTTTTTATCTTCGGATTTTTTTTCAGTAGGTTTACTTTCTTTCGTTGTATCTGTTTTTTCCGTTTTGCTTTCTTTTGTTGCATTCTCTTTTTGTTCTTTATTTGTCGTATCGCTTTGACCACAGCCGGTTATTACAAAAGCTGCTACGATTACTGCAGAAAATAAAGAAAGTAATTTTTTTGACATATTTCTTCCCCCTATTTGTTTAAAACTAAATTCTCACATTAGCCCCACGTTTTATTATAAGAAGGTTAGTCAATATTTGCCAGTATTTTTCTGATTATTTTCATTATTTATTATATTATAATATAATAAATTCGATAGAAGTTTGGAATGGAATATTGGTTTTTATTTTTTTATCATTTGAAATAGTACATCATATTGGTATGATAGAAACAGAGATATATGGAAAGGAGACAAGGACTCGATATGTGGATGAACTTGTAATGATTAGAAATTGGATAGATGAATTTTTCTCTCATAAGTGAGGGTTTATTTAGCTATTTGTAAATCATGCAAGGACTGCATAGTTGGCTTGTACATCCCTTTTGTAAGGACAGAGGTCTAGGTGGGGAAATTTATATCTCTTATATAAAATATGCGTCCTTTAAACTTGGAGGAGTATATGATGAACCAATTAAAAAATAAAGTAGCAGTTGTTACAGGCGTAAGTCGTCTAGACGGTATAGGAGCAGCGATTTGTAAAGAATTAGCTGAGGCAGGATACGATATATTTTTTACGTATTGGACGGATTATGATAAAGAGATGCCTTGGGGCGTTGATAAAAATGAACAAATACAATTAAAAGAAGAGCTATTACAAAAAGGTGTTAGAGTATTGAGCATGGAGTTAGATTTAACTCGGAATGATGCACCGAAAGAGCTTTTAAATAAAGTTACTGAACAATTAGGGTACCCTCATATATTAATTAATAATGCAGCATATTCTACGAATAATGATTTCTCTACGTTGACTGCTGAAGAATTAGATAAGCATTATATGGTTAATATTCGTGCGACTACATTGCTCAGTAGTCAATTTGCCCGAGGATTTGATAAGAAATCTGGTGGTAGAATTGTTAATATGACTTCGGGGCAATTTCAAGGTCCTATGGCAGGAGAACTAGCTTATGCGACAACGAAGGGAGCTATTGATGCTCTTACTAGTACGTTGTCAGCAGAAGTAGCTCAATTAGGAATAACAGTGAATGCAATTAATCCAGGACCAACCGATACAGGATGGATGACTGAAGAGATAAAACAAGGGTTAAAGCCGATGTTTCCTTTTGGCAGAATTGGTGAGCCAAAAGATGCAGCTAGACTCATTAAATTTTTAGTAAGTGAAGAAGCTGAGTGGATTACGGGGCAAGTTATTCATTCAGAAGGCGGATTTAAAAGATAAAAAGAAGGTATCTCACCCTGGTGAGATACCTTCTTTTTTAATCTTTCTTCAGTCTTCGTGCAACCCCATTACCTAAAGACTGTAATCCTTGAACGAGGATAATTAGAATAAAGACGGTTGCATACATTACTTCAGGTTCATAGCGTAAATGTCCGAAGCGATATGCTAAGTCCCCTAGCCCGCCAGCACCTACAAGACCAGCCATTGCTGTTGCGCCGATTAAGCCAATCGTTGCAATTGTTAATCCAAGTACAAGGGAGGGACGAGCTTCTTTAACCATGACGTGCCAAATGATTTTTATAGTAGAGACTCCCATCGCTTGATAGGCCTCAATAACCCCTCGATCTACTTCTAGTAAGGCTGTCTCCATTAAACGTGCGATATAGGGAGCTGTGAAGACGACAAGTGGTACGATAACACCTTGCACGCCAATGGATGTTCCCATTAGAAACTTTGTAAAAGGTAAGATGAAGAATAATAGAATGATAAATGGAAGAGAGCGAATGATATTAATAACTGTATTAAGAATAGGATAGATGATTTTATTTTCACGCTGCCCACCAGGTCTCGTTAAAACAAGTGTGACGCCAAGTGGCAGTGCAATAAGGAGTGAGATGAGTAATGAAATAGATGTCATTTGAAAGGTTTGAATTGTGGCTTCCCATATGACTTTACCCCATTCATCCAAAAAGGACTTGTTTCCCATAATCTGTTCTACCTCCTTCTACGATGATTCCTTGCTCTTGTAAAAATGATAAAGCACGGTGGATTTCATTTTGTTCTCCTTGCATATGAACGACTAGTTTCCCATATGCTTCATGTTTTAACTGCGTAATATTACCGGATAAAATATTCGGATACACTTGGAAACGTTTTGTGGCAACAGCTAAGGCAGGTTCACCTGAAGTAGTGCCAATAAATGAAAGTGTTACAATTTCTCCAGTATTCTGTAGTTCTTTCTGTACCTCTTCTGGAATTTTAGCTGCAAAGGCGCTATTTACAAATTTCTTCGTTGTTACATGTTGTGGGTTTGTGAAAATATCTTTCACAGTCCCGCTTTCGACTACAGATCCATGTTCCATAACGGCAACGCGGTCGCATATACGTTGGATAACGTTCATTTCGTGTGTAATGAGTAAAATCGTAATTCCAATTTCTTCGTTAATCTTTAATAACAAATCAAGAATAGAATCAGTTGTTTCTGGATCTAAAGCGCTCGTTGCTTCATCACTTAATAACACTTCAGGCTCATGTGATAGTGCACGTGCAATTGCAACGCGCTGTTTTTGACCGCCAGAAAGTTCACTTGGATAAGCATCTTTTCGATTGAAAAGATCGACAATGCGTAAATATTTTTCTACCCTTTTTTTAATTTCCGCTTTTGGAATGCCAGCAAGGCGTAAAGGTAATGCAATGTTTTCATAGATGGTAACAGTTTTAAGTAAATTGAATCCTTGAAAGATCATTCCGATTTTTTGTCTCGCTTTTGCTAGTTCTTTTGTCGATAACGTTGTTAAGTCTTGTTCGTTTACAATGATATTTCCTGTCGTTGGTTTTTCTAATAAATTTACACATCGAATCAATGTGCTTTTACCAGCGCCGCTATACCCAATGATTCCAAATACTTCGCCTTTTTCTACTTTAAGGGAAGTAGACTTAAGAGCCTCAACAGTCCCTTTTTTTGTTGAAAATACTTTGGATATGTTTTTTAATTCAATCATTATCGTCAGCTCCTACCAAGATGGTAAAACTGAACCATCAAATTTTTTCTCGATAAACTCTTTTACTTCTTTAGATTGATAAGCTTTCTTTAATTTGTTTACAACGGCATCATCTTTATTTTCAGTACGAACAACGACCCAGTTCACATATGGTGAATCTTTTCCTTCGCGGAAAATAGAATCTTTCGCTGGACTTAATTTTGCACCTAATGCAAAGTTTGTGTTAATTGCAGCTGCTTTCACTTCACTTAGTTGCGTTGGTAATTGAGATGCCTCTAATTCGACAATCTTTAATTTTTTTGGATTTTCAATTACATCTTTTGCAGTCGCTTTTTCTGTAGCCTTTGGATCAACTTTTAAAACCCCTGCTTGTTCAAATAATTTTAAAGCTCGCAGTTCATTCGTTGGGTCATTTGGTACAGCAATTGCATCGCCCTCTTTTAAGTCTTTTACATCTTTTATATCTTTAGAATATACGCCCATAGGGAATGTTACTGTTGAAAATACTTCAGCTAATTTCATATTGCGTTCAGCTTTAAATACATCTAAATACGATTTTGTTTGGTAGCTATTTACATCAAGGCTTTTTTCATCTAAAGATACGTTTGGCGCTACATAATCATTAAATACTTTTATATCAATTTCGAGGCCATCTTTTGCGGCAACTTCTTTTACCTTTTCAAAAATTTGTTCATGCGGCCCACCTGTTACACCGACAGTAATCTTTTTCTCGTCTAATGCTTTTACCTCTTTATCTGAACTCACGCTACATGCGCCTAATAATAATACTGCTCCGCTTACAATGCTTAATAATACCTTTTTCATCTATAAATCCCCCTTCATATACGTTCCAAAATAAAAAGCACCTCCCAAAAATAAGAGAGGTGCCGAATAGACGAAATAGATTCCTCTCTTATCTTCCAAAACGAAAACTCGTTTTGCAGGAATTAGCACCTTAGCTTATACGTCATAAGCTCGGTTGCCGGGCATCATCGGGCCAGTCCCTCCGCCACTCTTGATAAGAGTATGTGTATGTAGTTTTGAATATGGTACTAATAGTAAATCGTACAAAAAAAATTGTCAATGATATTTTCAGAATATATTTTATTTTAAGGTAATTGAAACGTTTCCTTTCTTATGGCCCATTTCTACATACGTATGGGCTTCTACAACTTCTTCTAATCGGTAAGTTCTATCAATAACAGGTTTTAGCTTTTCTGTTTCAGCTAGTTGTTTTAGTAGATTCATATCTTCTTTACTGACCTTTGCCATCATTCCGTTCACAGATACATATTTTCCATTAGGCATTAATGCATCTGTACAAAGAGACTTTTTATATTTTCCAACTGCGTCAAATATAATATCGTAGTGATCGCCCCGCTTAGTAAAATCTTCTTTCATATAATCAATTACGTTGTCTGCCCCTAAAGCTGTTACTAAATCGAAATTCGAACTACTACAAATGGCTGTGACAGTCGCCCCGAAGTATTTAGCAAGCTGTATGGCAGCTGTCCCTACTGACCCAGAGGCGCCGTATATAAGTACTTGTTGCCCTTTTTTTATCTGTCCTTTTCTAAGGAAGTGCAATGCTGAAGTTCCGCCAAAAGGAATAACGGCAGCTTCTTCATATGTCACATTGGTAGGTTTTAATGCTATTAATCCACTTTCATGCACGCATGTATATTCCGCATAACCACCAAGGTTTAGTTCTGTTAATGCAAAAACTGGATCTCCTTTTTTAAATTGTGTTACATCTGATCCAATGTCTTCGATTTCACCGGATAACTCTACGCCAAGTATAGGTTTTCTCGGTTTTCTGAAACCTAATATGATCCGCATAGGAATCCAAAATAAGAGGGGGCTATTAAAGCCACGTATTCTACAATCTCCAGTCGATACACTTGTTGCGTGAATTTTAACTAATACTTCATTTTTCTTAGGTTTAGGCTTTTCTATATTGTGAAGCTGGAGAACATTAGGTGGTCCATACTTTGTGCAAATAATAGCTTTCATAATGACCTCCTGAAATGAGTTGTTATTATTTACATCATATTTAAACTTTTTCTCAAACATGTTGCTATATAGGAAATAAATTTAAAGAAGAATATTACGAATTATATAGATTTCATAGGAAAAGAGATGATATTATTTTTGGGAAGGAGGGGACGTTATGAAAAAATTTATTTTAATTTCAAGTTTAGTACTTGCAGTCGGTCTAGGAGTAGGGTGTAGTAATGAGAAAACAAAAAAGACTGATGAGCCGAAAAAAGAAGCTGTGCAGAAAGAAAAGGAATTAACAGCGAAGGATGTTTTCAATAAAGCGAATGAAGCTTTTAAAAACGAAGAAAATGTAACGATGACATATGATGTGGGAATAAAGGCTGAAGGAACAGAGATGAATGTAATAAAGGCCAAAATGCAATTAGAGCCGAAGCAAAAAAATTCTCGTTCTGAAATGAATGTTTCTGGTACAGAGGTTGTTGTTTATGATGTGGGTGGCAAAATTGCTGGTCAGTTGAAAAATCCTAATACGGGTGAAGTGATGTCTGTACCAGAGGAACAATTAAATGCTAACGGAATGAATGCGACTCAAGGAATGGTAGATAATTTAGAGATTCCATCGGAAATTTTAAATAAAGTGAAGATGGAGAAAAGTGGAGATAATTATAAGCTGAAGTTTGCATTAAAAGGGCAAGAGACAGAGAGTATGTTAGCTAGTATGGATGAAAAGCAGAAACAAATGCTACAAGGCCAAAATGCAAAGATAGAAGAAATAGATGGGGAATATATTATTACAAAAGATTTTAAATATGAATCAGCAAAGATAGATATGGTTATGAGTAGCAATGGTGAGGATAAAGCGCACATTATTACGGATGCGAAGTTTACATCGTATGATAAATTTGATCCAATACAATTGCCAGCAGCAAAGTAATCACTGTCAAGAGAGGTACCTGAAAGAACGGGTATCTCTTTTTGTTGCTAATAAGGAGAGTGTCCTTTGAAAAAAAGAAAGATAGTAGTGGTCATTGTCGCATATACGGTTTTGCTTGCAACGTCTGTACATACGTATAAAAAACAAATTGATCATCCTATTATGAGTGATGTAGGTAAATTGCTTCCGACAAAAATAAAACGTGTTGAAAGTGCTACGGAAGAGCACTCGTTAATAAAATTAGTGCGAGATGCAAAAGTTTCAGGAGAGAAAATTTCCATTGCAGGCATGCAACATAGCCAAGGAGGACAGACATATTATCCGAATGGCACGATGCTCGATATGAAAGGATATAATAAAATATTAGAATTCGATCCAGAGAAGAAGCGTATTACAGTTCAAAGTGGTGTCACGTGGAATGATATTCAGAAGAAAATAAATCCATATGGCCTTGCGGTACAGGTCATGCAGTCTCAAAATATTTTTACTGTTGGTGGTTCATTAAGTGTAAATGTACATGGGCGTGATATTCGTCATGAGGCACTAATTGATACAGTAGATTCATTTAGATTGTTAATGGCAGATGGCACGGTACGTAATGTAAGTAGAGAAGAAAATGCAGAGTTATTTCCATATGTCATTGGGGGTTACGGTTTATTTGGAGTTATTTTAGATGTGACGCTGAAGTTAACAGATGATGAATTATATGAAATGCACACGAGAATGATAGATTATAAAGAATACGCATCTTATTTCAAAGAGAAAGTGAAAAGAGATGAGAATGTTCGTATGCACTTAGCGCGTATTTCTGTTGCTCCAAATTCATTTTTAAAAGAGATGTATGTGACGGATTATACTTTGGCACAAAATCAAAATATGAGAGAAGAGTACAGTGAATTAAAGGAAGAAAATATTATAGCTGCACCTAAATTTTTACTTGGGTTATCACGTTATAGTGATTGGGGAAAGAATACATTTTGGGATATACAAAGAGGTTATTTTGAACGTACAGATGGAAAGTATGAGACGCGTAATAATGTTATGAGATCAGATAGTGCTTTTATGGAATATGAAAATCCAAATAGGACCGAAGTGTTACAAGAATACTTTGTACCTATAGATGCTTTCACGGAGTATATAGATGATTTACGTAACGCATTAAATGAAGAAGAGTTTAATTTACTCAACATTACGATTCGTTACGTGGAAAAGAATGAAAATGCAGTTTTGTCCTATGCGAAAGATGATATGTTTGCGCTGGTTCTTTTGATTAACCAGGGACGCTCAGAGAGTGAGATAAAGAAAACAGAGGATGTCATTCGGAAGATGATTGATGTTACTTTAAAGCATAACGGTAGTTACTATTTGCCGTACTATTCTTATCCAACGAAAGAGCAGTTAAAAAGGGCATATCCTCGTATTGAAGAATTTCTCAAGAAAAAGAAGGAAGTAGATTCAGAAGAGAGATTTGTTAATTTATTTTATAGGGAGTATACGAAATGACATATAGAAGATTTGTGGCTTCGCAAAGTATTATCATGATGGCAGGAAGTATGGTATTTCCTTTTTATATATTATTACTTCGAAACGTTGGAAATAGCTTCTCGCAATTTGGCTGGGCGTATGGCTTATTTGCTTTAACATCAGCACTTGTATATCCACTAGTGGGAAAGGTATCTGATCAAGTAGGTGATAAAAAATTATTAATCATATACGCTTGGTCCATGGCAATCTTAATGCTTTGCTTTCCGATTGCCACGGAAGTATGGCATGTGTATATTCTTCAAATTGTAATGGGAGTTTTAGGTGCTGTGCAGCGTAATACTGAGAAGACTTCATTAGCACGAAAGGTTGCGCAGGAAAAGGCTGGTTATGAGATTGGAAAATACCATGTGTGGACATCCATTGGCGGAGCAGTAGCGGTTATTGCCACGGGATATTTAGTAGATTTCTTTACGATTGGTACAATTTTTTATATTGCATCTATTCTATATGTAGTGAGCGGGATTGTATTAAGTAGTAAAAAAATATAACTATTCCTATTTTCACCTTAATACCCTTTATTTGTTATACTAAAAGGGAATACAAAAGAAAAGGGGACAGTGCCTTTGATGAAATTTGTAGTTTTAGCTATTCTTACTTTGTTTTTGATTCCATGGACAAGAAGTAGTAGTAAGCTTCGAGCAGTGGATAAGAAGGGAGATAAGAAGGTTGTAAAGGGTAAGAAATCATCTATTTTAGTTATTCCTGTTTTATTTTGGATAGGTATTGCAATCTATGAATACTTTTGGCTAATTGATGATCGAGTAGACTCGATTCTTACTCATTATTCTGTTGCAGTAGCAATTTTAATTGGGCTTGTTTTATTTTCACAAGATCAAATAGGGAAATTAGAAGGTACATTAAAAGGATTTCTAATGTTTATTTTACTCGCAAGTTACGGCTACTTTGGTTATTTGCACGATATAGTAATCTCGCAAAAGAAATATGATTCTGTTGTTAAGATAGAGAAAGATATTTCAGAGCCATTTACTGAAAATGATCAGCCGTTTACAGTGCCGCCAAAGACAGCGGAGAATAAGATGAAAAAAGTATTTGGTGATATTCCGAAAGTAGCTTATTTTGAGCTAGGAGAATTAACGCCACAAATGGTAAACGGCGAAGCTTTATATGTAGCGCCGATTGAAGTTTCAGGATTTTTTAAAGCGCGTAAAGCTGAGACAATTCCAGGGTATGTAACGATGTCAGGTACGAATCCTGATGCGGAAGCGAAACTGCACCTCGGTTATAAAATGAAATATGTGCCAAGCATGTTTTTTGGTAATAATTTAGAGCGTGTGGTAAGGCAAGCAGAACCAAATTTAATCTTTAAAGGAAAACCTAAATTTGAGGTTGATGATAAAGGAAAACCATATTATACAATGACGTATGGTGAATTTATTTCAGGAAGATCTGGATTTGAGGTAGAAGGTGTTGTCGTAGTAGATGCACAAACAGGTGAAGTGAAAAGATATGATAAAGGAAAGGCACCTAAATTTGTTGATGGTGTATTAAATCATGAGACTGCATCTACGTTAAATACGTACTTTGGTAAATATATTCACGGATTTTGGAATACGAAATTCTCACAAACAGATATGAAAATTCCGACTGAGTGGGGAACGAAAGAAGGCGTGACCCCGATCTTTGGTAAAGATGGAACACTGTATTATTTTACAGACTTTACTTCTCCAAAAGAAGGAGTAGATTCAGCCCTAGGCTATTCATTAGTAGATGCACGCACAGGCAAGCTATATTACTATAATGGAAAAGAAGTGAAGGGGATTATGGATGGTTCAGCAGCTACAGAAGTAGTGGATAATTCCTTTAAGAGAGAGAAATGGCATGGGACAATGCCTGTCATTTATAACGTATACGGAAAACCAGCTTGGATTATTCCGGTTGTTGATGACGGAGGCCTAGTACGTGCACATACAGTTGTATATGCTGCTAATGCAAAAATATTTGCGACAGGTTCGACGCAGAAAGAAGCGCTTGAGAATTATAAAAACGTAATGAGCGGTAATGGTGATACCTTTAGACCAACCTCAACAGGAAAAGAAGCGCAAAAAGAAGGTATTGTACAACGTGTATATAAAGAGAAATCAGGTGAAAATACAATCGTGTACGTACTTTTAGAGAATGAACAAAAGGTATTTATGATACCAGTGAAGAAATTCCCGTATGCTATGTTTACAGAAGTAGGAGACCCAATTCAAATTACATATTTAGATACAGGAGAGACGATGGCCTCGGTATCTAAATTTACGAATAGCAATGTGAAAAAGTAAAGCGATAGAATTTCTATCGCTTTTTTTTACATTATGAAAGAGGAAAATGCGCTGTACTTGACGTATGTTTATGATGTAACTATAATTGTTACGATTCAGTGTGTATAGGAAAGGGTGAATTGAAAAAGTGAATGAAGTTAATCACGAAATATACAAACCTGTAAAGGCAAACAGGTTATGGATGATTCTTGTATTAGGAACACTTACGGCGATTGGGCCATTATCTATTGATATGTATTTGCCTTCATTACCGAAGTTAACGGATGATTTGCAAACAGGTGCATCCCTAGCGCAGCTTACATTAACAGCTTGTTTGCTTGGGCTGTCAGTAGGACAATTATTTGTTGGCTCAATTAGCGATATTTACGGAAGACGCAAACCACTTATTATTGCTCTTATTATTTATGTTGCTTCTTCTTTACTTTGTGCTGTTGCGCCATCTATTTGGACATTAGTATTATTGCGCTTCCTACAAGGAGCTTCAGGATCAGCCGGGATTGTTATATCACGTGCAATGGTACGTGATATGTACTCAGGTTCTGAAATGACGAAGTTTTTCTCACTGCTTATGTTAGTAAACGGAGCAGCACCTATTTTGGCACCGATTATTGGGGGGCAATTATTACAGTTTACAACGTGGCGCGGTGTTTTCATCGTTCTTGGAGCAATTAGCGTATTCATGTTAATCTCAGCTACTTTTGTATTGCGTGAAACATTACCTCCTGAAGAAAGAGAAACGGGTGGTTTGTCAGGGACTTTGGCGACGTACGGAAAATTGTTAAAGGACCGTCTGTTTATGGGATATGCATTGTCACAAGGATTAGTAACAGCGGCAATGTTTGCATACATTTCGGGCTCACCATTTGTGTTGCAGAACATATACGGAGCATCACCACAGCAATTTAGTTTATTCTTTGCGATTAACGGCATCGGTATTATTATTGCTAGTCAGGTAACGGGTCGTTTAGCGGGGAAAGTGAATGAGAAGACATTATTTGTTGCTGGTATTATTATCGCAGCTGTTGGTGGCCTATCTTTACTACTGACAATCGTACTAGGAATAGGTTTAATCGGTGTTTTATGTTCGTTATTCCTTGTTGTATCAAGTGTCGGGGTTGTATCAACAACTGGGTTCTCATTAGCGATGAGAAATCAGAAGCAAGCTGCAGGAACAGCGTCAGCTTTATTAGGCTTATTACAGTTCATTTCAGGAGCGCTTGTCGCTCCGCTAGTAGGTATTGGTGGGAGTAATACAGCGTTACCGATGGGTGTTGTTATTGCGCTTTGTGAAGTAGGAGCAGTATTATGTTATCTATTTATGGCCAGAAGAAGTGAGAAGCAGTTTGAACTGCAACAAAGACAAAATTTAGAGGCTTAACAAAAAAGAACTGATTCAAAGGGAATGTTTGAATCAGTTCTTTTTTTCATTTCTTTGAAATACCTCATACATATTATTCATGATCGTATCATATAAAACAGCAAGTTTATCCCACACCCAGCGATTACTATCGACTTCTTTTTCCCCACAGTCGATAATATCGGTATGGTCAGTAATTTTATACGCTTTTTTAACGATAATAGGAGCAATCTTCGGTATACGTGGGATTTCCTTTAAGGTATCTGCAAAGTTTCCAATGTAGACATGACCGATGATTTCGATTGTTAATGATTTATCCGATATATTTAGCACGGTATGAAATTGATTTGTATGTTGTTGTTTTAAATATTGAGCTAACTTAAATGGAGCATGCTTCTTCTTTAATACGCGGCGAAGGCTCTCTGTATTTTCGATATGAAGTGATTTTTCGCGAATAAGGACACGAATATCTTCTCCCATAAAAGGCATTGTGTTGTACATAGATGATTCTCCTTAAAACCTTACATATGTTTGCGTTATGCATATGTAAGTCTAGCATGGTTTGTTCTTTATGTGTGCTTACAGTTTTGTAAGGTGATGTAGTAAAGCATTGCAAAAGTTATTTGTATAAAGTGACGATACTGTGACAAACATGTTGGTATATATATTACGATGTCGTCTTAAGTGTAAAAAGTAGGGAGTTCTCGGTATAATAACAAGTGGAGATAAAAGAAACTATAACGAGTAATAGCTGTAGATAAAAGGAGAAGAAGAGATGAAGAAGGTTTTGGGTATTGCTGTAATGGGAAGTATGATCCTTCTAGCAGGATGTAATGGAAATAAAGATACGAAAGAACCGAAAGAAAAGGTAGAGCAATCTACTGAACAAACAGAAGAGATGAAAGAATACCTTGCAGTACATGAAAAATACGATATAAAAATGAATAAAGAAATTAATAAAGCACTCCAGTTATTTGAAGTGGCAAAAGAAAAGGGCGGTAAGGAAATAACGAATGCTACATATAAAGAAGACGTGCAAAAGGTAACAACGAGCATGTTAGAAGATATTGATCATATACGTAAAGAAATTCGTGTTCCGAAGTCGAAAGAGCAAGAACATGAGGTATATGTTGGTTTCTTGAATGAATCAGAACAAGCGATGAAAAAATTACAGAAGTTAGCTAAAGAAGAAGATTCATCGTTGATTCGTGATATAGAAATTAATTTTGCAACAGCATCGACATACTATAAACGTTTTCAAGCAGAAACGAAAAAATAACCTTGCCTGTGCAAGGTTATTTTTTCTTCTTACCATCTCCGTCTTCATCCTCAGATACTAATATTTTCTGTTCTTCGTGAAATTCGGAAATAGTTTGCCCGGTAATATTATCGAAAGGGGTATAAGAAAGAAGTGATACGTTTCTTTTTAATAAAGAGTTTATAGAAGCCGATGATGACAAGTATAACGATAGTTAAGGATAATCCTATAGTAGCAAGAAGTAAGGGATCCATCTTATAACTCCTTTAACATCATTTCTTGTTATGATAAGCAGAAAACTGTAATTTCGATAAAAGAATTAAAAACTGATTTTTCTAAATTTATCCAATTCAATTGACTTTTCAATTTTTCAGAATTATAATTCGAAATATACAATTTGAACCAAATAATAATATAGCAATTTACTTATCCAGAGAGGTAGAGGGACTGGCCCTATGACACCTCAGCAGCGGGTTCTGTAATAGGAACACCGTGCTAATTCCAGCAAGCAAGTCTTGAAAGATAAGTGATGGGCCTTTGTTTGTTAAGCCTTGATCTTATTTTTTAAGATCAAGGCTTTTTGTATTCTAAAAAGAGAAAAGGGAGTAATGGAAAAAGTACATTCATAAAACAAAGTAAATTCATGTGTTTAGGGGGTTATTGAAGTGTATGTAATTAAAAAATTATCGGTTATGGTGTTCACACTATGGGTTATTACGACAGTGACATTTCTAATTATGCATATTATTCCGGGAGATCCATTTTCATCAGATGCAAAAATCTTTCCTGAAGAAGTGATCCAAAACATGAGAGCGAAGTATCACCTTGATGAACCGTTATGGAATCAATATGTTGCTTATTTAGACGGTGTAGTTCATTTTGATTTTGGTGAATCTGTTCAATCAACCGGGCAAGGTGTATCAGAAATTATAACAACTGGCTTTGGTCCATCAGCAATTATTGGTCTACAAGCACTTGTTATTTCATTGTTAGTAGGAATTGCGGTAGGGACATTTGCTGCTCTATATCATGGGAGAGTAATTGACTATAGTGTGAGTTTGCTCGCAATTTTAGGTATTTCTATTCCAAGTTTTATTTTAGCACCACTATTTATACAAGTATTCGCTATCCAATTTGAGTTTTTACCAGTAGCCTCTTGGGGAACATTCGAACATACGGTATTGCCATCCTTTGCATTAGCGTTAGGGCCAATCGCAGTTATTACAAGGTTTGTTCGTTCTAATATGATCGAAGTACTGCAGAGTGATTATATTAAGCTAGCAAGAGCAAAAGGTATACCAATTAAGAAGATTATTATAAGACACGCTCTTCGAAATGCGATTGTTCCAGTACTTACATTTGTTGGACCGTTAATGGCTGGACTCTTAACAGGGACTTTCGTTATTGAAAAAATCTTTTCAATTCCTGGCCTAGGAAAATATTTTGTAGATAGTATTTTTAACCGAGACTATCCGGTGATTATGGGAACAACGATTTTCTATAGTGCATTATTAATTGCTTGTATTTTCATTACAGATATTATTCATCGCATTGTTGATCCACGTATTCGTTCTATTACGTAAGGAGGAGGGTATTTAGATGGGAGCTTATGAAATTAATGACCAGATATTAACAAATGAAGAGAAAAAAGAATTAACGATAAATAAAGATCAGCAAAAGATTAGCCGAAAGAAAGAAGTGTTTCGTAAGTTTGTATCGAATCCAATCGCAGTTTTAGGATCAGTGACGTTATTACTCATTATTGTTTTCTCGCTTGTTGGTGAAAGTTTAACGCCATTTACTGCGAGTGAACAAGTAAAAGAGGCCACAAACTTACCACCTAGTAGTGAGCATTGGTTCGGAACAGATGATTTGGGAAGAGATATATGGGCACGTACTTGGGCTGGCGGGAAAATTTCATTAACAGTTGGATTAGTGGCAGCTGCTCTTGATATAGGACTTGGTGTGCTAATTGGAGGATTTAGTGGATATGTGAGAGGGCGCAATCGCTTTGGGACATTAATTGATGAGTGGATTATACGAGGAATCGAAGTGTTATACGGTATCCCGTATTTATTGATTGTTATTTTATTATTAATTGTTATGAAACCAGGTCTTTTTACCATTATCATCGCCCTTGCATTAACAGGATGGATTGGTATGGCACGTCTCGTTAGGGCGCAAGTTTTATCTTTAAAACAAAGAGAGTTTGTTATTGCAGCGGAGCGATTAGGTACATCACATATGAAAATTATATACGGGCATTTAATTCCGAACTTAACAGGCATTATTATCGTAAATTTATCATTTACAATTCCAGCAGCTATTTTCTCAGAATCATTTTTAAGCTTTATCGGACTAGGAGTGCAATCACCGGCAGCAAGCTGGGGGACGATGACGAATGATGCACTTGGGACATTATTGAGCGGAGAATGGTGGCAGCTATTCTTCCCAGCAATCATGATTGCTCTCATTATGTTCGCATTTAATGCAATTGGTGATGGTTTGCAAGATGCGATTGATCCAAAAATCGTCAAACGGAATCGAAAGGAGAAAAAACATGGCACAAATCTTATCTTTAGAAAACGTAACGTTAGCCGTTGAAAAAGAGAATAGTAAACAAGCAATTGTGAAGCATGTTTCCTTTTCTATTAGCGAAGGTGAAATAGTTGCGCTTGTAGGAGAAAGTGGTTCGGGAAAAAGTGTCACAGCACAATCCATTATCGGCTTGAATCAAGAATCAATTCATATCGATGATGGGAATATAGCTTTCCAAGCAAAGGAATTAACGAATTTACAAGAGTCAGAATGGAATCAAATTCGCGGAAAAGATATTTCCTTTATATTTCAAGATCCGCTTTCATCTTTAAACCCAACGATGAAGGTAGGCAAACAAATTACAGAAGTAGTTTTGCAACATGGGAAAAAATCGAAAAGAGAAGCGAAGGAAATTGCGATTAACTTGTTAACAGGTTTAGGGATACATGAAGCAGAGAAACGCTTTGAACAGTACCCACATCAATTAAGCGGAGGTATGAGGCAGCGTATTTGTTTAGCAATTGCGTTTGCTTGTCATCCAAAGCTTGTAATTGCAGACGAGCCGACAACAGCGTTAGATGTAACGATTCAGAAACAAATTATGGGGCTATTAAAAGAAAGAAAAGAAAAACAAAATACGAGTATTTTATTAATTACACATGATTTGGCACTTGTACGTGAAGTAGCTGATCGAGTAGTTGTTATGTACGGGGGACGTGTCGTTGAAAAAGGAACGATAGAGGAAGTGATAGGTTCCCCTAAACATCCATACACAAAAAGCTTACTACAAGCAATTCCGAATATGGATGATTCTGAAAAGGTATTACGTGCTATAGAAGGAACGACACCTTCCATTGAAACATTAAATAGCTTTGGTTGTCCTTTTGTAAATCGTTGTCCAGTAGCGATAAAAGAATGTATTCATCGTTTTCCAGAGAGAACCACATATTCTAAGGAGCATAGTTCACATTGTTGGCAACATGTTCTAGAGCATAATAAAGCAAAATCAAAAGAGAAGGTGAATGCCTCATGACGACAGATTTAATTACTATAAAGCAAGTAACGAAAACGTATGGAAGTAAAAGTAAAGAAATCACAGCGTTAAAAGACATATCACTTTCTATTCCGAAAGGAACAACACTTGGCATTATTGGTGAAAGTGGTTCAGGAAAAACAACACTTGGTAAGCTCATAGCTGGGATCGAGAGCCCAACGTCTGGTGAAATTGATTATAACGGTCAAGTTGTTCACAAGTTGAAGGCAGCTCATAAACGTGATTTCTTACAGAAAGTACAGTTTATTTTTCAAGATTCCACAGCAGCGTTAAATCCGCGCTGGAAAGTACACGATAGCGTAACGGAAGGTTATATTTCATTCGGTTTAGGTGATAAAGGATTAAAGGATAAAGTAGCAGGTGATGCGCTAGAACGTGTGGGATTAGATAGACGATATATTGATCGCTATCCGCACGAATTTAGCGGAGGACAACGTCAACGAATTGCTATTGCAAGAGCGTTATTGTGTGAGCCAGAAGTATTAATTCTTGATGAACCAATTTCAGCATTAGATGTTTCATTGCAAATTCAAATTGTACATCTGCTGCAAAAAATCCAAAAAGAACAAGGTTATACATATTTATTCATCGCGCACGATTTACCGATGGTTCACTATTTATGTGAAAAAGTAGCTGTCTTATACAAAGGAGAACTTGTTGAATTTGGAAATACGGACGAAGTCTTCCGTAATCCACAACATTCTTATACAAAAACATTGTTAGCATCAACACCAAAAATTTCGGGTTAAAGGAGAATGTAGGATGAAGAAGTTTTTACTGTTTGTCATTATGACTGTTTTAGCAATTACTTCTGTCGCTTGCGGTAAGAAAGAGACGCAAAAGGCGAGTGCTGGTAAGGGAGAAGGAGATCGATTAGTAACGAATATTGGTAGCGATCCATATACACTTGATTCCGCTATTGCGACAGATAGTACTTCAGGTTATGTAATTGGACATTTATTCTCAAGCTTATATACGCAAGATAGTGATGGGAAATATCAAAATGAATTAGCAGAGAAAGAAGAAGTAAATGCTGATGGAACTGAGTATACAATTCATTTAAAGAAAGATATTAAATGGTCAGATGGTTCTGCTATTACAGCAAATGATTTTGAATTTGCATGGAAGCGATTATTAAATCCGAAAACGGGTTCTATGAATGCAACAGAAATGTATTTTATTAAAGGGGCAGAGGCATACAATACTGGAAAAGGTGAAGAAGGACAAGTTGGCATTCAAGTCATTGATCCTCAAACATTAAAGGTAACACTTGAGCACCCAGTGTCTTCTATTAAACAAAAATTGGCAAGTTCATTATTCATTCCATTATCTAAAAAATCAATTGATGATAATAATAAATTAAAAACAGATCCAAAAGAGTTAATTACGAACGGACCATTCACATTAAAAGAATGGAAGCATAACCAGGCTATTACAGTACAAAAAAATAAAGAATACTACGATAAAAAGGTAACATTAAAAGAAATTGAGTTTCGTATTATTCCAGACTCTAAAACAGCGTATCAATTATTTAAATCAAAAGAATTAGATTTACTAAGTGGTTTACCACAAGAGATGATTGAAAAAGAAAAAGGAAATAAAGAATATAAGCGTGTTGCAGGATTCTCATCTTATATTTATTCGTTTAACGTAGAAAAAGAGCCGTTTACAAATGCGAAAGTACGTAAAGCATTTTCATTAGCGGTTGATCGTAAATTTATCGTTGAAAAACTGTATAAAAATAATGCGCAAGAAGCATATGCATTCGTTCCAGAAGGAGCAAAAACACAAAGTGGTCGTGATTTCCGTAAAGAAAAAGGTGATTACGTTAAATTTGATCCATCAGAAGCGAAAAAATTATTAGAAGAAGGTATGAAAGAACAAGGGTGGTCTACATTACCTGAAGTAACATTAAAATTCACTACAGATACACAACATAAAAAAGTAGCAGAAGCAATGCAAGAAATGTTTAAGAAAAATCTTGGCGTAGATATTAAATTAGAAAATAAAGAGTGGAAGAGTTACATCGACACATACAAGCAAAGTGATTTCCAATTAGCTTATATGGGATGGGGCGGCTCTTTATTAGATCCAATTACTAAACTAGATTTATATGCAGGTGATGGTCCGAATAACTATGCAAAATGGCATAATAAAGAATTTGACGCTTTAGTAAAAGAAGCAAAAGTTGAACAAAACGAAGATAAGCGTTTTGACTTATTGCATAAAGCGGAAGATATTATGTTTACAGATTCACCATTAATCCCAATTATTTTCCCAAGTGCTTCATATTTACAAAAACCATCAGTATCTGGTGTTCAGTTCATTATCGGTTCTAGTCCAGAACTAAGATACGCAAAAATTAAAAAATAAAGAAGTAGGCAATTGCCTACTTCTTTATTTTATTTCTCTTTTATATTCTTTTTTCGTTCCATCAGAGAAGACAACTTCTAAATCGAATTTTTGGTAGTCTTTATCAAGTTTGAACACGTTCACTACTTGATCGATTACTTCTTGGTCAGCAGTATCTTTATCAAATTTTAATTCTTGTAGAAGTGGGCTTAATTTTGTAATAGCCTCGTCACCTGTAAACTTTGCATTTGTTTTATGGTCTTCAAGCTTTGCTTCCATTTTCTTATCAGCGGCTACATTTTTATAATCAGCTTCGTAGTCTTTCTTCGTATCTTGATAGTCTGCATCTAAACTAAATTCATTAAAGTTTAGTTTTAAATCTGCAGGAGCCTCATTTTTTGCTTCTTCAGTCGTCTTTTTATTAGAAGTTGTGTCTTCTTTTGCAGGCGCTTTACATCCTGTTAATGCAGGTACTAGCATAAGAGCTAATAAAACTGATAGTAGAATTCTCATTATAAATTCCTCCTTATGTAAATTCGTTCTATACAAGTTTTTCCCAAAAACATGTAATTATGTATGTGTTGAAAATAAATTATTATCCTGCAGTCACAAGGGCTCATCCGCAATTTAAATCAAAAATGATTTGTATGTATATGGTAAATTGAAGTTGTGAGGGAGGTACTGAAATGCTTTCTAAAACGTATCAAACCATTTCAAGTAACATATGCAGCAAATGGCTATTATACAATAATATTCGGAGGAGTTAGTTTAGAGAGAAATATTATTTCATTATTAGTTATTGTATTGGTTACACAATTAGTAGCAGTGAAGATTTTAGCTATAAAAGGAATGATAAAGGGAAGAAGAAGCTCTGTAGTTAAAGTTGTATAAAAGTAAAAAGGTATCCTTCGTAGGATACCTTTTTACTTTTGTTATTTTGCAACTTCTGTCCACTTGTAGTTAAATTCACCGCCGAAGTCAGTCGTTACAAGTCCTTTAATGAAAGAGCGTTGTAAGTAAGAACGACCTTGTTGGTATAAAGGAGCGACAGCGCCGTCTTGTAATAGAATTTTTTCAGCTTGCTTCATTGCTTCAAAGCGTGCTTTTTCATCGCCAGCTAAATCTGTTTTCACTTTATGAATTAGCTCATCGTACTCTTTGTTAGAGTATTTATCGAAGTTATAAGCACTATCTGTTGTAAATAAATCTAAGAATGTAATTGGATCAGCGAAGTCAGGGCCCCAGCCGTCAATACCAATTTCATAGTCACCACTTAATAGTAGTTTCAACTGTTGTTTACGTGGTTGTGGTTTTAAATTCACTGTTAATCCATCTAGGTTTTTTTCTAATTCACCTTTTAAATATTCACCAGTCTTTTTAGCTAAAGCATTGTCACTTGTTAATAGTTCGATTGTTACTTTGTCAGTACCAAGTTCTTGTTTTGCTTTTTTCCAGTTTTCTTTCGCTGTTTTCACATCATCCTTGACTAGATTTCCATTTTCTTTACGGAAGTCATTGCCTTCTGGACTCTTTGCAAATTTCGCAGGAACCATTCCTTCAGCTGGAATAGCACCGTTATTTAAAATTGTTTCTACGTAAGCCTTTTTATTCATTGCGCCGTTAATAGCAAGGCGTGCATGTTGATTTTTTAATGTTTCATTTTTCTGATTTAGTCGTAAGAATTGAATGCCGACTTCAGCGCGTTCCTTGAAGTTTGGATCGCTCTTATATTTATCAACAAACTCTGCAGTTAAAGCAACGCGATCAATTTGTCCTGAATCATATAAGTTCACTTCTGTAGACTTATCTTTAACGACATTGAAGTTGATTTCTTCTAATTTTACCGTTTTAGCATCCCAATAGTTAGGGTTTTTCTTCAATTGGAAACTTTGTTCGTGTTTCCAGTTATCTAATGTGAAAGCACCGTTGTAAATTAAATGATTTGTTTCTAAACCGTATTTATCGCCCTGAGACTTTAAGTACTCTTCATTAATTGGCAAGAATGTTGAGAATGTCGTTAAGCTTAAGAAGTAAGGAACAGGACGGTCTAGTTGTACTTCTAACGTTTTGTCATCAACAGCTTTGACCCCTAGTTGATCAATTGGTAATTGTTTTTGGTTTATTTGTTTCGCATTCTGTACATCGAAGAATAAGAATGCGTATTCAGCTGCTGTATCAGGATTTACGGCACGTTGCCAAGCAAAGACGAAGTCCTTTGCTGTAACAGGAGTACCGTTTGACCATTTTGAATCACGCAGATGGAATGTATATTTTGTTTTATCGGGACTAATGTCAACCGACTCAGCAACACCAGGAATCGGTTTATTATCTTCTCCCATTGCATATAAGCCTTCAAAAACATTGCGCATTACATTCATGGATTCCCCATCCGTTGCTTTTGCAACATCCATTGTTGGAATTTCTGAAGCGAATGATAAGTTAATCGCTTGTTTATCAGGTACTTTATCGTTTGCTTTCGCTCCGCCGGCATTATCTTTATTTCCCCCGCAAGCAGTTAGTAATAGACTTGCCCCTAAAACAGATGCAACAACAGGTACAACTTTTTTCTTCATTGTTCATTCCTCCCTAAATGTGTTGTTCGTAACGTCATAATGTCCATGTCTTGAAGTAGCTATAGAAGGAGATAGAACCTATTATAAATATTTGTTTATAGGTAATCAGGTGTTCTATATGTATATACATGTTGAGCTATAATCTATCGTTATATGTTTCAACTTAGTAGACATTATATTTTGATGGTGAAATATTTTGTTTCTTTGATTATTTAGAATATTAACACTGGAAAGAACTATATGTCAATAATAAAAATAGAATGTTAATTTCTTAGAATAATATATTAAAAAAGTAGATTCTTTTGTGTGAGAGAACCTACTTTTAATATATTTTGCTAAAAAAACAATTGGTGTGGGCTAATAATAAGTGGGGATGAAGAACCCCCACTTATTACGGTTTTACTTTATTTTTCAATTTTTGCCCACTTGAAGTTTAATTGACCCGCAAAGTCTACTTGCACAATTCCTTTCACATAAGAACGTTCTAAATAAGACTCGCCTTTTTGGTAAAGAGGAGCGATAACAGAGTCTTTAAATAATATTTTCTCGGATTCTAGTAATGCTTCCCAGCGAGCTTTTTCATCACCAGCTAAAGTTGTTTTCACTTTTGCTATTGTTTCATCGAATTCCTTATTAGAGTAATGATCTAAGTTATAAGGGTTATTCGTTGTAAATAGCTCAAGGAATGTAATTGGATCCGCAAAGTCAGGGCTCCAGCCGTCAATTCCGATTTCGTAGTCACCTTTTAATAAAAGCGAAACTTGTTGCTTACGCGGTTGCGGTTTTATATTTACTGTTAATCCATCTAGATTCTTTTCTAGTTGCCCTTTTAAGAATTCACCAGTTTTCTTATCAAGGTCAGCATCACTCGTTAATAATTCTAATGTTATCTTTTCAGAACCAAGCTCTTGTTTAGCATTTTTCCATAATTCTTGTGCAGATTTTGTATCAACTTTTGTTAAATCGCCGTTTGCAGTACGGAAGTCTTTTCCTTCAGGTCCTTTTGCAAAGTTTTTTGGAACGAGACCAAATGTTGGTGTAGAGCCATCATTTAATAACGTATTTACAAAGGATTTTCTATCAATTGTTTGATCGATTGCTTGGCGTGCAGAAACGTTTTGAAGTACTTTGTTTTGTTGATTCATGCGTAAAAATTGTACGCCTACATTTGGACGTTCTTTAAAGTTAGCATCTTTTTTATATTTATCAACGAAGTCAGATGTTAGTTTTATACGATCTAATTGTTTTGACTCGAATAAATTTACTTCTGTTGATTTTTCTTTTACGACGTTAAAATTGATTTCTTCTAGTTTGACAGTATCTTTATCCCAATAAGTAGGGTTCTTCTTAAATTTAAAGCTTTGTTCGTGCTTCCAATCGCTTAGTGTAAAAGCTCCATTGTACAAGATTGTATTATCTTCTAAAGCGTACTTATCACCTTGTGCTTTAAAGAATTCCTCGTTAATTGGTAGAAATGTTGGGAACGCTGTTAAGCTAATAAAATACGGAACAGGACGCTCCAATTCTACCTCAAACGTATGGTCATCAACTGCTTTTACACCAAGTTGGTCGGCTGGAAGTTCTTTGTTGTTAATTTTTGTTGCATTTTTAATATCAAAGAATAGAAATGCATATTCAGAGGCTGTTGCTGGATCTACGGCACGTTGCCAAGCGAACACAAAATCTTTCGCTGTAACAGGAGTGCCGTTTGACCATTTTGAATCTCGCAAATGGAATGTGTATTTCGTTTTATCGCCACTTACTTCATGAGATTTTGCAACACCAGGAACAGGTTTGTTACCTTCACCAAGATTATACAAACCTTCAAATACGTTTCTCATTACTTGACCAGAATCAGTATCTGTAGCACGAGCCGTATCCATTGTTCGTATTTCAGTAGGTGAAGATAAGTTTAAAACCTGTTTACTAGGTGCCTCGTCTTTTGCATTTGCTCCGCTTGCTTCGTTTTTATAACTACCGCAACCAGTTAATAAAATACTTACTCCTACAACTGATGCAATACCGGGTACAAACTTCTTTTTCATTTGATTTTCCTCCTAAATAATTAAGTTTGGATGATGATGAGGGAAATGAAAAATAAAAAATCCCTCTTTTCATATTGAGAAAGAGGGATTTTTACGTACAAGTTATGCACCCGTATATAAACGAAGTCCCTCATTCTATCTTTCAAGCATAAAGCTTGCAGGAAGTGGCACAGTATTCAAAATGAACCTGCTGCCGAGGTTTCAAAGGGCCAGTCCCTCCACCTCTCTTGATACAATGAGTAAACGAATAAATTTTATTAATTTTTGTGTTTCTTTGATAATTCAAAATCTTACACCTTGAATAATGAAGTGTCAACCAAATGGAATATAGTTTAAATTTTCAGTTTTCTTAAACAGAAAAACCACTGCATATGGCAGTGGTTTTTCTACTAGAAGTTAAAGTTATCTGGATCTGGACCAACGCGACGATCTTCATTTAAAGCTTGAATTGCTTTCATATCATCAGCACTTAATTCAAAGTCGAAGATGTTTGTATTTTCAATAATGCGATGTTCTTTAATTGATTTAGGGATTGTTACAACTTCGTTTTGTAAATCCCAGCGTAAAATAATTTGCGCAGTTGATTTATTATATTTTGTCGCAATTTCTTGTAACGTTGGATTATCTAGTAGTTGTCCTTGCATTAATGGTGACCAAGCTTCAAGCTGGATATTATGTTCTTTACAGAATGCATGTAGCTCTTCTTGTGCTAAACGTGGGTGATATTCCACTTGGTTGACCATTGGCTTAATTTCAGCAATTTCAAATACGTCTTGTAAGTGGTGAATGTGGAAATTACTCACACCGATAGCGCGAACACGGCCATCTTTATAAAGTTTTTCTAATGCTTTCCATGATTCAGTATATTTCCCTTTTACAGGCCAATGTACTAAATATAAATCTAAATATTCTAGACCTAATTTCTCTAATGTAGTTTCAAATGCTTGAAGTGTTGTTTCATATCCTTGATCACTATTCCATACTTTTGAGGTAATAAATAATTCTTCACGTGAAACACCGGATTCACGAATCGCTTGTCCAACGCCTTCTTCATTTTGATAGATTGCTGCAGTATCGATGCTGCGGTAGCCATTTTTAATTGCTGCTTTTACAGAATCAATTACTTCTGAACCATCTTCTACTTTAAAAACACCTAAACCAAACCAAGGCATTTTTACACCGTTATGTAATGTTGTATAATCTTTTAAACTTGTTAAAATCATATTATTTCCCCCTAGCTTTTTTGTTTGTTGCTTCTACTGCTTTTTGAATTGCCTCTGAAAAATTATATTCGTATAAAGTTTTGAGACCCTCAGCTGTAGAACCACCTGGCGTTGTTACTTGTTCGCGGAGGTTAGCTGGATTTTGCGTTTGCTCGAGCATAGAAGCAGAGCCAGAAATCATTTGAATGACAAGATGTTTTGCGGTTTCTTCATCGACTCCATAACTTTTTGTTGCTTCAATTAAGCTTTCAGCAAAGTAATAAAGGAAGGCTGGTGCACTTCCAGTAACTGCAGTAAGCTGATGAACTTCTTCCTCAGTACAAAGTTGCGAAGTACCAATACCTCTTAAAAGCAGTTGCAGGGTTTCTTGATGCATCTCGGTTACTGATTGTCCTATTGTATATAAGGAGATAGACTTTCCAATTTCAGCAGCTGTATTAGGCATAATCCAAGCAACAGGTGTGCCTTTTGGGAGTCTAGCTTCTAAATAAGATGATCCAATGCCAGCTGCTACTGTTACGACAAGTTGATTTGATATTAACGGAGATAGCTCAGCTAATAATTCTTCATGAGCAGAAGGTGGCATTGCTAAAACAACCGTATCGACAGATGTAATATGCTGCTTCCAATCCGTTGTAATAGACACATTATATCGCCTTTGTAATTGTTCTAACTTTTCTACGTTGCTTCGGTTAGAGATGATAATTTCTTCGATGTATTCTTTGCTTGTTTTAAGTAATCCGGAAAATATAGCTTCTGCCATACGACCAGCACCAATAAATAAAATTCGATGTTTGTTAGGCATATCCTTTATTCCTTTCTAGTAGAGATATGTTATAAAAACGATATCATCTTTAAGAGAATTTTGTAAAAAGAAAAGACTTACCGTAGATGGAATGGATAATGAGAAGGAGGAAATTCATGGTAAAGGAAAGGGCTATTCCTGATACTGGTGATAGGGAATTTATTACACATCTAGGGAGAGATAAATATGGTTAGAAGTCCACTTTTTTTACTTGTTTCTAGTATTATTTGTGTATTAGTTGGATTGTATATTCAATCGAGTTATATTGAAATTTTCGCATCAATTATGGGAATCATTAATGTTTGGTTATTAGCGAGAGAAAAAGTATCCAACTTTTTATTTGGCATGATTACTGTTGCGGTATTTCTATACATTTTTATTACACAAGGTTTATATGCAATGGCAGTATTAGCCGCTTTTCAATTTATATTTAATGTATATGGTTGGTATTATTGGATTGCACAAAGTGGGGAGGGAGAAGTAAAAGCAACAGTTCGTTTAGATTTGAAAGGGTGGACTTTTTATATAAGTTTTATTTTAGTTGCTTGGATTGGTTGGGGTTATTATCAAGTCCGTTATTTAGATTCAACAAGTCCATATTTAGACGCTTTAAATGCCGTATTGGGACTAGTGGCTCAATTTATGTTAAGTCGAAAAATATTAGAAAACTGGCATTTATGGATTTTATATAACGTAGTTAGCATTGTAATTTATATTTCTACTGGTTTATACGTCATGCTAATATTAGCTATTATTAATCTCTTTATATGTGTAGCTGGTTTGCTAGAGTGGAAGAGCAATTATAAGGGGCAAGAACATACAAATAATTATATCTAGAAAATAATTAGAATTAAAAAACCCCTGAAGCATATATGCTTCAGGGGTTTACTAATAGAATATAAGATTAAGCTTTTGTCATACCAAGTAATACAGCGCCGCCGATAATTAAAACACTACCTAGTGCAATAAAGATCAATTGACGTTTTGTTTTCTTTTCACCTAAGAATACAATCGCACCGAATGTTGAGATAACGATTCCAGTTTGAGATAATGGGAAGCTTGTTGCTACTCCAACACGTGGTAATGAAAGAAGTAAGAATAAGTTTCCAGTTCCCCATAGTAAACCAGATAAAGCATTACGGATTGCATATTTGTTAAATGGTTTATGTTTAGATGTCAGTACAACCGCACCAACAAACATACCAACTGCTTGTGGTAAAATAGCAGACCAACCATCGATATTATACCAACGAATAATAATTACATATACAAGATAGCCGAAAGTAGAAACAATTAAAGTAAGAAGTCCTTTTTTCAATTGTCCTGGTGGCTGAGCATTTTCTTTATCATCTAGTGATGTGAATACAACACCAACTACGATTAATAGGATTGCAATCGTTCCCAGAATAATCGTTGTAGTAGTAGTCCACTCACGGAAAGCGATAACCCCAAAGATAGAAGTTGCAACAAGTTGCATACCAGTAGAAATTGTTACGGTAGTTGAAACACCTAGTTTTTCAACTGTTTTTAATTGGTTTACTTGTCCTAAAGCCCAGAATAAACCTGAAATAAATCCAACAATTAAGACTGTCATTGTTAAAGCTGGTTGAGTAAATACATACATAATTGTTGCGAAGAATAGAGCACCGATTGTCATACCTACCGTTTGGCTATATGCACCACCGCCCATTTTTACGCTTACTAATAAGATGTTTCCCCATGCAATTGCAGGAAGAAGCGCTAATAAAATGTCCATTACAAGACTCCCTTCGGTTTGCTATACCAATATAGTTACATATCGTTCTAACGATCGGTAATGCCCCACTAATAGAGTAGAAGATTACCGATCGCTAAAACAGGATGAAGAATTCATGATATAAATGCGTTTTCATTTCTTCATTTTTTGAAACACCTCCATATAATAACAGGAAATTGCCTATTTTAGAAAGTGAATTCAAATAAAATGTATATTTAAATAAGAGGTAAAATTCAGTTATTTCCCGGTGGTATATTTTATTTCCTAAGAAATAAAGAAGCAGCTTCCAAAAAAGCTGCTTTAAGGGTTAGTAATTCTTTTGTTAATAAGCTGAATACATAGCAGAAATAGGAGTGACATACTAATAGTGATAACCACAAGTGTCCAGGCGAGTTGCATATTACTTGCGTCAATGGCCATGTAAATTGCAGTCGGGATTGTCTGTGTTTTACCAGGGATATTCCCGGCAAACATGAGTGTAGCACCAAACTCACCGAGCGCGCGGACAAAGCTCAAAATCATCCCGCTTAGTAATGCAGGAAATGCGAGCGGAAGTGTAACGTGCAGAAAAACTTGATATTCACTTGCGCCAAGGTCACGAGCACTTTCTTCAATTTGTACATTTGCGATAGAAAATCCCGTTTTCGCTGATTGGTACATAAGTGGAAATGCAACAACTGTAGAAGCGATGATCGCAGCGGTAGATGTGAACATAATAGACTGCTGAAATAATGATTCAACCCACCTTCCGATCGGGCTGTTGTTTCCAAAGATGATAATGAGAAAGAAGCCGATAACAGTTGGTGGAAGTACCATTGGTAATAAAAATATGGTTTCTAATAGTACTTTATATCGCCATGAGGAGCGAGCTAGTGCTCGTCCGACAATCGTCCCTAAAATTGTAACGAGAATAGTGGCACACGCAGCTACTCTTAAAGATAGAAAGACAGGCGATATAATAGCATCAATGCTCATAGTAATTACGACAGGACTGTAAATCCATATTTCTTAAAGATAGATTGTGCATCTTTTGACTGCAAATACTCATAAAATGAATTCGCCTCTTTCTTATGTTTAGATTCTTTTATAACACCTAAAGGATAGTGGATTGGCTCATGAGAAGTAGCTGCTGCTGTCTCACCAATCTTTACTTTATCTGAAATGAGAGCATCTGTTTTGTATACGATACCAGCATCGACATTCCCTGTTTCTACATATGTTAACACTTGGCGAACATCTTTTGTAAATACGACTTTATTTTGAACATCATTCCAAAGGTTTTCGTGTGTTAGAGAGGCCTTTGCATATTTGCCAGCAGGTACAGATTCAGGTGTACCAAGTGCGATTTTTTTGATTTTCTCATCTTTTAAATCTTGAAATTTTGTAAGAGAACTATCTTTAGGGATGACTAGAACTAGTTCATTTCCAAGAAGATTTTTCCCTTCCTTTTCATTAATGAATCCTTTTTTTACAAGGATTTGGAATTTATCTTCTGCAGCAGAGAAGAATAAATCAGCAGGTGCACCTTGTTCAATTTGTTGTTGAAGTGCTCCAGAAGCACCGAAGTTAAAAGAAAGTTTAATATTTGGTTCTTTTTCTTTATATTGTTTTTCAATTTCTTTTAATGCATCTTGTAAGCTTGCAGCAGCTGAGATAGTCAGTTCAACTGTTTTATCCTCTTTAGCAGCTGACTTTGTATGCTTTTCTCCACTTGTACAAGCAGCGCTAAATATAAGAAGGAAAGAAAGTATAAGTGCCCCAATCGAACGTAATGTAAATTTATTCATAAAAAAATCCCCTTTCGTTTTGACACATCTAATTATAACTAAATATAACTAAATATAACTAGTTATAATTGAATATAATTTGAACATATATCTATTTTTAAAAAATAGGAGAAATATTCTTTTCTTTGTTACAATGAAAGAAGAAAGTGAGGAATCGTCTATGGATCATCATTCCTACACAACGGAAGAAGTAGCAAAGCGATTAAAAGTATCAAAATTAACTGTATACGACTTAATTAAAAAAGGAGAACTTCCTTCTTATAGAGTTGGTAGACAGATGCGCATTGATGCAGCAGATTTAGATCAATATATAAAACAAATGAAAACAGGAAAGGTACAAGTTACTCCTGTAAAAAACGATGGTAGTAGTATCTTGAACACGTGTATTATTAGTGGTCAAGAACTAACGTTAGATATGTTAGCTAAACGTATAGAAAATCGTTTGCCAAGTTCTAATGTTTTAAGGGCGTATCAAGGTAGCTTAACAAGTTTAGTGAAAATGTATCAAGGAGAAGGAAGTATCGTTAGTTTGCATTTGTTTGATGGTGAAACGGGTACATATAATGTTCCTTATGTAAAACGCATTTTAGTAGGCCAGCCATGTATTATGATTAATTTATTGTCCAGAAATGTAGGATTTTATGTCCAAAAAGGAAATCCGAAGAAAATAAAGACATGGGCCGACATATCTGGATCCACTATAAAGTTTGTAAATCGAGAAAAGGGTTCTGGTATTAGAGTGTTAGTGGATGAACAATTACGAATCCAAAAATTAAATAAAGCTGATATTAGTGGATATGAATGGGAAGAATCGAATCATCTGGGTGTTGCCACGCGAGTTGCAAATGGAAAAGCTGATGTAGGAGTAGGTTCAGAAAAGTTTTCGCAAATTGTAAATGTGGACTTTATTCCAATCATGAAAGAACAGTATGATTTAGTAATTTTGAAGAATAAAGAAAATGAAGAGCTGATTGAAGTCGTGAAAGACATTCTGCAATCGGAAGAATTTCATAATGAATTAAATGCAATTGGCGGATATGATATTACGAAAACAGGTCAAATAATATATGAAACAAACTAAAAAGCTGCTTGTCTATAAGACGAGCAGCTTTTTCTATATATAAAGGGGTTCGGGGAAACAAAGTGTTAAACAAGACCTTGAGCAAGTGTATAAATGAAAGCCGTAAGAAGAGTAGCTCCACTTGCAAGTCCGATAAAGTCTGATTTGTTGAAAGTAATGTTGTTCATTATAATCTCTCCTTATTTGTTTAATGTAGTTGCAACAGCTTTTGCATCGACAAGTGCGGATAGCACCATGCCCATTGTATTTAAAAATTTATTTGATTTCATATTGTTCATCATGCGTATCCGCTCCTTTTCGAATTGTAGTTGCCCTGCTTATGTCTTAATTATAGGAAATATGTCCACTTGCAACTATCGAATTAGCTTACGAAAGACTTACACTTTTGTAAGAAAAAAAGACATTCATGTAAGAATGTCTTTCACAGCATATTGATATGATGATGTTCTTCAATTGTTTTTAAAAAACTACGCATTGAATTCGTCATATAGCTATCTTTGCGGCGTATGAAAACCGTTGAAATACTGCCGTATTTTTCAGGAATTGCATGACAATGCACCTTACCTGCTTTAGAAAGATGATGGACAGCAGACTGTGGTACGAGTGTAATTCCGAGGCCGAGTGCAACGCTGTTTAATATTGTCTCTAATATATTGAATTCCATAATTCTTTTTGGTAGCAAACCTTCGTCTTTCAGCCATCGTTCTAGTTTGGAACGGTATCCGCATCCTTGGTTAAAAACGAGTAGAGGCGTTGTTGTAAATTCTTCTATATGAAAAGCTTTATTTTGTGTTACAAGCATTAATTTTTCTGTACTAACATCGTATTGTTCGATTAGTGGATGTTTAATAGGACCTGATATAAAGGCACCATCTAATTGATGATCAAGTACTTCTCTAATTAATTCTTCTGTTAGACCCGCTTGTAATGATAAATCGACATTCGGATAGCTTTTATAGTAAGAAGATAAAATGGTAGGCAGTGTACTTACTGTTTCGACTGTACCGATTTTTAATATACCGGAGGGTGTTTCGCTATCTAAAAATACTTGTTTTAGTTCGTCGACATCTTGCAAAATTTTACTAACATAAACGAGCATTTTTCTTCCTTCAGCTGTTAAAGTCATTCCTCGTTTATGGCGGTAGAAGAGTGGGGTTTTTAATTCGTTTTCTAGTTGTTTAATACGTGCAGTTACATTTGATTGTACATAATTTAATTCCTTTGCTGCGCTACTTACACTACCCTGGTCGGCAACGCTTTTAAAGATTTGTAAGTCTCGTAATTCCATTTTGTAATCCCCCTTGATGTTAACTATCATTATAAATGATAGTTAACATCATTTTGAATCATTTTACGTGATATATTTTTTCTTTTACAATTCTCTTTGTGCAAATAGAAAGAAACGGGGGATTGCGGTGAGAAGAGGTCAAATGATATTAGGGGCTTTAGCGTGTTTAATTGCGAGTATGTCATGGGGAGCGATGTTTCCAGTTGCTGATCATGCGCTAGAATACATAGATCCATTTTATTTTTCGCTTATTCGTTATGGAGCAGTGGCGATAATGCTGATTGTATTGTTGTTAATGAAAGAAGGAAAACAGGCATTTCGTTTAGAGGGAAGAGGAAAGTTACTCGTCTTTTTTGGAACGATGGCATTTACAGTATATAATGTCCTCATATTTTTAGGGCAAATGTTAATGGGTAAGTCGGGTGTAATGGTAGCTTCCATTATGGAATCACTTATGCCGATGATTTCTATTTGTATTTTATGGGGATATAAGCATATAAAACCGAAGAAGTATATGATAACGAGTATGGTTATTGCTTTTGTAGGAGCTGTGTTTGTTATTACAAAAGGTGACATGAGTTTCTTTGTAACATTGAAAGATAATATGTTCTCATTAGCATTTATATTTATTGGTGTTGTAGGCTGGGTTATTTATACGATGGGTGGTCAAACGTGTAGTGATTGGTCAACATTACGTTATTCTACGTTGACGTGTGTATTCGGTACGACTGTTACAGGAATTATAACGGTAATTATTACGTCGCTTGGATATGTTTCAGTTCCTGGTATGGGAACGATTTCTATTGTGAAGTACGATTTGTTATTTATGATGACATTGCCAGGTATTGTAGCGCTACTTGCTTGGAACTATGGTGTGAAAATTTTATCATCCATTAATGGGATTTTATTTATTAATTTTGTACCAATTACGACTTTAGTTATTATGATGATGCAAGGGTATCAGATCACAATGTTTGATATTATAGGGACTGTACTTGTTATTGCAGCGCTTATTCGCAATAACGTTTGTCAGAGAAAAGAAGAAAATATAAATAAGAGAGTTTTACAAGAAGAGCAATTACGTCAAGCTGTTTAATAGGCAAATGGAGGATTTCACATGTTAGAAAGTTTATTGTTTTTCTTCGCCGTCGGAGTTGCCTGTGAGCTTGCAGCAATTAATCGAAATGGTCGTAAAAAGATAAAACAACAAGCTGAGCTGATACAGCTTTTAAAAGAATTGAAAGAAAGAAAAAATTAAAAAGACGACCGGGCATAGACGGTCGTCTTTTTCTATATAAAGGGGAAAGGGGACACAAAGTTATACAAGCGTAGCAGCGTAAATGAAAGCAGTAAGAAGAAGAGAGCCGCTAGCTAATCCTAAAAAATCTAATTTGTTAAAAGCAATGTTATTCATAATACATTCTCCTTACTTGTTTAATGTAGAAGCAACAGCTTTTGCATCGAAAAGAGCCGATAATACCATGCCCATTGTATTTAAGAAATTGTTCGTTTTCATTTTGTTCATCATATTGATCCACTCCTTTTCGAATAATTGTTGCCCTGTTTCTGACTTAATTGTATGAAATATAGTAAGAAGTAACTATCGAATTAGCTTACAAGAAAATTACACTTTTGTAAGAATTGAAATTTAACAATTCATCCTTAATTTTATTACCAACTCCTAAAACTTAGTGTTATAATTATTATAAGAATATGATTATACTTCGGATGTTTAGAAAGGAACGAAATAAATGTATAAACCAATTACATTTTTGTTGAAATATATATTTAAAACAGCTGGGAAAGTAGAAGTGCAAGGAAGAGAAAAGCTACCAGAAGGTGGACCGTATGTTGTTGCATGTACACATACAAGTTTTATGGATGTATTAATGTTAGCTACAGGGATGTATCCAACTCAAATTCATTACATGGCCAAAAAAGAATTATTTGAAGGGAAATTCAAAAATTGGTTCTTTAAAAATGTAAATGCATTCCCTGTAGATCGTGCGAATCCAGGACCAAGTACACTTAAAATTCCATCACGTTTATTAAAAGAAGGAAAGGTAGTAGGGATTTTTCCGAGTGGAACAAGATCAGCGGAAGATGTTTCATTAAAAGCGGGTGCTGTGACAATTGCGATGCGTTCTAATGTTCCGTTAGTACCAGCAGCTTATGTTGGTCCATCAAGTGTAAAAGAATTAATAAAGGGGAAAAAGGCACAATTGATTTTTGGAGATCCAATTCAAATTGAGGCTGGGAAACAAATAGATCGAAAAACCGCTATGAAAATGATGACAGATCAATTAAATGAGAAGTTTGAGGAGTTAAAAGAAGCTTTGCAATCAAATCAAAAATAAGAAAAGACGACCGGGCATAGACGGTCGTCTTTTCTATTACTATTTATAATAAAGGGGAAAGGGGACACAAAGTTATACAAGCGTAGCGGCGTAAATAAAAGCAGTAAGAAGAAGCGAGCCACTAGCTAGTCCTAAAAAATCTAATTTGTTAAAAGTGATGTTATTCATAATATATTCTCCTTACTTGTTTAATGTAGAAGCAACAGCTTTTGCGTCGATAAGAGTGGAAAATACCATGCCCATTGTATTTAAGAAATTGTTCGTTTTCATTTTGTTCAGCATATTAATCCGCTCCTTTTCGAATAGTTGTTACCCTGTTTCTGACTCCATTGTATGAAATGTTGCGGAAAGTAACTATCGAATTAGCTTACAGAAAAATTACACTTTTGTAAGAGAAACGAATGAAGGTGTAATGATAAGAAGATTTGACATATGTTCATGAGATTCATTAAGTTAAAGGTAGAGGTGAGTGTATGGCTAATATTAAAGATATTGCAAAGATGGCGGGAGTTTCAGTTACGACTGTTTCGAGAGTGTTGAATGATCACCCATATGTAAGTGAAGAAAAAAGGAAAGCGGTTATAGAGATAGTTGAGAAATTGAATTACTCGCAAAACGCAAATGCTGTTCATTTATCAAAAGGAAAAACGAATATTGTTGGTGTGATTTTACCGTATATTAATCATCCGTGTTTTGATGCGATGGTGAGCGGAATGATGGAGACTGCGTTAGCGCATAATTACAGGGTGCTACTTTGCCAAACGAATTATAATAAAAAAGAAGAAATGAAAAGTTTACATATGTTAAAAACAAAACAATTGGATGGTCTTATTATTTGTTCACGTGCAAATGATTGGGAAACGATAGAACCGTATGCTTCTTACGGCGCAATAATTGCTTGTGAAGACAATGATATTTCAAACATCTCAAGTGTATATACGAATCATTCAGCGGCCTTTCAATTAGGAATGGATTATTTGATTGAGAAAGGTTATAAAAAAATTGGTTATTGCACGGGAAGGAAATTAGGGCCAAGTAGCCAAAAACGTTTTGATGTTTATAAACAGCAATTGCAATCTATAGACGAAGAGGTTAATGAAGAATGGATTTTTACAGAATGTTTTACACTAGAAGATGGTGTAAAAGTGGCTCATAAGTTAAAAGAGATGCAGGATCTTCCTGAAGCATTAATAGTAGCAGGTGATGAAGTTGCGATTGGGGTTATGACAGAGGTTGAAAAATTAGGGATTCAAGTTCCTGAGGATTTAGCGATTATTGGCTTTGATAATCAACCTATCTCGCAAGTGTTACAATTGACAACTATTGATCAAAATTTAAAGGAGATAGGGAAAACTGCTTTTGAAATGTTGCATAGAAAAGTGAATGACGAGAGTTCTGAACAAGAAAAGCTGGAAATTCCATACGAACTTGTGGAACGCTCTACAGTTTAATCGTAATCCGTTATGTGTATAATCGCATAACGGATTATTTTTTTGAAATATCTTTGACAGGAAACGCGTTTCATACTTTATAAAGGAGTTAAACCGGTCTGTAATAATCCATGGATTCTTTTCAAGTGTTAATGCAGTGAATAGAATTTGGAGGAATATGCATGAATGAACTTTTATCGAGTATGAAAAAGTATGTAGATGATGATGAAAAGATTCTGGCTTTTGTGGTAGGGATATTTGAGAAGGATAATTTTATATTATCGTATCAACATGGGGTTTTTGTTGCCACTACTAGACGTCTCCTTTTTTACGGGAAATTTCCGTACTATTCTTCAACATTTAAAGAGTATTCATATTTGCATATAGATAGCATAGATTTTTATCCGTATTTTGAATTTACTTGTAGTCATGAAACCATTCGCGCTAAGTATATTCAGAAAGGGAATGTGGAGCGATTTGTCCGTGCAGTTAGAGCAAATATGAATAATTAATCAACCCTCTGTTTAAACATAATATTTCAATTTTTAAGAGGGAAAATGCGGAATAAAAACCACTTCTAAACCTCTAGGAGATAGTGATACAATGTCAAATGGGGGGAGGGTATGAACTATGGTTAATCAACGTATAAAGGAAATAACACTAATTACAATTGGTTCATTATTATTCGCAATTGGTATTAATTACTTTGCAATTCCAAACCGTTTATCGGAAGGTGGAATTATTGGTTTAACGGTTGTTACGTACTACTTATTTGATTGGTCACCAGGAATTGTGAACTTTGCTATAAATGCAATTTTACTAGCTGTTGGTTATAAATTTTTTGATAAGAAAACAATGATTTATACAATTTTAGGGATTGTAGAAACATCTTTGTTTTTATACGTTACAGAACATATTGAGTATCATGTAAATAGTGATACATTATTAGCAGCTTTATTTGCTGGTTTATTTGTGGGCATTGGATTAGGCTGTATGTTCAAAGCCGGAGGTACATCGGGAGGATCAGCAATTTTAGCTCAGTTAGCAAATCAATATTTAGGTTGGAGTGTAGGGAAAGGCGTACTAATTATTGATATTGTTGTAATTGCTGGTTCTGTATTTATAATAGGGCAAGAAAAGGCGATGTATACACTTGTGGCTGTGTTCATTGGAGCGAAGGTGATTGATTTCATTGTAGAAGGAATGGACACAAAAACGGCTGTTACGATTATTTCGAATCAACCAGATTTAATTCGTGAAGCTATTACGAAAAATATGACACGCGGTGTTACTGTATTAGAAGGGCGCGGCGGATATACTGGTAAAAATAAAGAAGTTTTATATGTTGTTATTAATAAACAAGAGCTTGTTAAGTTAAAACAAGTTATTAGCCGGGTAGATGAAGATGCTTTCGTTGTTATACATGATGTACGTGATGTACTTGGCGGTGGCTTTAAAGCAAGCTAAAAGGTGAACGAGTAAATTCGTTCACCTTTTTTAATTCTTACAAAAATGTAAGTGTAATGTAATGAGATTCAATAGTAGATTTTATTCCCCCTTTTTAAAATGGATGTATATATATCCTGCAGAGGAGGAATGTTTATTATGAAGAAAAAAATGATCACTACTATAATAGCGATGATAGTGATAGTAGTAATGTTACTGCCTACGAAACTTGGACCGGTTATCGATAAATATAATCCATTTTATAAGACGAAAGAATACTATACGGTTGTGAATACAATTGGTCAGCATATCGGTGATGAGTGGTATGAATATGAATTTATTGCATTCGATGAACGTGGTAGAGAGCAGAAAATAAAGAAAACGGTTAAGCATATGTTAAAGAGAGATGAAGCATTAAAGGTTTTTGCAAAAGGGCGTTACGGTGAGTCCATTGAAGAGATTGAGGTTGCAAATATTCCTATAAATGCGAAGAGTAAACTTTTAACGGTGAGATAGCGAAATATACCCCCAGCTATTTTTTGTCGAAAATAAAAATACTGGGTAAGGGTATTTTTAAGGTTAACAAAAAAGCCTTAGTCCATATAGACTAAGGCTTTTTTGTTATATAAAGGGGAAGGGGGTACATTGTAGTAGCATGGGTGAAAGGTATAAGAAGAGTAGCTACTAGCAATGTAATTTGGTTATGTGATTGTTCTTCTTATTTGGCTTACTTTCTAACTTTATTGTACGAAATATAAGTAAGGAGAACTATCGAATTACATTACACATAACTTACAAACATGTAAGCCTTCTGTAATGTAATTCGATAGTTAAAAGATAGTAATTTTCATATAGTGTAACTAGAAAGTATCAATGTATTACTTTCTGTTTGTAATGAAGAATGAAAAACCAACTAATTTTTAATAATCCTCATCTGAATAAAGATGGGGATCTTTTTTAAACCTTACAACATTGTAAGGTTTACGTAAGTTAATTCGATAGTAAATTTGTCATATTTTTTGCATAATAGATACAGATAGAAAAATAATTAGGGATCTAGTAAGAAGGGAGAAAAATGGGATGCGTAAAGAAGAAGTAGTGAAGTTACCAATTAAAGATTTCTGTAGCTACTTTACTGTTGCCGTAGTGTGTATTGGATTATTTGATATCATAACAAACTTAATTGTTAAATAATATAGATGCTAAAACAAGAAAGGAAGTCCTTTCTTGTTTTTTTTATGGGGGCATAAAGATGAAATGGATTGATAGTCATATACATGTTGATCAATATAAGGATGAAGAGAAGAGCAGATTACTAAAAGAGGTGGAAAATAGTAAAGAAATAAAGGGGCTTATTGCGGTATCTATGAATTATCAATCTTGTAAGGAAACGTTATCTTTAGCGAAGAAGTATCCCTTTATATATCCAGCGATAGGGTTTCATCCAGAGCAACAGATTCATAAAGAAGAGTGTGAACAGATTTATCAACTTATTGAACAGAACGCAGAGGAAATTGTTGCGATTGGTGAAGTAGGTTTGCCCTATTATTTGAGAAAAGAAGATGAAAGAATTGCTGCAGATCCATACATAGCTGTATTGAAAAAATTTATAGAACTAGCTAGTAAGTATAATTTGCCGATTGTATTACACGCAGTTTATGAAGATGCTGACATTGTATGTGATTTGCTAGAGAAATATAAAGTTTCACGTGCACACTTCCATTGGTTTAAAGGAAGCGATGAAACAATGAAACGGATGATGAGAAATGGTTATTATATTTCGATTACACCGGATGTTTTACATAAGGAGAAGATTAGAAAAATCGTTTCGTATTATCCGCTTGAATATATGATGGTAGAAACAGATGGTCCGTGGGAATTTCAAGAGGATGTTATAACGCACCCAAGAATGATTCGAGAGGTATTAAAGGAAATTAGTTCTATAAAAAACATATCCATTGATAAGGTCGCAAAAACAATATATGAAAATACAAGTCAATTTTATTTGAAAGGATAGGGGAATTATAGTTTTAATCATGTAACGGAAAAAGTAAAAGTTGAATTTATTTAGTAAAATGCCACGGTTTGATATATGACAAAAAACCACCAAGCGTTCCGCTCGGTGGTTTTGTATTAGGATTCTAATTTTTTCGCACGTTTTAATAATAAAAGAAAGACAATGATAACGAATCCTAGTATAAGGAAGAAGCCATATTGCTTTATATAATCAATTATGTCATTTGCACTTGTTGTTTTTTTAACGTGAATGCCGTCTTTATTCGTAGTAATATGAATATCTTTCATTTTTACTTCATTCTTTTCCTTTTGTAAATCAATCCATTCTATATTTGGAATACTCTCTAGATCCTTTAACACTTCTTTTAATGGTTTCACACCTAAGTAAGGATGATAGAATGCTCCAATAATCCCATCGGATAATTTAGCAACAGATAAAGCATTTGCTTTCATTTTAGCAATAGCTTGTGGCTTATCTTCTTCAATAAAACCGACTGTTTCAGGCATTAATTTCATTCCATGTAGAAATGATGGTGTACTTCTATATGCTGGAGAGTGCATGGATTTCCAAGTTGTATCACTTAACTGTAGTTGTCCTACATAAGTTGAAAAGTATCTTGATAATATTTCATACCCTTTTTGAGACATTGTGTAATGAGGTGCTTCAAAGGCGACAGGATATAGTTTAGCATCTACAAGTTCTTGAATCCCCTTTTCGATATGATCTGTCGTATATTTTTCCTCAAACTCTTCCCCTTTTTTTACATATTGGTTATATGACTCTATATTTGGAAATTCATCTTTTCTCTTCGGTTTTTCATGTTTCGATTGGCGAATTGGTTGATCCGTCTTTACGTCCCAAAATTCAAAACCTTCCCCAGTTTCACTATCATAAAATTGGTGAGTGTAACCATGCATAATAATCGCTGCGCCATCATCTTGCATAGAGCGTAAAAGATCGACTAGTTCGGGTTTATCTTTTAAATGTAGTGTTTTACCTGTATCTGGATCTGTATATACAGGAATAACAGTGATCATGTAAGGGATCTTCTTCTCTTTTAGTAATTCAGCAATTTCTTTCAATTGATTTATATCTGCTGCTGGGTGAACATCCTCAAGACGTAAATAAGCTAATTTTTTATTGGTTTCGGGTTTTTGCTGAAAATAAGAAAATAGGCTTTCGCCAATATAATAAGATATCCAATCAAAGAGGTTAGAAGTAGCTACATAATAAGAATTATTTTGCTGTACAATTAATGGATAAGTATTATTTCCTCTTAAAGCATGTGCGAGAATTGTTCCGTTTGTATCAAGTTGTTTAATTGATCTTTCTTCTTCTAATATATTCTTTAGTTTACGTGTTGGATATTCAATTGTATCAGAGTTTATATCTTCATTTTTAAGTGTGATAAATGAAAAACGAGTAGATAACTGTTCTATATTTTGACCTAAAACTAGTAATGGTCCTGGGAAGCCTTCTAGAAATTCCTTTGCTTCAGTAGAAAGTTCTTCTTGTTTTTCACCCATGTAAATAACATGTGTATACGAAGATTTATCAGTTATTTCAGCTAACTGTTTTATGTTTTTAATTGTTATATTATTAGTGAAATGCCCTACTTGTGTATTAAGTATTTGGATATCGCTTGTAATTTGATCATCGTTTGAACTATATAAAATAAGGGTTTTTGGTTGTTCAGTTTTTTGTGCGGAAATAGGGACAGGAATTAATAGTAGTAAACTAAATAAGAGTAACAGCCATTTTTTCATATTATTATTCTCCTAGTTTATATTTAGAATTCAATTTACAATTATATACAATAAATGCGTTATAGTCTATGAAAGTTACATTTTTGCACGTATTTACCAGCTGTTTTTTCACAAAATCGGTCTAAAGCATGATGATAATATGTATAGTTATTTGCTATGATAAAAGAGTAATAGAATGTAGGTAATTGTAAAGGGAAGGCTGAAAGGGGAAAAATTTCAGCGGAGAAAGAGGTAGAGGTAGTGAAGAAATTCTTTGTAGGATTTTTAGTTGTTCTTGGAGTATATTTATATTTCCAAGGAAAGTCTGAAGGAATGGATAAGCTAGTGAATGGAACAAGCTATGTTGATTCAGAAGAAGCAAAACAGGTGAAACAAATCATTATAGAGGAAGCGAAGAAAGTAAATCTTCCGGAATGGATACCTCTTGCAATTGCTGAGCATGAAAGTCGATTAAATCCAAGGAGTGTTGGAGATAATGGAACTTCATTCGGATTGTTTCAACTGCACCGCGGCGGCGGGCTTGCACCAGAAAATTTAACTGATGATGAGCTAAAAGATCCACGTACAAATGCACAAATTGCAATGCCGCATTTACTGAAAGGATATAAGCGCGGGGTGCAAAAAGGTTTGACTGATTTTGCATTACTGAAATATATAGCGAATACATCTGGATGGCCAGGGAATTTAGGGCCAGAGTGGACGGATAATAACATGAAGTATAACATCGGATTAGAAGATGTGTACTATCGAAATAAAGGTGTAATAAAAGAGTAGGTTTTAACCTACTCTATTTTTTTGATAATCGTGTCATTTTGTGAAATACTCCGCTAGTTGTATTTTTACGTCTTCTAGTTTTGTAGAAACTTGAGGTATTTTATATCCTACATACAGCGGTGAAACGACAAACCTAGGAACAACTTTACAAATAATTTTTCCATTTAAGTAATAGAAGAATAAGTTATAACTACTGCATCCTTTATGGAAATCTGTCAGTATGTAACGTACAGTTTGCTGAATGTAATTTGCCATATCATCTATATATGAAATATTATCAATGATTATATTGAATTCAGTGAAGCCAATAATGGGACGCTCTGAAATGTTAAGCTCAATGCGTTCGTTTTTTTGAACAATTACCCCTTGGAAATTTTCTTCTTCAATATTTTCAAGATAATCTACATGTTTCATTCCGATAATTTGCATGTGTGCATGATGCAAACTTCCACCTGAAAATGGACCGTGATTTTTGTATAAAATCACAGACGCGAACTCTTCTTTCTTCTGTAAGTGTAACCAATGTTGAATAGAAAATTGCATTAATTTCCGCATATGTTCTTCTGTATATGTTGCGATATGATCTTCGCAATTATCGGTTTCAATTAACACTGTTTGAAATGTATCTTGTAATGTAGGAAATTTATTTTTTAACCAAATAATAGAACCATCAGTTGTTAAAATATCCGTTAAATGTTCTTTATCGCAAAATGGACATGCAGCGCTTCTATTCCGAATACTTTCTGGTTTTTGTTTACCGATATCGTTTAAAAAATATAGTTGTTGTGTATCCATTTATATATATGCCCCTTTAAAATATGTGTAAAAATCCCGCTTAATACATTCGGGAAAAGGAGAAGGAAATCCTCTAAAGGCAATAGAGAAAAAATAAAAGACAAGATATCCTCATTACGATAGGGTACCTTGTCTTTTATTTTTTCTCTAATAGTGTGTATGGATAATATAGAACATTTTCATTATTTCTCTTTTTTCTATTTTTTATTGTGTATAAAGTAATTGCTGTGCTTGCAATTATAATAATGGCTTTCTTCATATTCATATACCCCTTTTTATTGTTGGTTTAATTCTTGGCTAACTGCTTTTGCATCGACTAAAGCGTGTAAAATCATTTTCACCATGTTTATCATATTTCTTCACTCCTTTTTATAGTTCATTTAGTTCTTTTACAACTGCTTGTCCGTTCACTAATACCTCAAAGATTGCTTTTACGATTTCTTTCATCATGTTTGTTTCCTCCTTTTGTTTGTCTCTCTTGTTTACATCTTTATTGTATAGGGAGGCATCTTTTCGTACTATCGCTTTCCATTACGTGAACATAACAGTTTTGTAAGATTTGATGTCACTTATTGAAATGTTTAGTCTATCTTCATTATTTTCAGAAAAATGACTATTCAAACATGAAATTGGAAAGTATAATAAAGAAGTAAGTATTAAATTCCGTACGAAAGGGGTGAATGAGATGAAACGTTCTTTAGCTGCACGTGCCAAATTTTTAGATTTTATCTATTTTTGTCGTGCGATTTTTCATGATGTAGTTGTTAACGGGATACGTATGCTCTTTTTTAACAATTGCATAGTGACTATTGAACGATAGAAATCTCTTCACCCATTTTTAATAAACGTGTGAAAAGGGAGCTATTTGGCTTCCTTTTTCTATGCCGAAAACCATGGGGAATGTTTCTTTCTCATGGTTTTTTATATTGAAAGGAGTACGGAAAATGACTATTTGTAGTGTAAATAATGTAACGAAATCTTTTGGTGGAAACACTATATTTGAAAATATATCGCTTGAAATAAAGAATGGTGAACGTGTTGGATTAGTTGGTCGTAACGGTAGTGGGAAGACAACAATCTTTGGGCTTCTAACGGGAATGGAGAGTTTGGATGCAGGAGCCATTCATATGAAGAAAGGTACACGTATTGGTCATGTCGCACAAATTCCGAAGTTTGATGAGGCTATGACTGTATATGATGTATTGAGTTCTGCTTTTAAAGTAGAAAAGGAATTAGAAAAAGAAATGCATGCTTTAGAAAAAAATATGGCGGTGGAACAGGAACAATCTGCTTTGGAAAAGCTAATGGAGAGGTACGGAGTCATTCAAGAAAAATTTGCGTTTCTCGGTGGTTATGAAATCGAGGCAAATATAATGAAGGTAGCAAATGGCTTACAAGTGACAGACTTATTTTCAAGAGTATTTACGGAATTAAGTGGAGGAGAACAGACGAAAGTAAGCCTTGCATATATGCTATTGCAGAAACCAGATTTACTTCTATTAGATGAACCAACAAATCATTTAGATTTATTTGCAGTTGAATGGTTAGAGCAATTTTTAAAAGAATACACTGGAACAGTTATGGTTATTTCACATGATCGCTATTTCCTTGATGAAGTTGTAACGAAAATTTTTGATTTGGAAGATGGAGAGATTCACGTGTACCATACGAATTATTCTCAGTTCGTTGAGGAGAAGGAAGAAAGATTACTTCAAGAGTTTCAAGCTTATCAGGAGCAACAAAAGAAAATAAAGAAAATGAAAGAAGCAATTAAGCGTCTACGTGAATGGGCAAATCAAGCGAACCCTCCGAATGAAGGATTGCATAAAAGAGCGAGAAATATGGAACGTGCGTTAGAACGTATAGAGAAATTAAAGAGGCCAATTTTAGAACGAAAACAGATGGGTCTTCAGTTTGAAGGGCAAGAGAGAAGCGGGAAAGATGTTGTTGTAATGAAAGAAGTGAGTAAAGGTTTTGCTGGCCGACCTTTATTTGAACAAGCGAATTTACATGTTCGTTTTCAAGAGCGTGCGGCTATCGTTGGTCGTAATGGTACAGGAAAGACTACATTATTAAAACTACTATTAGAAGAAATAAATCCAGACGTTGGTGAAATTCGAATTGGTAGTAGTGTCAAAATTGGTTATTTATCACAGCATACGTATGGAAATGTGAAGAGTAATGTATTAGAAGCGTTTAGAGAGTATGTAGCTGTAACTGAAGGAGAAGCAAGGCATATATTGGCTAAGTTTTTATTTTATGGTCCAGCAGTATTTAAGAAAGTAACGCAACTGAGCGGTGGAGAAAAAATGAGGTTAAGACTTGCGCAACTTATGTATCAAGACATCAATTTTCTAATTTTAGATGAGCCGACAAACCATCTTGATATTGAATCAAGGGAAGTTTTAGAGGAAGCCCTTGAGCAATATAATGGAACAATCCTAGCTGTTTCACATGATCGTTATTTTTTAAATAAGTTATTTGAAAAGACGTACTGGATTGATGAATGTAAATTATTTGAGTTTGCAGGAAACTATGCATGGGCTCGTCAAAAATGGGAAGAAAAGCTTGAGAAGCAAGTAATAAAGCAAAAACGCCAAGGGAGAAAGAGTGTTGAAATGGTTCCAGTAAAAGAGAAAAAAGCTAGGAATCTTGAAGAGATTGAAAATGAGTTAATGCATGTAGAAGAAGATATATATGCAATAGAATGTGAAATGGAACATGTAGCTGATGTTGAAAGACTTGAAAAATTATATGAGGAAAAAACGATGAAAGAGTTGTTACGAGCGAAGTTATATAGTGAGTTAGAGAATATTGTGGAGTAAAGAGTAGAAAGCCACTTCCTTTCAGTTTTGCTGGAGGAAGTGGCTTTTTCATAATGATATTTTGCTTTAAAGATTAAATGAAGCGATGTGTTTCACGTGAAACAGTAACTTAGATAAATCCGTGTTTCTCAATTTGCATAGCTTGTGAAGCGTATGAAATGATAAGGTGAAAAATAAATGCCATTAGTGGCTTTTCAATAGGAGTAATCACAAAAACAAAGGCTAATTATTTCCCGAGAGATAAAGTGAAACTTTAATCAGTGGGGGGGTACTGCCCGGCAAATAGCGGGATAAATATGTGTAACAGAGACTAGTGATTGAAAACGAAAAGAGAGCAAAGTTACAGCTTTACGCGCTGAACTCTGCTCTCTTTCTGCGTGGCATCTTCTCTTGTTGAAATTATAATAGCGATCCCGAGCATGATAAAAAAAGCTAAAAAGAGGACGAACTTTGGGAAGAACGGGAATAGTAATAGCGCCCCGACTATCATAATTGTTAATAATACGTAGTGCAGGACGTATTGGAATAGGTTGTCCATATTTTCGCCCCCTTTTTGGTAATTGGTTATTAGTATTCTATGTTGCATGCTGAAGAAATAGAAGTAGATTTTTAAGTTTTTAATACGAATTATAGCTGAGTTTTCTTAAAGTATAAGGATAGAGTGATAATTTTGGGAAAATTCTCAAAATATTTATTTAGAAAGAATTGACAAAATATAATGAACGATATAAGCTAATAACCATAAAGTCTACCGGAAAGGTCGGAATAAGATTGTTACCCCTCAAAAACATCTATTTTTTTCTGATTAAAACCGACTTTTCCGATTGGCTATAAATGTGCTGTGGGAGGCATACATAAGCTAATAAGTTCAAAGGGTATAACTATTAAACAGTTAGGGTGGGGACAATGAAGAAAAAGACAAAAAAATGGGCTGGTGTATTTTCAGTATTACTTAGTAGTTCGCTTGTGTTATCTGCTTGTGGGGGACAGGAGGATACGGCTTCTACAGAACCAGTAAAAAAGCAGGATTTAAAAGATTCTAAGATTGAATCAATTCCAGCTACAGATAAAAAGAAAAGTCCAGAGAAAGCAAATCAACGAAAAGATACTTTCATTACAGCCATTTCTAAGCCAGGGGGAGTTTTCCTTCCGTATTTCCAAGATAATGGTTGGGATGGAAATGTAACGTCGGTTATTTTTGCTTCATTAGTAACAACAGACAAACAAAGTAAACCTGTTCCGGATCTTGCAGAAAAATGGGATATTTCTGCTGACCAGTTAACATATACATTCCATTTACGTAAAAATTTAAAATTTAGTGATGGGTCGCCTCTAACAGCGGATGATGTAGCATTTACATTAACACTACTTCATGATAAAGCGTATGAAGGTGGATTGGATATTGCTCAGTATGCTGTTAAAGGTGGGAAAGAATATAAAGAAGGAAAAGCAACTTCTATTGAAGGAATCCAAGTTGTTGATCCACAGACAATTAAAATTACAACTGAAAAAGTTAATTCACAGGCGCTAACGAATTTAGGTGGCCCAGTGCTATCAAAAGCTTATTATGGAAAAGATTATAAACAAAATACAAGTTTAGACTATTTAAAAGCATTATATGGGCAACCAATTGCAGCGGGTCCATATAAATTTGAAAAATATGTTCCAGGTCAAGAAGTCCGCTTTGTTGCTAACGAAAATTATTATGCAGGTAAACCAAAAATTAAAAACTTTATTTACAAAATCACATCAGGTGATACTGGATTCCAATTATTCCAAACAGGTGAACTGGACTATAGTGGATTTAGAGCGAACCCTGAAAATATAGACCAATTAAAAGGATTGGAGTTTGCAAATATTAATCTTGAATCATCAAGTGATATTGCTTATATCTATGTAAATAATAAGAAGTCGTATTTGAAAGATAAAAAGGTACGCCAAGCACTTACTTATGGATTAGACCGTAAGAAGTATGTGGATACAGCTTTACAAGGCTATGGCTCTGTCGCTAACGTACCAATTGCTCCAGTTTCATGGGCATATACAGAAGAAGGTATTAATAAATATCCGCACGACGTAGAAAAGGCTAAAAAATTATTGGATGAGGCTGGTTGGAAAGTAGGTTCTGACGGGGTTCGTGAAAAAGATGGTCAAAAATTAAAATTAACATACTACGCATCAAATACAGGTAAAACAAATGATATCTTTATTCCAATTGCAAAAGAAAGTTACAAAGAAATTGGTGTTGAATTAAATCCAGAGTTGATGGACTTTAATACGATGCTTTCAAAAGTAGGAAAAGGTGACTACGATTTAGCGGCAGTTTCAACACCAGGAATTAGTGATCCAAGTGAAGTTGTAAGTGAGTACTTATCAACTAATCCAAAAAGTGATACGGGTTATAATAATCCGAAAGTAGATGATTTGATTGTAAAAGGTATAGGAACGACAGATATTGAAAAACGTAAAGCGATTTATAAAGAGCTGTATAAAGAGTTAAGTGATGATCCACCAGTTATTTTATTAAACTATCGTAAACTACTTTATGCTCATAATGCACGTATAAAAGGAATTGATCCAGAAAAGTACGATAGCATCAGTTCCAACTTACCAGTGTTATCTATTGAACAATAAGGGTTGACCTAAATAATAGAAGACGTTTTTTCACACAGCAATGGAATGGTAGCTGTTTTGAAAAAATGTTCTTCTATTTTTAAGTAAATAGGATTGGGGAGACAAAAGGTGAAAACATATATCATTCGTAGGTTTCTACAAATGATTCCTACATTGTTTGGTACGTCTATTATTATCTTTTTCTTATTTGCACTCTTACCGGGTGATTATATCGATTCAAATCCAAAATTAACACCAGAGAGAGCTCAAGAATTAAGAGAGTTGTACGGTTTAAATAAACCGATTATTGAAAGGTATTTTCATTGGCTAGTGAATGCTTTGCATGGTGATTTTGGATTTTCTTTACAGTACCAAGAACCGGTAACTTCATTACTTAATAAATTCATTTGGAATACATTTATTGTTGCTGCTGCAGCTTTATTTTTCACTTGGATTATTGCTCTTATTATTGGGGTTATTTCTGCAACAAAGCAGCATTCTTGGTTTGATAGATTGGTAACAATCGGTGTCTTTGCAGCAATGTCATTTCCATCATTCTTTATCGGACTATTTTTAATTAAATTATTAGCAGTTGATTTAAAGTTATTACCTATTGGTGGCATGATTGATATTGGGAGTAACTCAACAGGGATAGCATACATATTAGAAGTATTACGTCATATGATTCTACCTGTATTTATTTTAACGCTTCTTGGTGTAGGATCGTTAACACGCTATTTTAGAACGGGCATGTTGGATGTTATTAGGCAAGATTATATTCGTACTGCTCGTGCAAAAGGTTTAAAAGAAAGAACCGTTATTTATAAACATGCATTGAAAAATGCAATTTTGCCAGCAATTACATTACTCGCTTTTGAATTACCGGGTTTATTTTCAGGAGCCATTATTATTGAACAGATTTTTAATTGGCCAGGGATTGGGAGTATTCAATTAGAAGCATTAAACTTTCGTGATTATACGGTATTAATGGCCTTTACAATGTTTCTTTCTTGTTTAACAATTATGGCTAATTTCTTAGCTGATATTGTCTATGCGTTTGTTGATCCAAGAATTCGATTGAAGTAAGGGGGGAAAGATATGGAGACTATTACACCTATAATAGAGAAAAAGAAAGAACGGAAAAAGAGAAATGAATCATCACCATGGCGCCAAGCGTATAAAAAAATCAAGAAAAATAAGATGGCACTGTGTGGCTTATACGTTTTAATATTTATGTTTTTATTTAGTTTTATCGGTCCAATCTTTTCACCGTATGCTGATGGGAAAGTACAAGTAACACAAATTAATAAACCACCCAGCCTGTCACATTGGCTTGGGACAGACCAGTTGGGACGGGATATTTTAACTAGACTTATGCAAGCAGGGCGTATTTCATTAACAATCGGTTTAGCGTCGATGCTACTATCCGTTATACTAGGAGCTCTATTAGGAGCAATTGCTGGTTTTTATCGAGGAGTTGTAGATCATTTAATTATGCGTGTTGCAGATGTGTTAATGTCCATTCCAGGATTACCACTACTTATTATAATGGGAGCAATTTTATCAGAATGGAAATTACCATCGGAGTACCGTTTATATGTTGTAATGATTATTTTAAGTTTAGTAGGATGGCCAGGACTTGCCCGTCTTGTGAGGGGACAAATTTTAACATTGCGGGAGCAAGCCTTTATGCAAGCGGCAGATGTATTAGGATTAAAAGATTCTCGGAAAATCATTCATCATCTAATTCCTAACGTCTTTCCGTTACTTATTGTTGTAGCAACTCTAGGTGTGGCTGGATCTATTTTAAGTGAATCCGCACTAAGTTACTTAGGTCTCGGCGTCGTCCCACCTACGCCATCATGGGGGAACATGATTAGCGCAGCTAACTCATTAATTGATTTCCAAAAGCGTCCGTGGTTATGGATTCCGCCTGGTTTTGCAATCTTTATAACAGTTGTATCAATTAATTTACTTGGTGATGCACTTCGTGATGCGTTAGATCCAAAGATGAGACGGTAGGTGAGAAGGTATGAGTAGAGCGGTAGTAGAGCTAAAAGACTTACAAACACACTTTCAAACGGAGGAAGGGACAGTGAAGGCTGTAAACCATGTTAGCTTTGCTGTTCGAGAAGGTGAAACGGTTTGTGTAGTAGGAGAATCAGGTTGCGGGAAGAGTGTAACGGCTTTATCTATTATGGGGCTTATTGCTGAATCTGGCAGTGTAGTAGGTGGAGACATTTTATATGAAGGAAAAAGTCTTTTAGGAATGAAAGAGAAAGAACTTCGTAGTTTACGAGGCAATGATATTGCGATGATTTTCCAAGAACCGATGACATCGCTAAATCCGGTCTTCACTGTAGGTGAGCAAATTGTAGAAACGCTAAGGGAGCATGAATTACTTAGTAAAAATGAAGCGTATAAGAAAGCAATTGAGTTAATTCGTAAAGTTGGCATAGCCCGTGCTAATGAAATTGTTCATTCTTATCCGCATGAACTGAGCGGCGGGATGTTACAACGTATTATGATTGCTGTTGCGCTTAGTTGTAATCCTAAGTTATTAATTGCAGATGAACCAACAACAGCTCTTGATGTTACGATTCAAGCTCAAATATTGGATTTACTAAGACAAGTGAAAGAAGAATTTAAAACGTCAATCTTATTAATTACACATGATTTAGGTGTCGTAGCAGAAATGGCTGATTACGTTGTCGTTATGTATGGCGGGAAAGTTATTGAAGAAGCTCCAGTACTAGAGATATTCCAAAATCCAAAACACCCTTATACGAAAGGATTGTTGAAATCAAAACCAGTAATGGGAAAACGAATAGATAAACTATATTCTATTCCAGGGCAAGTTCCGAATTTAGTTGGTTTAGGTGAGTTTTGCTACTTTAGTGGGCGTTGTGAGCATTGTATGGAAATATGTGAAAAAGAAGCCCCAAATCTAAATGTAAATGATGAAAATCATAAAGTAGCTTGCTGGTTATATGAGGAGCGTGCGGAACAATGAGTGAACCATTATTAGAGGTGAAAAACCTAAAGACATATTTTCCAATTAAAGGTGGCATATTTAGTAGAACGATCGGGCATGTAAAAGCAGTTGATGGAGTAAGTTTTACTATTAATAAAGGTGAAGTGTTTGGTCTCGTTGGCGAATCAGGGAGCGGAAAAACAACGATAGGAAAAACAATTTTACGTCTCGTTCAAAAAACGGAGGGGGAAGTGAAGTTTAAAGGGAAAGATGTTCATTCTTTATCCAAGGATGAATTGAGAAAACATCGCCCTAATATGCAGCTCGTTTTCCAAGATCCATTTAGCTCATTAAATCCGAGAATGAGAATTGGTGAAGCGCTTGGAGAGCCGATGTTGGCCCACGGATTAGCGACGAAAGAAAATGTTCGTGAAAAGGTAATTGAAGTATTGGAGTTATGTGGCTTAGCTCCTTATCATATTGACCGGTATCCCCATGAGTTTTCTGGTGGACAACGTCAGCGTATCGTAATAGCAAGGGCTATGGTATTAAATCCAGAATTCATTGTAGCTGATGAACCTGTGGCGGCACTAGATGTATCTATCCAAGCACAAATTATTAATTTATTTAGTGAGTTACAGGAGAAAAAGGGATTATCTTATTTATTCATTTCACATGATTTGAGTGTAGTAGAACATTTATGTACGAAAATCGGAATTATGTATTTAGGTACAATTGTGGAGACGGCGCCGCGTGATGAGTTATTTACCAATCCGCTACATCCGTATACAAAAGCATTGTTATCAGCTGTTCCAATACCAGATCCAACAGTGAAGCGAGAGCGAATTATACTAGAAGGGGATATTCCAAGTCCAGCAAGTCCACCTTCGGGTTGTCGTTTTCATACACGTTGCCCGTTTGCAACAGATGTTTGTAAAAAAACAATACCAGAATTTCGTAATGTTGGTGATAATCATTTTGTTTCTTGTCATCATGTATAAAAAAAGGACTCTTTCAAATTGAAAGAGTCCTTTTTTATTTACTAGATGAAGTTTGTTTCAATACAAATTGCTCGATTGCGTGAGCAACACCATGTTCATTGTTTGTTAGTGTTACAACATCACATAGTTTTTTTACATCTTCTTCAGCGTTGCCCATTGCAACAGATAAGCCTGCTACTTCTAGCATTGGTACATCATTAAAATTATCACCAATAGCAACTGTATCTTCAATAGGGATATTAAAATGAGCTGCCATCTGCTGTAGCCCGTTTCCTTTATGTCCATTCTTATCCATAATTTCTAAGTTAGTAGGAGCTGATGCTGTAACCATAATATCAGCGTCTTCTTGTAACACGCTTAATAGCTGTGCGCGATGCGCTGCATTAAATGTTGAAATGAAGAATTTAGATATTTCTAGTTCTTGGTTATTTACAACATCTTCTATTTTTTTGAAATCAGTAATTAGGTTTGATTTCTTTTGCTTTTCTGTAATTCGTTCAAGCTCCTCTAATGTAACATCGAGCGCATGCTTATTTTCTTCGAACGCTTGCATCACTTGATCTTGCCATGTATATGGAGAATAAACTCCTTTATTCGTATATAGCTTATATGGGAAACCTTCAGATTCTAGTAATTTTGCAAGTTTGTACACTTTGTCGTTTTGTATACAACGAGAGTTAATTACTTTTCCATCCACATAAACAATAGCCCCATTGCTTGCTCCGACTGGAAGAGATAATTTATATTCTTCCAATAGCTTTAAAGCATCCTCTTTCGCACGACCAGAACAAATCATTACAATATGACCAGCTTCTTGTGCAGTTTGGATTGCTTGTAGGTTTTCTTTGGAGATTTCAAGATTAGATGATAGTAGTGTACCATCCATATCTAATGCGATTAATTTCAAAATGACCACCTCTTTGTTTTTATTATACATAGTTATATAGAGGAAACATATAAACTTATCTTGGAAAGACGGTATTTTATCTCATATTAAAAGTAAGTAAAGATTAGATAGGTTTAGTGTCACTAAATAAACTGTTTGTAACAAAAATAGAGAGAAGGATGACTACATTTCACTTTATGACTTTAATATTACAAAAATGTTACAAGTGTGAGCTTAGTGAAAAGTGCATTAAATAAGGGTTTTTGGGGAGTGTTATAAAAAAACGTAAAAAAAGTGTAATAAATTTCACGTTATTATATTGCAACGTAACAATAGTTATGTTACATTAATGTTACAAACGTTACGTTATCAAATTTAATGTAACGTTAACATAAAAACTATGAAATAAACATTTCTTAGAAATTACATATAGATAACTTATGAAAAGGGAGGATAAATGATATGAAAGAGCAAGTATTACAAGTAACAAAAGGTGACTTCGTAGGATCAGCAAGTGGGGCGGTAGTATTAACAGCATTAATCGTATTTCTATCAAGCGTATTAGTATAATAGAAGTTTTGTAACAAAAGAAAAAGA
>NZ_JBXAEZ010000011.1:0-20343 GCF_058792475.1 Bacillus sp. MT94 | reverse complement strand
AAGAAGGGAGAATGAAAGATATGAAAGAGCAAGTATTACAAGTAACAAAAGGTGACTTCGTAGGATCAGCAAGTGGAGCAGTAGTATTAACAGCATTAATCGTATTTCTATCAAGTGTATTAGTATAATAGAAGTTTTAAATCAAACAAAAATGGAAGGAGAATGAGGGATATGAACAGTGAACAAGTGTTTCAAGTAACAAAAACAGATTTATTAGGATCCTTAGGTGGAGCGGTAATATTAACATCATTTATTCTATTCCTTGCAAGTGTATTAGTATGATATATGTAAATACAACCATTCAAAAAAAATAAAGACTCTAACGTATTAGTAAGTAGTTAATATGTTGGAGTCTTTTTTATTTTCTTCTTATATACCTTCAAGTATTAAAGTTACCTCATTATTTAGCATCCATGGCTAATTAGACGCTGCGGTTGCAACTTGATTCAACGAGTAATCAAAAATCCACTGAGTAAAAGCCTGATTGGTGAGGGCTGATTAAAGTTTCACTTTATTTCAAAGAGAAAAAAGTCGAATTTTATATGTAAGAAAAAAAGAGGAATTTGACAGAAAAGATAGAAAATTTTAAAGGTCAGAATTTGTTAGCTTGCTAACTAATTTCTATTTATTTATGTTGGAAGCGTTTTCGGTTGGTTTTAAGTATGGACCATTTAATCTATTTACAGGGGGATGAAGATATTATGAAACAAAAATCTATGGATACGCTAGCTGCACAAATGGAGGACTTTTTTCCAGTACGTGATGTAGATCATTTAGAATTTTACGTAGGGAATGCAAAGCAATCGAGTTATTATCTTGCGAGAGCATTCGGATTCAAAATTGTGGCTTACTCTGGATTAGAAACTGGAAACCGTGAAAAGGTATCTTATGTTCTTGTGCAAAAAAATATGCGTTTTGTTGTGTCTGGAGCTTTAAGTAGTGAAAATCGTATTGCAGAGTTTGTAAAGACTCATGGTGATGGCGTGAAGGATGTGGCACTACTTGTTGATGATGTTGATAAAGCATACTCAGAAGCAGTGAAACGTGGTGCCGTCGCAATTGCTCCACCAGAGGAATTAACAGATGAGGACGGTACATTGAAAAAAGCAGTTATTGGTACGTATGGTGATACAATTCATACGCTTGTAGAGCGTAAAAATTATAAAGGGGCATTTATGCCAGGATTCCAAAAGGTAGAGTTTAATATTCCATTTGAAGAGTCTGGCTTAATTGCTGTCGATCATGTAGTTGGTAATGTTGAAAAAATGGAAGAGTGGGTTAGTTATTACGAGAATGTCATGGGCTTTAAACAAATGATTCATTTTGATGATGATGATATTAGTACAGAGTATTCGGCTTTAATGTCGAAAGTTATGACAAATGGAAGCCGTATTAAGTTTCCTATTAACGAACCAGCAGACGGAAAGAGAAAGTCACAAATTCAAGAGTATCTAGAATTCTATAATGGAGCTGGTGTACAGCATCTTGCTTTATTAACAAGTGATATTGTTAAAACGGTTGAAGCGCTTCGTGCAAATGGGGTGGAGTTTTTAGATACACCTGATACTTATTATGATGAGTTAACTGCACGAGTTGGAAAAATCGATGAAGAAATTGATAAATTAAAAGAATTAAAGATCTTAGTAGATCGTGATGATGAAGGTTACTTACTACAAATCTTTACGAAACCAATTGTAGATCGCCCGACTTTATTTATTGAAATCATTCAACGTAAAGGTTCTCGTGGATTTGGTGAAGGAAACTTTAAAGCGTTATTCGAATCAATTGAAAGAGAACAAGAGCGTCGCGGAAACTTATAAGATTTATATCCACCAGCAAAAGTCCCTTTGCTGGTGGAAATTTCATTTTTATAAGGAGGAATCAGGATGAAATTTGTTACATTTCGTCTTCCTTCAAAAGAAATACGGGCTGGATGGCTTGAAGGTGACAAAGTAATAGATATGAATCTTGCTAGTGAAGGGAAAATCCCTTCTTCTATAATGGCTTTTTTAGAGAAAACGGATGAGTATGTAGAAGTAGTGCGGAATATTAAGAATCCAAATAAGGGTATATATGCTTTAGAAGAAGTACAATTGACAGCTGCTCTTCCTAATCCGAGTAGTATTCGAGATTTTTACGCATTTGAACAACATGTAAAAACAGCTCGTGGACGAAGAGGACTAGATGTTGTGCCTGAATGGTATGATATTCCGGTTTTTTATTTTACTAATCATCGTGCTGTAATTGGTTCCGGTGATTTTGTAATTGGTCCGAAAAAGTCTAAAAAGCTTGATTACGAGTTGGAGATTGCTTGCGTAATAGGAAGAGAAGGGCGAAATATTTCTCGTGAGCAAGCAGAGGAATATATTTTTGGTTATTGTATTATGAACGACTGGAGTGCGAGAGACTTACAAGCAACAGAAATGAAAGTAGGTCTCGGTCCTGCGAAAGGAAAGGACTTTGCAACTTCGTTAGGAGCACATCTTGTTACGAAAGAGGAATTAGATGTTTATCGTAATGGTGATCGATATGATTTAGAAATGACTGCTCATGTAAATGGAAAACTATTATCAAAGGGAAACTTCCAAGATATTTACTATACATTTGCTGAAATGATTGAACGTGCTTCAGAGGACGTGACGTTATATCCAGGAGATGTGATTGGTTCTGGGACAGTAGGAACAGGCTGTATTTTAGAACTTGGTACAGAAGAGTGGCTACAAGATGGAGATGTTGTAGAGCTGTCGATTACTGGTTTAGGTACACTACGTAATACGATCAAAAAAGAAAAGGAAGCGGGTGATGGGCATGTTTTATCGTCACATGGGAGAACTACCTCATAAACGACATGTACAATTTCGTAAAAAAGATGGATCGCTTTATCGTGAACAGGTAATGGGAACGAAAGGATTTTCTGGTACGCAGTCTATTTTGTATCATCACTATATGCCAACAGAAGTAGGTCATTCTGCATTATCGCATTCTTGTCAGTTGCAGTATGAAGAGGATGTTGCTCTTTCTCATCGCCACTTCCGAACGAAAGAAAATAAAAAAAGTGGTGATGCAATAAGTGGACGAAATTTCATACTTGGAAATGAAGATTTGTTAATTGGAGTAGTGAGCCCAACAGAAAAAATGGATTATTTCTATCGTAATGGTGATGGCGACGAAATGTTATTTGTTCATTATGGAACAGGGAAAATTGAAACAATGTTTGGAACGATTCACTATAGAAAAGGCGACTATGTAACGATCCCAATTGGAACGATTTATCGTGTTATTCCAGATGAAGGAGAGACTAAGTTTCTTGTTGTAGAGGCGAATAGCCAAATTACAACGCCGCGTCGTTATCGAAATGAATACGGACAATTGTTAGAGCATAGTCCGTTTTGTGAAAGAGATCTTCGTGGTCCAGAAAAATTAGAGACCTATGATGAAAAAGGCGAGTTTGTCGTAATGACAAAATCAAGAGGCTATATGCATAAACATGTTTTAGGACACCACCCGTTAGATGTTGTTGGATGGGATGGCTATTTATATCCGTGGGTATTTAATGTAGAGGATTTTGAACCAATTACAGGGCGCATTCATCAGCCACCGCCAGTACATCAAACATTTGAAGGGCATAATTTTGTTATTTGCTCTTTCGTACCACGTTTATACGATTATCATCCAGAGTCAATTCCGGCACCATATTATCATAGTAATGTTAATAGTGATGAAGTTCTTTACTATGTAGAAGGAAACTTTATGAGTCGCAAAGGTGTGGAAGAAGGTTCTATTACACTTCATCCGAGCGGGATTCCCCATGGGCCGCATCCGGGGAAAACAGAGGCAAGTATAGGGAAGAAAGAGACACTTGAATTAGCTGTTATGATAGACACATTCCGTCCGCTTCGTATTGTAAAACAAGCACATGAAACAGAAGATGAAAAGTATATGTATAGCTGGATTGAACAAGGTTCATATACTGTGAAATAAGTAAAAAAAGGCATGCTCTCAATAAGGGAGCATGCCTTTTTTGTGGAATCGACATGTATAATAATACCAAAAAGAGTTGTCGAAAGATATATAGAAAGAATGATAAGGATAGTGCATATTCAGAAGAATTTCTACTTGTTTCGACAAAAGTATTGACTAGGAAAAGCGTAATGAGTAAAATAAAAAAGCGAATTAAAAATTTTCAGAAAATTTAAAACTTGGAGGAGTGAAAGATGAAGCAAATTTTTCAAAAGAAGCCAATTGCAAAGTTAATGCAAGAAAGTAAGCAAAAAACGTTAGCGAGAACATTGGGCGCGCTAGATCTAACTATGCTTGGAATCGGAGCAATTGTTGGAACTGGTATTTTTGTTCTAACGGGTGTTGTGGCAGCGAAACATTCTGGGCCAGCTATTATATTATCATTTGCGATTGCCGCGCTAGCTTGTGCCTTTGCTGCATTTTGTTATGCTGAATTTGCTTCTTCAGTTCCTGTCTCGGGCAGTGTGTATACGTATACATACGCGACGATGGGGGAAGTATTCGCATTTTTAATTGGCTGGGACTTAATGCTTGAATATTTACTTGCTACATCTGCTGTAGCAAACGGTTGGTCTGCATATTTTCAATCTTTATTAAAGGGGTTTGGAATCCACATTCCGACTATTCTCTCCTCGGCTCCTGGTACAGGAAAGGGTGGAATAATTGATCTACCTGCAGTTCTAATTATTTTAGTGATGACAGTTCTTTTATCTAGAGGTGTTCGTGAAAGTGCACGAGTAAATAACATTATGGTATTTATTAAAATAGCAGTTGTTCTTATTTTTATTTTTGCTGGTTTTAATTATGTGAAACCTGAAAACTGGACGCCTTTTATGCCATTTGGTTTAGATGGTGTAATGGCTGGAGCGGCCACAGTATTCTTTGCATTTATAGGATTTGATGCAGTTTCAACAGCGGCAGAAGAAGTGAAACGTCCGCAACGTGATTTACCAATTGGTATTATTGCATCGTTATTAATTTGTACAGTTCTTTATATCGTTGTTTCGCTTATTTTGACAGGAATTGTTCCATACGGCCAGCTAAATATATCAGATCCAGTTGCTTTTGCACTGCAATTTATTGGACAAGATGGCTTAGCGGGGGTAATTTCAGTAGGAGCAATTACAGGGATTACAACAGTAATGCTAGTTATGATGTATGGGCAAGTTCGTGTTTCTTATGCGATGAGCCGAGATGGTTTATTACCGAAGCGTCTTGCTAAAGTTCATCCGAAATTTAAAACGCCATTTTTAAATACATGGACAACGGGAATTATTGCGGCACTGATTTCAGGATTAATAGATTTAAATGTTTTAGCACATCTTGTAAACATGGGGACATTGTCAGCATTTGCACTCGTAGCTGTTGCGGTAATTGTAATGAGAAGAACCCATCCAGACTTACCAAGGGCATTTAAGGCTCCGCTTGTACCATTTTTACCAGCGTTAACAGTGATTTTCTGTTTATACTTAATGCTTCAATTATCGGGGACAGCATGGATTAGTTTTGGGATATGGATGGTTATTGGTATAGCGGTTTACTTCTTATATAGCCGAAAACATAGTGCTTTAAATAATAGTAAAAAAGAAGAAGATGTTGCGAATTTATAAGCGAAAAAAATCCATTCTAATTCTGTTAGAATGGATTTTTTTATTTGAAAATTTAAATTTTTCTGAACTTATTATAAGATAATTGTTGGCTAACTAAAGGAGTGAAATGATGAAAAATACGTGGCGTGAGTTAAGGGAGATGGACCGTAACGTATGGATTCGATTTATTGGAGAGACGTTAAATGGAATTGCAATGATGATGTTAATGCCTTTTTTTGCATTATATTTAAAAGATAAGGTAGATTCGTTGTTGGAAGTTGGGGTTATTATGGCGCTTTCTCCAATTGCTGCAAGCTTTGGTTCACTTATAGGAGGGAGAATTGCTGACATATATGGAAGAAAGCCGATTATGATATTTTCTATGGCAAGTAATGCATTATTAATGCTCGGTTTTCTATTTATAGAAGGATTTATTCCATATGCAATTTTATCTATTTTTTTAGGATTGAGTAATTCTTTATTTCATCCAGCTGCATCAGCTATGGTCGCAGATGTAACGGCACCAGAAAAAAGAACAGAGGCATATGGTTTATTACGAATGGGACACAATATAGGTGCTGCGATTGGTCCGATAATGGGAGCATCAGTAGTTGTGTTGTCAAAGAATCTTGTGTTTATTATTGCCTCTTCTACAATGCTATTTTATGCGTTACTTGTATTACTTCTTATTCAAGAGACGATGCCAAAGAGGACAGATAAGGAAGAACATAAAGAAAAGGAATCTGGGGCAGTTTGGAAAATTGTCATGCGAGATAAGGCATTAATGATTTACTTATTAGCAGGTATTATCATTTCGATGGGGTTTTCTCAAACAGAAGGCATGTTGCCACTACATTTTGATAACGAAATGAAGCGTATTTTTGGAGCGAATAATCCATATCCATATTTAATGGCGTTAAACGGACTATTAGTTGTTTTATTCCAATTTCAAATTTCAAAATGGGCTATGGATAAACCAGTCGGGAAGACGATGTTATATGGTGCATGTTTGTTCGGGATTGGATTGTTTTTTATAGGGTGGTTACCGAAGTGGTTTGGAGAGTTTAATACAAATGCTACAGTTATTTTAATAACACTACTGTTCGTTTATGCTATATATACGTTAGGTGAGATGATTATGTCGCCTGTACAGATGACATTTGTAGCAAACTTGGCCCCTGAGCATTTGAGAGGGACTTATATGGGCGCTGCAAGTTTGCAGTGGATTACAGGAAGCGCATTTGGTCCACTTTTGGGAGGCTTTTTATTAGATCGATTACTTGGCCACTTGCTATTTACAATTTTAGCTGTAGGATGTGTAGTTGCAGGTATTGTATATATTTCTTTAGATCGCCTTGTTGAGCAAAGGCAAAAAGATACACTAACCAAACAATCTTCTTAGTAAATAGGTGACATACACAAAAAAGGGGATTTCTACATATTTTAGGTACATAACTAGATAGGATTACCATTTCATTTTAAAATTCACCTTTGTATAGTAGTGGAATAGAAAAAGTGTAGAAAACCAATAAGTAGTGTCATTTAATTATTTGTGGAAGTTACATTTTATTTCAAATAGGAACTACCTATTTTTATAAAAAGTGCTAAAATAGAAAAATGAAAACAATTGGTTAGGGTGATTTCAGTGACAAAAATTAAATTAGGTTTATTATATGGTGGAAAATCAGCTGAGCATCAAGTTTCGTTACAGACGGCTCTTGCTGCTATTAAAGCGTTAAATCAAGATAAATTCGAGATTCATCCAATTTATATTACAGAACAAGGTCAATGGGTACGTGGTGAGCGTATTGAAGGTGAAGTAACAGATGTTGAAGCTTTAAAAATGAGTAGTGCAGAAAATGCGATTTCTCCGTTATCATTAAGTACAGAGATTATTCCATCTGCAGCTTCTGAGGAAAACGCTATTGACGTTATTTTCCCATTACTACATGGACCAAACGGTGAAGATGGAACGGTTCAAGGATTATTAGAATTGATGAATATTCCTTATGTAGGAAATGGTGTTCTAGCGTCATCTGCTGGTATGGATAAAGTTGTTATGAAAAACATCTTTGCAGAGGCTGGTTTAAAACAAGCAAAATATGCGTCTTTCATTCGCAGTGCATGGGAAAAAGATCGCCAGGAAGCTTATTCTAAAGTAGAAGATAAGTTAGGATATCCTTGTTTCGTAAAACCAGCAAACCTTGGTTCAAGTGTTGGTATTAATAAGTGTAAAAATCGTGAAGAACTTGAGAATGCATTTGTAGAGGCATTCCAATTTGATCGCAAAATTATTGTAGAAGAAAATATTGTAGGTCGTGAAGTAGAAGTTGGGGTACTAGGTAATGATGAGCCGAAATGTTCAGTTGTAGGTGAAATCGTTCCGAAAAAGGACTTCTATGATTATAAGTCGAAATATATCGATGGTGATACGGCGTTAATTATTCCAGCTGAAATGACAGAAGAAGAATCTGATGTGATTAAGCGTGATGCAATTATTGCGTTCCAATCATTAGATGGTGCAGGCTTAACGCGAGCTGATTTCTTCTTAACGAAAGACGGAGAAGTGTATATTAACGAAGTAAACACTATGCCAGGATTTACACCGTTTAGTATGTTCCCTCTATTATGGCAACATACTGGGTTACCGTATCCAGAGTTAATCGAAGAGTTAATTCGTTTAGCGATTGAACGTCACGAAGAAAAACAAAAAATTAAATATACAATCTAACAAAAAAAGGAGGAAGCACTATTCGTAGGAATAGTGCTTCCTCTATGTAAGGAGCGTTTCTATATGATAAAGCGAATGTTAAAGCAAGTAGAACAGATGGTAAATGGTACTGGATTAGCAGAGCAATATGAGGGAACTATTATTCAAGGCGTGTCTATTGATACGAGAAAAATTGAAAAAGGAAACTTATATGTTCCGATTCAAGGGGAGCGTTTCGATGGACATGCTTTTGTAGATAAAGCAGTTGAAAATGGAGCTGTAGCTACATTGTGGATGAAAGATGTAGCAAATCCACCCGAGAATCTTCCGGTTATTTTTGTAGAAGATACGCTATCTGCACTGCAAATGTTAGCGAAAAACTATCGCGATCAATTGGATGTTAAAGTTGTTGGTGTGACAGGTAGTAACGGTAAAACATCCACGAAAGATATTGTGACAAGTATTCTCGCGACTAAGTTCAAAGTTCAAAAAACAGAAGGAAATTTCAATAACCATATTGGGTTACCTCTCACTATTTTAAACTTAGAAGAAAATACAGAAGTAGCTGTATTAGAAATGGGTATGTCAAGCCGAGGAGAGATTGAATTTTTATCTAAGTTAGCTCGTCCTAATGCAGCTATCATTACGAATATTGGTGAAGCACATTTAATGGATTTAGGATCTCGTGAGGCCATTGCTGAAGCGAAATTAGAAATTGTTACAGGGTTACAAGAAGGTGGCGTGTTCGTATATAATGGAGATGAGCCGTTATTAACGAATCGTGTTCCTGAAATGAATTTAGCAGCGGAAACAGTTACGTTTGGTGATGCAAGAGCCAACGATTACTATCCAACAACTGTAACATTACAGGCAACTGGGACACATTTTAAAATGAATAGAGATGAAAATATTTCATTCTACCTACCGGTGTTAGGAAAACATAATGTGTACAATACACTTGCTTCAATGGCAATTGCGACACATTTTGGTGTGACGTGGGAAGAAATGAAACAAGGTTTAGTAACACTTCAAATGACGGGCATGCGTATGGAGATTGTAAAAACGGATAGTGGATTAACAATTATCAACGATGCTTATAATGCAAGTCCGACGGCTATGGAGGCAGCATTCCATTTAATGAATGGTTTAGATGGGTTTACTAAAAAAATCGTTGTGCTTGGTGATATGTTAGAACTTGGAAATCAAGAAGTGCAGTTCCATTATGAGGTAGGTAAATTAATCGATCCAGCAAAAATCTCACATGTATTCACATACGGTAGATTAGGAGCTCAAATTGCTGAAGGAGCAAAAATTAATTTCCCTAATGAACGTGTAAAGGCGTATGATAATAAAGAAGAGTTAGTAAGAGATTTACAAGCAGTAGTCGATGCGAAAGATGTTGTATTAATAAAAGCATCTCGCGGTATGAAATTAGAAGAAGTAATTACGATGTTGAAATAATTGGTGTATATAAATAGGGATGATAGTCACGAAAATAGAAGAAACTTATAATAAGCGCTTACAGTAAATGATAAAAAAATAAAAGTAAAGAAAAAGGCCCTGAATATAAAATAAGGTAACAGTTGGGTTTGCTTTTTACACATACAAAACTTATAATTGATAAAGTGTAATAACGTTTAGAAGTATTTTCGTGAAGAATATACGCCCGGTTATATACGTGAGCATTCAGGAAAAGGGCTTTTCCGCAAATTCGGAAAACGCCTTTTTTTAAATGATAAGTATAGGATAGAAAAGGAGAAGTAACATTGACAACATTTCGAGAATTAGGATTAAGTGAGTCTTTACTGCAATCGGTTGAAAGTATGGGCTTTGAAGAGGCTACGCCGATTCAAGCTGAAACAATTCCACATGCATTGCAAGGTAAGGATATTATTGGGCAAGCGCAAACAGGTACAGGGAAAACAGCAGCATTCGGATTACCACTATTAGATAAAGTGGATACAAATAAAGAAGCAGTTCAAGGTATTGTTATCGCGCCAACGCGTGAATTAGCAATTCAAGTTGGAGAAGAGCTATACAAAATTGGTAAACATAAACGTGTTCGTATTCTACCAATTTATGGTGGTCAAGATATTAACCGCCAAATTCGTGCTCTAAAAAAACACCCACACATTATTGTTGGTACGCCGGGTCGTATTTTAGATCATATTAACCGTAAAACACTTCGCTTACAAAACGTAGAGACTGTTGTTCTTGATGAAGCGGATGAAATGTTAAACATGGGCTTCATTGAAGATATTGAAGCGATTTTAACAGATGTGCCAGAAACACATCAAACATTATTATTCTCAGCGACAATGCCAGATCCAATCCGTCGTATTGCTGAGCGTTTCATGACTGAGCCTCAACACATTAAAGTAAAAGCAAAAGAAGTAACAATGCCAAACATTCAGCAGTTCTATTTAGAAGTGCAAGAAAAGAAAAAGTTTGACGTGTTAACACGCTTACTAGATATTCAATCTCCAGAGCTTGCGATCGTATTCGGTCGTACAAAGCGTCGTGTTGATGAATTATCAGAAGCATTAAACTTACGTGGTTATGCAGCAGAAGGTATTCATGGTGACTTAACACAGGCGAAACGTATGTCTGTATTACGTAAATTTAAAGAAGGTGCTATTGAAGTTCTTGTTGCAACAGACGTTGCTGCACGTGGTCTTGATATTTCAGGCGTAACACACGTATACAACTTCGATATCCCACAAGATCCAGAATCATACGTTCACCGTATCGGTCGTACTGGCCGTGCAGGTAAAAAAGGTATTGCAATGTTATTTGTAACACCACGTGAATCAGGACAATTAAAAAATATCGAGCGTACAACAAAGCGTAAAGTTGATCGTATGGAAGCACCGACACTTGATGAGGCATTAGAAGGTCAACAACGTTTAATCGCTGAAAAACTTCAAAGCACAATCCAAAATGAGAACTTATCATACTACAAGCGTATTGCAGAAGAAATGTTAGAAGAGAATGACTCTGTAACAGTAGTAGCTGCTGCTTTAAAAATGATGACTAAAGAGCCGGATACAACTCCGATCGCTTTAACATCAGAACCACCAGTTGTTTCAAGAGGTGGCGGTTCTAAAAAACGTGGCGGTAACGGAGGCGGATACCGTGATGGTAACCGTAATCGTAGTCGTGACGGACGTGGCGGTGGCGATGGTCGTAACCGTGATGGACGTAATCGTGACGGAAACCGTGATCGCAATCGTGATGGAAACCGTGATCGTAATCGTGATGGTGGCAGTCGTGGTCGTAGAGGTGAAGGTCAAGGTCGCCCAGGATCTTCAAATGGACGCGGCGAAAGAAAACATCATAGCCGTCCACAAGCTTAATAAAAAAGAGAATGCCCTTTGTTGGCATTCTCTTTTTTTATTTCTGTAATTGTGCATACTACATAGTAGTTATGATAGAAAAGGGGCTGTTATATGCTTGTAAGGCTTGGTTACGTTGCGATGAGTGTGCATTTGAAGAATGCATCCCCATCTCAAACGATGACGTACGCACAGTTTCAGAAAATAGATGATCGTGATGCTGCAATTCGTAAACTTGAAAGAATTGCTAATTCCAATTTGGAAAATTGTTTACGTTTATTAAAGCATAATAAGGGACATGACATATCTTTCTTTCGGCTTAGTTCTAAGCTCATTCCTTTAGCGAATCATGAGGAATTGCTAGAGTGGAACTATATTCGTCCTTTAAAAGAAAAATTGAAAGAATTAGGTGAATATGCAATTCATATGAATATGCGAATTGATTTCCATCCAGATCATTTTGTTGTACTAAATTCACCTGAGGAGAGTGTTTTTAAACAATCTGTAAAGACATTGCAGATGCACAAAAAATTATTAAAAGGCATGGGGATTGAACATAAGCAACGATGTGTACTACATGTTGGAGGAGGGTATAAAGATAAAGAACTTGCATTAGAGCGTTTTATAGAGAATTGGTCTAATGTCCCAAGGGGTATTCAAGAAATGATTATATTAGAAAATGATGATACAACTTTTACGTTAGAGGAAACATTATATTTAGGAGAAAAATTAGATATTCCCGTCGTGTTTGATTTGCATCACCATATGATGAATAATGAGCAAGAAGATTGGTATGAAGATTGGGCACGTGTTGTTCATACGTGGGAAACATCTTTGTTACCGGTTAAAATGCATATCTCTAGCCCTAGAGAGGGAAAAGATCCAAGAGCTCATGCAGATTATATTAATGTAGACGCATTTTTATCTTTTTTAAGAAGGATAAAGGGAAGTGTTCCGCAAATTGATTGTATGATTGAGGCGAAGATGAAGGATGAGTCTTTATTTCAATTAATGAGGGATTTAAACGAACAGGTAGATGTAGAAATTATCGATGGTGCAAGCTTTTATATTAAATAAGCTTTGCACCATCGTTTTTTTTTGTTAGAAAGGGAGTTAAAATGCCGCCGGTTATTAAACCTGTTAAATGACTGATCGGATTGGCGGAAGGATTAAAGAAAGTAAATAGCAGTAATAGAAGTATCACAATTGAGAAAATGGCAATTTCTTTTGGTTTTGAAGAGCGGTATCGATTGTACAATAAAAATAATTGTGCGCCTAATAGTCCGAAAATACCACCTGATGCACCTGCGTGAATATATTCAGGAGGCATAATAATATAAGAAGAAATATTTCCGGAAATTCCAGAAAGAAAAAATAGAATAAAAAAAGAAAAGTGTCCGAGTTGCTTTTCGATAGAAGAACCAAGTGCAAACAAAAAAATACTATTAGAAAGAAAATGTTGTAAGTCTACGTGTACCAGAAGGGAAGTTATGACACGCCACCATTCTCCTTTAGCGATATATTCATTAGAGGCTGCCAGTGGGAAGAGGAAAAAGTCGCCTAATATCATCATGACTAAGTGAATAAAAAGTAAGGTGAGAATAGTCGGTTGTAAAGAAATCTGAGTAGATCTTATTAGCATACGGTTACTATCACCCCTTTTGCATCAGAAAGATTCTCTGTTATTCTTATCAATATGAAAGAAGAAAGTTAAATAGAAGAAGGGGATTTTGAAATGATTATAGGGATTGGAATCGATATTATTGAATTAAATCGTATTGAAAAAATGCTAGATGGAAAGCTTAAATTTATGGAACGTATTTTAACAGAAAATGAACGTAATGTTGCTATGGAGCTGAAAGGAAGTCGTCTTACAGAGTTTGTAGCTGGAAGGTTTGCAGCGAAAGAGGCGTATTCAAAAGCTGTAGGTACTGGTATCGGGAAAGAAGTGAGCTTTTTAGATATTGAAGTGAAAAATGATGAAAGAGGTAAGCCGATTCTGATTACAAGTACAGAGTATGTTGTTCATTTATCAATTAGTCATAGTAAGGAATTTGCTGTTGCTCAAGTTGTTTTAGAAAGCTCGTCACGCTAGTCTGCATATTTTATATCTTTGTCTCATATATTTGAGGTAGCGATAAGGAAGGTACATCTTCCATTCATTTATAGGGGCAAAGGGGCTGAAGTGATGAAAAGGCGTCTGTTTTTAGTTCTTGTCGGTTTATTGACCGTTTTTGTGTTGGCGGGTTGTGTGGAAAAGAAACAAGATGATGTCGTGAGAGATTTAGAAGCGAAAGTAAAAGGGATGAAAAGTTATCAAGCTGAAGCAAAATTATCTATTAAAACAGGAAATGAGCCTCAGGAGTATAATGTAGAGATTTGGCATAAGGAACCGTCTTTTTATCGTGTGAATTTAAAGAATTCAAAAAAAGATCAGAGCCAAATCATTTTAAGAAATGAAGAAGGTGTATTTGTATTAACGCCAGCACTTAATAAGAGCTTCCGTTTTCAAAGTGATTGGCCGCAAAATAGCAGCCAGGCTTATTTATATGAATCACTTGTAAGAGATATTTTGCAGGATAAGAAAAACCTTACTTTCGAGAAAACAGATAAGTATTATATTTTTAAAACAAAAACAAACTATCAACATCAAAATATGTTGCCGAAACAAGAGATTACGCTGAAGAAGAGCGATTTGACTCCAGTTTCAGTGAAGTTAATGGATAATGATCAAAATGTTCTTGTAAAAGTAGATTTCTCTAAGGTGAAATTCGATGCGAAATTTGATAAAGGTGCATTTGATACGAAACAAAATATGTCTAGAGCGCAGGTAGATGTTCAAACAACAGCGAAAGAAGACAAACCGTTTGCTATTTTGTATCCACTTGATACACCGCAAGGTATGACTCTGCAAGATGAAAAAGAGTTGAAGACAGACAGTGGCAAGCGTGCGATACTCACATACACTGGAAATAAGAAATCCTTTACTTTAATACAAGAAAAGGCAAAAGTTGCAGAGGCTTCATCAGCGGTAAGTGTAAGTGGAGAACCAGTTGATCTTGGGTTTACGATTGGTGCATTGACGAAAGACTCTGTAACGTGGTCGCATAACGGAGTAGAATATATGCTCGTGTCTAAAGGTTTAGAGCCGAAGGAGCTACTAATGGTTGCTCGTTCAGTTACAGCGAAGCAGGTGAAGTAGACTTCTTAGACGTGGTGATATATGTGCACCACGTCTTTTCTTAGTTTGAAGGTGGATTTCATAAAAGAAGCATATAAAAGAATAAGCTTCGCATATCGTGTATAAGGAAGTGTATTTATGGAAGAAGCACCATTTTACCGTGACACTTGGGTGGAAGTGGATTTAGATGCCATTTATAACAACGTTACACATATTAAAGAGTTCATCCCAAGTGATGTAGAGATTTTTGCTGTAGTTAAAGCAAACGCGTATGGGCACGATTATGTACCGGTGGCTAAAACGGCATTAGAAGCGGGTGCAACAAGGTTAGCAGTTGCTTTTTTAGATGAAGCTTTAGTGCTTCGGAGGGCTGGTATTACTGTGCCGATTTTAGTGTTAGGTCCCTCGCCGCCGCGTGATGTAAATGTAGCTGCTGAAAATGATGTAGCGCTAACTGTTTTTCAAAAAGAATGGGTGGACGAAGCAATTAAACTTTGGGATGGTTCATCTGTAATGAAATTCCATATTAACTTTGATAGTGGTATGGGGAGAATTGGAATACGTGAAAGAAAAGAACTGAAAGCATTTTTAAAGAGTTTAGAAGGTGCACCGTTTTTAGAGTTAGAAGGAGTATACACGCATTTTGCAACGGCAGATGAGGTTGAGACTTCGTATTTTGATAAGCAATATAACACGTTCTTAGAGCAGTTAAGTTGGTTGAAAGAATTCGGAGTGGATCCTAAGTTTGTCCATACAGCTAATAGTGCTGCCACGTTACGTTTTCAAGGGATTACATTTAATGCAGTGCGAATTGGGATTGCAATGTATGGATTATCTCCTTCTGTAGAAATACGTCCTTTTTTACCATTTGAATTAGAACCGGCGCTATCACTGCATACGAAAGTAGCTCATATTAAACAGGTGATTAAAGGTGATGGAATTAGTTATAACGTCACTTATCGAACGAAAACTGAAGAATGGATCGCGACTGTAGCGATTGGTTATGCAGATGGATGGCTTAGAAGATTACAAGGATTTGAAGTGCTTATAAATGGTAAAAGGGTACCGATTGTAGGGCGAGTAACAATGGATCAGTTCATGATTCATCTTCCTTGTGAAGTGCCGCTTGGTACGAAAGTTACGCTTATTGGAAGGCAGGGAGATGAGTATATTAGCGCTACAGAGGTTGCGGAATATTCAGGGACTATTAATTATGAAATTATTGCAACGATCAGTTTCCGTGTGCCAAGAATATTTATACGGAATGGTAAGGTTGTAGAGATAATTAATTACTTGAACAATATATAGAAGGTAGTATGATTGCTTCTTGTCATTGGAGTGACTGTTCATTGCTGGATAATAAGCTCTTTTTGATGAGAAGCTTTTTACTTATAATCATTTTTTATATAAGTTACACGTAAGTTTTGAAGAGGAGTTCTATTGTTTTTAGTTAGTTATGAGATAAAAAATTTAAGAAGATGAATGTTTTGTTTATGAATTGGAAAACATAAGCAAGGAATAAGGAAGTCTTTGCAACAGGCTCCATACAATGGTATTATTACAATAGGTGTCATATATATATTTGGGTGTGTAGTTGACGGTGGAGGTGTATTTTTGTGTCCGAATCAAGTGTAACTACTGAAATCGTGGTTCGGTTGCCAAAGCAAATGGTAACGGAATTGGACGGAATTGGAAAACAAGAGAATAAGAATCGCCATGAACTAATTTGCCAGGCAACACAATTGTTATTGCGTCAACATAAGACGAAGAAACGCTACCAACATGAATCAATGCGACGTGGGTATATTGAAATGGGAAAAATTAATCTTGGTATTGCATCTGAAGCTTTCTTAGCGGAGTATGAAGCAGCTCATACAGTAGAACGCTTAGTTAGCGGGGGGTAATATTTTGATTGTAAAACGCGGCGACGTGTATTTTGCAGACCTTTCCCCAGTTGTTGGTTCTGAGCAAGGAGGCGTTCGTCCGGTTCTTGTCATTCAAAATGACATCGGAAATCGTTTTAGTCCAACGGTGATTGTAGCGGCTATTACTGCACAGATTCAAAAAGCAAAATTACCCACTCATGTGGAAATTGATGCGAAAAAGTATGGTTTTGAGAGAGATTCTGTTATTTTACTTGAGCAGATTCGAACAATCGATAAGCAACGCTTAACGGACAAAATCACTCATTTAGATGAAGTGATGATGAGTCGTGTAGATGAAGCGTTACAAATTAGTTTAGGACTAATAGATTTTTAAATCGGCAGTTTAAGTTGCTCTCTTTGAAGGGCAACTTTTTTTATTATAGAGGAGGTTACGGTTGTATATGGAAATGGTAGATAATCGACAAGCGTTAATGAAAATGTTAGTGAAAGAATTAGGCTTTAGCGAAAAGCAAGTTCGTCATGTTATTCAATTAACAGAAGAAGGTAACACAGTTCCATTTATTGCTCGTTACCGAAAAGAATGGACAGGCTCTTTAGATGAGGTGCAAATTCGTGCGATTTTAGAGAGATGGCAATATATGATGCAACTTGAAGATAGGAAGGAAGAAGTTATTCGTCTTATTGATGAGAAGGGAAAACTGACAGGAGAGCTGAGACAGCAAATTGTTAAAGCTACAAAGTTGCAGGAAGTAGAAGATTTATATCGTCCATATAAAGAGAAAAGAAGAACGAAAGCAACGATTGCAAAAGAAAAAGGGTTAGAACCGTTAGCTGAATGGTTGTTGTTATATAAGAAAGAAGATCCGGCTAAAAAGGCAGTGGAATTTATTAATGCAGAGAAAGAAGTGCAATCTGCAGAAGAAGCTTTACAAGGTGCACAAGACATTATTGCAGAAATGATTTCAGATGAAGCTACGTATCGTAGTTGGATTCGAAATATTACTTTTAGAAAAGGTATTATGTCTTCGTCTGTAAAAGGTGAAGAAAAAGATGAAAAGAATATATATGAAATGTATTACAGTTATGAAGAACCATTGCAAAAAGTAGTACCACATCGTGTATTAGCAATGAATCGCGGTGAGAAAGAAGATATATTGAGAGTTTCTGTTGTCCCACCAGTAGATGAGATATTAAATTTCTTATATAAGAAAGTAATTCGTGATAACGATTCTAAAAGTGCGCATTATGTACAATTAGCGATTGAAGATGGTTATAAACGATTAATTCAATCTTCAATCGAAAGAGAAATTCGTAAAGAATTAACAGAAATAGCTGAAGAACAAGCGATACATATTTTCTCTGAGAACTTACGTAACTTATTATTACAACCTCCGATGAAAGGGAAAGTCGTGCTAGCGGTAGACCCGGCATATAGAACTGGTTGTAAATTATCTGTAGTAGATGATACGGGGAAAGTACTACATATTGATGTTATTTATCCGCATCCGCCTGTTCGTAAATATGATGACGCAAAAACGAAAGTTCTTTCTATTATAGATAAATATCAAGTTGAAATGATTGCAATTGGTAATGGGACAGCATCTAGAGAAACAGAGGAATTTATAGTAGATGTATTACAAAGTGTGAAACAGGAAGTCTTTTATATTATTGTAAATGAAGCGGGTGCTAGTGTATATTCAGCTTCTGATTTAGCTCGTGAAGAATTCCCGAATTTACAGGTTGAAGAGAGAAGTGCCGTTTCTATTGGAAGACGTCTGCAAGATCCACTGGCTGAACTTGTGAAAATTGATCCTAAATCAGTTGGGGTTGGACAATACCAACATGATGTATCTCAAAAGAGATTGAATGAGTCATTAACATTTGTAGTAGAGACAGCTGTTAACCAAGTTGGGGTTAATGTAAATACGGCTTCGGTTGCATTGTTACAATATGTTTCAGGTTTATCGAAAACTGTTGCGAAAAATATTGTGGCAAAGAGAGAAGAGGATGGGAAATTCACAAAGCGCACGGAATTAAAGAAAATCCCACGTTTAGGTGCAAAGACGTACGAACAATGTATAGGTTTCTTGCGTATATTAGAAGGAGCGAATCCATTAGATCGAACAGGTATTCATCCCGAACAATATAAAAATGTTGAATTGTTATTGAAGAGTTTAGGGTTATCGATAGATGACGTAGGACAACCGCAATTACAAAAGAGATTGGAAGAAGTAGAGATTTCTAAGTTGTCTCAAGAAACGGGGGTTGGGGAGCCGACGTTAGTTGATATTATAGATGCGCTCATTAGCCCAGAACGAGATATGAGGGATGAGTTGCCTAAACCACTTCTGAAAAAAGGGATTTTGAAATTAGAAGATTTAAAACGTGGTATGGAACTAGAAGGAACAGTGCGTAACGTTGTTGATTTTGGTGCTTTTGTTGATGTAGGCGTAAAGCAAGATGGTTTAGTGCATATTTCTAAGCTTAGTAAACAGTTTGTAAAGCATCCGTTAGATGTTGTATCAGTAGGACAAATTGTAAAAGTATGGGTAGATGATATTGATACAAAAAAAGGACGCGTTGCACTATCTATGTTGCCGATTGAATAGTAAGAGAAGAGAGCAGATGAAACTGCTCTTTTTTTATAGAATAAAAAGTGTAATGGATTATGAGTTTTGATGTATTTTGCTATAATAAAACCAGCATTCATTTAGCAATTTAATTTGATACCGGTTTTTTTCGAAATATGCACGTTGCATCTGTTTTTTTAGCCACGTAGGCATAGGAATCCCTCCTTGTTTAATCCTACTCTCAAAAATCTAAAGTGCTATTGATGAGAGGTTGGTGAGTGGATTTCTATTCATGTTGTGTTTTTAGAAACCACGCGTCTTGAATGAGGATGGGTATATGTACTATTTAATATATGTATAAGAAGCGTGAAAAGTGTAAAAATATTTTTTTGTTTAGGAGGAATGAGAATGGGCGAGGGAGAAATCCAACGGCTAGTGGAAGAAGTATCGCTACAATACTTCGGAATGCCGTTTTTACATAAAGCAACGTTCAATAGTAGGCTGCGTACAACTGGTGGGCGTTATTTGTTGAAGAGTCACAATGTTGAACTGAATTATCGATATTACGAAATGTATGGTAAGGAGGAGTTAATCGGAATCATCAAACATGAACTGTGTCATTATCACTTGCATATTACAGGAAGAGGGTATAAGCACAGGGACAGAGATTTTCGTGAGTTGTTAAAGAAAGTTGATGCACCTCGTTTTTGTAAACGAATGATTAATGAAGAGAAGGAAAAAAAGATTTATAAGTATGAATGTATGGAGTGTTTACTTCAATATGTAAGAAGGCGTCAAATAAATACAAAAAGATATGTCTGCGGAAAGTGTAAAGGGAAACTCAAACCGATATCGAAAACATCTTGACAGTAAAAACGCAATCCAGTATATTATAAACATGTCACGTTTGAACAAGATGTTGTTAAAAACTTCTTGACTTACAGTAAGAATTTTTATAAGATACAAATTGTCTTCATTATTCCGCAGTAGCTCAGTGGTAGAGCTATCGGCTGTTAACCGATCGGTCGTAGGTTCGAGTCCTACCTGCGGAG
>NZ_JBXAEZ010000010.1:0-119562 GCF_058792475.1 Bacillus sp. MT94 | reverse complement strand
CCAGTAGCACCTGTGTTACCTTGAGGTCCCTGAGGTCCAGTAGGTCCAGGAGGCCCGCCAGAAGGTCCGGTAGGTCCGGTAACTCCTATACCAGTAGCGCCAGTGGCACCGGTAGCGCCAGTGGCACCGGTAGCACCTGTGTTACCTTGAACACCTTGAGGTCCAGTAGCACCAGTAGCGCCAGTGGCACCGGTAGCACCTGTGTTACCTTGAACACCTTGAGGTCCAGTAGCGCCAGTGGCACCGGTAGCACCTGTGTTACCTTGAACACCTTGAGGTCCAGTAGCACCAGTAGCGCCGGTAGCACCAGTAGCACCTGTGTTACCTTGAGCACCTTGAGGTCCAGTAGCGCCGGTAGCACCAGTAGCACCTGTGTTACCTTGAACGCCTTGAGGTCCAGTGGCACCAGTAGCACCTGTGTTACCTTGAGCACCTTGAGGTCCAGTAGCACCTGTGTTACCTTGAGCACCTTGAGGTCCAGTGGCACCAGTAGCACCTGTGTTACCTTGAGCACCTTGAGCACCTTGAGGTCCAGTAGCACCTGTGTTACCTTGAACGCCTTGAGGTCCAGTGGCGCCAGTAGCACCTGTGTTACCTTGAGCACCTTGAGGTCCAGTGGCACCAGTAGCACCTGTGTTACCTTGAACGCCTTGAGGTCCAGTGGCACCAGTAGCACCTGTGTTACCTTGAGGTCCCTGAGGTCCAGTAGGTCCAGGAGGCCCGCCAGAAGGTCCGGTAGGTCCGGTAACTCCTATACCAGTAGCGCCAGTGGCACCGGTAGCACCTGTGTTACCTTGAACACCTTGAGGTCCAGTGGCACCGGTAGCGCCAGTAGCGCCCGTGTTACCTTGAGGTCCGGTAGCGCCAGTAGCGCCCGTGTTACCTCGAGGTCCAGTAGCACCAGTAGCGCCGGTAGCACCCGTGTTACCTTGAGGTCCAGTAGCGCCGGTAGCGCCCGTGTTACCTCGAGGTCCAGTGGCACCGGTAGCGCCAGTAGCGCCCGTGTTACCTCGAGGTCCGGTAGCGCCAGTAGCGCCTGCTGGTCCAGTAGGTCCGGTAGGTCCTTGAATGAACGAAGCAGAATTAACTAGAGCAGTTTGTAATGCTGCTATTAATTTAAGAAGCTCTTGAAGTGTGCAAGGGTCAATTCGGAATAATTTTGTAATGTATAGTAAATAGTTAATGAGATTTTGAAGCTCAATAAATACAGCGCTTGCTACAAAGGTTGGATTTCTTAATATAGTTATTAAGTTTTTAATAATAGCTAACCCTTGTGCTTTCAGGGAGGAAGTAGCGTCTAGTGAACAAATAAATTTACTTAGTAGGTTCAATGTATCGATTAGATCTTCAATATTTTGGGGAGATGGATTTGCAAAAAGTGTTGGGATTATTTTTGTTAAATCAATAATAATCGCACGAAATGTTCTAAGTTGAGCTTTAGTAATTGGGATTGATGGAGTATTTGGGATTCGTCCAGCGCTACTTGGAAAGCATGGTTTGGAGAATTTGTTTTGATTGTCGTTATAACGAGACATTAAATCTCTCCTTTCTCACGAAAATGTGAACGAAACTCATCATAGTAGATGCAGAAATTAGTTAAATGGTCATAGTAAAATCGTTTGTTTAAAGAAAAAATAGAAAAAACGCCTTACAATAAGGCGTTTTTTCTATTTTCTGCGTATTGATAATATCGCTTTAATGAAATTTTTGATTTGAATCCAGCGAGTTTTATAATTTCTGATTCAGGAGTTTCTTTTTTTATTAAGTTTAAAATATAGGTGTTACGAAAATGTTGTCCTGAAATTCCTTTACGTAAATTGGCTCTAGCCACTTCGAGGCGAATCATTTTTTGTATAGCAATTTCCGTTAATGCCTTTGGTGCATCATTTTCATATACCCACCTGTATGTTCCACGGTTAAAATCAAATGCGACAAACAATGAATCATCACTATGATACTTAGGACGAACTGGTTCTGGGATACTTTTGTAATAATTATATAGTTGTTTTTTGTCTTCTTTTGCTAATGTAATTGTTCTTTCTACACCTGCGGTTGCTGGGATTGACAATGTGTTAGTTTCAAAGTGAACGTGATGCATTGTTAATGCTGTAAGTTCCTGTAAGGATAAACCGTAGTCGATCAATAGATTTAAAATAGCAATATTGCGATCCATTAATAAAGGGCGCACAGGAAGTTGTTTTTCTGAAAGTCCTTCTAATGAAGTGACTATATACTTTAATCTTTTTTCTTCATCAGGTGAAATGAAATCTTCGTTACGAAGTGTACGGTCTGGTTGAATAGATATTTCCATATTCTTCAATGGATTGGGAATGTTTAGAAAGTGATGCATTCTATTTAATACAGTAAATACACGATGCATCGTTTTTTCTGAGTAATGTCGATTCGTTTTTAAATCGGAAAAGTAATCTTCGTAGTCTTTTGTACAAAGTGTAGCCCATATATTACTGGAAGGGAGCTTTTTGTTTTTTTCTAACCAATGTCCGAAGTCTTCAACGTCATAAACATAACGTTTAATAGTTGAGGGTTTTCGGCCTTTATTCAATAAAAAAATAGAAAAGGCTTGTATTGTATCATGGAATTCCGTTGTCTCCATAGTCCCACCACCTTAATTATTTCTTATATTATAGCAAACTTTTCTGAAAATAGGCATTTACAAGGGGGACAGGAATAATAATATTTGGTGAGTGGATAAAGTGAAACTATAATCAGTGGGGATTTTGTTCATCCTCTGCGATTATTAGTTGAACCAATCGGGCATTTACGGGCGGTTATCTCCCGCTTAAATACCAAGCGTTTGCTGAATGTCGAGGTGGGAGTCTTACTGCTCGCAAATAGCGGGATAAAATGAGGTGATTGTATGGAACAATCGATGCGAAAGAAAAACAACAATCAAATTAATATTGTGTTAAACCATCGAAAGAAAATTTCTTTGCCAGCCGCAGAAAATAAAACGGTAATTTCAAATGAAACTACAATTAAACATGAAATGCTGCAGAGAATTGAAGAAGAGATGGGGAAGCTTGTTGGGATGGATGATATAAAAAAGATAATAAAAGAAATATATGCTTGGATTTATGTGAATAAAAAAAGACAAGAGAAGGGATTGAAGTCTGAGAAGCAAGTGCTTCATATGCTGTTTAAAGGGAATCCGGGTACAGGGAAGACAACTGTTGCTAGAATGATAGGAAAATTGCTGTTTGAGATGAATATTCTATCGAAAGGCCACTTGGTTGAAGCTGAACGTGCTGATCTTGTAGGAGAGTACATCGGCCATACAGCTCAAAAAACAAGAGACTTAATAAAAAAAGCAATGGGAGGTATTTTGTTTATTGATGAGGCGTATTCTTTAGCTCGAGGAGGAGAGAAGGACTTTGGAAAAGAAGCAATTGATACGCTTGTAAAACATATGGAAGATAAACAACATGGTTTTGTATTGATTTTAGCTGGATATTCAAGAGAGATGAATCACTTTCTTTCATTAAATCCAGGGCTGCAATCTCGTTTTCCATTTATTATTGAATTTGCGGATTACTCGGTAAATCAGCTATTGGAAATTGGAAAGAGAATGTATGAAGATCGTGAATATCAGTTATCAAAAGAAGCTGAATGGAAATTTAGGGATCATTTACATGCGGTGAAGTATTCGTCGCAAATTACATCGTTTAGTAATGGGCGATATGTACGGAATATTGTTGAAAAATCAATTCGTACACAGGCGATGCGGTTGTTGCAAGAAGATACGTATGATAAAAATGATTTAATTGGAATATCGAGTATGGATTTGATGCTCGAAGAGGAGACGCACAGTACATAAACTGTGCGTCTATTTTTGTGTATAAGTTCGTTTACTCTTTTTTTGCTTTTTCTTGGTGCGCTTTATGGAAGCGTTCCATTTTAGCGCTCTTTTCGTGTGCTGAATTAGGGTCGTGTCCAAATTGGTTTACTGAACTTTTTTGAGCTCCTTTATTAACGTGGTTTGTCATTTGTATTCACCTCACTTTAAAAATTAGTATAAACATTATATAAAGAAAAAATCGTTAGAAAAGAAAAACCTCTTTACGATATGTAAAGAGGTTAGATTGCTATTTATGCATTGAACGTTCTTTCGTTTCGATACGTCTGTGCGGTAAATGCCATTTGTAATGAATAGAAACCATGCGGAAGCAAACAATTAAAATGAATAAAATGTAAAGGGCCCAATCGCTAACAATAATTTGAGCGCCAATTAAGAAACCTGCTAAAATTGTCCAAAAGGCATATACTTCAGCTCGAAGAACGAGAGGTTTTCTGCGGGCTAAAAGGTCGCGAATGATACCGCCGCCGATACCAGTTAAAACAGCTGCCACGATTGTGGCACTAATTGGTAAATTTAATTTTTGAGCATATAATGCTCCTTGTACAGCAAATGCTGATAAGCCGATAGCGTCAGTGATATTTTCCCACTTTTTCCAATGTCTAATTAACTTATTTGGAAAAAGAAAAATAATAGTCATTGATAAAAGTGCGATTTGGAATAACATGTCTTGTTGCCAAAACGCGACAATCGGATAACCGATTAATAAATTACGAAGGGCACCTCCCCCAAATGCGGTTGCCATTCCTAAAATATACACCCCGAAAATATCATAATCCTCTTCCATTGCAACAATGGCTCCGCTTAGTGCGAAAGCGATTGTGCCTATGATGCTAAAAATCTCCCATGCCATGAATTTTCTCCCCCGCTAACTAGATGAAATGTGCTTCCTCTGCTATTATATTAGAAGGTTTAAATTTCGAAAAGGATGAGTGAACATATTTGATGGAAGAAAAAGAAAAAGTCATATTAGTAGGCTGTCAATTGCCGCAAGATGATGATGAAAAATTTATGCATTCCATGAAAGAGCTTGCATCACTAGCTAAGACTGCGAGAGCGGAAGTGTTAGTTTCAACAACGCAAAAACGACCAAAGTTTCATCCGGCAACTTACATAGGTAAAGGGAAATTAGAAGAGCTTACAATGCTAACTGAAGAATTAGAGCCGGATGTTATTATATTTAATAATGAATTAACGCCGAGTCAAATTCGGAATTTATCCTCAGTATTAGATTCGAGAGTAATTGATCGAACGCAACTAATACTAGATATTTTTGCGCAACGTGCGAAGTCGAGGGAAGGTAAGCTTCAAGTAGAATTAGCTCAGTTGCAATATACAATGCCACGTCTTATGGGGCAAGGGTTGTCCTTATCACGTCTTGGTGGTGGTATTGGAACGAGAGGACCGGGTGAGACGAAACTTGAGACGGATCGTCGTCATATTCGATCGCGTATTGATGAAATAAAGAAACAACTTGCAGTTGTTGTGGAACACCGAAAAAGATATCGTGAGAGAAGAAAAGACAATAAAGTATTTCAAATTTCATTAATAGGCTATACAAATGCAGGGAAATCGACACTGTTTAATAGATTAACGGAAGCTAATACGTTTGAAGAAAACCTTCTGTTTGCAACACTAGACCCAACGACGAGGAAGATGCCCTTACCTTCTGGTTATACAGTATTACTAACTGATACTGTTGGTTTTATACAAGATTTACCCACTTCATTAATTGCTGCTTTTCGTTCAACACTGGAAGAAGCGGGGGAAGCAGATATTATTTTACATGTAGTTGATTCTGCGGATCCTAACTACATAGGGCATGAAAAAACAGTAAAACGATTATTATCAGAACTTGAAATTAATCATATTCCTATTATTACGTTATATAATAAAAAAGATGAATTACATCAAAACTTTATTCCGTTTCCGAAAAGTGATTTCTTAATGACTAGTGCTTTTGAAGAAAGTGATTTATTGCGTATAAAAGAAGCGATAGAAATGAAAATGAAGAAAGAAATGGATCGTTATCGAGTAGAAATCCCTCCGAGTGAAGGTAAGTTATTAACGCTTTTAAAGACGGAAACGCTATTAGCAAAGATGGAGTTTCTGGAAGATAAATTTGTATATGATTGTGCAGGGTATATTTTTACTCATTCATCGCTTAATGTGCAATTAAAGAGATTTTTAGTGGAAGAAGGAGAAAATAAAAATGTTTGATCGTTTGAAAAATGGAGAAAAAATTGCTCCAATCGTAAAAGAAGTAGAGAATCAGATTACAGAAGTACATAAACGTGCGGATGAAGTAATTGAAAGTAATCAGTTTCGTGTATTAGAAAGTTTTCGTAAACATAAAATTAGTGACTCGCATTTTATCCCGACGACAGGTTATGGTTATGATGATATTGGCCGTGATACGTTAGAAAAAGTGTATGCTGATGTATTTGGGGCGGAAGCTGGACTTGTTCGTCCGCAAATTATTTCAGGTACTCACGCTATTTCTACAGCGTTATTCGGTATTTTACGTCCAGGAGATGAGTTATTGTACATTACTGGGAAACCGTATGATACGTTAGAGGAAATCGTTGGTGTGCGTGGGAAAGGTGTAGGTTCATTTAAAGAATATAATATTGGTTACAATGCAGTTCCGCTAACTGAAGGTGGGCTTGTTGATTTTGAAGCTGTTGCAGCAGCGATTCATAGTAATACGAAAATGATCGGTATTCAGCGCTCGAAAGGTTATGCTACTCGTCCATCGTTTACTATTTCTCAAATTAAAGAGATGATCGCGTTTGTTAAAGAAATTAAACCTGATGTTGTTGTGTTTGTAGATAATTGTTATGGGGAGTTTATTGAAGAGCAAGAGCCGTGTCATGTTGGTGCAGATTTAATGGCGGGTTCGCTTATTAAAAACCCAGGCGGGGGAATTGTAAAAACTGGTGGTTACATTGTCGGTAAAGAACAGTATGTTGAAGCGTGTGCATATCGTTTAACATCTCCGGGAATTGGTGCGGAAGCTGGAGCGTCTTTATACAGTCTGCAAGAAATGTATCAAGGGTTCTTCTTAGCGCCACATGTTGCAGGACAAGCGCTGAAAGGTGCAATTTTTACAGCTGCGTTTTTAGAAAAGTTAGGAATGAACACGTCACCAGCGTGGAATGCACCAAGAACAGACTTAATTCAATCTGTTCAATTTGATGATAAAGACCGTATGGTTGCCTTCTGCCAAGCGATTCAATATGCATCTCCAATTAATTCGCATTTTACTCCGTATGCAAACTATATGCCAGGTTATGAAGATGATGTAATTATGGCGGCGGGAACATTTATTCAAGGTGCAAGTATTGAATTGTCTGCTGATGGTCCGATTAGACCACCGTATGTTGCATATGTGCAAGGTGGATTAACGTATTCGCATGTTAAAATTGCGATTTGTTCTGCGATTGATGAATTGATTGAAAAGAATTTATTAACAATTTCTTAAAGGGGAGCTGTCGATATCGGCAGCTTTTTTCGTATAAAAGTAACGATTTATGCGATTAGAAAAAAGAATGAAAAAATTTATAAAAAAATCATGTAAGAAAAGCTAACATCTATTGACACTAAACATAACATGTTATAAAATGAGAAGCAGTTAAGGCGAAGGAGGAACTGAAAAATGAAAGAAGATAGACGTTCTGCCCCGCTGTTTCCAATTGGTATTGTTATGGATTTAACACAATTGTCTGCACGTCAAATTCGCTACTATGAAGAGCATAATCTTGTTTCTCCAACCCGTACAAAGGGGAATCGTAGATTATTTTCATTTAACGATGTAGATAAGTTGTTAGAGATTAAAGATTTGTTAGATCAAGGCTTGAATATGGCTGGTATTAAGCAAGTGTTACTAATGAAAGAAAATCAAACAGAAGCAGTGAAAGTAAAAGAAGAAACGAAAGAAATTTCAAAAACTGAGCTTCGCAAAATACTTCGAGATGAACTACAACATACAGGTAGATTCAATCGAACTTCATTGCGACAAGGTGACATTTCAAGATTTTTTCACTAAAGATAACTGATTCTGAAGGCGATTAGAGGGACTAAGGAGGAATTTATAATGTCTAGATACACAAAAGAAGATATTTTCCGTTTGGCGAAAGAAGAGAATGTAAAGTATATCCGTTTACAATTTACGGACCTTTTAGGGGTAATTAAAAACGTAGAGATTCCAGTGAGACAATTAACGAAAGCTCTTGATAACAAAATGATGTTTGATGGATCTTCGATTGAAGGTTTCGTACGTATTGAAGAATCTGATATGTATTTATATCCTGATTTAGACACTTGGGTAATTTTCCCTTGGACAGCTGAAAAAGGTAAAGTAGCTCGACTAATCTGTGATATTTACAATGCAGATGGCACTCCATTTGATGGAGACCCACGTAACAACTTAAAACGTGTGTTAAAAGAAATGGAAGCTTTAGGATTTTCAGACTTCAATCTTGGACCAGAGCCAGAATTCTTCCTATTTAAGGTTGATGAAAAAGGAAATCCAACATTAGAATTAAATGATAACGGTGGATACTTCGACCTTGCGCCGATGGATCTAGGGGAAAACTGTCGTCGTGATATCGTTCTTGAACTTGAAGAAATGGGATTTGAAATTGAAGCATCTCACCATGAGGTTGCTCCAGGGCAGCATGAAATTGACTTTAAATATGCAAATGCAATTCGCTCATGTGATGACATTCAAACATTCAAACTTGTTGTAAAAACAATTGCCCGTAAACATGGTTTACACGCAACATTTATGCCGAAACCACTATACGGTGTGAACGGTTCAGGTATGCACTGTAACTTATCATTATTTAAAAATGGTGAGAACGTATTCTTTGATGCAAACGGTGACTTACAACTAAGTGATGATGCTCGTCACTTCATCGCAGGTATTTTAAAACATGCACCAGCATTTACAGCGATAGCAAATCCAACTGTAAACTCATATAAACGTCTAGTACCTGGATATGAAGCGCCTTGTTACGTAGCGTGGTCTGCACAAAACCGTAGCCCGTTAGTACGTATCCCTGCATCTCGTGGTATTAGTACACGCGTAGAAGTACGTAGTGTTGACCCAGCTGCAAACCCATATTTAGTAATGGCTACATTATTAGCTGCAGGTCTTGATGGAATTAAAAACAAATTAACTCCACCAGCTGCAGTAGACCGTAACATCTATGTAATGACAAAAGAAGAGCGCGAAGAAGCAGGTATCGTTGACTTACCAGCAACATTAGCGCAAGCGTTAGTTACATTACAATCTAATGAAGTAGTATGCGGTGCACTAGGAGAACACTTACTTGAGCACTTCATCGAAGCGAAAGAGATTGAGTGGGATATCTTTAGAACACAAGTTCACCAATGGGAACGCGATCAATATATGTCTCTATACTAAGAGGCTTGAACCCTTGATACAACTCGTATCAAGGGTTTTTTAATTCCCTATTATTACAATTTTATATGGTTGCAAAATGAAAAACAGCCACATAAAAGCCAATAATTAATAACAAGTAGTGATATCATAGAAAAACATTATCAGATGATAAATGTAAGTTTTATATAATTTGTGAAATGAAAAAGCCTTGATACTACGGTATCAGGGCTTTTTTAGTGAAGTTATTGGATATGTTAACTACTAGATAATGGATTGTTTTTGGTTATTTTGAATCATGTTACTAAGAAAATCTTTTCAAAAGAATTGATCTTATCTTTTTTAATCACTTGTGCTAAAACTTAATAATTCTTTACTGCCTTGTACAACGCGAGCGATGATTTTTATGTCCTCATCTGCAAGGCTATAAGTTTGTGGCTTGTGAATCAGATTATTACTCAATGATATTAACGTAATGATGCTCAGTTATAACACAGTCTTATTCAGAATTTCGTTAGTTCATTTTCTAAATTTAGGGAATAAATATAACTTAGTACCTTGCAATAAATAATACTAAGTGGTATATTATGGATAAAACAGGTACCGTGTATTGAACAGTACTAAGATAGGAAAGGAGGATAACACTTGAACGTTCAGTTTAAAAAAGGTGTGCTTGAACTTTGTGTATTAGCACTTGTAAAACGTAAAGATAGTTACGGTTATGAACTTGTTCAGCAAATTTCTAGTAAATTTTTAATATCGGAAGGGTCAGTATATCCTTTGTTACGTCGTTTGACGAAAGAAGGGTATTTTCAAACGTATTTAAAGGAATCTACAGAAGGGCCACCTCGTAAATATTATCAATTAACAGAGCAAGGGGAGACGCAATTTCATTTGTTAGTAACAGAATGGCGTGATTTTGCGAAAGGGGTACAAGAAATTATTGAAGGGGTGGAATGGGATGAGTAAAGAAGGGTTTCTTAAAGAATTATCAAGTTATCTTAGAAAGTTACCAGAGGAAGAGAGGCAAGATATTTTATTGGATTATGAAGAGCACTTTCAGTTTGGACTAGAAGAGGGGAAAACTGAATCAGAAATAATTCAGGGCCTTGGTTCTCCGAAAGTAATCGCAAAAGAGTTACTTGCGATGTATCGCTTCGATGAAATGAAAAAAAATCCATCGACTTCAAATGTGACAAGAGCTGTTATGGCAGCGATTGGACTTAGTTTGTTTAATTTTATTATTGTGTTAGGCCCGTTAGTCGCAATTGTTGCTTTTATATTTTCTTTTTGGATTGGTGGTATTGCTAGTGTAGTAACACCATTTTTCGTTATTGGAAAAGTATTTATGGGTACTTTTATATGGTTGGATCTTTTCGTTAGTATAACGTTTGTTGGAGTAGGTTTATTGTTGTGTATTATCGCTTTTTATAGTACAAAGTGGTTTAAGAGATTGTGTGTACGATATGTAATATGGAACTTCAAAATGATAAAAGGAGAGTAAATGATGAAAAAACTATTTTTAATCGCTATCGCTTGTATCATTATTGGAGTAATAGGAATTTCCCAAACATATGAAAAAGCAGTACAAACTGCTGAAAAAGGCGATAAAGAAGATGTAATTAAAAACGAAACATTAAAAAATATAGAAGTTAAGTTAGATGCCGGAGATATTGTTATCCAAAAATCTCCTGATTCTTCTTTTTATGTAAAGCAATCAGGAGATGTACGTAAACAAGAGATTCGTATTGCAGAAGATGGTGACACATTAAAAATTATTGGGGAAAGAGAAAAAGGTGCTTCATTTGATTTTTCTTTTTATGATTTTAGGTTTCAAACGTCTAAATTGACTCTCCTTGTGCCCGAACGCTCTTATCAAGATGTAAAAGTAAATTCATCTGCTGGACAAATCGAAATGAGTGATGTGAAAAGTGATAGCGTAAGTGTTAGAACACTTGCTGGAGAAGTAGAGTTGAAACAAGTAACGGCTAAGAATGTGGAGGGATCGACAAAAGCTGGTGAGGTGAACTTTAAGAAGGTATTAGGGAAAGTGACCGCAAAAACAACAAGTGGGGAAATAAATATTCAAGATCATGATTCCAAGTATAATCTAGAAGCAAGTTCAACTGCGGGAGATATAGATATTACTTTATCGGAAAAACCACAAGATGCGGTAATTACTGGGCAAAGTGCTGCTGGAGATGTAACAATTTTTAATGAAGAAAATAATAACGTAACAATTGGCAATGGTAGTAAAAAGATTAGCGGTAAAACGGCTGCGGGAGATGTGACGATTGAAACTCGTTAATAAGAAATAGAATGTATGGAAATCTATCAAAATACAAAAAAGAAGATAATTACCGTATATAAATAAGGTAATTATCTTCTTTTTATTATTTTTAATGTAAATCACGATATACGCCAATTACTTTCCCGATAACGGAAACTTGTTTTAAAATGATAGGTTCTAATGAAGAGTTTTCTGGTTGTAGACGGAAATGGTCTTTTTCTTTATAGAAACGTTTAACAGTTGCTTCGTTATCTTCTGTTAAAGCGACTACAATTTCACCATTATATGCAGACTGTTGTTGGCGAACAACAACTAAATCTCCATCGAAAATACCAGCTTCAATCATACTATCTCCAGAAATACGTAACATGAACACTTGGTCTGCTCCAGCAACAATACTAGCTGGAAGTGGGAAATGTTCCTCTACGCTTTCGACCGCTGTAATTGGTAAACCGGCAGTAACTTTTCCGACAATTGGAACTTGAATAACAGATTGTGTTTCCGTATCCATTCGGTCTTCACCTAAAATTTCAATGGCACGTGGTTTTGTTGGATCGCGTCGAATGTATCCTTTTTCTTCTAATCGTGATAAATGTCCGTGCACTGTAGAACTAGAAGCGAGGCCGACTGCTTGACCAATTTCACGTACGGAAGGTGGATATCCTTTTTCTTGTACTTTTAGCTTAATAAAGTCGAGAATGTCTTGCTGGCGTTTCGTTAACTTTTCCATGTTTTCTAACACCTCGTTTTCTTTCATTTTTCTTATTAATAAGTATAACATGTGAAAAAACATTCTACAAACATAAGTTCGAACAAATGGCGGATTTATGTTACACTATAGGGAAATAATAGGGAGAAAGAGGGGTTCAAAATGAATGCAATTATTTATGCACGTGTGAGTACAACGAAAGAAGCGCAAGAAACATCATTATTACGTCAAAAAGATGAATTATTGCATTTAGCTGAGCGCTATCAAATGAATGTTACTAAGGTGATTGAAGAGCAGGCTAGTGGATATACAATTGAACGTGACGGTATATTAGAGGTGCTGGATACAATTCGAGACGAACAAATTGATGTGTTACTTATACAAGATGAAACGCGCCTTGGTAGAGGAAATGCGAAGATCGCATTAATGCATTGTTTACATAAAGAAGGCATAAAAGTATATACGCATACACATAATGGTGAATTACAATTGTCGGATTCTGATTCGATGGTATTAGATATTATTGGTATTGTTGAAGAATATCAAAGAAAGATTCATAATTTGAAAATTAAACGAGGTATGCAACGTGCAGTAGAAAAAGGTTATCGTCCAGAAAATAATTTAAAAAATCGTCATTTAAGTGTAGGAAGAGAGAAAAAAGAAGTGCCAATTGAGGAAATTGTACGTTTGCGAAAAAGTGAACTCACGTTTGAAGAAATTGCAGCAACATTACGTGGATTTGGTCATAATGTTTCAAAGGCGACTGTACATCGTAGATATGTAGAGTATACGAAGCAATTGCTTGATAAAGAAGAGTAACTATTGTATGATAATAATCAGTTTTGATTAGAAGGGGGATTCGAGATGATTAATCACGAACTCGTTGAACGCATTAACTTCTTAGCGAAAAAAGCAAAAGCTGAAGGTTTAACTGAAGAAGAGCAACGTGAGCGTCAATCGCTACGTGAACAATATTTAAAAGGATTTCGTCAAAATATGTTAAACGAACTTAAAGGAATTAAAGTTGTTAACGAAGAAGGTACAGATGTTACACCGACGAAATTAAAAGCTTTAAAAAAGCAAGATAATGCAAAATTAAATTAAAAGATGGGCGAAGCCCATCTTTTTTTATTTGTAAAAATCGTTATTTAATAACTTTCCAGTTGTTATTAACTGTTGCTTCTATCGTTTTATGTTCCAATATATAATTAGCGATAAGTTCAGACATATCTGTGGGTATATCTTTTACTACCGGTTTGTTTTGAAACATAAAGAAATTTCCCCCGCCACTTGCACGATAATTATTCATTACAACTTCATATTCTTCATTCGTATTAAGAGGAGCACTGTTATGCTGTAAAGATTCTACTCTTTCACCAATTGGTTTTGAAATGTTTAATACATATGAAATCCCTTCCCACATATCATAATTATAATGTTGTGGTTTTGGTTCTATGTAGGTAGGACTTACGATGATGGATCCATCTGTTTTTAATGTGAAATAAGAAGCAGAGAGTTCAAGAGCGGCTTTTATATCAGCTCCAGTTATTCTAATTACTTTTAATGTGTTTGGATAAATATAATTAGAAACGATGTCACGCATTGTTACATGTTCCGGGAAACCTGGAGATGTATTATGGAACAAACTTGTACAAGAAATTGATACCTTAGCTATATCCATCTGTATTTTATTTATGAATTCGATAAAAGGATGATCGTGCAAACGAGTTTGCATAGCATCTGAAATTTGCATGTCCCCCTGAATGATTCCAATAGGTTGATCAAGCCACTTTTGTGTTTTCTCTTCGTAATCGGCTACCAATGAAAGTACATCTTGGTCCGCTTCAATTCCTTGTACAGATAATAATTCAGAAGAGCTCTCTTTTTTTACCCATTTACGTTTCGTTTTTTCGAATGTTACTTTTACTTTGCCGACTGAGTGTCCATTGCATCCGGTCTGTAAAATTGTTACACCGTTAGCCATTGTGTGAGAAATTTCTCGGTGTTGATGACCTGTTAGTAAAAGATCTATGCCTTCAATTTCATGGCACATTGCATATCCTTGGTTTTCACCTGTTAACACTTCAGTAGGTTCCCCGGTTTGTAAATCTTTTTCAAATCCACCGTGATAGGCTACGACTAATAAATCGGGTTTCTCATGTTCGCGAATATAAGAAACCCATTTTTTTGTAGTCTTTAATGCATCTTCAAATAGTAAATCTTTAATGTGATGGGCCTGTTCCCAATTTGGGATGTAATGTGTTGTTACCCCTAAAATAGCGATTTTTATATTGGATTCAATCTGTTTGATTAAATAAGGTTTTCCGAAATAAGGTTTGTTTATGTTTTTATCTAATATGTTTGCTGATAGGTACGGGAAGTTCGCAGTAGTCACAGCATTATTTAATATATTCATCCCGTAATTAAATTCATGATTGCCGATAATTGCAGCGTCATATTGTAAGTAATTCGCTAATAAGGACATTGGATTTTTTTTGTTTTTTTCGTATGTAACGTAATGATAAGTAAATGGTGTTCCTTGAATAAAGTCGCCATTATCAATTAAAAGAACGTTTGTATTTTGGGAACGTTCTTTTTTTATAAGAGTAGAAATTTTAGCTAAACCAAGTTCTGCTGGGGAGTTATCTTGGTAGTGAATAGGATAAACAGTGCCATGTATATCGCTTGTTAATAAGATGTTTAAAGTTACAGTTTGATTTTGTTCCAATATGACTCACCTTTTCTATTGTTATCTTCCAATTAATCATATCAAATATGTGAAGTGAATTTTGATGTGAATGTATAGAATGTGTAAAGATTCTGTAAATAACCAATTGTGTATCAAAATATGTGATATATTTCTTCATGTTTACGGAAGGTTATTTTATAACAAGAAAAATGGAGGCATTAATATGTTGAAAAAAGTTTTTGCAATGAGTACAACAGTTGTACTAGCGGCCGGATTATTAAGTGGCTGCGGGACGAAAGAGTCCAGTGCAAGTAAAAATGAAGATACGAAAAAAGGTTATGTACCAAAGACCTTAAATGTTCAATTTGTTCCTTCTCAAAATGCGGATACGTTAGAGGCAAAGGCAAAACCATTGGAAAAGCTATTAAGCGATAAATTAAATATTCCGGTAAAAGTTAGTATTTCAACTAACTACAATACAATTGTAGAAGCGATGGCATCTAAACAAGTAGATGTAGGATTTTTACCGCCAACAGCGTACGTATTAGCACATGAAAAGAAGGCTGCAAATGTAATTTTACAAGCACAACGTTTTGGAGTAGAGGATGAAACAGGAGCTCCTACAAAAGATTTAGTAGATTATTATAAATCTGAGTTTGTTGTTAAAAAAGACTCTAATATAAATAGTGTAAAAGATTTAAAAGGTAAAAAAATTGGTTATCAAGATGTAACATCATCAGCAGGATATGTATGGCCTGCAGCTGTTCTATTAAAAGAGGGAATTGATCCGCTAAAGGATGTGAAACCTGTTACATTAAAAGGGCATGATCAGTCACTTATTGCTCTTTTAAATGGTGATGTAGATGCAGCTGTTGTATTCCAAGATGCTCGTAATATTGTAAAAAAGGATTATCCGAATATATTTGATCAAACGAAAATAGTGAAATTTACTGAGAAAATTCCGAACGATACAATTTCTGTACGCTCGGATTTAGATGCAGAGTGGAGCAAGAAATTACAAGATGCTTTCATTGAAATTGGAAAAAATGAGGAAGGCCGTAAAATCATTAAAGAAGTATATTCTCATGAAGGATATATTAAATCTGATGATAGTAAATTTGATATTGTTCGTGAATATGGAAAGACAGTGAAGACGCAATAATACATAGTGAAATGGCGGCTAGCTGGAAGGTGTGAGATTTCAGTTAGTTTGCCGTTTTTTAGTTATTGATAATACATTGAAAGTAGGTAAGATGTGTGATAGAGTTTCGAAATGTTTCCAAAATGTATCCGAATGGCACAAGGGGATTGAATAATATAAATTTAAAGATTCAAAAAGGTGAGTTTATTGTAATGGTCGGATTATCCGGAGCTGGAAAATCTACACTTCTCAGATCCGTAAATCGTCTTCATGAGATTACCGAAGGAGAAATCATTATTGAAGGTGAGTCTATTACTTCTGCGAAAGGAAAAGGATTAAGGCGTATGCGCCGGGATATCGGTATGATCTTCCAAAGTTTTAACCTTGTAAAGCGATCAACAGTATTAAAAAATGTATTAGCTGGTCGTGTTGGATATCATTCCACATTACGTACAACGTTAGGTTTGTTTCCGAAAGAAGATGTGGAGCTCGCATTTCAAGCATTAAAAAGAGTGAATATTTTAGAAAAAGCATATGCGCGTGCTGATGAATTATCAGGAGGACAACAGCAACGTGTATCGATAGCTAGAGCATTGGCGCAAGAAGCAAAAATCATATTGGCAGATGAGCCTGTTGCATCGTTAGATCCACTTACGACAAAGCAAGTGCTAGATGATTTGAAAAAAATTAATGAAGATTTTGGAATCACGACAATTGTAAATTTACATTCTATTGATTTGGCTAGACAATATGCGACACGCATTATCGGATTACATGCAGGAGAAATTGTTTTTGACGGTTTAGTAGAAGAAGCAACGGATGAAAAATTTGCTGAAATTTATGGGGACGTTGCTCAGAAAAGCGAATTATTAGAGGTGGCAGTAAAATGAATGACGTGACGATATATTCAAATGAAATACCGAAGCCGCCGAGTAAATTGAAACATATGTTAACGTTTATTTTAGTTATTTTAATGCTGTGGAGTAGTAGTGTACAAGTAGATGCATCATTTTCAAAATTGGTAGACGGTTTTCCAAATATCGTAGATCTATTGAAAGAAATGGTGCCACCTGATTGGAGTTATTTTCAAGTTATTACAACAGCGATGTTAGATACAATACGTATGGCGATTATCGGGACGACCTTAGGAGCGATTTTAGCTATTCCACTTGCATTGTTTGCAGCAAGTAATGTGTTTACTAACACATTTTTATACAGTCTAGCTCGAATGATTTTAAATTTTATACGAACAATACCAGATTTATTATTGGCGGCTATTTTCGTAGCGATTTTTGGAATTGGGCCACTTCCAGGTATTTTGGCTCTTACTTTTTTTTCAATTGGACTTGTAGCGAAATTGTTGTATGAATCAATTGAATCAATTGACCCTGGCCCACTAGAAGCGATGACAGCTGTAGGGGCTACTAAGGTACAATGGATTGTTTATGGAGTCATTCCACAAGTAAAAGCACACTTTGTTTCCTATGTACTATATACATTTGAGGTGAATGTACGTGCAGCGGCTGTTCTAGGTTTAGTAGGAGCAGGTGGTATTGGACTATATTATGATCGTACACTTGGATTTTTACAATATCAACAAACTGCTTCTATAATTATCTATACCCTTATTGTTGTTTTGTTAATTGACTACATTAGTACATTGTTGCGGGAGAAACTATAATGAATAGAACGACGATGATTGTGCCAAAACCGAAGAAACCGAGTATATATCGCTGGATTATTTTAATAGCACTTACAGTTGTATATGTATGGGCCTTTTCAGGAGTACCATTAGAAGGGATAAAGGACACAGCAGGTGAAATCACGAAAGCAATTATGACAGGGATATTAAATCCAGACTGGTCGTATGTATCTTTGCCAGATGGTGAAGATTTATTGCATGGATTAATTGATACGTTGGCAATTGCGATATTAGGTACATTTATTTCTGCATTTTTATCTGTTCCGTTTGCCTTCTGGGCGGCAACGAATATGAGTAGTGGAAAATTAACTTCAGGATCTGGGAAATTTGTACTTAGTTTTGTTCGTACGTTTCCTGAATTAGTTATGGCTCTTTTATTTATAAAAGCTGTTGGTCCAGGCTCTTTTGCAGGAGTATTAGCTTTAGGATTACATTCTATTGGAATGTTAGGGAAACTATATTCAGAAGGAATTGAAAACATAGATAAAGGACCGACGGAAGCGTTGCTAGCAACAGGAGCAAACCGTTTTCAAATACTTTGGTATGCAGTGTTACCACAAGTGTTACCAGATTTTCTATCGTATACGTTATACAGATTTGAAATTAATGTACGATCCGCTGCGATTTTAGGGGTTATTGGAGCGGGAGGGATTGGTACACCTTTAATTTTTGCGCTGAGTTCACGGAATTGGTCTCGTGTTGGTATTATTTTATTAGGTATTATTTTAATGGTAATTATAATTGATTTGATTTCAAGTTCGATTCGGAAACGGATTGTTTAACTTATTTGAAAAGCATCGAAGTTAGATGCTTTTTTATGTTTTTAAAAACGTATTTAAAAAAGTAAGAATAGAAGGAAATTGTATAAATATACAGATAATTCTCTTTCTTTTTAAAATAAAAATAATGAAAAAAGTATGTCATATTGAATGCCCATACATTCCCGGAAACATTGATTTTTTTATAAAAAATCAAAAAAATATCAACATATTTGTCGATACATGTTGTATAATCTTGCGTGGGAAGCTATCATATAAATGTATAAAACGTTTACTAATATAAGCGAAGGGAAGAATAGCATGTCACATTCAATCGAACAACTTTCTATCAACACGATTCGCACATTATCCATCGATGCGATTGAAAAAGCAAACTCTGGTCACCCAGGAATGCCAATGGGTGCAGCACCAATGGCTTATACATTATGGACTCAATTTATGAAACACAATCCAAATAACCCAACGTGGTTTAACCGTGATCGTTTCGTATTATCTGCAGGTCATGGTTCAATGTTATTATACAGCCTACTTCACCTATCTGGTTATGATGTAACAATGGATGACTTAAAGAACTTCCGTCAATGGGGAAGCAAAACTCCAGGACATCCTGAGTACGGTCATACAGCTGGTGTAGATGCAACGACTGGTCCACTTGGACAAGGTATTGCAACTGCTGTAGGTATGGCAATGGCTGAAAGACATTTAGCTGCTAAATATAACCGTGATGCGTATAATGTAGTAGATCATTATACATACGCTATTTGTGGTGATGGAGATTTAATGGAAGGCGTTTCTGCTGAAGCATCTTCATTAGCTGCTCATTTACAATTAGGTCGCCTTGTTGTGCTTTATGATTCAAACGATATTTCATTAGATGGCGATTTAAATCGTTCATTCTCTGAAAGTGTAGAAGATCGTTACAAAGCATACGGATGGCAAGTAATCCGTGTTGAGGATGGAAACGATATTGAAGCAATCGCGAAAGCAATTGAAGAAGCGAAAGCTGACGAAAAACGCCCAACGCTAATTGAAGTAAGAACGACAATTGGTTTCGGTTCTCCAAACAAATCAGGAAAATCAGCTTCACATGGTTCTCCACTTGGTGTAGAAGAAACAAAATTAACGAAAGAAGCATATGCTTGGACTGCTGAGCAAGATTTCCACGTAGCAGAAGAGGTATACGACAACTTCCGTAAAACAGTACAAGATGTTGGTGAAACTACGCAAGCTGAGTGGAACACTATGCTAGGTGAATATGCACAAGCATACCCAGAATTAGCAAACGAATTCCAAGCAGCAATGAACGGTCAACTTCCAGAAGGTTGGGAGCAAAACTTACCAACTTATGAATTAGGATCAAAAGCAGCAACTCGTAATTCTTCTGGTGCTGTAATTAATGCAATTGCAGAGTCTGTACCATCATTCTTCGGTGGATCTGCTGACCTTGCTGGTTCTAACAAAACATACATGAATAACGAAAAAGACTTTACAAGAGATGATTACAGCGGTAAAAACATTTGGTACGGTGTACGTGAGTTCGCAATGGGTGCAGCAATGAACGGTATTGCATTACATGGCGGTTTAAAAACTTACGGTGGTACGTTCTTCGTATTCTCTGATTACTTACGTCCAGCAATTCGCCTTGCAGCATTAATGCAATTGCCAGTAACGTATGTATTCACACATGACAGTATCGCTGTTGGTGAAGATGGTCCAACACATGAACCAGTCGAGCAATTAGCAGCGCTTCGTGCAATGCCGAACGTTTCTGTTATCCGTCCAGCTGATGGTAACGAATCTGTTGCAGCTTGGAGACTGGCTTTAGAATCTACAAACAAACCAACTGCTTTAGTATTAACTCGTCAAGACCTTCCAACATTAGAAGGTGCAAAAGATGATACGTATGAAAAAGTAGCAAAAGGTGCATATGTAGTTTCTGCAAGCAAGAAAGAAACGGCTGATGTTATCTTACTTGCAACTGGATCTGAAGTAAGCCTAGCTGTTGAAGCTCAAAAAGCATTAGCAGCAGACGGTGTTGACGCAGCTGTTGTCAGCATGCCATCTATGGATCGTTTTGAAGCTCAAACTGCAGAGTACAAAGAATCTGTATTACCAAAAGCAGTAACAAAACGTTTCGCAATCGAAATGGGTGCTACATTCGGATGGCACCGTTACGTAGGTCTTGAAGGAGATGTGTTAGGTATCGATACATTCGGTGCTTCTGCTCCTGGTGAGAAGATTATGGAAGAGTATGGATTTACTGTAGAGAACGTTGTTCGTAAAGTAAAAGAAATGCTTTAATGATTTCAGAAAAATCTCTCCGGCATGGAGAGATTTTTCTATGTAAATGAGTTTTTTCGACAGAAAAAGTTTTTTATCTCTCCGCAGTCAGACAATCATTGCAAATTTTCTTATATATAATGAAGAGAAAAGGTTGTCCAGATTGGGAGGGGAAAAATGAAAACGTATGAATTGTATTTAATTCAAGAGGATATTGCGAAATCTTATTTTGGTCGTGAATATTTGTTTTTTGATTTATTTGCTCGATTTTCAGAATCTGGGTCCCTTTCGGAGAAAAAAGTGTTATATAAACAAATGATGTATATAACAAAACCATTGCAAGTAATGAAAATTCATCATAAATTAGAACAAGCTTTGCGCGTTCTTGGTAAATATGATAGAACACATCATACACATACACTTTATACGGGAGCGGAGTACGGTGAAATAATGGTGAAACCGCACTATATTCGTATGAATACCTCTGGAAATGTCTCTATGGAAACGACTTTCTTTGAGGTGTTAAGAAAGTGTGAATTAACATTTTTAGCTATGGATTATGAAAATACAAAGTACGGATGGCTGAATCCTCTAAAACAAGTACGAACATATGTGTAAAAATGTCGAATTGTATCTTGTCTTATTGAAAAGGTTTTAGTACACTGTAAGGTAGACAACATGAAGGAGGAAAATATATGCCAATTTGGTTAGGTATTCTAGTGGGCGTAGTAGCACTAGTAGCAGGCGTGGCGTTAGGATTTTTCATTGCCCGCAAATACATGATGAATTACTTACAAAAAAATCCACCAATTAATGAACAAATGTTAAAAATGATGATGATGCAAATGGGACAAAAACCTTCCCAAAAGAAAATCAATCAAATGATGAGCGCAATGAACAAGCAACAAATGAAATAAGCGCTAAAAGACACTCGCTAAGAGTGTCTTTCTTTTTGTTAGTTACAGTTTTTAAAACTTTTAAAAATTCTGTATTTTTGATAAACTGAAAACATCGCTCATTTTAAGGGAGGAGGAAAAAAATGAAAGTGTTTATGAATTTAGCGTGGTTTTTTAAACAAGAAAAACGAGCATACATAACCGGAATTATTTTATTATTTGGCGTTGCACTTTTAGAACTTGTAGCACCAAAAGTAATTGGAATCGTTGTAGATGAAATTAATGATGGAACATTGACGACCAATAAGTTACTAAATTGGGTTGTACTATTAGTAATTGTAGGTATTACGATGTACATATTACGTTACATATGGCGTATTATGATTTTCGGGTCTTCGTTAAAATTAGCTCGCCAATTACGAAAAAATTTATATGAACATTTTACAAAGATGAGTCCATCTTTCTATCAGTCAAATCGAACAGGTGATTTAATGGCACATGCGACCAATGATATTCAAGCGATCCAGCAAACTGCTGGAGCGGGTGTTTTAACGCTTGTTGATTCATTGGCTGTTGGGGGATGTGTACTCGTAGCGATGGGTTTTACAATAAGTTGGAAGTTAACATTGTTAAGTTTAATTCCGATGCCGATTGTAGCCATTTCGACAAATTATTATGGAACATTATTACATAAAAGGTTTCATAAAGCACAGCAATCGTTTTCGGAAATTAATGATAAAGTGCAAGAGAGTATGAGTGGAATGAAAGTGATTCGATCGCTTGGACAAGAGAAAGAAGATTTGCAGGCGTTTCGAAAAAAATCAGAAGATGTTGTGCATAAAAATGTGTTAGTTGCACGTATTGATTCGTTATTTGATCCGACAATCGCTCTTATCGTTGGATTTTCTTTTTTAATTGCAGTATGTTACGGATCGGTATTAGTTGTAAGAGGTGAATTAACAGTAGGTGATCTCGTTACATTTACGACATATTTAGGTACCCTCGTTTGGCCAATGTTAGCGTTTGGATGGTTGTTCAATATTATGGAGCGTGGGCGTGCTTCATATGACCGTGTAGAAAAAATTCTTTCACAAAAATCAGATGTAGTAAATAGAGAAAATGCTGTACATACGATAGCGAGCGGTAATGTTTCGTTTGCCGTTGATTCATTTTCGTATAAGAAAAATGAACTGTTACATTTAAACGATATTCACTTTGATTTGAAGAAGGGCGAAACGCTAGGAGTTGTAGGACGTACAGGTGCAGGGAAAACGACTTTATTAAAATGTTTAATCCGTGAGTATGATCATTTTAATGGTGAATTAAAAGTTGGGGAGCGAGATATTCGAGATTTAACACTTCATGGTGTCCGTTCTGCTATTTCATATGTGCCACAAGATCATTTTTTATTTTCAGCAAGTATTGGTGAGAATATCGCCTTTGGAAAGGCGGATGCTACATATAATGAAATTACCCAAGCTGCAGATATTGCTTGTATTCATAATGATATCCTCCAATTTTCAGAAGGATATGAAACAGTAGTAGGGGAAAGAGGCGTTTCGTTATCTGGTGGTCAAAAACAGCGAATCTCTATTGCTCGTGCTTTATTAACAAATGCTGAAATTTTAATTTTGGATGATTGTTTATCAGCGGTAGATGCAAAAACAGAAGAGACAATTTTAAGTGCTTTAAAGAGGGAAAGAGCAGGGAAAACGACGATTATTACTGCACACCGATTAAGTGCAATTCAGCATGCCAATCTGATTCTTGTTGTTGATGAAGGTAGAATTGTACAAAGAGGTACACATGAGGAATTAATGAAGGAAAACGGCTGGTATAAAGAAATGTATGAAAGTCAGCAATTAGAAGCTTTAGTTGAGAAAGGAGGCGTATGATGGTAGAGAAGAAGCGAAGTGATTTAAGTAGATTGCTTTCTTATATGAAGCCATATAAAGGGTTGCTATCTTTAGCGTTTATCTTTTTAGTTGGTGCGACAGTAACGGAAATGATGGGGCCTTTTTTAATTAAACAATTCCTCGATGAACACCTAGTACCGCGGGATTTTGAACGATCAGCACTCGTTACTTTATTTGTAATTTACATAGTTGCTCATTTATTAAAAGTATTATTTACGTATTTAAATCTATTGTACTTTCAGAACATTGCTTTTAAGATTGTTCAAGATATGCGAGTTGAAGTATATGAACATGTTCAAAAGCTGTCATTAAGTTTCTTTGATCGTACGCCAATTGGTACGCTCGTATCTCGTATAACGAATGATACGGAAGCGATTAAAGATTTTTATGTCAGTGTATTATCAACATTTGTGAAAAATGTAGTCTTTTTAGTAGGTATTTTAATAGCGATGTTTTTATTAGATGTAAAATTAGCGTTATTTTCTCTCGTATTAATTCCGATAATGTTCGCGATTATGGTATTATATCGCCGGAAAAGTGCAGCTTTTTATTTAGAAGTACGTAATCAACTAAGCGTGTTAAATGCAAAATTGAACGAGTCCATACAAGGAATGAATATTGTTCAAGTGTTCAGACAAGAAAAACGTATGAGAAAAGAGTTTGAAGAAGTGAATAATAAACATTATAGTGCAGGGCGACGTACATTGAAGTTAGACGCATTACTTTTACGACCAGCTACGGATTTAGTACATATTGTAGCTATTGCTTTAGTACTAGGTTTATTTGGGATTGATGCTTTAAAGAGCCCTGTTGAAGTAGGAGTTTTATATGCTTTTGTTAACTATATACATCGTTTCTTCCAACCTGTAAATGAGATGATGATGAAATTGTCCTTTTTCCAACAGGCACTTGTTTCGTCATCACGTGTATTTCATTTAATGGACGAGAAAGATTTAGCACCGGTTCAAAAAGGCAATGAGAATCCTCAAGTTGTGGATGGAGATATTGAATTTAAAAATGTTACTTTTTCGTATGATGGAAAGCGTGACGTTTTAAAAAATGTATCATTTCACGTGAAACAAGGGCAAACGGTTGCTTTTGTTGGGCATACTGGTAGCGGAAAAAGTACGATTATGAATTTGTTAATGCGATTTTATAATCTTAAGTCAGGAAATATTGTAATAGACGGTGTAGATTTAGAAAAATTTGAAGAACGAGAAATTAGAAAGAAAATAGGACTCGTATTGCAAGATGCATTTTTATTTGCTGGAAATGTAAAGCAAAATATTCGTATGTATAATGAAGAAATTACGGATGAAGAAGTAAAAGAAGCTGCTCGATTTGTGCAAGCGAATACGTTTATTGAAAAGTTACCAGAGCAGTATGAAACAGAAGTAGTAGAAAGAGGTGCAGCATTTTCAAGCGGTCAACGACAATTAATTGCTTTTGCTAGAACGATAGCAACGAATCCGAAAGTATTAGTATTAGATGAAGCAACAGCTAATATCGATACAGAAACAGAAGAGGCTATTCAAACAGCGTTGCAACAAATGCGAAAAGGTAGAACGACGATAGCCATTGCGCATAGGTTATCTACAATTCAAGATGCAGATCAAATTTTTGTGATGCATGATGGAGAGATAGTAGAAAGAGGAACACATCAAGAATTACTAAGTGAGCAAGGTTTGTATTATAATATGTACTTGTTACAAAATAAAGGGAGTTTGCAAAAGGCCTTGTAAATACAAGGTCTTTTTTATTTTGTATACAAAATATATTTACTCTTTGTTTCTATAGCATAAATGTCGTGTCCTCTTATGAAATTTGTACATATTGTATGTATACGAAGTAAAAAAATTGATAGGAGATTTTATATGCAAAACAGATCGAGTTCAAATGTTACGTTTATTGATGTGTCTCATTGGGAAGGGAATATTGATTGGAATGCAGTGAAGGCATCTGGAATTCCAGCAGCGTATGCAAAAGCGACAGAAGGTGTAAATTACATTGATCCTACTTTTACTAAAAATGTACAAGCAGCCCGAAGTGCGAATGTATTAATTGGTGCATACCATTTTGCACGTCCAGAACAAAATGATGCAATTTCAGAGGCGAAATATTTTGTGAGTATATTACAAAGTAACCAGACAGACTTAATGCCAGTTCTGGATTTAGAATCACCAAAAGATCCGAGTAATAGTAATTTAACTGGTAGCGCTATATCGAATTGGGCAAGAAGCTTCATAAATTATGTGAAACAGGCTACTGGAAAAGATGTAATGTTATATACAGGAGTTTGGTATATTAATGAGTTCGGAATTAGCGGATTAAGTGATATTCCACTTTGGATTGCTAAATACTCGAGTACACCGCCTGCTGATGCTGGTGGATGGACAGCGTGGACAGCGTGGCAGTACACAGATTCTGGACAAATTTCAGGCGTAGGAAATTGTGATGTATCAGCTGCAGTTTCATTAGAAGCTTTAAAAGGGAATGGAGCAAGTGGTGGAGGAAATGTTTCTCCGCCTAATAATGCAACTCCAGTGTACGGGGTTGCTATAATTAATGGAGATAATGTGAATTTGAGAAGTGGACCATCTTTGCAGTCTAGTGTAATTCGCCAATTGAATCGTGGCGAAACATATGAAGTTTGGGGAGAACAAGATGGATGGCTTTGTTTAGGGACAAATCAGTGGGTATATAATGATCCGAGTTATATTCAGTATAAACATTATGTGGCGACTATTACTGGTGATAATGTAAATTTACGTGACGCTCCATCATTAAAAGGAAATGTTATAAGACAGTTACATCATGGTGAATCGTATCGAGTATGGAGTAAGCAAGATGGATGGCTTTGCTTAGGGACAAATCAATGGATATACTACGATCCAAGTTATATTCAGTATGGTGTACAATAGAGTGAAAATAAAAGGTGCCCCGTCAGAGGTGCCTTTTATTAAAAATATACAACTTTTACAAAGTCTATATCGAAACCATAGTATACTATAGTAGATATATTTTAAAAAAATAATAGAAAATGAAATAAAGGGGTAAAAATATGAATTATGTGCTAATAGGTGCGGTTTTAATATTATTAGCTGTAGTATTTGTGCTGTTTTATAAAAATAAACAGTTAGAATCAGAGAGTCAGCAAGTAGAATTTGAAAAGAAACAAGCAATTGAAACGTATGAAAACGAAATTGCAGCTACGGTGATAGAGCATAAAGAACAACAAAATAATTTAAAAAATATGGAACAGAAAAAATACAATGATTTACAAGTAAGTGCAAATAGAGAAATTGAAAATATGCGTATGATGAAAAATCAATTAGCTATGCAACATAGTAAAGAACGTAGTGAAATACAAAATAAACATAATAACGAAATACATATGTTTCAAAAATTAATTGCAAATTTACGAGAATATACTAAAAACGGCGCTGAAATGAATACGTACGAAACATTACATTATATGAAGCGAGGATTCATAGAGCAAGGCATCATATTAGATGCTGAAATTGAAATCATGCCGAATGTTTTTATTAAAAATAATAGTGAAATAAACGATAATCGAATCCATCATCTCATCTTGTGCAAAACTGGTATTTATCTACTTGAGACGAAAGAATGGGAAGAGAAATTAATTCATGGTTTAACGAAAGAAAATGCTGGTATATATTCATTTATGATTGATGAAATGGGTAAGTATCAACAAGAAGTTGAAAAAGAAGAGACATTTGAATATATAGTAGGTAAAGATTCGTCAACTATACAAGTGAAAAATGAAGGAAATCCAGTATATAAGGCGAAGAAACTATCTCAAATTTTATACAATTGTTTGAAAGAAATGCAGGCTAATAGTATAAAAGAAAAGGTAAAACCAGTTGTATATTTTTATAATGAAAATGGAAAAGAAATAATAGATCTTTCTAGTGAGGAAACACCTAGATTAAAAGATCGGGAGCAAATTGTAACGTTCTTCAGAAATGAAATCTTAGCAGGGAAAGTAGTATATACAGTGCAAGAATTAGAACAGATTCGAGAAATGATTAGCCGGATGAATTATATAGTGAGTTAAAAGGGGAGATCTTTCTGAACGCTATGCTACGTGGCATTTTGTATGTATATTTTTGTTTGTATATAGTAATGTACATTGTATTTATATTCGTCATTGATATGGTCCATATACCCTTAAGTGTAAGGAGCATTTTTGTAGTATTCATACCATTTGTTTTATTAGTCATGATTCAAAGGGCTATTTTATATGTTTCTAAAAATCGTAATGAAGAAAAGAAGCAAATGTTGGGGGTTTTAATAGTAGCACTCATACCATTAATAGTGTGCACTGTACAACTAAGTGTAAATGAATATACATCAAAGTTTAATCAAAATAGATGGTTAAATCATGCAGATAAGCGGGTACATATGGTAGATGATCTATTACAAAAATATAAATTAATAGGGAAATCAAATGAAGAAATTATCCAATTGTTAGGAGCTCCAACGGAAACGAGAAGTGGGGAAGAAGGAGTTACCACTTTGTATTATCTTGGGACTGAACGTGGCTTTATTCCAATAGATAGCGAACAGCTTGTTTTCCAATTTGATAGAGATGGAAAAGTCATGGAATATACGGTGCATAAAGATTAAAGAAACGTAGAGGGAAGCTATATGTTATAGCTTCTTTTTTATTTTTCAATATGTCACGGAAGGGGGAGAAGGTTTTTGAGTGGAATAAGGAATGAAAGCGGAGGTGATGCATATATATAGATGCATTGGGTGATTATTAGTCCGATTGGTGAGGGGTAATAATTAATAAGTACGAACAAAAACCCCACTCATTAAAGTTTCACTTTATCATATTGTATAAATGAAAAGGAGGTAAGACGGTGAAAGCAATCCCGACTGATGTCCTGAGTAAAGAATTGATGGAAAGAGAAGGAGTTATCTCTATTACAGTAAAGGAATTTGAAAAGATAGAAGTAGCTGGAGTGGTGGTCGCTGGTCCAGCAGTTATTTTGATTAATCAAGATTAAGTACATATCATTGAAATAAAAAGCATCCATCTAGGATGCTTTTTATTTGTATGTAAGCATAAATATGATGGATAATTGTGTTACTGGAGGGGAAAGTCTGTGGCAATAATTATAACAATGTTAGTAATGGGTATTTTATTAGGATTTGTTGGAGCTGGAGGAGCTGGGTTTATTATCGCGATACTCACTTTAGTATTCCAAATTCCTATTCATGTTGCTCTTGCAACATCTTTAACTGCAATGGCATTTACGACATTATCAGGTGTTGTAAGTCATTACCGTGAAGGCAATGTTGCACTTATTATAGGCGGGATTGTTGGGGGATTTGGCGCAATTGGCTCTTATATTGGTTCTAAATTTGGTTCACTTATACCAGCACATCTTCTTCATTGGTTTACAGCTGGGATGTTATTTTTATCGGCAATTTTTATGTTTATTAAATTAATTATGTTCCAAAACAAAGAGAAGTCGTCTTTATATAAACATAAAGAGTTTTCCGTGAACTACTTGTTGAAATGTGTATGCCTTGGATTAGTTACTGGAATGATGGCTGGTTCATTTGGGATTGGTTCTGCACCGTTTATTCAACTTGGATTAATGGTTCTATTGGGACTTACGATTCAGCAATCTGTAGGGACAACAATGCTTGTTATATTACCGATTGCAATTGGAGGCGGGATAGGATATAGTTCGGAAGGATATTTAGATTATATATTGTTATTGCAAGTATTGATTGGGACCATGTTAGGGGCATACATTGGCGCGAAGTTTACAAATTATGCACCGCGAACGCTTTTGAGGTTTTCGATGATTATGACACCGGTTTTAGCTGGGTGTATGCTATTGATGGAATAAAGTGAAATTATAATCAGTAGGGGGTTACTGCTTACAAATAGCGGGATAAAATTAATATAGCAAACTATTAATATATTTTACGAATGAATTATATAGGTAATTCATATTTCCCATATAAAAGGATTTGTTTTAATATTATGAGTGTAAAGTTCGAGTATTCGAAGTACTACTTGAATTATATCCCTATCCCTTTTCTAAAAATGCGAACAAGTTTTGCCCTATTCTATTCAATAGTTAATTGCATAGAAATATATTGTTCGATGACCATTATGGAACGTACATAATGGGAAAATCCCGATCCTTAAAGAGGATGCCCCTAATCTTCATGTGAAAATATGATCGGATATGAAAGCTGCCCAATTTATGGTCAGCTTTCTTTTTGTTCGAAAATTATTTCTTCTTTAATTTCTGTTTGCAATAATACAGTTTTTCCGAAGCGACGTTTGCATTCCGCGCGCACTTTTTCAAGGGCTAGTAGCTGAGTAGTGGCGGGAACTGTGACAATAGCTTGGCGAGGTTTTCGATTTTCTTCACAAAAGACACATTCCACAACATAATTAGAAATCATATTTTCATCCTTCCATTTTTAATTTCTAAGAAGGGATTGTCTATGAAGTTGATGTAACTTTTCGTCATTGTTTTATTATTTTCCTCTTTTTTTCAAGGGGAAAATAATAAAGAAGGCGAATTTTAGTAGGGGAGGGATGTTTATGGAGAGATGGATAGGTAGTGCAGCGGTATGTGTAAATGAAAAAAATGAAGTTTTAATGGTACTGCAGGGAAAAGAGGGAGAAGAAAAAAGGTGGTCTGTCCCAAGTGGAGGACTTGAAAAGGGAGAGACACTAGAAGAATGTTGTATCAGGGAAGTTTGGGAAGAAACAGGTTACAATGTGGAAGTTGTAAATAAAATATATGAAAAAGAGGGTATTACATACGGTGTTCCAGTGTATGTCCATTATTATTTTGTTAAACAAATAGGCGGTAATATGAAAATCCAAGATCCTGATGAGTTAATACATGAAATTGCTTGGAAAGGGATACATGAAGTTGAACAATTGTGTTTAGCTTTTCCAGAGGATTATGAATTGCTGTACCAATATATAAATAAAGAAGCAAGTATGTAAATACTTGCTTCTTTAATGTATCCAAGACAAGAAAAGCGGAACGATAACTAAACTAGCGCCTGCTGTTAAAAGCATGGATAAACTTGCAATTGTTCCTTCCACAGGACCGATTTCGAATGCTTTTGATGTACCGGTTCCATTTGCGCTCGTTCCTAACATAATACCTTTTGCGATTGCTGTTTTAATACGGCAAATACGTATGAGAGAAGGACCGAGCAATGCTCCTGTTAAGGCAGTTAAAACGACAAATACAGCAGTTAATTGTGACATACCACCAATCATTTCTGAAATAGCCATTGCGATTGGTGTTGTTACGATATGTGGCGCTAAACTATGTTCTAGTGATGAATCAATTTGAAAATAATTTGCTAGTAGTGCTGAAGTAATGACTGATAAAAACGAACCGACAATGACATTAAGTAAGATAGCCATTCCATGTTTCTTTAATAAATCAAAGTATTTATAGATTGGCCATGCAAAAGCAACTGTTGCGGGTTTTAATAATTCAGTTAACCAGTGACCACCAGATTCATATGTTTCATAAGGTGTATCTAATCCGAGCAATAAAGAAATTAAAATAATGGGACAGACGAGAAGAGGAGAAAGTAGACTCCAATTCCATCGTTGATACATTTTTTTTGATAGCCAATATGTGAATAGTGTTAATAGTAAACAAAGAAATCCGATCATTGCGTTGATCCTTTCCGCTTTAGTAGCAATTCTGTTAAAAGTCCTGTAACTAAGGTAACGCAAAGAGTGCTAATCATAATAATTAAAATGAGATCGATTCCATATTGTGTTAGTGTATCTCTGTAACGTATGACAGCGACTGCAGAAGGGATGAAAAATAAAATAAGTTCTTTTAATAAAAAATCTGCTCCGTCCTGTATCCATTCTTTTTTAACTAGGTTAAATTTTAATGAAATTAATAATAAAAAAATACCGATTATACTTCCTGGAACTGGGAGGTGTGCCTGTTTTGCAATCCATTCACCTGTCCAAGCGAAACAAAATAGTAATAAAATTTGTCCGCTTAACTTCCACCATTTCATACAGTAACCACCTCTTTCTTTTTTTACATAAAAATTGTAAAAAAGAATTAACAATTTCTACTATACGTTCATTCAAAATATTTGTCTAATATATAAATTATATGTTATTAATATATTAGACATATTAATCGAAAGTGAAAAGGGTGTCCAAAAATGGAATTACGGCATTTGCAATATTTTGTTGTTGTGGCAGAAGAGTTACACTTTGGACGGGCGGCTGCTCGTTTACAAATGACACAACCACCACTTAGTCAACAAATACAGCAATTAGAAAAAGAAATGGGAGTTACATTATTTTCAAGAACGAAAAGAAAGGTTGAACTAACAGAAGCAGGAGAAATGTTTTTAAAAGAAGTAAAAAAGGCGTTTGAACAAATTGAAAAAGCAGTAGAAGTTGCACAAAGTGCGCAAAGGGGAGAAGTAGGATCACTTTCAATTGGTTTTGTAGGTGCGGCGATATATGATATTTTACCATCAATTGTTAGGGAATATAGAAAAAAATTTCCGAGAGTGTCTGTTGCATTACATGAATTGTCAACACCAGATCAAGTTCATGCACTTCATGATAACCGTATCGATATTGGCTTTTTACGTCCACCAATTCCAACACAATTATTAGAATTAGAGCCAATTCAAAGGTTATCTTGCACCTTATGTTTACCAAAGGCACATCCACTTGCAGAGAAAGATGAAATACATATAGAAGATTTACGAGATGAGCCGTTTGTATTTATTACGAGACCAGTATGGCCAGCTTTGTATGATACAATTTTATCTCTTTGCAGAGAAGTTGGATTTAGTCCGCGTATTGTACAAGAAGCAACAGAGTATCAAACAGTTATGGGGCTTGTAGCAGCAGGGATTGGAATTACAGTAATACCCGTGTCGGCAAATAAGTTATATAAAACAGAAGTTGTATATAAAGAGTTATATGATTCTAATTTTGTTGCAGAAATGTCAGTGGCTTACAAAAAAATGAATAGTAATCCAGAGCTGCTAGAGTTTTTAAAAATTGCAAGAGAGAAGAAAAGAATAGAAGTAGAAGATGAGCAATAGTAGTAACAGAATATGGATTTAATTCAAATCCATAAAAGTACACCTTATTAAACAATAAAGCGGAAATGCAACTTAAGTTGCATTTCCGCTTTATTGTTCTTTTTTTAGCTCGATACTAAATAGATAAACGTGTTCATTTTCTTTTAAGAGTAGATCAATACCTGTTTCTTCATCAATGGTAGGAACGCTTACAGTTTCTTTACTGCTTTGGATTACAGCAGCTAAGGTTGTTTTTTGATTGTATTTTAAATTTTTTATAGATTGGATTGTAGTAGTTGCAGAGCTATTTACGCTTGGTGGCGCTTCTTCAGGAACAAGTGTTGAACCACCTTCAATATTCAGATACCACTGCCTTTTTTCTTGTATATCTTTATCGAATTGGAAATGTGGTGGTAAAAAAGAAAGCTTTACTTTCTTTTTTGAAAAATGTGAGGTAGCTATATTAGCAATTTCTTTTGTTTTTTTACCATTGTTATAATAATCAATTGTAGCATTTATTTCATCTTTATCATTTTTAAGAGTAACGTTATAAAACATGCTATTTCCTTCTTGAAAAGGAGTCATTTGTAAAATAGAAGCTTGCTCTTTTGTTAATTTGTATGGCTCAACAACGGCAACTTCATTGTTTTTTATTTGGCTACAACTTGTGAGTAATAATAAACACAAGATTGATAGTAATTTTATACGCATGCAATCTCCTCCTTTTTACAATTATATTCTAAATGTGATTTTTTATCATTTCGTTTTCTAGGACTAAAGACTTAGAAGAAATTCCGATTGTAGTGCGATGTTTAAAATGTCATATTTTTATACACTAGTAGTATAGAATGCGTATGTAATAAGGTAGGGGAAGAATTTTATGTCTTTATGTCGGTTAGCGAGAAAAAATATTAGAACATTTGCTACCAAAAGGATGAAGCAATTTATGTGGATTGCTATGAGTACTATGATTTTGTTTTTTATGATATCGTTACAATTTAATGAAGGAGCTATTTTGAAAGTAGGGGATGCATTTGTATTTCAAATGTATTTTTACACACTGTTTATTGTACTAATTTTCATATGTATTTTTACTACATATAAAATGATGTACTCCCTTTTGCTAGTGAGGAGAGAGGAGTTTACATCTTATGTAGCAGAAAATATAAAAAGAAAAGAAGTACTATGTTTATTATGTCAGGAGCAATTATTCATTTATGGAGCAGCATTTGTTTTCGGATTAATTAATGGGATGCTATTTTTGAAATTATTCACGGTTATCTTTATGAAAATCGTAGGGATACAAGGAGTAAATAGTGCGCCAATTACAATATATGCAGTTGTAATTATTAGTATAATTATGATGACTGTCGTTTTAATAACGATGATGCAATGTTATCGATTTGTTCGAAGTTTAAAAGATGAAAATTCGTTGCGATTAAAAGAAAGGGCATGAGAAATCATGCTTTTTTCTATTTTACACATAAAAATAATCATGTTACAGTGAAAAGACCTGACAAAGAATGGGAAGGAAAGGTTGTATAGAATGACAAATGAACAATCAATTGTAAAAGTCGATCGGTTAACGAAGCGAATCGGCTCAAAGACACTTGTACAAAATATTAGTTTTGAAGTGAAAAAAGGCGAGGTTGTCGGTTTACTCGGACCAAACGGTGCTGGAAAAACGACTTTAATGAGAATGATGGTTGGTATGATCCGTATGACAGAAGGTGAAGTATGGATTGATGGTCAATCTGTGAAACAGCAATTTGAAAAAACCGCTGCGAAAATTGGGGCGGTAATTGAGACACCCGAATTTTATCCTTTTTTGAGCGGGTATGAAAATTTAACATATTTCGGACGAATGAATGGTAATGTGACCGAAGAACGTATCGATGAAGTAGTGAAATTGTTAGGAATGGGACAAGTAATTAATCGTAAAGTAAAAGCATATTCACTCGGCATGAGACAACGTTTAGGAATCGCTCAGGCGCTTATTCACGATCCGGATGTGTTGGTACTAGATGAACCGACGAATGGATTAGACCCTAGTGGAATACATGAAATGAGAATGTACATAAAAAAAATTGCACACGAACAAGGAAAAGCTGTACTTGTATCGAGTCACTTACTTTCAGAAGTTGAATTAATGTGTGACAGAGTTATCATTATTCAGCACGGGGAATATGTGGCTACGCAAAATATTCAGCATAGTCAAAGTGAAGAGATGGAGACGATCCGTATACGTGTAGATGATGCGAATAAAGCAGCGGAAATGTTAGGGCATGATGTTTTATTAAAGGATAATGAATTAATTATTAACGTAAAAGATGAAGAAATCCCAAATGTTATTCGTACATTGCTTGAGAAAAATATTCAAGTGTATCGTGTATATGAAGAAAGAAAAACGTTAGAAGAGCAATTTTTAGAATTAACAGGGGGAAAAGATATTGTTTAATTTAGTATATAACGAACTGTATAAAATATTTAAGCGGAAGCGAACGATTATTCCATTTGCGGTTATTGCAGTATTAATAATCGGATTAGGGTGGGTTACGGTAAAGTATTTTGAACCGGAAACAAAAGGATGGAAAGTAGATTATACAGAACGTACTGTAGAAATTGAGAAAAAGCTTGGCATGAAAAAAGAAGCTATTTTAGCAGAAAAATCAGGGGATGAGCTTGTAAAAGAATACCAGCTTAAGATGAAGCATTTAGATACGGATACAGCACCGGCAAGCAGTTCTCCACTTTCTTTCATGAGAGATACAGGTTTTATCGTATTTCCAATTTTGCTCCCATTTATCCTCGTGTATGCAAGTACAATTTTTGCGAATGAATATAGCTGGGGAACATATAAATTTTTAACAATCCGTCCGGCGAGTCGATTTAAAATTTTAACAGCAAAGTTTTTAGCAATCGTTATATTTGCAGCTTTATTGTTTATATTTAATATGATTTTCTCCGCTTTATGTGGACTTGTTATTTATAAATTCCAACAGCCTGCATGGAGTGAGTTTATTTTCCAAGATGGAAATATAATAAAACAAAATATTTTTGTGGAAGCAAGTAAATATTATGTTTTATCGTGGTTACCAACGGTTGTGTATGCATCGTTTGCATTTATGATTTCTGTGTTAACGAGATCTAGTGGAGGTGCAATTGGTATTTCACTATTCCTTGCTTTATCAGGCAATATTGCGTTATTAGCAGCCACTAGATATAACTGGGCGAAATATTTATTGCCAGCAAACACAGATTTATATAGTATTTCAAAGAATGGAAGTTTTATTGATGGAGTAACATTCCCGTTTGCATCATGTATGTTACTACTTTATTTGTTCGTATTTTTATGTATTTCATATACTGTGTTTTTAAAACGTGATTTAACTTAATAAGAAAAGCCGTTCAGGGTGCTGAGATGCACTTTGAACGGCTTTTTTTTATGAGAATTGTTTAAGTGCTCTTTCGGCTAGTAAAGCAAAGTATTCTGCACTTATAGGCAGTGCCTCTTCATTAATTGTAAAAGCAGGATGATGCCATTCATGTGTACCGCTCGTTCCCATAAAGACGAATGAACCTGGTATTTCCTGTTGGTAAAATGAGAAATCTTCTCCAGCCATTGACGGACTAGGCGAGATGATATTAAGATTCATCTTTGTGGCAACTTGAGTAGATAAGTCTGTAAGAGCTTTATCGTTGTGAACAGCAGGAGGACCTGAATAAAAACGGAATTTCGTTTTTACACCTAATGCATCAGATACACCTTTAATAATACGCTCCATGAGTGCTGGAATCTTTTCACGTGTTTCAGCTTGGAACGTGCGAATCGTTCCTTCTAACGTAGCTTTTTCAGGAATCACGTTCCACGTATTTCCTGCATGAATATTTGTAACACTAACAACCGCATTATGAGATGAACTTATATTTCGGCTTACAATTGTTTGCAGTGCCATCACAATTTGAGAGGATGCGACAATAGGATCTACGCCAGCATCTGGTACAGCCGCGTGTGTACCAACTCCGTGAATTTCAATTTCAAATCGATCAACTCCAGCCATCAGTGGACCATCTTTAATGCCAATTGTACCTACTGGTAAATCAGGTTTATTATGCATGCCGAAAATCGCTTGCACATTACGTAAATGTCCAGCATCAATAACTTTGCAAGCGCCATTACTACTTTCTTCAGCTGGTTGGAATATGAAGCGAACCGTTCCATTTAGGGAAGATTCTCTTTCTTTTAATAAGAAAGCAGTACCTAAAATAGCAGCTGTATGAAAATCGTGTCCACAAGCATGCATTTTCCCTCGTACTTTAGATGCATAGGACAAATGTGTTTCTTCTTGAATAGGAAGGGCATCAATATCAGCACGAACTGCTACAATTGGTCCGTTTTTATTACCAGACACTTCAGCGATAATTCCTGTTTCTAAATTGGAATCAATGATAGTAATATTTTTTTCTTCTAACCAATTTTTTATTGCTTTTGTTGTTTCGAACTCTTCATATGATAGTTCTGGATACTCATGTAAATGTCGACGGATGGAAATAAGTTTTTCTTTTAGTTGATTTGAAATAGATACCATGTAGTATGCCTTCTTTCTTCAGCAAAATATTTACCATAAGTATACAACAATAAAAGAGAGGATTCTCAAATGAAAATCCTCTCTCGTTTATCCCATAAAAGCCCGATTGGTTCAACTAATTAAAGTTTCACTTTATGCTGCGACTTTTTTATGCGTAGGATGTTTACGATAACGTCCACGCATTGCGTATGCAATTTGCGGGATTGCAATCCCAATTAATATAAGTGATACACCGAACCATTGTGAAGATAGTACAGCCTCTTTTAAAACGAATACGGACATAATTGTTGTAACTGGTAGTTCCGCTGCACCAAGAATAGTCGCTAAGCCAGAACCGATTTTTGGAATCCCGATTGTAAAGGCAATAGATGGAATGACGATACTAAATGTTCCTAATCCTAAACCGTATTTCCAAAGACCTTGAGAAATGGCACCATTAAAAATAAATGTTGGTGGGAATACAATCATGACTAAAGTTAAAGCACCAGTCATTAAGAGAACACCGCGCGGTAATGAAGGTACTTCAACAGCAACTTTTCCGCTCACGAAAATGTATGTTGCGAATGTAACAGCAGATAATAAACCTAAAATGATTCCAGTCGTATCGAAAGCACCTGCTGATTGTTCTAGTAAACCACTGGATAAAAATGTCCCTACAAGTAAGAAAATAACAGAAATAACTTTTTCTCTTGAAGGTAAAGTTTTTGTTGCGACTGCTTCAATGATAATTCCGACCCAAACGAATTGGAATAAAAGAATAATTGCAATAGAAGCTGGTACAGTTTTTAATGAAGCATAATAAAAAATTCCGGTAAAACTTGCAGATGTTCCTGCAACGAATAAAAGTAATGCTTGCTTTAAAGGAACGCGATGTCTAGAAAATAGAAGTGTAATAGCAAGCAAAATAATCCAACCGAACAAATATTGGCTGCCAATTACCTCTCCAAGTGAAAATCCTTCTGCATATGCAAGCTTAACAAAAATAGCTAAAATTCCATAACTACACGCTCCTAATAAAACTAAAAGAGAATAACGAAGCATGAAAAATTCCTCCCATCTATATGAAGTTGTTCCGTATCGAAAATATATAACTAGAGGGAAGTATACAAAATTAGAAATAAAGGGTCAAATGAAAGAAAAGTATGACATTTTATAGAATAATAATAAAAGTATGATATTTATGCATAATCTTGAAATTATTAATAGTAGAAGTATTATAAAATCAACTTTGCATTGTATAGAGACAGCATTTGAAAAAAATAATTTTTAAACAAATATGTAAATAGGCGTACTAGTAGCGTGCTAATTATTTGAGAAACTATGTTACCTTTGTTATGTTAATAACAATTAAAGGAGTTTCATAATGCATTTGAGTTTTTTCTATATAATAGAAGGAAATGAAAACGTTTTATTGGAAACTGTGAGAAAATATGTTTTTTCTTATTGCCACGTTGTAAAAGTGATTTCACGAATTGTTCATAGTATTTTTATGTGTTTTTGTTACAATATTTAGGGAGAGGAGTGGAATGATGCAAGATATTAGTATTTTTTTAGCGTTTGGCGCCGGGTTCTTATCATTTATTTCCCCATGTTGCTTACCGCTTTATCCGGCATTTTTATCGTACATAACAGGTATGTCGGTTTCTGAATTGAAAGAAGAAAATGCAATGCTTCGCAAAAGAAGTATGATACATACAGCGTTTTTCTTACTTGGATTTTCAATTATATTTATTGCAATTGGATTTGGTACAAGTTTTATTGGAGGAATCTTTACTGACTATAAAGATTTAATCAGACAGTTAGGTGGTATCTTTATCATCGTGTTCGGTTTAATTATTGTCGGAGTGTTTAAGCCGAAATTTTTAATGCAAGACCGTAAATTTACATTTAAAAATCGTCCAAGTGGCTATTTTGGATCAGTACTAATTGGATTAGCTTTTGCAGCAGGGTGGACGCCATGTACCGGACCAATTCTAGTGTCCGTAATTGGATTAGCAGCAACAAATCCAGAATCAGCAATGATATACATGATTGCTTACATACTTGGATTTGCAATCCCGTTTTTCGTACTGTCATTCTTTATTACGAAAATGTCTTGGATTAAAAGAAATAGTATGGCCTTCATGAAAGTCGGAGGATATATTATGATTGTTATGGGTGTCTTCCTATACTTTAACTGGATGACAAAAATTATCGTATATTTCTCAAGTTTATTTGGTGGTTTTACCGGTTTTTAGTATTATTCTGCGAAAATGTTGGAAATACTAACGGAAAAGCATATAATGAAAGTATATTTTGCATATAGCCACAAAAAAGGATGAGAAAATATGAATATAGTTCTTTTATCAAGTATCGTTGCTGTTTGTATGGCTGTCGGTGCGATGTTTATTCGTTTAAAAGCAGCTAAGAAACCTGCAACATTGAAAAAAATTATACTTCCACCATTTTTTATGAGTACGGGTGCATTGATGTATGTTTTTCCTGAATTTCGATTAACTCCAGCAGAAATGTTAGAAGCAATTGGTGTCGGTTTGATTTTCTCTATTTTTCTTATTAAAACATCTAAATTTGAAATTAGAGGACAAGAGATTTATTTGAAGCGTTCAAAAGCCTTTGTTTTCATATTAATTGGATTACTTGTAGTGCGGATTGTATTTAAAACATACTTAAGTCAATCTCTTGATTTAGGACAACTTAGTGGCATGTTCTTCTTACTTGCGTTTGCGATGATTGTGTCATGGAGAATTGCAATGTATCGTTCCTTTACGAAATTACAAAAGGAAATGGAAAAAGAAGATGGTTTTTATAATGAAAAAGATATGAAGCTAACTTAAAAACTGTATATGTACCAAATAAAAAGACAGCGTTAAAGGCGCTGTCTTTTTATTTATAGTGCTAACACTCACTGTCCCAGCCTCGGCGTATAAACCGTGTGCCATCAAAAAAACAATTTAAATTTGGTGATACGAATGGACCGATAAACGTAATGATGTTTGGGTCTGAAGTTTCGTCAACGGAAATTGGTGGTTTAGTAGGGTCAGGTCGTAGTGTATAGCGAATGCGAGCGGTATTGCGAATGAGACCGTCTCGTGGCTCTGCTGTTACTTGAACGATAAACCTAACAACAACGGATTCACCTGGATTAACAGTTCCAATAATAATACCGATAGTTGGGTTAGTTCCAGGACGTATTACTCCGTTTACTGTTACTGAATTCGGATAGAAAGTAACTTCGGGAGGCAGTGAATCAGTAATGAGTACATTATTTGAAGGAGTAGCGCCATTGTTAGTAAAGGTAAGTGTATATGTGATGAAGTCACCGAGTTCTACACGATTTACATTTGCGGTCTTAATAAATGTGTTTGGCTCATTAGGGTTTACTTCTATCGTAATTGGTGGTGTTGTTGTCGTTGTTGTGATAGGTGGTCTAGTAGGATCAGGTCGAGAAGTATACGTAATGGACGCGATATTTGTAATTATTCTATTAGCTGGAAGTGTAACAACCTGTGCTTGGAATGAAATAGTTACGGATTCTGTTGGATTAAGAGTTCCGACTGAAATGCCTGTGGATGGATTTGCGTTTGGAACGGGAATGTTATTAATTGTGACACTATTTGGAATGAATGATGTGCCGACAGGAAGTGAGTCAGTAACAGAAATGTCAGTTACAGGAATCGTACCTTCATTTTGGAATGTGATAGTAAATGTAATCGTATCACCTACTGAAACGATGGATTTATCAGCGGTTTTTATCGGATTGATAGTCCCAACGTTTACAGGGGTAATTGTAGCAGGAGTAGGTGTAGTAACGGATACAGGTGGCTTAGTAGGATCAGGTTGATACTGGAAGGAAACGTTACCTTGGTTTTGAATTTCTCCGCTTGGTGGAATTGAAGTAACTAGGACACGGAAAGAAATCGTTGCGGATTCAGAAGGAGCAAGTGTTGAAATAGGAATGCCTGTGGACGGATTTGCGGTTGGTTGCGGCACATTGTTAATAGTAACACTATCTTCAATGAACGAAGTACCGACAGGAATTGTATCAGTTACAACAATATTATTAGCAGGAATGGTACCTGTATTTTGGAGTGAAATCGTATACGTAATAATATCACCTAGTGTAACTGTTTCCGGCGTAGCTCTTTTTTGTGGATTTAATATAGCTGTATTTACATTCGTTGTGTTAATTGGAGTAGGGTCTGTAATGGTAATAGGAGGTTCACCAGGAACTGGTTCATATGTGAAAGTAACAGTTGCTTGATTTCGAATGATACCACCAGGTGGTACACTTGTTACTCTTGCTTGGAATTGAACCGTAATTGTATCGTTCGGATTGACTGTACCTACAGGTATACCCGCTACAGGATTTGCTCCAAGATCCAGAATACCATTTATTATAACGGTACCTGGAACAAATGTTAGACTATTTACTAATGGATCGGTAATGATAACGGAAGTTGCAGGGACTGATCCACGATTTTGGAAGGTTACGGTATACGTTATGATTTCATTTATATCTACAATTTGTTTGTCTGCTAGTTTATTTGGGTTAGGTGTAGGTGTAATAACGGATACTTCAACAGTTGGAGTAGGATCTGTAATGGTAATAGGGGGTTCGCTAGGGTTTGGCTGGAATGTGTAAGTGACAGTTGCTGTATTTGTAATAATGCCGTCTGGTGGCAATGTTGTTACAGTAACTTGATAAATTAATGTAATAATTTGTCCTGGAGTTACTGTTCCGACATTTACACCACTACTTGGATTTACACCAGGTAAAGAAACACCATTTACAGTAACACTATTCGGTACGAAATTGGTTCCAGCTGGAGTAGCGTCTGTCATAATGACATCTGTCGCATTAATATTTCCTACATTTTGGAATGTGATTGTATATGTGATAGTATCACCGAGATTGATTATTTGAGGGTTTGCTTGCTTGTTAGGGTTAATGGTAACTTCACTTACTCGAGTTTTTGTAGCAGGTGTAGGTGTAGTAATAGATACAGGTGGTAAGTTTGGATCTGGCTGGTATTGGAATGAAACGGTGCCCTCATTTTCAATAAAACCTGTCGGCGGTATCGATGTTACTTGTACTTGGAAAGTTACGACGGCCGAGGTGTTAGGTTCTAATGTACCGATAAGAATTCCAGAACTAGGGACGGTACCTGGTTGTGGCACGTCATTAATCATTACACTATTTGGAATGAAAGTAGTACCAGCTGGAATAGGATCGGTTACAAGTACATTCGTGGCAGGGACAGTTCCTGTATTTTGTAAGGAGATTGTATAAGTGATTGTGTCACCTAATAAAGCAAATACTTTATCAGCGGATTTTGTAGGATTCGTTGTTGCTGTGTTGACATTTGTAGTAGTAGGGGGCGTTGGAGTAGTTACTGTTACTGGTGGTTCTCCAGGATTAGGTTGGAATGTGTAGGTGATAGTAGCTTCATTTACAATAATTCCGTTAGGTGGTATGGAAACAACGCGAACTTGGAATGTTAAAACAATTGATTGACTAGGGTTTAATGTGCCCAGAGGGATGCCAAGAGCTGGGTCAAGATTACTAGTTGGTACACCATTAATTGTAACGCTATTTGGAATGAAAGTAGTTCCTGTTGGGATGGGGTCTGTAAAAACGATGTCTGTCAGTTGTACAGTTTGTAAGTTTTGGAAGGTAACGGTGTACGTAATAATATCATCTATATCAACGTTGTTTCGATCAGCTGTTTTCGATGGATTAATAATACTATTAATGATTTCAGTATTAACTGGTGGTGTTGTCTCTGTTTCTGTAATAGGAGGTTCATTTGGATTAGGCTGAGATGTAAAGTTGACTGAACCAACATTTGTAACAACCCCGTTAGGCGGTATATTTGTAATCGTTACTTGGAATGTGATGTTTACTATTTGATTCGGTTGTATTGTACTGATAGGTATTCCGATACTTGGATCAATACCTGGTTGTGAAATACCATTTACTGTAACGGAATCCATAATAAATTGTGTACCTACTGGTGGTGGATCAATGACAGATACATTTGTCATAGGAATATTTCCGATATTTTCAAGAGTGATTGTATACGTGAGTACATCTCCAATGTTAGCAACTGATAAATCTACTGTTTTAGTTGATTCTAACTCTGCATTTTGTACAATTGTTTCTGCGATTGGAGTAGGTGTGATTGTTGTAATAGGCGGAAGAGTAGGGTCTGGTTGAGAGGTGTAAGTGACATTTGCTTCATTTGAGATAATACCATTTGGTGGTAGAGCAGTTACTTGTACTTCTAAAGTGACAGTCACTATTTGTCTAGGATTTAATGTGCCAACTGGGATTCCTGTTTCAGGGGTCAAGTCAGGTTGTGAAATACCGTTAATCGTAATTCTTCCAGGAATAAATGTAGTTCCAGTAGGGATAGAATCTGTAATAATGACATCAGTTGCAGGTATATTACCAGAATTTTGAAGGGTGATTGTATAAGTGAGTGTATCACCAATACTTGCAAACTCACGGTCTACTGTTTTTTGTGGATTCGGGTTAGCGGTACGAACCGGTAAGGTAACAGTAGGAGTGGTTTCTGTCGTTGTAATAGGTGGTTCACTAGGGTTAGGTTGAGAAATATAGGTTACAACTGCCGTATTTTCTATTTTTCCGTTAGGTGGAATAGCATTTATTTGTACTTGGAACGTAACCGTGACAGTTTCGCCAGAGGTAACAGTACCGACAGAAATGCCTGTAAGGGGGCTTACACCAGGTTGAGGGATAGTATTTACTGTAACACTATCGGTAACAAAAGTTGTACCAGGTGGCAAAGAGTCTGTAATTGTTACACCTGTAGCAGGTATAGTTCCTTGGTTTGTAAAAGTGACAGTATAAGTTACGATATCACCAATTTCTGCAAATGTAAGGTTTGAGGTTTTAGTTGGGCTTATGACTACAGTTTGAATAGGAGTCGTTGTTTCAGGGGTCGTTTCTGTTTTTGTGACTGAAGGTAAGTTTGGATCCGGTTGATAATTAAATGTTACACTTCCTTGATTGCGTATTTCTCCACTAGCAGGGATGTTTACTACTCGTACTTGGAAAGTAATGGTCGCTCGTTCGGATGGTGCTAAAGTTCCAAGTGAAATTCCTGATGATGGATTGGTTCCTGGTTGAGGAATATCATTAATCGTAACACTGTCTGGAACTAATATAGTACCAGCAGGGATAGAATCCATGACTGTTACATTCGTAGCAGGGACAGTACCGGTGTTTTGGAATGAGAGTGTATAGGTAATGATATCATTCAGTGCAACAAAGGAACGATCTGCTGTTTTTTGTGGATTTAGTGTTGCAGTATTAACTGCTGTTTCTGTTTCAGGAGTTGTAATAGTTGGCGTAACAGGAGGTTCATTCGGATTTGGCTCATATGTGAATGTTATATTTGCTTGATTTCTAATGATTCCCCCGGGCGGGATGCTAGTTACTACACCTTGGAACGTAACTGTAATACTTTGACCAGTATTTACAGTGCCAACTGGTATACCAATTTCGGGATTTTCTCCAATTTGTGATGTTCCATTCACAACAACGCTACCTGGAACGAATGAAACACCAGATGGAAGTGTATCTTTTACAATAACGTTTGTAGCGGGGACGGTTCCTCTATTTTGGAATGTTACAGTAAAAGTAATCGTATCTCCTATATCAGCAATTTGTCGATCGGCAGATTTTGTAGTGGTCGGATTCGGATTGTTAATTGGGATGTTCACACTTGGAGTGGTAGTAGTTGTTGTAACGAGAGGTTCACTCGGATTTGGTTGATATTGATAAGTGAAGGATGCTTGGTTTCTAATTATCCCGTCAGGTGGTAAATTTGTAACGACAACTTGGTAGGTGATTGTTTTTGTTTCTCCGACAGAAATAGTGCCAAGTTGTATTCCGAGTTCTGGATCGGAACCAGGATTCGAAACGCCATCAATCGTAACACTATTTGGAACGAAAATAGTCCCGTTAGGTGTAGGGTCTGTAACGACTACATTTGTAGCTGGAACTGTCCCATTATTTGTAAAATTGACCGTATAGGTAATTGTATCTCCTATATCAGCAACTTGTTTGTCTGCAGATTTTGTAGGTGTAGTAACAACAGTGCCAACTTGAGTTTCTGTTTTAGGAGTTGGGGTTGTCTTTGTAACAGGAGGTTCATTTGGATTAACAATATGATTAAATGATACAATACCCTGATTTTCTATAAGGCCATTTGGTGGCACGCTTGTAACTTGAACTTGGAATGTAATTGTTTTTGTCTGATTTGGATTTAAAGTGCCGATTGATATACCATTTTCAGGGTTACTGTTAGGTTGTGAGACACCATCAATCGTGACGCTATTTGGAATAAATGTTGTCCCGTTTGGGATAGGATCGGTTAGTACAATATTCGTTGAGGAAACAGTGCCGGTATTTTGTAAACTAATTGTATACGTAATAATATCACCAATGTCAACGAAAGTACGATTAGCAGATTTTGTAGGATTAACTGTAGCGGTATTAACAGCGACTGTAGTAGGTGCTGTTGGTTCAGTTGTTGTAACAGGAGGCCTTGTTGGATCTGGCTGATACGTATATGTCGTTGAAGCTTCGTTTGTAATAACGCCGCCAGCAGGTACTTGTGTAACAAGAACTTGGAACGAGAGTGTTTTCGTTTCACCAGGATTAATTGTTCCAATTGGAATTCCTAGTGCTGGATTTGAATTTGGAACGGGAGCATTATCTAAGACTACGCTATTCGGAATGAATGTTGTCCCAGCAGGAATTGTGTCATTAAAAACTACATTCGTAGCAGGGATTGTACCATCATTAGTAAAAGTAATCGTATACGTAATAACATCACCGATATCAACAGCAGTTTTATCCACCGTTTTAACAGGATTTGTAATAGCGGTATTAACAGGAGTAGTGGTAGGTGGTGTAGGGTTTGTTGTTGTAATAGGTGGTTTTGTTGGATCGGGTTGATACGTAAATGTTGTGGTTCCGATATTTCGGATTAAGCCATTCTCTGGGAGAGAGGTAACTTGAACTTGGAATGTAACTATAGCATTTGCACCAGCAGCGATTGTTCCGATTTGTATACCGCCAGCAGGATTTACCCCTGGTTGTGAAGTGCCGTTAATTGTGACGCTATTCGGAATAAATGTAGTACCACTTGGAATTGGGTCAGTTACAATAACGTTCGTCGCAGCGATGTTTCCTGTATTTGGTACAGTAATTGTATACGTAATAATATCACCAATATCAGCAATTTGTGGACTAGCAGTTTTTGTAGGGTTTACAATTGCAGTTCGTACAGAAGTAGCTGTTGGAGGTGGTGTGGTCGTAGTTGTTGTTGGGGGTTCAGATGGATTTGGTTGCGATGTAAATGTTATATTTGCTTCATTAGTAATCGTTCCATTAGCCGGAAGAGAAGTGACTTGAACTTGAAATGTGACAGTTGTAGTTTGACCAGCAGGAATCGTACCTAGCGGAATATTTGTTGGTGTTACGCCAGATTGTGTAGCTTCGTTAACTGTAACACTGTTTGGAATAAAAGTAGTGCCAGTGGGGATAGGATCGGTGATAGAAACATTTGTTGCTGAAATATTACCATTATTCGGTATAGTGATCGTATACGTAATGATGTCACCAATATTCACAATTTGTTGGTTTGCACTTTTAGCCGGATTAATGATAGGAGCATTAATTTGTGTTTCGACTATATTACTTGTAGAGTTTCTGTTAATTGGTGGTTGGTTTGGTGGGTTATATTGAAAGCTTGAAGTTGCACTATTTGGAATAGGGTTTGGTGTAGGAAGGGTATTAACCCGAACTTGAAACGTAATTGTAGCATTCCCGTTTGCAGCAATCGTTCCTACATTTATTCCCGTAGCAGGATTATCTGTAGTAGAAGTACCATTCACTGTAACGCTACCCGGTACGAACGATGTGCCGGCAGGAGGTGTATCTGTAATGATAACATTATTAGCGGCTAATGGAGCCTCATTTGTAGCAGTAATTGTATACGTAATCGTATCACCGATCGTAGCAATTGTTTTATCTACTGCTTTTGTTAATGCGACATTAGCTGTGAAAATATCTGTATCAACTATATTGCTTGTTGTTGTACGTGTGATAGTGGGTGCGTTAGGTGCAGGTTGAAATTCATATCCAAATGATGCTACGTTGCTGGCGATAGGTGGGGCAGGAATACTTGTTACATCTACTTGAAAAGTAATTGTAACAGAACCACCAGCTGGAATATTATTGATAGGAATTCCAGCTGAGGGATCCCCAGCTGTTGGAGTACCATTAACAGTTACACTGTTTGGAACGAAAGTGGTGCCAGCTGGTATGGGGTCTGTAAATGTAACGTTTTGGGCAGGAAGTGTTCCAGTATTTTGGACAACGATTGTATAGGTTAAACGACTTCCTATTGTTGCTATTGCCATTAGATTCGTCCTTTCTGTATAAATTTAAATCCGGTCAAGGAATAGAATATTTACAAACAGTATTATTTTAATCATCCAGAAACAATACTATGTGAAAATATTAGTATAAAATGAATTCGTCATTGCATCCTATTCAAATTTATATGGATAGGAATAGGCAAAGGCTTTTTTTTTGCCCAAATTATTCTTTGCGTTACGTATACAAATGTAACTTTTTTTCCTTGTTCGCATTAAATGAAATAGCGAATAAATATTTATTTTATATGGAAGGGAAGTGGAATTATTGGCTTTTGTACAAACATATACGAAAACGGACTCTTTATTTATGGCACACACAGGGAATACAGTTGGTATGCGTGGTATTACAACAGCGACGGCTTATCAGTACAATGCATTAATAACAAGAGATACAAGTTTAAGCTTTGCAGGAGTTCCTTCTTCGGCAGATCCATTAACTTTTGCAGGAGCGACAAATGATTGGACATTAAATGGTTCTTGGGCAAGGCTTAATCCTTCATTAACAGATGTACCAGCAACAGCAACTGTAGACTTTGCAATGCTAGTATGGCAAGGAACATTGAGTGCAACTGTGACAGAGACAGTGGTAAATAATAATATGCCTACTCTTCAAACGCCAGATGGAGTTATCCATACAATTACGAGTGTTCCAACATGGGGAGAGACTAGATCAAGCGGCACATTTCAAGGTACCATTTATACACGTGCTGCAAATGTAACAAGTATTTTACAGGGACTTTCGAACCGAGCAACAGGAGATTATTTTGTAGAGAGAATACCAACGGCAAATCCACCAGCGCAAGGGACAGGAGTAGGATGGGCATTAGTTGTTGTGTATCGTGATAATTTATATCCTGTCAGGAATGTTAGTTTATATACTGGTTTACTTATTTCTACATTGGGTGAGACAGCGACGATTTCAAATTTCATCACTCCAGCTGTATCGCCGGTTACTGCTCGTGTATTTACAATGGCAATTAATGGTGATACAGATGCGACAGGTGATAGATTTAACTTAAATGGTACTGGACTTTCAGGACCTAATAATTTAATAAACAACTTTTTTGCTTCACAGGTAAATAATTATTTAGGAAATTTAGATACAGTTGGAAGTTTTGGGGATAGAAATATGCCAATTGGTACTTCTGCGACTAACCGTCGTGCGGAATTTGATGTGACAAATGTACCTGCAAATGGCGTATTAACAGCTGCATCCACTTCTACTACGGTTAATATCCCAAATACATTCGATTATATTTACGCTGGTGCTGTTGGTTTGCAAATAGATTTAGCAGAGGCACGTTTAACAGCTACAAAATCAGTAACTGTAAGTTGAAATAATAGGAAAAGTTAATAAAAATTTTTATCCTAATAGGAGTGAGTTCTATTGGCTTTTGTTCAAGCTTACGGTAAAAATGATAACTTATTTATGATGCACACAGGCAATACGATGGGAATGCGTGGTACTGCAAATACAAATTTTGCTTACAATGCACTTATTACATTAAATACTGACTTAACTTTTGGAGGAGTACCCTCATCAACTGATCCAAATACATTTGGAGGTACGACAAATGATTGGACATTAGATGGATCATGGGCTGAATTAAATCCGTCAACTACTATTGTTCCAGCTACGGCGGTTGTGGATTTTGCATTACTTGTTTGGTCAGGTGGATTGGATACGGCTGTTACAACTGCTGTTGTTGATGCGAATCCTCCAAATCTAGTTACGCCTGATGGAACGAGTACACAAGTGACAATTAATTCGGCATGGTCATCAGAAGGGACGAATTTACCTTTTATAGCCAATGTATATAACAGAGCGGCAGACGTTACATCTTTACTACAAGGGTTACCTAATCGAGCAGCAGGTAGATATAGCGTAACAAGATTACCTACGCGTCAGCCAGTTGGTTATGGTGCAGGATGGTCGTTGATTGTTGTATATCGTGATTCCTCATACCCGATGAGAAATGTGAGTTTATTCCCAGGTTTTTTATTATCAGGTACACCACAAATACTTTCTGGATTTTTCACACCGGCTACAGGGACGGTGACAGCAAGAGCTTTTGTAATGGCTGTGAATGGTGATCCAAATTTTACAGGTGATAACTTTCAATTGAACTCTGTGACATTAACGGGACCGAATAATCCATCGGGGAACTTTTTTAGAGGGCAAGTGAATGATATTAACGGGAATTTAAATACAAATGGTAGTTTTGCAGATCGGAATTTTTCGGGGACAACTACAAATGCAAATGCGAGAGCTGAATTTGATATTACAAATGTAAATGCAACAGGATCAATTGCACCAAATACGACATCTACACAAGTCAACATTACAGGTACAGGCGATACGATTTATACGAGTGCGGTCGGATTACAAATAGATTTGGCAGAAGCTAGATTAACAGCCGTAAAATCTGTAACGGTAAGTTAAAAAAGATTGCTATAAGTTAGCAATCTTTTTTTCATGAGGGGTATTTTGTTAGTAAAGATTGATAGTTAGAATAATCAATCTTTTTTTCTTGTAGTTTTTTTATTAAAAATTTATGATCACGCTTTGGTGTGGCAATGATATATCCTTTAATAATTAAGTCTTGTGTAATTTGAGAGGCGTTTTCTTGTAATGCAAGTTCCCCGATTTTTCCAGCAATCTTTGATTTTGCAACATCGCGAAATAGTTCCGGAACAGGGCTTACAAGCTCTTCTAACAATTGTTTTTGTTCGTCAGCCCATAAATGTCTCGTTTTATTTATGTAGTGTTCTTCCCAATCCAAAATGGACATGCCGTCTTCTTTTGGTAATCGTTTTAAAAATTTTCTGAACATAAAGTATCCACCGATAGACATAAGCCCTAATAAAATAACCGTCCATAATACAATGAACCAACTGAACCATCCTTCGAGCAAGCATATCCCCCCTTAATGATAGCGGTTTTCTTTTATTCATATTATATACAGTGAGATTCATAGAAAGCAAGAACGCTTGGTCATTTTGACCAAGCGTTATAGTTTAAACGAAGTATAGTTGTTCAACACATAAATTATTATTATCGTCTTCAACATACTCAATAATAAGTGTGCCAACTTTACGATCTTTATCTTCAGTTGTGAAAATAGAGTAAGAAGTAAAACGTGTTTTTGATAGGCCGCTTATATGTGTAGGTAAAGAAATGTAGTCGTTATCGCGGAAGAATTCCATCAGTTCAATATCCTCAAATTCTTTTCGGTCAACTTGTTTGTTTGTATAGCGGCGTTGAAGTTGTTTTAAAGACTCATTCCAAGAAATTGCTTTTGTGTCGTATACCATTGTTCTATCTCCTTACTGTATGTAATCATTAAGAACATACGTTCTAATCTAGTATACTCTTTTTATTCGAAAAGGGAAAGCAAAAAATAATGTAAGCTTGGATTTCCAAGCTTACATTATTGATGCGTCCGTCATAATCTCTATTTTTTATTATAAGTTAGATAGGAATAAGAAACAAGATGATATATATAATGTTGAGAGTTTTGAAAATTCTGTATATTATAGGTGTACTAAAGTGTAAGGGAATGAGAGGTATGGTATACGTAATTTCACTGCAAGGGCCGATGGCTAGCGGAAAAACAACATTGGCTAAAAGGTTAGAGAGATGTGGGCTTTCGGTTATATATGAAAATCCTTATCCAATTGTAGAAAAGCGAAAGCGATTAAATTTGGATATGAATTCAAAAGAAGGGTTTATCATAAATCAAAAAATGTTTATCGAAGCAAAAATTAAGGAGTTTCAAAATGTGAAAGGTTCAGTCGTAATTTTTGATCGCGGACCAGAAGACATTGAGTTTTTTACACTCTTTTATCCAACGATTATAGGGGAAGAGTGGGATATAGAAGCTGAATTGAAAGGTGAATTATATAAATTAAGAGAATGTCGTTCAGATGCCATTTTTTATTTAGATGTGACGAAAAAGAATGTATATGATAGAAAAAATAACGATAGGACAAGAAAACGAAGTACATTTGAGGAGCAATTTAAATTAGTAGAAACGGAAAAAGATTGGTATAAAAAATTTCCTGTAACTTATTTGGATACGAATAGATTAACAGTGGACGATCTAGAGGTATATTTTATGGACTGGTTAAAGGAGAGAGGACTATGAAAAAAATACTTTTATTTGTATACCCAACATTTGCGGAGTTTGAAATAACAGTAGCAACGGCATTGCTGAAAACGAAGTATGAAATCATAACAGCGGGCTTAACAAAAGAATTGATTATAAGTGAAACTGGGTTGCAAGTGCAGCCGCATATAGAAGTAAGTGAAGTATGTGTAGATGAGTATGAGGGGATACTTATTCCAGGTGGAGAAGAAGTACAGTTGAAAGATGCAAAATCTCTTTTTTCAGTTATTCGTCAATTTCACGAACAAGAAAAATTAGTAGCTGCTATTTGTGCTGGATCGTATGCGCTAGCAAAAGCGGGCTTATTTAAGGGGATTTCTTATACTGCGACTATAGATTATCAAAAGTTCGATTGTTTTCCAATAGAAAATTTCGTGTATAAAGAAGTTGTGCAACACTCAAATATCATTACAGCACAAGGGCATGCATTTGTACCATTCGGAATAGCAATTGCCTCTTATTTTGGAGTGGCAGACGAACATAATACAGATTTTTATGGTGGTAAAGGCAATGTAGTAATGGAGAAACTTTTACGAGAAAACGTGTAAAAGCTAGCAAATGCTAGCTTTTTTCTTTTTGACATCGATAAATGGCTAACGTTTTTGGATCACGCCATATACCGTTATGAAGTGATAATTCATTTTCTACTTCTTCTTTTAGCCATACCTTCATTTCCGCGTGAAGGTATGTATTATCAGGTATATTTAGCGACGGAAACATGCTAGAAATATAGTTTACAATCGGAGTAGCATGATGAAAAACGAGAGCATTATGAATAACTGCTTCTTCAACAGTTGGAAAAACAGACTGTAATATCTCTTTACCATTTTCCAAACAAAATGGCGTGACTGAAGATGTTGTTTTCGGTAAATCAAATGCGTCTAACATGCGGTTACACATTTCAACTATACGAGGTAATGTAACGTCAGAATTTGTTGTAGCTAAAAGTGAGCCGCCAGGACGTATTACTTTATGGAATCCTTGGATTGTTTTTTCGACGTCTTTCATGTGGTATAACATATGTCTTGCGACGATCCAGTCGTAGCAATTAGCTTCGAAAGGAAGTTTACCAGCGTCACCTAGTCTCCACTCAATTATGCTATTTTTTATTGCAGCTTCAGAAAGCATCGTTTTCGATTGATCCAAACCTGTTAAATGTCCTGTATGACCGTTAGTTTGTAATAGGGAAAGGAAACTCCCGTTAGCGCACCCAACCTCTAATATTTTTTCATCTCCTTGAAGTTGTAAATGATCCATGACGACTTCATCTAAATTCACATGTTTTTCTTCATAATGTTTATGCGTATTAATACGTGTTTGTAAATGGTTACTTACGTTGTATTGGCGTTTTACATCATTCATTTTTTCACATTCCACCTTCGTGCAAAATTGCTGAATCGCATGTGTTAATACGTCGGTTTTCTTTAAACCTTCATAATGGAGTGCAGCTTCAAACCTTTCAAGTAATTTTTCTTCAATTCGAAAATGAATATCTTTTCGCTTCGTCATTGAAATCTCGCCCCTTTGCATCTGTTAGTGAGACTATAGCATGCTTGGAAAAATTGTGTAAATAATTTGTGTACACAATATGGAGGGGATGAAAAAATTGTTTGAATGTGAGTTTAAACTATTGACGATTTAAACGTTTTCATATATTCTTAAATTAAGTAATATTCAAATAATTCAAAAGAAATGAGAGAGTCACATGCTTCTTCAAGGAACACATCGAATTGGTCGTATGGCCATGCTGTTGGCACTTGCGGATGAGAATGAAAGTCCTGTATTATCCATTCCAAAAGGTTGGAAGTATTGTACGGGGAAAGTGGGTTCAATGAATTCGCAAAAGGTTGTCGCAGCAATGGAAACAGCGGCTAAAAGCAACCAAGTTATTGAAACAGACGTTTACAGAGAAACACATGCACTTTATCATGCAATTATGGAAGCTTTGTACGGAGTGACGAGAGGTCAAATTCAGTTAGCAGACGTTCTTCGTACAGTAGGACTTCGTTTTGCGATTGTGCGCGGTACACCATACGACGGAAAAAAAGAAGGCGAATGGGTTGCTGTTGCATTATATGGAACGATTGGTGCACCTGTAAAAGGATCTGAGCATGAGGCGATTGGTTTAGGAATTAATCACATATGATTTGCCCATAGTCTATTAGTTAGAAGGGGGCCTTACTTTTTTAGGACAGAAGTCTGTCTTAAAAAAGATAAGGTCCCCTTTTGCCTTTTTAAGGAGGAAAAATGATGATTACGTTAACAGGACATACATTGACAGTTGAAGAAATGAAGAGGTTATTACTGGAAGGAGAAGGTGTAACAGCTTGTCCAACTAGTATGCAAAAGGTAGCGGAGTGCCGCGAAGTAGTTGAGAAAATTGTAGAGGACGGAAAAGTCGTTTACGGAATTACAACTGGATTTGGAAAGTTTAGTGATGTGCTTATCCAAAAAGATGATGTAAAGGCACTTCAGCATAATTTAATTCAGTCACATGCATGCGGGATTGGTGATCCATTCCCTGAAGAAGTATCGCGCGGAATGTTAATTTTACGAGCAAACACGATGCTTAAAGGAGTATCAGGCGTAAGGCCGCTTGTTGTAAATATGCTTCTTGAGTTTGTAAATCGTAAAATTCATCCAGTCGTTCCGCAACAAGGTTCACTTGGTGCGAGTGGAGATTTGGCACCTTTATCTCATCTTGCGCTCGTATTATTAGGCGAAGGTGAAGTGTTCTATAAGGGGAAACGCGTTCATGCAATGGTTGCTCTTACAGAAGAAGGGCTTGAGCCAATTGAACTTGAAGCGAAAGAAGGTCTTGCATTAATTAATGGTACGCAGGCGATGACAGCGCAAGGAGTTCTTTCTTATATAGAAGCAGAAGCAACGGCGTATCAAGCTGAACTAATTGCTTCGATGACAATTGAAGGGTTACAAGGCATTATTGATGCATTTGATGAAAATGTTCATAAAGCACGTGGTTATAAAGAGCAAGTGGATGTAGCAAGCAGAATTCGTGACATTCTTCATGATAGTAAGTTAACAACAAAACAAGGAGAACTACGTGTACAGGATGCCTATTCACTTCGTTGTATCCCGCAAGTACACGGTGCTTCTTGGCAAGTTTTGAATTATGTGAAAGAAAAATTAGAAATTGAAATGAATGCCGCAACAGATAATCCGCTAATCTTTGATGGCGGGGAAAAAGTAATTTCAGGTGGTAACTTCCACGGTCAACCGATTGCGTTTGCGATGGACTTCTTAAAAGTAGGAATGGCGGAACTTGCAAATATTTCGGAGCGCCGTATTGAGCGTTTAGTAAATCCGCAATTAAATGATTTACCACCATTTTTAAGTCCAGAACCAGGACTGCAGTCAGGTGCAATGATTATGCAGTATGCTGCAGCGTCACTTGTTTCTGAAAATAAAACGTTAGCACATCCGGCGAGTGTAGATTCAATTCCGTCTTCTGCTAACCAAGAAGATCATGTAAGTATGGGAACAATTGCTTCACGCCATGCTCATCAGATCATTCAAAATGCAAGACGTGTTCTTTCAATTGAGATGATTTGTGCAATGCAAGCAGCAGAATATCGTGGTATTGAAAACATGAGTACAGTGACGAAGAGCTTCTACCATCAAGGTCGTCAGCAAGTGCCATCTATTAAAAATGACCGTATATTCTCAACGGATATTGAAAATATTGCGCATTGGTTAAAAACGAATTATTCGATAAAAGAAAGATTAGATGTAAACGCAGCACTATAAAATGAGAAAAGGGAGAGATTGAAATGGAAAAAGTACAACAAACAATTCGCGCGCCAAGAGGTACTGAGTTACAAACGAAAGGGTGGGTTCAGGAGGCTGCACTTCGAATGTTAATGAACAATTTAGATCCTGAAGTTGCTGAAAAACCAGAAGAATTAGTTGTATATGGTGGAATTGGCCGTGCAGCTCGTAACTGGGAAAGCTACAATGCAATCGTAGATTCATTAAAAACGTTAGAAAGCGATGAAACGTTACTTGTTCAATCAGGAAAACCAGTTGCCATTTTTAAATCACATGAAGATGCGCCTCGCGTACTGTTAGCGAACTCAAACTTAGTACCAAAATGGGCGAACTGGGATCACTTCCGTGAACTAGAGAAAAAAGGTCTTATGATGTACGGACAAATGACAGCAGGTAGCTGGATTTACATTGGAACACAAGGAATTTTACAAGGAACATATGAAACATTTGGCGAAGCAGCTCGTCAACATTTCGATGGTTCATTAAAAGGTACATTAACACTTACTGCTGGTTTAGGTGGTATGGGTGGTGCACAACCTCTTGCTGTAACGATGAATGGCGGTGTTGTCATTGCGATTGATGTAGATAAGCGTAGTATCGATCGTCGTATTGAAAAGAGATATTGTGATAAGTATACAGAATCATTAGAAGAAGCATTGGCTATTGCAAACGAGTATAAAGAGAAGAAAGAGCCTATTTCAATTGGATTATTAGGTAATGCAGCAGAAATTTTACCTGAGTTAGTAAATCGTAATATTATCCCTGACTTAGTTACGGATCAAACTTCAGCTCATGATCCATTAAACGGTTATATTCCAGTAGGTTATACGTTAGAAGAAGCAGCGAAACTTCGTGAAGAAGATCCAGAACGTTACGTACAATTATCAAAAGAAAGTATGACAAAACATGTAGAAGCAATGCTTGCAATGCAAGAAAAAGGCGCAATTACATTTGATTATGGAAATAACATTCGCCAAGTTGCTTTCGATGAAGGTTTGAAAAATGCTTTCGATTTCCCAGGATTCGTTCCAGCATTTATCCGTCCATTATTCTGTGAAGGAAAAGGACCGTTCCGCTGGGTAGCACTTTCTGGTGATCCAGAAGATATTTATAAAACAGACGAAGTAATTTTACGCGAGTTCGCTGATAATGAGCATTTATGTAACTGGATTCGTATGGCTCGTCAACAAGTTGAATTCCAAGGTCTTCCATCACGTATTTGTTGGTTAGGTTACGGTGAGCGCGCGAAATTTGGTCGCATTATTAATGAAATGGTGGCAAATGGTGAATTATCAGCACCAATCGTAATCGGTCGTGACCATTTAGATTGCGGATCAGTAGCATCTCCAAACCGTGAAACAGAAGCGATGAAAGATGGTAGTGATGCAGTAGCAGACTGGCCAATTTTAAATGCATTAATTAACAGTGTAAACGGTGCAAGCTGGGTATCTGTTCACCACGGTGGCGGCGTTGGTATGGGTTATTCACTTCACGCTGGAATGGTTATCGTTGCAGATGGAACAGAAGCAGCAGCAAAACGTATTGAGCGCGTATTAACTTCTGACCCTGGTATGGGTGTTGTTCGTCACGTGGATGCTGGATATGACTTAGCTGTGGAAACTGCGAAAGAAAAAGGCGTTAACATTCCAATGATGAAATAAGGAGGAGAAAACATGCTGGACACTTTACTAATAAATATTGGTCAATTACTAACAATGGATCAAGAAGATGGCTTGTTAAGACGGGAAGCGATGAACACGCTTCCTGTTATCGAAAACGGTGCGGTTGGAATTGAAAACGATGTAATTACTTTCGTTGGAACAGCGGAAGAAGCGAAAGGATTACAAGCGAAAGAAGTTATTGATTGCGGCGGGAAAATGGTTTCTCCTGGTCTTGTTGACCCGCATACTCATCTTGTATTTGGTGGATCTCGTGAAAATGAAATCGCACTAAAATTACAAGGAGTTCCGTACTTAGAAATTTTAGAACAAGGCGGAGGCATTCTTTCGACTGTAAATGCAACGAAACAAGCATCGAAAGAAGAACTTGTTCAAAAAGCGAAATTCCATTTAGACCGTATGTTATCTTTCGGAGTTACAACTGTAGAAGCGAAGAGTGGTTACGGATTAGATGATGAGACGGAATGGAAACAATTAGAGGCAACTGCACAATTACAAAAAGAGCATCCGATCGATTTAGTTTCCACATTTTTAGGTGCTCATGCAGTTCCGAAAGAATATAAAGGTAGATCGAAAGAATTTTTACAATGGATGTTAGACCTACTACCAGAAATGAAAGAGAAGCAATTAGCGGAATTCGTTGATATTTTCTGTGAAACAGGTGTGTTCTCTGTCGAAGAGTCAAAAGAGTTTTTATTAAAAGCGAAAGAGCTTGGCTTTGATGTGAAAATTCATGCAGATGAAATCGACCCTCTTGGTGGTGCGGAAGCAGCGGCAGAAATCGGTGCAGCATCAGCAGACCATTTAGTTGGCGCTTCTGATAAAGGAATTGAAATGCTTGCAAACTCTAATACAGTAGCCACTTTATTACCAGGAACAACTTTCTATTTAAATAAAGAAAGTTTTGCTCGCGGTCGTAAAATGATTGATGAAGGTGTTGCAGTTGCGTTAGCTACAGACTTTAACCCAGGTAGCTGTCCAACTGAAAATATTCAGCTTATTATGAGCATTGCGATGCTAAAACTGAAAATGACACCAGAAGAAGTTTGGAATGCTGTAACGGTTAACTCATCATATGCCATTAACCGTGGTGATGTAGCTGGGAAAATTAGAGTTGGTCGTAAGGCAGATTTAGTTTTATGGGATGCTTACAATTATGCTTACGTACCGTATCATTACGGCGTAAGTCATGTGAATACAGTATGGAAGAATGGTAATATTGCATATACAAGAGGTGAACAATCGTGGAGCACGGCCACTATTTAAAGAAAAATGCAAAGTTTATTGATCGTGAAGTGACAAAATGGAGTGAGATGATTAAAGATTGGGAGGAAGGCGTAGAAATATTCGGTGCTGCTTTAATTGGAGCCCCCCTTTCTAAACCATCTATTAGTCATTCAGGAGCAAGTTTTGCTCCAAAAACAATTCGTGCGATGTTAGATGCATACAGCACATATGCAATTACAGAAGAACACGATATGAAAGAAAGTGTCTTATATGATTGCGGCGATATTACGATGCATGTGACGGATATAAAAGAAAGTCATAACCGAATTGCGAAAACAGTTGGTCATGTAACGAAAGTAAATCCGAACATGATACCAATCGTTCTTGGTGGTGACCACTCGATTAGTTTTCCGAGTATAACAGGCTTTGCAAACAGTAAAGGAAAGGTCGGGATTATTCAATTTGATGCTCATCATGATTTACGTAATTTAGATGATGGAGGCCCGTCAAATGGTACACCATTCCGTAGTTTACTAGAAAATGATGTCATTACAGGGAAACAACTTGTTCAAATTGGAATTCGTAATTTTTCTAACGCACGTACGTACCATGAATATGCAATAGAGCATGGCGTAACAGTGTATACAATGAAAGACGTAAGAGAGCGAGAAATAAAAGATATTATCACGGAAAGTATTGAAGTGTTAAGAAAACAAGGTGTGACTTCTATTTATATTTCTCTTGATATGGATGTACTAGACCAAGCGTTTGCACCAGGTTGTCCAGCAATTGGGCCAGGTGGAATGGATAGTACGACTTTACTAGATGCGATTGAATTCCTTGGTAAAGAACCGCTCGTTCAAGGGATGGATATAGTAGAGATTGATCCAACTCTTGATTTCAGGGATATGACGAGTAGAGTAGCAGCGCAAGTGATTATGAGTTTTCTTTTAGCGAGGGAAATAGTTAGTAAGCAGGTTAGTATATAGACGGAAAAGTAGATCTTTATCTATGCCTTATCAAAAACACATTACTACTCAAATGTAGTAATGTGTTTTTATGTTAAAAGAGAATGAATGTGGGTGCAACCGTTAATAAAATTGCGGGTTTTTATATTGTGTTATGTAAATTTAATTTCTTGCTTTTTAAGTATTGACGCGTAAAATAATTTTATGATAAAATAAAAATTTTGCTAAAAAACTAAAAGTGTGTTAAGCTTGAGAAGGTTACCATATATGGAGGTGGATTATTTGTTTCAAATTGGCGATAACATTGTTTATCCAATGCAGGGAGCAGGTATAATTAAAGCCATAGAAGAGAAGGAAGTCTCAGGAGAAAAACAACAGTATTATGTTATAAAAATGTCGGCTAGTAATATGGAACTAATGATTCCAGCAGGGAGAATATTGAATTCGAATATACGACCAGTGACGGATATAACCGCATTAGCACACATAATGGATATTTTTCAACATGGGGAATCAGATAGATTACTTACGTGGAAACAAAGGTATAAATTGAACACTGATAAAATAAAGACGGGTAAAATGCAAGAAGGTGCTGAAGTTGTGCGCGATTTAATGCGTATACAGAAAGAAAAAGCACTTAATGCAAGCGAAAAGAAGATGTTAGATAACGCATATGAATTTTTGATTAGTGAACTGGGATTAATTGAAGGTATCACAGAAAATCAGATAAAAAGCTTTTGTTAAGGTTCATTACAAATAATGTATTATATCCCAAAAAAGATCTTGAATTTTTTGGGAACATAATTATAGAAAATTTATCATTTCAAAGACATTCAACTCTTTCAAACCACTTTTAGAGCATTACCTCTATTGTTATTACTACAATCAAATCCATTTTTATTTTTTAATTTCATTTATGAATGTTCGAAGTTTAATTGAATACTTCGATAAAATAGTTACTTGATTTTTGCAATCCTGATTCACACTGGCACGGACGAGGAGCCGTAAGGATGAAAGAGAGGTAGGGCTTTCATTGTTTTAGGTATATAAGTTATTATTTTTAGAAGAATACTGAACCATATTCACTTCTATTGATAAGGTATTTTTTATATTAAAGAGATAAACGAATTGACAGCCATATATGGTCAACAAAAAAGGTTTCCTTCTAAGGAAACCTTTTTAATATTATTTATAGTATTTTGTTTTTTTGATATTCGAATTTTTTATTGTAAAGTCGTAAAAATTGACGTTACTATCTAAAAGTAAGTATGATGCGATTATAGTAAGATTTTTTAGGGGGAAGAAAAATGACAAGTTCAAGTAATAAAGCAGCGAGTATTTATGAAGGAACAAATGTAAACGCTGGTGGATCTTTTGAAAACGTTGAAGAAACAAAGTTGTTTGATCCAATTCAAATTGGAGCTTGGTCTCTTCGTAATCGTATAGCGATGGCACCGATGACAAGATGCTTTGCAGATAATGAAACTGGAGTAGTTGGTGCTGATGTAGTGGAGTACTACAGAAAACGTGCTGCGGATGGAATTGGACTAATTATTACAGAAGGAATTGTCATTAGTCCGAGAGCAAAAGGGAACCCGGGAGTACCAGGTATTTATACACAAGAACAAATCGATTCTTGGAAACCTGTTACAGAGGCAGTACATAAAGAAGGCGGGACGATTATTGCTCAAATATGGCATGTTGGGCGTATGAGTCATCATGAAATAATTGGTGGTCAAATGCCACAAGCACCATCTGCTATCGCTGCAGAGGGAAATGTTCCACGCTTTCGTAAACCGTTTGATACGCCAGAAGCAATGACGTTAGAAGAAATACAAGAAGTAATCGGTCAATACGCACAAGCTGCGAAAAATGCGATTGAAGCTGGATTTGATGGAGTAGAAATTCACGGTGCACACGGATATTTAATCGATCAATTTACGTATGAGTTTGCGAATAAGCGAACAGATAAATATGGCGGTAATTTAAAACAAAGGTTAACGTTTATGAAAGAAGTAACGGCGGCTGTAATAGAAGCTGTTGGAGCTAATAAAACACTTCTTCGCTTCTCTGCTTTCAAAGGCGATAATCCTACTTATATGTGGGAAAACCCTGAGCTTGCAATTGAAACGTTCGTAAATATGTTCAAAGAAGTTGGATTAACGATGATCCATCCCTCAACGATGAATTATACGCAAGAGATTGCTGACGGAAAGAATTTTCATCAACTAGTAAGAAAATATTGGGATGGTACGATTGTTGGGGTTGGTAATTTAAATCCGAAAGAGGCCGAAGAAGCGTTGCAAGAAGGAACAATTGATGTAGTGGCATTCGGCAGACCGTTAATTGCTAATCCAGACTTTGTTCATCGAATTAAACATGCTGAAAGTTTAGTTGAATATGACGCGAAAGAGCATCTTGCTACGTTAGTATGAATAAAGATAAAAGGAGAGCACACCGAGTGTTCTCCTTTTATTATGGGATTTCATAGGGGGAAGCGGGATGAGTGAAACGCTACTCGTTATTATTAGTATATTACTATTTTTAATGTTGCTTTTAATCATCTTTTTTATCATTACATTTTTTATAAAAAAACGAACACATCATTCTATTTTAAAGTTACATCCGTACTTAGGAAGAATGCGCTACTTACTGGAAAAGATAGGGCCTGAATTTCGACAATATTGGTTTGATCATGATACGGATGGAAAGCCTTTCTCACGTTATGATTTTCAAAGTGTTATGTTTTTAGCGAAATATCGCTCTGAAATACTTGGTTTTGGATCAAAACGAGATTTTGAAGCTTCTGGCTATTATATTGCTAATACATTATTTCCGATATTAACTGAGGAATTAAGTGTGAATCTTTCGCAAGAGCGGGAAGGTAAAAAGTACATGATTCATAAAGAAGGGTTATTTTCAAGAAGAGAAAAATTGACAGCGGATACAACGAATCTTTGGCTGTACGAAGAAGATGATGCAATTATAGTCGGTGAAAACCGTAAATATCCGTGGAAACTACATGGCATGTTTGGAGCATCTGCGACTTCTTACGGCGCGATTGGAGAAAATTATATTTTAGCGAGTGGTTTTGGAGCGAAAATGGCAGGCGGATCGTGGATTAATACTGGTGAAGGTGGCGTTATTCCAGAACATTTACATACAGGAGCGAATATCGTTGCGCAAATTGGTCCAGGGTTATTTGGGTACCGTGATGAGGACGGTAATTTTTCAATGGGAAAATTCATGGAGAAAGCGAAAGAAAGTAATATTAGAGCATTCGAATTGAAATTTGGGCAAGGTGCTAAAATACGTGGTGGTCATCTAGAGGGACAAAAAGTAAATGAGAAAATTGCTTTTGTTCGCAACGTCCGAAAGGGAGAGACGATTAATTCACCGAATCGATTTTCATTTTTAAAGAATGCAGTGGATACACTTTGTTTTATTCAACAGTTGCAAGAAAGCGGCGGTAAACCAGTTGGAATGAAAATTGTAATTGGTCAGCAGGAGCCTTTGGAAGATTTAATAAAAACAATGAAAGAACTAAATATTTACCCAGATTTTATTACAATAGACGGTTCAGAAGGCGGATCAGGGGCAACGTATAAATCGATGGCAGATTGTATGGGACTGCCGCTTATTCCAGCATTACTTACATTTATCGATACAGCAAATTATTATGGTGTCCGTAACAAGTTTAAAGTATTTGCATCGGGTAAATTAATCACACCAGATAAAGTGGCGATTGCTTTAGCGATTGGAGCGGATGCTGTAAGTTCAGCCCGCGGATTTATGATGGCAAGCGGCTGTATTATGGCCCTTCAATGTAATTCTGGCCAATGTCCATCTGGTGTAGCCACGACGAATCCGCATTATCAAAAAGCGTTAGATCCGTATGAGAAGAAGTGGCGAGTCATGAATTATATTATTAGTATGAGATATAGTTTATTTTCATTAGCAGCGGCAGCGGGAGTGAAGAGCCCGCGCCATTTAACTAGAGAGCATATTATGTTTAAAGACGAGGTGGGGAGAGTAGTTCCTCTTTCGGAATTGTTTCCTATAGTAAATCAAACCTAAAAGTATATTTGATATGTAAGATGTTTTAAAGGAATAATCATATTTTTGGAAAAATTAGGATTATAATAGGGAAGTATTTTTAAAAATGACTATTTTTAGGGAGAGATTCACTTGCAGCAAGGTTCTTACAGTATTACAATTTTTTTACTCGTCATAGGGCTCGTTATATTTAGACGCATGCGCTCTATGAATCGACCAATTAATAATAAAGGAAGACAACTACTATTGCCATTATTTTTCTTATTACCAGGTTTTTCTTTATATGCTGCACCGATGCAACTTGCTGATTGGCAAATTGGTATAGCTGCTGGGATCGGACTGTTATTGTCAATTCCACTTATTATTTTAAGTGGGTATGAAGTCAGAGAAGATGGTCAAATTTATGCAAAAAAGTATCGCTTTTATTGCTACATTTTTAGTTATCGTTCTTTTACGTGCTTATTTTAGAAGACATTTACAAGGTTTAGATCCAAAGTCAATCGGCATTCTTTTCTATACTCTTGCGGTTTGTTATATAGTACCTTGGCGTATTGGATGCTATATGAAATTTCGTAAAGTATATGTAGAGAAAGCGAAAATTGAGACGTCAATAAGCTAAAAGTCATACACTTGTATGGCTTTTTCTTTTAAAATTTATCGGGTAAACGAATAAAAATAAGGTGTGAAAAAACACTGTTTAATTTCTGAATATTATTACTTTAATCCCTTGAAAAATCATTGTAATCCACTGGGATAAAGGCGTTTATAAAGGTTTTCACATGTAATGAAAAGTGCTCGTTCACTTGAAAGAACAAAAAATGTTTGTTAAGGTAGGGAACCATAAGCGAAAACAAGAAAATAGAAAAAGTCGTTTTTCGAAATTTTGAATGGCTTATGGAATAAGGGAGAGATTTGGTGAAGATTGAAATTATGGTTTCGCTTGCTATTTATATGGCAGGTATGTTGTATATCGGATATTGGTCTTATAAGAAGACATCCGATTTATCAGATTATATGTTAGGTGGAAGGGGACTCGGTCCAGCAGTTACAGCTTTATCAGCTGGTGCTTCTGACATGAGTGGTTGGATGCTAATGGGATTACCTGGTGCGATGTATGCAACAGGATTATCAAGTGTATGGATTGCGATAGGTTTATTAATAGGTGCTTATGCAAACTATTTAATCATTGCCCCACGTTTACGAACGTATACAGAAGTGGCAAATGATTCAATTACGATTCCAGACTTTTTAGAGAATCGGTTTAAAGATCGTACGAAAATACTTCGTTTTGTCTCCGCTATCGTCATTTTAGTATTTTTCACATTCTATGCGTCGGCTGGTTTAGTTTCAGGTGGACGTTTGTTTGAAAATTCTTTCAACCTAGATTATAAAATTGGTTTATTTGTAACAGTGGGTGTCGTTGTTGCGTATACACTATTCGGTGGCTTTCTAGCCGTAAGCTGGACGGACTTTGTACAAGGTTGTATTATGTTTATTGCGCTTGTACTAGTGCCAATTGTTGCTTTTACGGATGTCGGTGGTGTAACAGAAACATTTAATACGATTAAACAAGTCGATGCATCGCATTTAGATATGTTTAAAGGGACCACAATACTTGGCATTATTTCATTTTTAGCATGGGGACTTGGGTATTTTGGTCAACCGCATATTATTGTCCGTTTTATGGCAATTACCTCTATTAAAGATTTAAAGACTTCTCGTAGAATCGGTATCGGTTGGATGACGATTTCAATTATAGGTGCAATGCTTACTGGTCTAATTGGTATCGCTTATTATGCTAAAAATAATGCGACATTACAAGACCCAGAAATGGTCTTTGTAACATTCTCCAATATTTTATTCCATCCGTACATTACAGGATTTTTATTATCAGCTATTTTGGCTTCGATTATGAGTAGTATTTCCTCACAATTACTTGTTATTTCAAGTGCAGTAACGGAAGACTTCTATAAAACATTTTTCCGTCGTAATGCAAGTGACAAAGAACTTGTATTTATCGGTAGATTGTCAGTATTAGTAGTAGCTATGATCGCAGTTGTTTTAGCGTATCATCCAAGTGATACAATTTTAACACTTGTAGGTTATGCTTGGGCTGGATTTGGTTCAGCGTTCGGACCAGCCATTTTATTAAGTTTATATTGGAAAAGAACGAATAAATGGGGCGTTCTTGCAGGTATGATTGTTGGTGCAGTAGTTGTTATAGCATGGGTAAAAATTCTAAGTTTAAAAGCAATTATGTATGAAATGGTACCTGGATTTTTCTGTAGTTTATTAACTGTTATCGTTGTAAGTTTATTAACGAAAGAACCCGTTAAGGCAGTTCATCGTGAATTTAATGAGATGGAAGCAATATTGGAAGAAGAAACGAAATGATTAGCGAAGAGAGTAAACGAAACTGGCGTTTACTCTCTTTTTATTTAAAATGAAAATAAGGAACTTATTGACAACTAAAAGTAAGTAACTTATAATAAATTTGAGTTCAAGTTAATTTGTACTTTGAATAAAGATTTTAAATGGAGTAAATATTTTTTAAAAACTATCTCGAATTTGAGATGAATTGACAAGCTGGAAGTTAATGTGTATTTTTATAATCGATATCTCGAATTCGAGATAAAATTATAATGACGGATTTTACTTTGTAGCATGGACAAAATGAATAATGAATTTAAATGTAAAAGAATTTTTATAATGAAATAAAAAAGGAGTGGAAGAAATGGAAAAGAAAACAATGGGAATCCATCACATTACAGCGATTGTAGGGCATCCACAAGAAAATGTAGACTTTTATGCTGGTGTATTAGGGTTACGTTTAGTGAAACAAACAGTGAATTTTGATGATCCAGGTACGTACCACCTTTATTTTGGAAATGAAGGAGGAAAACCTGGAACAATTATTACGTTTTTCCCATGGGCAGGTGCTCGTCAAGGTATTATTGGGGATGGTCAAGTAGGAATTACGTCTTACGTTGTACCAAAAGGTGCAATGGAGTTTTGGGAAAATAGATTAGAAAAATTCGATGTTTCGTATACGAAAATGACTCGTTTTGGAGAGGAGTATTTAGAATTTGATGATCCGCATGGTTTGCATATAGAATTAGTTGAAAGAGAAGCAGGCGAATTAAATAATTGGAGTTTTGGAGAAGTTACACCAGAAGTAGCAATTAAAGGGTTTGGAGGTGCTGTTCTTTTATCTGCACAGCCTCAAAAAACAGCTGAATTGTTAGAACATATTATGGGTCTTGAGAAAATTGGAGAAGAGGGTGAATTTGTTCGATTCCGTTCTTCTGCTGATATTGGAAATATTATTGATTTGAAATTATCAACAATCGGTCGTGGCCAAATGGGCGTTGGTACAGTTCATCATATAGCTTGGAGAGCGATTGACGATGCTGATCAGCTAGACTGGAAAGAGCATGTGTCGCGTTTTGGATATCACGTAACTCCTGTACAAGATCGAAATTATTTTAACGCGATTTATTTTAGAGAACATGGTGAAATCTTATTTGAAATTGCAACAGATCCTCCTGGTTTCGCTCATGATGAATCGTTAGAGACGATGGGTGAGGAATTAAAGTTACCGGAACAATATGAACAACATAGAAAACAGATTGAACAAACGCTTTTACCATTTGAAGTGAGAAATTTAGATTAAAGTGATTGAAGGGGGAACAGGATTATGATGAAACATGTTTTTCAAAAAGGAAAAGATACGTCAAAACCAGTGTTGTTATTACTTCATGGCACAGGTGGTAATGAATTAGATTTACTACCACTTGCAGAAATAATTGATCCGGAAGCGTCGGTATTAAGCGTTAGGGGAAATGTGTTAGAGAATGGGATGCCGCGTTTCTTCCGCCGATTAGCAGAGGGCATTTTTGATGAAGAGGATTTAATTTTCCGTACGAAGGAATTAAATGAATTTTTAGATGAATCGGCTAAAGAATATAAATTCGATAGAAATAACATTGTAGCTATCGGTTATTCGAATGGGGCAAATATCGCAGCAAGCTTATTATTCCATTACGAAAATGCATTAAAAGGTGCTGTGCTTCATCACCCAATGGTACCTAGAAGAGGAATGCAATTAGCAAATTTAGCAGGGAAATCTGTGTTTATTGCTGCTGGGACAAATGACCCAATTTGTTCATCAGCAGAGTCAGAGGAATTGAAGGTACTATTAGAAAATGCAAATGCGAATGTAACAATGCATTGGGAAAATCGAGGGCATCAATTAACGATGGGTGAAGTAGAAAAAGCAAAAGAGTGGTATGACAAAGCATTTTAAAAAAAGAAGCATCTGCTAACGATTAGTAGATGCTTCTTTTTTATTTAAGACTGGATTGCGAGATGAGATGAAGAAAGTGGTAGCTCAATATCAACAATCGTACCTTTATTTAATTCGCTTGAAATGTGTAATCTACCATGATGTTCTTCAATTATTTTGTAACACATCATTAATCCTAGTCCTGTGCCTTTTTCTTTTAAACTATAAAAAGGTTCGCCTAGACGGGAGATACGATCTTCAGGAATGCCGCAACCTTCATCGATAATTCGTATTAAGATGAAATTATCCTCTAATGGTTTTGTTTGGATGAAAATATTTCCGCCATTTGGCATTGCTTCTATCGCATTTTTTAATATGTTTATAAACACTTGTTTTAATTGGTTACCGTCACATTGAATATCATATACGTAATCAAAATGATCCATGATGATATGAACGCTATGCATAATTGCAGTCGGTAAAATAAATGTAACTACCTCTTCAATTAAAGTTTGTATGTTACAAGTTTGGATAGATAATACTTGTGGCTTAGACATCGCCATAAATTGACTCGTGATGGATTCCATTTGTGAAATCTCACTTAACATAACATCGATATACCATTTCTGCTCCTCACTTATTTCAGGGAGGAGCAACGTTAGAAAACCTTTTAGAGAAGTGAGTGGATTTCGAATTTCATGGGCAATTCCAGCTGTCAGTTGTCCGACTACTGCGAGCTTCTCTGATTTTCGTAGTAACTTTTCAGTTTCTTTTAGCTCAGTAACATCTCTCCCCATCACGATAAGACCTTTGCGAGAACCATCAGGATGATAAAGCGGAACTTTTGATATACTTAAGATTAGATCGAAATCATCTCTATGTATAATAAATTCCTCGCCATGAAGAATTTGTCTTTGTTGCCATGCTAGTTCATCGATTTCTTCACAATGTAAAAAAGCTTCTCGGTATGCTTCATTATATTGAATGAGTTCGCTATCTTTTTTCCCGTGGTAAGGTACATGATGGAAATTGAAGCAAGAAAGTGCGTAATCATTTGCCTCAAGCCAGCGCCCTTCATGATCTTTAAATATAACAAACGCAGGCATGGAGTTTACTAATGTACGTAATCTCTTCTCACTTTCTTTTAGCATATTCTCAATTCTTTCTGATTTTTCAAGTGGCTTCATAATAGCATATACGCCAGTAAGACGATTTTGAACAAAAATAGGAACTAGTTTTGTCACAACATCTAATAAGAATCCATTTTTATGATAAATAGATAAGATATACTCTTGTTGATTATCCGCTTCAGTATTCTTTATATTTTGTAATACTTGCTCAGAAATATGGGCTTCTAAAATAGAGGTAATATTTTTCTGTTCTAATTCTAAAGAAGTGTAACCTAATATTCTTTCGGCAGAAGGATTTATATGTAGAATAACTCCTTCTAAATTTAATGAAATAATACTATCAGGATTGTGTTCGAACAGAGATGCGTACATTTCTGTTAATGAACGATCTTGTATATGGTTTCGCAAACGTCTAGAAATGTTCGGATGACGTTTTTTTTGAGTTGGTGAATATTTTTTACGACTCATAATAGTTCCTCCGTACAAATAGCATCTAAAAAGATTTGTCTATTCATAACTATAATATAGATGTAATGTGTATTTCTATAAAAAATGGAAGTTATAGAATAAATTTTGTTTTTTTTATTTTTTGCAAGGTGAATGCAGGATGGTAATAAGGGGAGCTTATATTGTTTTATAAACCTTTTGTAAGTTACAGACGGCTGTTTTCCGTATAACATTAGGGTAGAGGAGGGGGAGAGAAAATGAAAAATTATATTCAAGGGATTGATCACGTGCAAGTAGCTGCACCTGTAGGGTGTGAAGAAGAGGCGCGTGATTTTTATGGGAATACGATTGGTATGGAAGAAATTCCAAAGCCAGAAGAGTTGAAAAAACGAGGTGGATGTTGGTTTAAATGCGGAAATCAAGAAATCCATATTGGTGTCGAGCGGAACTTTACACCAGCTAAAAAGGCTCATCCAGCTTTTTATGTGAATGAAATTAATGAATTTAAGCAAACACTTATAGAGCAAGGTGTTAAAGTGATTGATGATTATGCACGGCCAGATGTAATTCGATTTTACGTGTCAGATCCATTTGGAAACCGAATTGAATTTATGCAAAATAAAGACTAGGTGGATTCCCACCTAGTCTTTAACTTCTTCTGAAAAGTCCTAACACTTCTACAGTTTCTGTAATATTAACGAAAGCATTCGGGTCGATTTCAGAAATTGTTAGTTTCATACTTGCTAATTCTTCACGAGAAACGACGGTCATAAGTACACGCTTTTTCTCGCTTGAATAAGCACCTTCGCCATCAAGTAACGTTATTCCACGTACAACAGTTGAAAGAAGTTGTTTTTTCATTTTTTCTGCTTCATTTGTTACAATCATAAGTGTAACTTTACGATGTTTTGTATGAACAGCATCAATTACTTTACCAGTTACATAAATTGAAAGTAAGCTTGTAAGTGCAACATCCCAGGTGAAGAAGAATCCTGCGATTATTACAACGACTGCATTTAAAATAATAAGGAATCCGCCAAGTTTAATGTCTCGCTTGCGGGATAAAAGCATACCGATAATATCAAATCCACCAGTGGATCCATTACAGTTAAAAACAAGACCAATACCAGCTCCGGCGATGACACCTCCGAAGATAGAAGATAACAATGGGTCTGTTGCTACGACTTTTACTGGAACGTAGTATAATGCAACAGATAATACAACTACAGAGACAACTGTGTTAAAAATTACTTTTTTTCCAAGACCTATGTACCCTAAAATAAGGATAGGTAAGTTTAATACAAAGTTAATAATGCCTGTGTTTACAGGGGTTACAATCCCTAAAATAATAGCAATTCCGCCAATTCCACTACTTAAAATTTTGTGGGGGATAAGGAAAAGATTAAAGGCAACCGCAATAATAATAGAACCGATAATAACACCAAGGAATCTGACCATTTCTTTCCCGTCCTTCACTGAAAAATTCATATTATTTCAAGATTATATATGATATTGAAAGTTTTGGGTAAAAACAGTTTATTTAGGTAAATTAGATTAATCAAAAGAATTTGAGTATTTTATCATTTGAAAGGGGATACAGTTGTGAAGATAAAAACATATCAACAGAAAAGCCCGTTGAAGCAAGAATGTGAGGATTCTTATTTTTTTAATAAAGAAAAAAAGATTTATGGTGTATGTGACGGTGCAACACCACTTGTCCCGTTTCGTGATGAAAAGGGACATAATGGAGCATACATCGCTTCGCATTTATTTGCAAGTTATTTTACTGCATTACGAGAGAATCATAGTTTACAATTTGCAGTTGCCAAAGCAAATGAAGCATTGCAAAGCAAAATGTTAGAATATGAAGTAGACACGAGAAAAAAAGAGCATTTGTGGTGCACATGTATCGCGGCAGTCCAAATAGTTGGTGAGAAAATTGAATATGCGCAGCTTGGGGACTGTATGATTGTCGCAACTTTTCAAAATGGAACGATGCAAGTATTAACGAAAGACACAGTTGAAGGAATTAGTAAAAGAGCAAAAAAGAAGAGGGAAGAAGATCGTAAAAAAGGGTTATCTGTACCAGAAGAATATGTTTTTCAAGATGTTCGAGAACAGTTAAAATACAATCGTTATCTTGCAAATATGCCAAATGGTTATTCAGTTGCAAATGGAATGAAAGAAGCGATACATTATTTACAACATGGTGAATTACATACAGATGAAGTGAGTGGGATTTTTATTTGTTCAGACGGGTTATTTCACCCAGATTGGTCATTAGAACAAACTGTTGCATATATAAGAAAGAATAGTATAAACGAATATATAGCAATTATTGAAGAGCTAGAAGCGGAAAAGAGAATAAGGCCAGATGATAAAACGATTATTATGATTGATTTTTAAGAGGAGGCAGTTCAAATGGAAATTAAACGTGTCAATCTAACATTTCAAGATGAATTAGTTCCTTTAGAAAAAGTAAACAAACTGATTATTCACCATACAGCTGAAGATGGATGGGACGTGTATAAAACGCATGAATTTCATCAAACTGTAAGGGGGTGGAGCGGAATTGGTTACAACTATTTTATCGAAAAGGATGGAACTGTAGTGGAAGGACGAGGTTTACATATTGGAGCGCACGCGAAAGACCATAACCGCCATACAATTGGAATATGTATGACGGGAAATTTCGATAAATACGATCCAACTCCTGCACAAGTGAATGCATTATATTCTTTATGTAAACTGTTTATGAAGCAATTTGCTATAAAGAAAGAAAATATACTCGGTCATAGAGAGTTAGAAGGAGTTAAAAAAAGCTGTCCTGGTAATCGTTTTTCTATGGTAGAGTTAAGGAAGATACTATCTTAAATATAGAGGAGTAACAACGATGATGAATATAAAAATACCAAATGATAAAAAAGAAGAACTTGTAGCACAAATTCAGCAATTTTTTATGGAAGAAGATTTAGATGAAATTGGACGTTTCCAAGCAGAGCGTTTAATAGAAGAAATGATTAAATTAGTTGGACCGTTTGCATATAATCAAGCAATTGGAGATGCAAGAAAGCTTGTAAGTGAGAAATTAACGAATATGGAAGAAGATTTATACGTGCTAGAGAAGAATGAAGGAAAATAAAAAAAGAGCCGATGGGCTCTTTTTTTATTTTTCTTTCTTGTGTTCTTTATATTCATGTACTTTTTCTTTTACATTACCAACTGTATCTTTAGCAGTGCCTTTCACCTTATCCCATTTTCCTTCAGCTTGTAATTTCTTATTGTCAGTTACTTTCCCAACAACTTCTTTTACTTCACCTTTTACCTTATCAATGGCACCTTCTACTTTTTCTTTTAAACCATGATCATGTTTAGTCATACATTTCTCCTCCTTGTAGTTTGATTAGAATTCTCTTTTCATATTGCAAGTTGAATGATGTATCTAGTAATATCGTAACAAATCTAGTTTGAATATTCAAATGATTAATAGGATAGAAAAGGATTTGTCATAAAATGTTTAAAAATGTAACGGAAGGAGAAATAAAGTAAATTATATGTCTTTTGCGGTCCATATTGATTTTGTATAAGCAATTTTCATGTGGGCACGTTCCATGTTATTTTGACTGCCGCTACCGAACCTTGCTTGTCCAACTATTAAAGTACAATTGGATTCAATAGCTGTCTTAATTCGTTTTTGAATTAATGCAGTATGACAGCCTTTACGCTGAAATTCTGGCAAAGTAGCAGAAGCAGCTAATGATGCGACACCCTTATTTATATACAGGACACCAATACCAGCAGGGATATTTTGAACTTCAGCTATGAAAAAATGCCATCCTGGTTCATTGTAAAGAATTTCATTATTTTGGCGCACGCTATCTTTTGTAAAGGATGGCATATTAAATCCATGTACATAAATGTTTGCAAAAATATCAAACTCATTTTCTTTTAGTTTTCGTATTGTAATATTAGAAGGAAGAAGTGATGAACCCTCTCTCGGTATACTATACAAAGCAGTATGGAAGCTAGATTGATAAAACCCTTTTTGAGATAAGTATTGAAATAATTTAGTTGTACCTTGTGCTGGGGTAATTTCAAAACGACAAGGGATTTGTAGTGATTCATAATAAGAAATGATTGCATCAATCGCATCTGCATTTGTAATACCTTTTACCGTATTAAAAGCAGGACCAGCAATTATTTTTGATGAAAAGGCAGTGGCGCTACCGAATTTTTTCATTTGCACTTGCATTGGGTTTCCGCTTATTGTTTGTAGTCTCTCTAATCTAGAAGAGAGCATATCAATTTCTGCATTTTCAATTTCTGTTGCTATATCGAGTGTCATAACAGTAGTCATAAAATTCCTCCGTTAATAAATATATTTTATAGTACATATACGATTTTTGTTTTGAGATTCCTGTTGAAATGTGAGAGAATAAGAGGTTTTTTGGAAGGGAAATGGAAGTGAGCTGTCGAAGGGAGTGGAAACAGATTAAAGGTGGTGCTCTCATGAAACAAAAAACCGTGCAGACATGCTCTAATTGTGGTTCTCAAAACATAGGAGAAGGTGAGTTTGTCGGATATGCACAAATACGGAAAAAGGAAACGATGTTCACATCTTCACCGGTGGATGCTTATATTTGTACAGATTGCGGGAATATCCTTTCATTAAAAGTACGACATTATGAAAAGTTTAAGCAGAAGCCGTTATGATTATTGAGTAGTGACTTTATTAGAAAAGTTAATAAGAGTAATATTTTACATATATATATATGAGTATGCCTCAGATAAAGAGATGAAAACATATACTGTACATAGTTCGTTATATGACACATAAAAATATATAGAAGAAATTGTGAGGCAGTAGGAGGAAGAAAAAACAGCTCCTCTTGGAATATTTCATATTTAAAACTCCTTTAAATAAATAAAGGAGTTTTTTGTTTTTTTATAACAATAATTACCTTTAATTGTTATAAATGTTTATTAGGAGAGGGTGGTTTATTAACGCCATAATCATAGAAGAATAATAGCTAAATCGTATACAAAACCACTATATAACACATTCGCAACCGTAAGTTGACAAAGTGCAACCGCGGGAAGATAGAGATAAAGGCAATGTTTACATACAATTTAGGTAAGAAAACAAAGGGGGGACACACATATGGGATTTGGTGAAAAGCTTTTTAAATTAAGAAAAGAAAAGGGCCTTTCTCAAGAAGCATTAGCTGAAAAATTAAACACAACAAGGCAAGCGGTTAGTAAATGGGAAAACGGTCAAGGTTTTCCTGAAACTGAAAAGTTAATAATGATTGGAAATGTATTTGAAGTATCACTTGACTATTTATTAAAAGAAACTGCTGAGCAAAGTAACGAAAAGGAAAATAGTTATTATGTAAGTAAGGAAATGGCAGAAGGGTATGTAGTGTATGGACAAAAAATTTCTAAATATATTGCATTAGGATTTAGCTTGCTTATTTTATCTACAATACCGTACTTATTATTTAAAGAAAATGCAACAATGTCTACGTTTCTTGTCATTATCATTGCAGTGCTTGGAATCGGAGCAATGATGGCACCTGTAACGATAGAAGAGAGTCGATACAATGTATTGAAAAAGGAAGAACTACTATTTGATCAAAACTTTCTAAAAGAATTGACCAAAAGATATGCGACTATTAAGAAGAAGTATACGGCAGTAGTGATCGTTGGATTTTGTTTTATTGCAGCAGGAGCGATACCGTTTTTATTTGAGAAAAAACGAATTACTTCAGGAGAACTCGTACAGTATTATCCTTATTGTGTTGTACTTATTGCTATTGGAGTTTATCTTTTTGTTCGTGTGTTAGGGGTGTTAGAGACGTATCGGATTTTAGTAGAAAATAAGGAATACAGTAATCGTTTTATTTTTAAATTGAAAAAGAAAGTAAGGAAAATGGTAGATAGTTTATAAAAAATAAAAAACATGTTTCGAATCAATGTATTCAAAACATGTTTTTTATCGTTCTGAATTATTTCCAAAGAAATAATTCAGAAAATACAGAAAAATATCGTAATCATTTGTAGAAGTCTGTTATAATAAACGGAAAATGAAAACGTTTTAAAGGGGGACATAACCAATATGATGATGAATGTACCGCTAACAATTAGTTCTATGATGGAAAGAGCAGAAAAGTTATTCTCAAAGAAAGAAATTGTTTCTCGCACACATGATACCATTACGACATTAACGTATAAGCAGCTAGGAGAAAGGACGAGAAGACTTTCTAGTGCGTTAAAAAAGCTTGGGATTAAGGAAGGCGAACGTGTAGGAACGTTAGCGTGGAATCATCATCGACATGTGGAGGCGTATTTTGCTATTCCTGGTATTGCTTCCGTTTTACACACAATTAATATTCGTTTATCTCCTCAACATATTTCATACATTATTCAGCACGCAGAAGACCGAATTGTACTTATAGATGAAGATCTCGTACCGCTTGTTGAAAATATTCAATCACAATTATCAACTGTACAAGCTTACATTATTATGACTGATAAAGATGAACTCCCGAACACTACGCTGAAGCCTGTATATCATTATGAAAAGCTATTAGAAGAAGGCGATCCCAATTTCCAATTTGTAAAAGATATTGATGAAAATACACCAGCTGGTATGTGTTATACGTCAGCGACTACAGGAAATCCGAAAGGTGTTGTATATACGCATCGTAGTACTGTATTACACTGTATGGCACTCGGTTTAGCTGATACAGCTGCTTTATCGGAAAGTGATGCAGCAATGGCAATCGTCCCGATGTTTCATGTGAACGCTTGGGGACTTCCTTTTGCAGCTACTTGGTTTGGATCAAAACAAGTTCTTCCAGGACCGATGTTTACGCCAAAAATTTTATTAGAAATGATCCAATCTGAAAAAGTGACGTTAGCTGCCGGTGTGCCGACAATTTGGCTTGGTGTATTACAAGAGTTAGAAAATAATAGTTACGATTTATCTAGTATGACGAGAATACTATGCGGTGGTGCAGCTGCACCGAAAAGTGTTATTAAAGCATTTGAACAGAAACATAATGTTCCGTTCATACATGCATATGGTATGACTGAAACGAGTCCAATCGTAACACTTGCACGTTTAAAAAGTTATGAAACGGAATTATCGTATGAAGAGCAACTAGAAATTCGCTCCAAACAAGGATATCTTGTACCTGGTGTCGAGATGAAAGTAGTCGGTACAAATGGTGAAGTGAAGTGGGATGGTACTGAGATGGGAGAATTATGTTTACGAGCACCTTGGATCGCTGAAAGCTATTATAACGATGATCGTACTGTCGAAGGGTTTCGCGATGGATGGTTATATACTGGTGATGTTGTCACAGTGGATGAGGAAGGTTGCGTGAAAATTGTTGACCGTACGAAGGATGTTATTAAAAGCGGGGGAGAATGGATTTCTTCGGTCGATCTTGAAAATGCTTTAATGGCACATGATGCTATATTTGAAGCGGCTGTCGTTGCAGTTCCTCACCCTCAGTGGCAAGAGCGACCAATTGCCTGCGTTGTTCAAAAGAAAAATAGTACGGTTACAAAAGAAGAAATATATGAGTTTTTAAAACCACAGTTTGCGAAGTGGTGGTTGCCAGACGATATTGTCTTTATGGAAGAAATACCGAAAACATCTGTTGGGAAGTTTTTAAAACAGGCGCTTCGGAAAGAACTGGAGCATTTGCATAGAGAGAAATAAGTGAACTTCTGTTTGTAAACTCTAATACATTAACGGTTGACAAAAGAGGAGTGGAAAGATAATATAATTTTTGTGATATGTTATCTAAGATAAATTTTAAGTTTACAAATAGGAGAAGCAAATATGAATACAAAAAACTTAGTTTTCGTCGCTTTATTTAGTTCTATTATGGGAGTGTTAGGGTTAATACCTCCGATTGCTCTTTCTATTACACCAGTTCCAATTACATTGCAATCACTCGGTGTTATGCTTGCGGGTGGGTTGTTAGGATCACGTCTAGGTGCGTTAAGTCAGCTTATTTTCTTACTTATTGTAGGAGTTGGAGCACCATTGCTTGCTGGTGGACGCGGTGGCCTTGGTGTATTTGTTGGACCAAGTGCAGGATATTTACTTGGTTACATCATTGGGGCGTTTGTTATTGGTTATTTAATTGAGCGTTTACGTGAAGTTTCTATTATAAAAGTATTATGTATTAATATAATTGGTGGTATTTTCGTAGTTTATGTATTTGGTGTTACTGTACAAGCGTTCTTAATGGAAGTTTCTGTATGGGAGACAATGAAAGTGAGTGCTGTGTTTTTACCAGGGGATTGTATAAAAGCAATTATTGCGGCAGTTCTCGTAACAAAATTACATCGTTCATTGAAACATATTATTACGCCCGCTTTAAAGAATGGAAAATATACAAATGCGGGATGATAAAGGGAAGAAACACGTTAATTGCGTGTTTCTTTTTATTATTATTGTAAAGAAAGGACGTCTCATATGGGGATTACAAAAGAATATAAAAAGCATGCCTCTTTACAAACAAATAAAATAGCGATAAAGGAAAATGATAGAGTTTTAACATATAAAGAGTGGTTTGAATCAGTTTGTAAAGTAGCAAGCTGGTTAAATGAAAAAAAATCGAAGAATAAAACGATAGCAATCCTATTAGAAAATCGTATAGAGTTTTTACAACTATTTTCTGGTGCCGCTATGGCCGGGTGGGTTTGTGTTCCGTTAGATATAAAGTGGAAACAAGATGAGCTCAGAGAAAGAATTGAAATTAGTAATCCGGATATGATTGTGACAGAACGATATAAGGTGAAGGATCTATTGGATGAAGAAGGAAGAGTAATTGAAATTGATGAGTGGAAAAGAATGATAGAGAAATATCTTCCTACATATTCCACTGTAGAAAGTGTACAACATGCTCCTTTTTATATGGGGTTTACATCAGGATCAACAGGAACAGCAAAAGCATTTTTACGTGCACAACAATCGTGGGTTCATAGTTTTGATTGTAATGTACATGATTTTCATATGAAAAGGGAGGATTCGATTTTAATAGCTGGGACGCTCGTTCATTCTCTTTTCTTATACGGGGCAATAAGTGCATTATATGTAGGACAAACAGTGCACATTATGAGAAAGTTCTTTCCAAATCAAGTATTAGATAAGTTAGAAACTGAAAATGTATCAGTTATGTATACAGTTCCGACAATGCTTGAATCTTTATATAAAGAAAGTAGATTAATAGAAAATAAAGTGAAAATTATTTCGTCAGGAGCGAAATGGGAAGCTGAAGCGAAAGAAAAAATAAAGAATATATTTCCTTATGCGAAAAGATATGAATTTTATGGTGCATCAGAGTTAAGTTTTGTAACAGCACTAGTCGATGCAGAAAGCGAAAGAAGGCCAAATTCAGTAGGAAAACCTTGTCATAATGTGCAAGTTCGAATATGTAATGAAGCAGGCGAAGAAGTACAAAAAGGTGAAATAGGAACTGTTTATGTGAAAAGTGATCAGTTTTTTATGGGATACATAATAGATGGGGTTTTAACACGGGAGTTGAATGCAGAAGGTTGGATGACAGTGCGAGATGTAGGCTATGAAGATGAAGAAGGCTTTATATATATTGTTGGTAGAGAGAAGAATATGATTTTATTTGGAGGAATCAATATTTATCCAGAAGAAATAGAAAGTGTATTACATGAACACCCAGCTGTTGATGAAATAGTTGTAATTGGTGTGAAAGATAGTTACTGGGGTGAAAAGCCCGTCGCGATCGTAAAAGGAAGTGCTACGAAACAACAATTAAAGAGTTTTTGCTTACAGAGATTATCCTCTTTTAAAATACCGAAAGAATGGCATTTTGTAGATGGAATACCTTATACAAATAGTGGGAAAATCGCTCGTATGGAAGCAAAAAGTATGATTGAAAACCGGGAGAAAATATATGAATAGAGCAGTTATTGTAGAGGCGAAAAGAACACCTATTGGTAAGAAGAATGGGATGTTAAAAGAGTATGAAGTTCAGCAATTAACAACGCCGCTTCTTACGTTTTTAAGTAAAGGGATTGAGAGGGAAATAGATGATGTCATATTAGGTAATGTTGTTGGGCCAGGAGGGAATGTTGCGAGACTATCTGCTTTAGAGGTGGGACTTGGCTATCATATTCCTGGTGTAACGATTGATCGGCAATGTGGTTCTGGTTTAGAAGCAATTCGAACTGCGTGTCATCTCATTCAAGGCGGGGCAGGTAAGTGTTATATCGCCGGGGGAGTAGAGAGTACAAGTACGTCACCTTTTCAAAAAAGAGCAAGATTTTCACCTGAAACAATTGGTGATCCTGACATGGGAGTAGCGGCTGAATATGTTGCGGAGCGTTATAATATAACGAGAGAAATGCAAGACGAGTATGCTTGTCTTAGTTATAAGCGGACACTGCAAGCGTTAGAAAAAGGATATATACATGATGAAATATTTTCTTTTAATGGATTATTAGATGAATCTATAAAGCCAGAAATGAATTATGAACGAATCATTAAAAGAACAAAGCCCGCATTTTTACAAAATGGAACAGTAACGGCAGGTAATTCGTGCGGTGTAAATGATGGGGCATGTGCTGTTCTTGTAATGGAAGAGGGACAAGCCCGAAAGTTAGGATACAAGCCTGTACTTCGTTTCGTTCGTAGTGCTGTAGTGGGAGTGGATCCCAAGCTTCCAGGGACTGGTCCGATATTTGCGGTGAACAAATTATTAAACGAAATGAATGTAAAAGTAGAGGACATCGATTATTTTGAAATAAATGAAGCATTCGCCTCAAAAGTTGTTGCTTGCGCAAAAGAGTTACAAATTCCGTACGAAAAAGTAAATGTAAATGGTGGAGCAATTGCGCTTGGTCATCCGTACGGTGCATCTGGTGCTATGCTTGTAACACGTTTGTTTTATCAGGCACAAAGAGAGTCTATGAAATATGGAATTGCTACATTAGGAATTGGAGGCGGGATAGGGATTGCGCTATTATTTGAGAAAGTAGAAGACTAGCGAGGTAACTAGTTTTCTACTTTTTGAGGAACATAAATATTGCTACCAGGCTTCGCTTTCATTTCGTTCCAAGCAGCAATCGCATCAGCTTTTGCTTTCCCTTTATTATTTGGATCTTCGAAAAAGTCACGAGTAAAGCGATTGTATTCAAATTGTGTACCGATAGTTGTTTTGTATGTAGGGTCTTTTTTTCGTTCGTTTTCTTCATGCCAAAAAGCTATCGCGTCTTCATATGTTTTTCCAACATTCTCTTTGAAAAATTTTTGAAGAGCTACTGTAAAGCGGAAGTTTGTTCCGATTTTTTCTTTGAAAAAAGCACGAACATCTTCGCTACAGCGGTGATTGTTAGTAATAATCGTTTGAAGAGAAAGGTCTTTATAGGATAGGGAAGCTTTACTCACCTTTTGAACAGAGCTGTTTTTTAATATTTTACCAGTAGTTAAATAATGTGAGATACGCTCGGTTATTTCGATCTTAGAGCCACTAGCTGGCAACCCATTCTCACGACAAAATGTTTGGAGTTCTGCTTTTAACCAATAATAGTTTTGGAAATCTTCAAGTGATATAGACTTTGTTAAAGTTGGACGCATGAATGTAACAACTACTTTCTTCCATAATTTTCTTCAATTATAAAACGTATGTTCTTTTTATGGAAGGGTTAATTTGTAAATATAATGGGAAGAGGAGATTACATATGGAAAATGTAATGCAAGTTCGAGTTACGGGAATTTTAATTGAAGATGAAAAAGTATTGCTAGTAAAGCAAAAAGTTGCTAATAGGAATTGGTCTTTACCTGGAGGAAGAGTGGAGAATGGTGAAATGTTAGAAGAGGCGATGATTAGAGAAATGAGAGAAGAAACGGGATTAGAAGTTAAAATTAAGAAGCTACTCTATGTTTGTGATAAACCGGATGCCAGTCCATCTTTATTACATATTACATTTCTACTTGAAAAGCTTACAGGGGAAATTATGTTACCCTCTAATGAATTTGATCATAATCCAATTCATGATGTGCAAATGGTGCCGATTAAAGATTTAAGTCATTATGGTTTTTCGGAAACTTTTATAACTCTTATAAGTGAAGGTTTTTCAAATGCAGGGAGTTACCAAGGATTGAAACAAAATATTGGTTTGTAAGTATAGAGTAAGGATAGCTGTTAGCTATCCTTACTAAAAATGCTTTACACCGCCGACTGTAAAGAAGAAACAAGCTGATTTAAAAATTCATCTCCGCTCATAATTGCTTTCCCGCCACCGCGAGCACTCTTCTTATTTCCGCCACCTTTTCCTTCGATTGTAGGAAGAGCGTCTTTTAAAAGAGCATTCATATCGAGTGATACTGATTTTCCGCAAGCGAGAATACATTGTAGTTTGTCATCATTTTCGATGACGAAATACGTAATTGCATGCTCTTGTTGTTCTGTAATAATAGCGGAAAGCTTTGCGATTTCTTGCATAGAACGATTTGTAAATACTTTAGAAATAAGTATGTCAGCATGAATTTTTATAGGCTGTAGAAGTAGTTCATTTGCCTCTGCAAATAATAATTTTTCATTCATTGTTTGTATTGCTTTTTCGTTTTCTTTTTGAGAAGTAAGCAGTTGCGCCACTTTTGCTGGAATATCAGTTTCGCTACTGTTTAATTGTTTAGAAACATCTTTCATAATTTGTTGCTGTTGTTCCATTAATTTAAGTGTACGCCAACCAGCGATAAACGTTAAGCGTATACCACCTTTATTGCGCTCCCATCCTAGTACTTGAATAGGACCAACTTCACCAGTTCGTTTCGGATGCGTTCCACCACAGCCGTTGTAGTCAAAGTTTTCGATAATAACAACCCGTATATTTTCTGTCATAGTCGGTTCTTTACGAAGGGGCAACGTTTTCGCTTCTTCTAAGTTCATCCACTGGATGCGGATTGGATGGTTTTCAAAAACAATTTTGTTTGCAATTTGTATTGCTTTTTCAACCGTTTCTGCATGAAGATTTTCTGTTTCTAAATCAATTGTTACTGTTTCTTTACCAAGATGGAATCCAATTGTAGGCATGTTAAAATGGTCCCAAAAAGCAGCAGATAAAATGTGCTGAGCTGCATGTTGTTGCATATGATCAAAACGGCGCTCCCAATTGATTTTACCTTCTACGTCTTCTGTATGTAATTGTTCTGCAATGTAGTGACGAATTTCTCCGTTTATCTCTTCTACATTGATTACATTGATATCATTTAATGTACCAGTATCATATGGTTGTCCGCCACCTGTCGGATAAAATGCTGTTTCATTCAAAATAACGTATAAGTTACCGTCTTTATCATAATCTTGCTTTATAATTTTAGTAGTAAAGTCCTGCTTATAAGCGTCAGTGTAATATAATTTGTGCTCCAATTTTCTTTCTCCTCTCGCATTAACTAGTTTCATTGTAATGCAATTGAAATTAGTTTCCTAATATTTCAGAAGAAAGAAACTATTTTTAGAATTTTCTTGCTATAATAAGGGAAAGAAAATGCGGGGGTGGAATAAATATGTTATATGAAAACGGCGTAGATAAACTGCTTAGTTTAAGTAGAAATATTTCCGAATTATATCGAGAATTAAACGAAATGACCCGGATTTTAACGGATTGTAATCGAGAAAGTGTGAAGTTTGATCGATTATATGTAAAAGAGTTACTTTGGAAGAAAGAAGATGTAATAGAGAAATATGACCAGCTACTTGTACAACTTTGTATTAACGAATGCTTTGATCTAAAAAGTGTCATTACAGGGGAATATAAGTATACATATGAAGAAGTAGAAAACATAGTTTTACAATTTAATGAAAAGTATAATGTCGCAATCTTAATTAAAGATGTGTGTAAAGAATTACAGTTCACATATGGAATTGATATGGACATAACGAGAACAACTCGGGTATCAACAGCTCAAGTATAGAAAAAGGAAAAGAAAGCAGATCCTTTGCTTTCTTTTTTTTGTGAAAATAGAGAGAGTAGGTTTAACGATGAAGGGGAAGTTACAGCATATTCATCCGCTTGGAATGAGTATTATTTTAGGGACATTGTTTGCTAGGTTTGCAACTTCAATGAGTATCCCTTTTTTAGCGATTTATTTAACGACTGTTAAAGGTGTATCAGCTGGAATGACTGGTGCTATTATCGGAACGAGTGCACTTGTTGGTGTTTTTGCTAGTTTTATCGGAGGGAATTTATCAGATCGATTTGGCCGGAAAACGATTATGCTCTGGTCCATGATCGTTTGGATTTTTGTGTTTATAGGTTTTTCACTTGCGGATCATGTTTTAAGTTTCTTTTTATTAAACGCTTTAAATGGATTATGTAGGTCGTTTTTTGAGCCAACATCAAGAGCATTATTATCAGATTTAACAAAGCCTGAGTATCGGTTACTCGTCTATAATTTACGATACGGTGCAATAAATGTTGGAGTTGCAATTGGACCAATTGTTGGATTACAGATTGGAAGTGCAAAATCAACAATTCCTTTTTTAGTAGCAGCTGGGGTATATATTCTATATACAGCTATATTAGCGTTCCAATTTAAGAAGTATCCAATGGAAAAAAAGAAATTGAGTAAAGAAAAACCTGTTACAATGCTAAATGCAATACGTATATTGCGAAAAGATATAGTATTTTTAGTTGCTTTAGTCGGTATTATTTTGAGTAATTGCGGTTTTTCACATTTAACGACGACAGTATCTCAATATTTTGCAAATGCACATATATTTGAGGATGGGGTGAAGCTATTCTCATATATGCTCGCTTTAAATGCAATTGTTGTAGTGATGATCCAATACCCTGTTATTCAAATGTGCAAAAAGTATACACCGTTAACATCAATTATGGTTGGGACTTTATTTGTGAGCGGGGGATTATTTGGCTTTGGAATAGTAGAATCTATGCTAGGTGCTGCCATTTGTACAATTATTTTTACAATTGGAGAAGTCTTAATGTTTTCGATGACGGATGTATTTATTGATGATATTGCTGTTGCGCATCTAAAAGGAACATACTTCGGTGCGATGGGCTTTTCGGGAATTGGAGCAGTAATAGGTCCGTGGTTCGGAGGAGTACTTCTCGATTACTACGGGTACCAAAATGGGTTTGCGGTATTTTCAGCACTAGCTATATTTTCAACTGTGGCATTTCCTGTGCTTTTAGTTACAAAAGGTTTATCGAAAAAAAGATATGATAGAAATTCTAATATAGAAATGCATGCGAAATAACATAAGCCCCAGTAACCAACTGGGGCTTAGTTTGAATTATATTAACTCTTAATTTGAAAAAAGAACTTTTTTTTCATGCTTATCAGCAACTTCATTTTTGGAAATATGAATGGCTAAAAATCCGTTTTCTAAGCAGGCTAGCATCTTTTTATAAATGATAGTAGTAGGTAAAGGGATTGTTCGTTGTAAGGAAATGTTTTTATGAAGTATGCATATAGCTAGGCCTGTCTCTAACTTTTTAATGAGTACATTTTGTTCCGTGACATTTTGTACATCTGTTTCCAAAATATATTCTTCTTCGGTTTCGCAAAGATCGATGTGAATTTGATTTGGAAAGCTAAAGTTACTATAAGAATCGGAACAAAATTGATCCATCCATTCTTCGAAACCATCAACATGAAAAAGACAATTCTTCTTTTTCTTGCCCATGTAAGACACCCTCCGTAAAATATCAATTCATATCATGTTATGCATGAATGAATTAGGGGTGAAGAATAAATGGAAAAATATAAACATTGTATGTGGAAAAGATAGCTAGTGTGCACTTTTTGTTTTACATATCATGATGCGCATGATGTTTTTGGCGTGAATGGTTACGGTTTTTTACTTTATGAGATCCGCTTAATGGTTCAGGTTGTCCTTTTTTTTCTTTCGCTTCACGATTGTTTTTTCCCATTGTATATGACACCTCCTCTTTCTTTTTAGAATGAGAGAAGTTGACGATTTTATACGAGAATGTTTTTAGAAAAAAAGGTAAAGATAAAGGGGACTAACAATTATAGAAAGGGGATTATATAATGCCATATCATAAAGATAAGCAACAAGCCTTTCAAGCGGCACAGCAAGGAGTTACACAAGCAGAAAATGCATTTAATAATATTGTGAAAAATGACCCTAACTACGGTCATGATTTAAAAGAGTTACGCCAAGAGGTCCAGGAAGCATATGAACAAATTCAAAATGCACTAGAGGTAGCTTCAGAAACACAACGTCCACAACTTGAGCAATATGAAAATAATCTCCAAAATATAATGCGAAATGTAGATCAATTAGAAAAGTAAATGAGGTTGTTGTTTATTCGACAACCTTGCTGCTTTAGTGAACGTTATGCTAAAACAGAAAATTTTTCTATTAGTTTTTTCTTTGCTATGTGCAGTACATATATTTCAAGTGGAAAAAGTGGAAGCGAAAATGTTGCTCAGAAAAGAGTTAGAACCAACTGGTTATGTAACATGGGAAGTACCTAATAATGAAAAAATTATTGCAATTACATTTGATGATGGGCCAGATCCAACGTATACACCACAAGTTTTAGATTTATTACGTCAATATAAGGCGGAAGCGACATTTTTTATGATTGGATTTCGAGTTCAGCGTAATCCATATTTAGTGAAGCAAGTGTTAAAAGAGGGACATGAAATTGGAAATCATACGATGAATCATTTGTACGCAAGTAATTCGTCAGATGAAAAATTAGAAAATGATATTTTAGATGGAAAGAAATTTTTTGAAAAATGGGTGAAAGAACCTTTGCTATTCCGTCCTCCTGGCGGATATATTAACGATGCTGTATTTAAAACAGCGAAAGAGGCTGGCTATCAAACCGTTCTATGGTCGTGGCATCAAGACCCGCGTGATTGGGCAAATCCAGGGGTTGAATCCATTGTAAATCATGTAGTGAAAAATGCTAAAAGTGGCGATATTGTATTGTTACATGATGGAGGGAATGATCGTAGTCAAACGGTAGCAGCGCTAGCAAAAATTTTACCTGAGCTGAAAAAACAGGGCTATCGATTTGTAACGGTTTCGGAATTACTACGTTATAAACATTAGAAGAAATCCCAAAAGGAAAATAGACCTTTTGGGATTTTTCTTTACTGGTTCTTTTTACGTTTCTTATTATTTTGTCGCTCTGCTGGAGTTAAAGGCTCGTTTGCAAATTCTTCATTGTAACCAGTTCCTTGTCCTTGTGCAGATGCAGCATTCATTCCTGAAATAGTATGATTTGCTTTTCTTTTACCCATTTTATTTCACCCCTATAACATTTTTTGTATGTTGAATGATGAGCAGTTCATAGTATGTATGAACTGTAAGTAAACCGCTGATAGAGCACTTTACTTTATGATAATAGTATTCATAAGGAGCATGAAAGCTATTCAAATTTAGAAACATAAAGAAAACTTATGATAATCTATAAGTTTCTTATTATTTACTTATTTAGAAAGTTGTAATAAGATATTATCGTAAGGTATTGAAAAGTTTGTCTACATTTTATATTCAGACAACTTAGTCACGTTTAACAGGGGGGAAACATAATGGTCAAACATAATCCATTTCAATCACGTGCAACTTTTGAAGTAGATGGAAAAACGTATCATTATTATGATTTGAAAGCGCTTGAAAATGCAGGGGTTGGCAACGTATCTCAATTACCATATTCCGTGAAAGTTTTACTTGAATCAGTACTTCGTCAAGTAGACGGACGTGTAATCACAGAAGAGCATGTTACAAATTTAGCGAAATGGGGAACGAAAGATGTGCAAGATATCGATGTTCCATTTAAACCATCTCGTGTAATTTTACAAGATTTCACTGGTGTTCCAGCTGTTGTTGATTTGGCTTCGCTTCGTAAAGCAATGGCAGACATGGGTGGGGATCCTGACAAAATTAATCCTGAAATTACTGTAGACCTTGTAATTGACCACTCTGTACAGGTTGATAGAGCGGGTACGGCAGACGCGCTTGCATTCAACATGGACTTAGAGTTTAAACGTAATGAAGAACGTTATAAATTTTTAAGCTGGGCACAAAAATCATTTGATAACTACCGTGCAGTTCCACCAGCTACAGGCATTGTACACCAAGTAAACCTTGAATATTTAGCACCAGTTGTTCATGCTGTGAAAAATGCTGAAGGTGACTTAGTTGCATACCCAGATTCATTAGTTGGAACAGACTCGCATACAACAATGATTAACGGTATCGGCGTTCTTGGATGGGGCGTTGGTGGTATTGAAGCAGAAGCAGGAATGCTTGGACAGCCTTCATACTTCCCAGTACCTGAAGTAATCGGTGTGAAATTAACTGGCACACTTCCAAGTGGTACTACAGCAACAGACGTTGCATTAAAAGTAACACAAGTATTACGTCAAAAAGGTGTAGTTGGTAAATTTGTTGAGTTCTTCGGTAATGGACTAAAGAGCATGCCTTTAGCTGACCGTGCAACAATTTCAAATATGGCACCAGAATACGGCGCAACTTGTGGATTCTTCCCAATCGATGATATTTCATTAGAATACTTACGTTTAACAGGTAGAGATGAAGAGCAAATTCGTATTGTTGAAGAATACTGTAAAGCGAACGGTTTATTCTATACAGCAGACAGTAAAGATCCAATCTACACTGATCTTGTTGAAATTGATTTAAATACAATCGAATCTAACCTTTCTGGACCGAAACGCCCACAAGATTTAATTCCACTTTCAGATATGAAAGATGCGTTCCACAAAGCTGTTTTAGCACCAGTTGGAACACAAGGACTTGGATTTAATGAGCAAGAGTTCGATAAAGAAGTGAAGGTTACATTAGAAGATAAAGAAGTAACGATGAAAACAGGTGCAATTGCAATCGCTGCAATTACAAGCTGTACAAATACATCAAACCCATACGTATTAATCGGGGCAGGTCTAGTTGCGAAGAAAGCAATTGAAAAAGGACTTGTAGTACCTGAGTACGTAAAAACATCATTAGCACCAGGATCTAAAGTTGTTACTGAGTACTTAGATAAATCAGGTTTAACAACATATTTAGACCAATTAGGTTTCCAAACAGTTGGTTACGGCTGTACGACTTGTATCGGTAACTCTGGTCCATTAGCGCCAGAATTAGAAGAAGCAATCGCAGCAAACGACTTACTAGTAACATCTGTTTTATCTGGTAACCGTAACTTTGAAGGTCGTATTCATCCTCTTGTAAAAGCAAACTACTTAGCATCACCACCACTTGTTGTGGCATATGCACTTGCAGGTACTGTTGATATTGACCTGAAAAATGATGAAATCGGTAAAGATGCAAATGGCAATGCTGTTTACTTCAACGATATTTGGCCATCAGCTAAAGAAATTGAAGATGTAGTTCAAAGTGTTGTTACATCTGAACTGTTCAAGAAAGAATATGCACAAGTATTTAACAGCAATGAGCGTTGGAATGAAATCCAAACTTCAAACGAAGCTTTATATACTTGGGATAATGATTCAACATACATTCAAAACCCACCATTCTTTGAAGGTTTATCTAAAGAGCCAGGTGAAGTTGAAACGTTATCAGGTTTACGCATAGTTGGTAAATTTGGTGATTCTGTAACGACAGACCACATTTCACCAGCAGGTTCAATTGGTAAGCACACACCAGCTGGACGCTACTTATTAGAAAACGGCGTACAACCAGTTGACTTTAACTCTTACGGTTCTCGTCGTGGTAACCATGAAGTTATGATGCGTGGTACATTTGCAAACATCCGTATTAAAAACCAAATCGCACCAGGAACAGAAGGTGGATATACAACATATTGGCCAACTGGTGAAGTAACATCAATCTATGATGCTGCTATGAAATATAAAGAAGATGGAACAGGTCTTCTAGTTGTTGCTGGTAAAGATTACGGTATGGGAAGTTCTCGTGACTGGGCTGCGAAAGGTACTAACTTATTAGGTATTAAAGCAGTAATCGCAGAAAGCTTCGAACGTATTCACCGCAGTAACTTAGTGTTAATGGGTGTATTACCACTTCAATTTAAAGATGGCGAAAGTGCTGAAACGTTAGGTCTTGTTGGTAACGAGTCATTTGAAATTCAAATTGACAAAACAGTTAGACCGCGCGATCTTGTAAAAGTAGTTGCAACTGATTTAGATGGCAACGAAAAACAATTTGAAGTAGTAGCTCGTTTCGATAGTGAAGTAGAAATTGACTACTACCGTCACGGTGGTATTCTGCAAATGGTTCTTCGTGAGAAAATCGAAGAGTCAAAAGTGTCAAATTAAATAATTGAAATGAAAAATAAGGAAGCTAACAATAGTTAGCTTCCTTATTTTATGGAAAGGGATGAAACCATATGGTTTCATCCCTTTCTTTTTACTACGAAAAGTGGAGGGAACGTCATGAAAGAATATAAAAGAATATTGTGGCCGTTACGAAAAGAGAAAATATTAGTAATGGCAGCTGTATGTAGTGGGATAATTGCTGCTATTTTAAATTTATCACGCCCAATTTTCATGGGATTAATTGTAGACAATCTTATTCAAAGGGAGCTAAAAGGTGCGTATTTATATATAGCTTTGTTTGCGGGTATTCGCTTTTTAATGTGGACGAACAATCTTTTATTTGATTATATAAGCTCAAAAGCCAGTCAACGTATATTACAAACGAAACGTATAGAATTATTGCGTCACTATTTCTCATTACCGTTTGAAGAGAGTGAGAAGATTAAGCAAGGGGAGTTAGAAACTTTGGTCGTATCTGATATTCCGAACTGGGTCAGATTATATGGTTCTATATTAATAGAGTATATACACGCTATTGCCCAATTTATTGGAGCTTTCATAGCACTACAACATATAGATATACAGTTTATATTGTGGGTAACTCCGTTTTTATTTTTCAGTGCAATTGTTCCAATACTGATGGGAGAAAAGGTAAGGGATATTGCAAGCATTGCTCAAAAAAATCAATCGAGTGTTGTAGAGATGGTGTCACAGTTTGTAAAGGGTATACAAGATTTACGTAGTGTACAAAAAGAAAAATGGGCCATTCGCTTATTTAAAGGAGTAACGGCACAATCTTATAAATCGGAAGTAAAGAAGACGATGATGCAACATTGCATTGGAGTAGTTGGAACAGTGATTGAAACAGGAGCATATATCGTTGTTCTCATTGTAGGCGCACAAAAAATAATGAAAGGGGAAATGGAAGTTGGTTCACTTGTTGCAGTGTTAGCTACAATTGAAATGCTCTTTTTCCCAGTCCGTTACGTGGGCGATTTATTAATGATGACACAAGTTGCAGTCGCTTCGGCAAATAGAGTTTTTTCCTTTTTAGATAAAAGAGTGGCAGATAGTAATGTAGAAAGAGCGATGGGGATGATAATAACAAATGTTTCATTTCAGGAGAGTGAAGAAGAGAAATGTAGAATTAATAATATTGATTTGCAAATTAATCCTGGTGAATTCGTTATCATTGTCGGAGAAAGTGGTGCAGGAAAAACAACACTTTTAAAATTAATGACAGGTTTGTATAAACCATCTAACGGTAGTGTTGTTTATTATGGTCAAAAGGCTCGAATGACTACAGTGTGGCAAGAACCTCGTTTCTTTCGGACGACAGTAAAAGAGAATATGTATTTCCGGGAGGAGTATTTAGAAAACGAATTAGAAAAAAATATTGACCTTATAAATATGAAGCCGATAATTAGAGATTTACCTAAGGGGATTCAAACTGTACTACATAAAAGTGGAGAAGAGCTTTCGGGAGGAGAAAGAAAACGTCTTGCATTATTACGAGCGATTGGTTCAAATCCGAATCTTATTATTTTAGATGAACCGACTGCGGGGTTAGATCCGAGTAATCAAGAAACTGTTTGGAATATGATTGAAGGACTAGGAAGAGATGTAACGAGAATTGTGGCAACACATGATGTAGAGAAAGTGATACTAGCGGATCATGTTGTCATAATGAGAGAAGGAAGTATTGTTGCATGTGGAAGTCCTGAAAAATTAATAAATAGTCATTCATTTTGAAAGAGATGTGAATAAAGATAAGAGCAGTGCCCTTATCTTTATTCAATATCATTTATTTGATATTGGATAGATTCTGAATGATTTAGATCTACGTTAAAAGTAGCAGTCATAAGGAAAGTTGCAATTCCAAGGATTAAGAAAAGGACGAATGAGACTAGAGAAATGTAAAGACAAATACGCCCTACTTTCTTTTTTTCAAGATCGTTACTAAAGAGTGAAATGATCCATGTAATAATACCGATTGGGTATAAAAGAAAACTAAGAATATATAATGTTATTTTTTCGAATGAATTCATAAAAAATCCCCCTTTTGTTGAAGTTTATATAACTACGAAAGTAAAAAGGTGAATGGGCCCATAAGAAGATAAACAACACTTCATCTGTTTTTCTAATTATATGATAAAAAGGAAAAGATTACACTTCAAATGAGAATATTCTAATTATTTCGACTCTGAATATTTCCAAGCTTGTCCGTATAAGCTAAAATAAGGTATATAGTATTTGAGTAATTAAGTTATAAGAAGATAAATACGTTAGGGTGATATAACATGTGGCGGAAGCTTACGATTATTGTAGTGTTACTTTGTTTAGCGGGATATGCAGCTTATGAACAGTTTGGTAAAAAAGAGCAGATGGTACAAGGGGAGCAAGAACAAAGTGAAGCTGCTATGAAAGAGATGATTGCAAGTAATGGTATTGAAATAGGGAAGAGTGCGCCAGACTTCGAATTAACGAAGTTAGATGGAACGAATGTAAAGCTATCAGATTTAAAAGGAAAGAAAGTGATTTTAAACTTTTGGGCAACGTGGTGTGGACCTTGCCAACAAGAAATGCCGGATATGGAGGCTTTCTATAAAGAACATAAAGAAAACGTAGAAATTTTAGCAATCAACTATACGCCTTCAGAAAAAGGTGGGGGGGAAGAAAAGGTAAGCAATTTTGCTAAAGAAAAAGGAATTACTTTTCCTATTTTATTGGACAAGAACATTGATGTGACAACAGCGTATAAAGTAATTACGATTCCAACTTCGTATTTTATAGATACAAAAGGTGTCATTCAAGATAAGTTTATTGGGCCGATGACGCAAAAAGAGATGGAGAAAAGGGTTGCTAAATTAAAATAATGGTGAAAAGGTAGAGGTGGAGAGTTCCCATTTCTGCCTTTTCTTTTTCAAGTAGTAATAACTTCATGATATGATGTAAGAAATATAATCGTTTAGAGATAAAGGAGTGTATGGAGTGGGGAATGTATCCTTACCGTTAGATTATGTTGTAATTGATTTTGAAACAACAGGATTTAACCCTTATAATGATAAAATTATTCAAGTTGCAGCGGTGAAATATCGTAATCATGAACTGGTAGATCAATTTGTTTCATACGTGAATCCAGAGCGACCAATTCCGGACCGAATAACGAGTTTAACCGGTATTACCAATTATCGTGTTTCAGATGCACCGACGATTGAAGAGGTATTACCTTTATTTTTAGCATTTTTACATACAAATGTTATTGTGGCCCATAATGCTTCTTTTGATATGCGCTTTTTGAAAAGTAATGTAAATATGCTAGGGCTACCTGAACCTAAAAATAAAGTAATTGATACTGTATTTTTAGCGAAGAAATACATGAAGCATGCGCCTAATCATAAACTTGAAACGTTAAAGCGAATGCTTGGAATTCGTTTAAGCTCTCATAATGCATTTGACGATTGCATTACGTGTGCTGCTGTTTATCAAAAGTGTGCAGCTATTGAAGAAGAAGGACAGAGAAAAGTAAATAAGGTCTCACTTGATGAAATCGTAGTATACGAAGCGGTGAAAGAAATGCTTGCACGTAATAAACGTAATGTAGAATGGCTACGTTGTATGAACGTAGGAAGTTATTTAGATATAAAAGCTTTTTATCCAGTTATGAGATTAAAGGTAAAAGGGCGAAAGAAATATGTATTAACAGAGATATTAGAAGAAGATGTGAAAGAAATATGTACAAGTTTAAAATGTGAACCGGCGTTAAAAAGTGAAGTTGGTAATACGAGAATTATGCTTAATAGCTTAGAGGATGTTATGAAATTAGAAAGTTATATTTTAGAGCAGTATGATTTTGTATTACAGGCGCTTCATGATTATAAAGAAAATGAAATGAATGCAGATGAAAAGTTGAAAGAGTATTTAAATATTATGGTATGAAAAACTCCGTGTGCAATATATTGTACACGGAGTTTTTTTAGGAGTACCAAAACATAAAATTTTCTTACAAATCTGATTAAAGAGTTTTTCGTTTGCTCATACTATGTAATAAGAAAGTGAAGGAGAGAGGGTGAACAACATGAGAAGAAGTCGCCGTAAATCGTTTGAAGAACTTGTAAATGAAAATAAACAACAATTATTAAGCGATCGTGATGCAATTGATCGCATTGAAGAGCGCATCGAAAAACGTTATGAAATGAAACTTTTTAAGCAAGCTGAATAATTCTTAACGCTAGTACGATACTAGTGTTAAGGAGGCGATAGTAATGGGTAATCCGAAAAAAAATTCAAAAGACTTTGCACCAAATCATATTGGAACACAATCGAAAAAAGCTGGTGGAAATAAAGGAAAGCAAATGCAAGATCAAACAGGTAAACAACCGATTGTTGATAACGGTTAAAAAGGAGAATGTTATCATTCTTCTTTTTTGTGAGGAAATGAAAGATGAGTTTTTAGCAGTAATATGAAAAAAAGGGCTGACTTTTGTCAGCCTTTTTTCGTAATCGTAAAATTTTCAACGAGTAAACGCCAATTTTGCGGGAATGGTAAACCGATTTTCCAGTAACTAATACCGCCTATACCTTGTTCTTTCATTAAATTGAATTTACTTTGAACAGACCGTGAATCTTCAAACCAAACTTCGTGTTGCACGCCGTTTTCATCAAAGTAATTAAAATGAGGAGCTTGGGCTGTGAAATCATAACGAATAGGAACATTATATTTACGAGCTAGTGCAACAGCTGCGACAGAGCTAATTGCTTTTGCGGGTGGATTTCCTTGTTTAAATGGAAGCTTCCAATCAAACCCGTATAAATTTTGCCCCATCATAATTTTTTGTGGAGGCATTTGAGATTTTGCATATTGAAGTACTTCTTTCACTGGACCGATAGGAGAAATCGCCATCGGTGGACCGCCTTGCCATCCCCAGTCATATGTCATAATGACGACGAAATCAACAATTTGCCCTTGCGCTTTATAATCGTGAGCTTCGAAAAATTTTCCCTTTTGATTTGAACTTGTTTTCGGTACGAGAGTTGTGCTCAATGTGTACCCGCTAGGTAAGCGTGTTTTTACATTTCGTAAAAAGCGATTATACGCCTCGCGGTCTTCAGGTGCTACACTCTCGAAATCGAAATGAATGTCTCGCATGCCATATTTTTGAGCTGTTTGCAAAATGTTAGTAATGAATTTGTTTTGAATCGTTGCGTCGCGTAAAATAACTGATGTTAGATCGGCACTGAAATTACCATTTTCAATATTTGTAATAACGAGCATAGGGATTGTTTTACCTTGCGTTGCAATATTAGCAATTTTAGCTGTTTCAGTAGGTTCTTTTAATGTGCCATCTCTTTTTGCCTCAAAACTAAAATAGGCTAAGTATGTTAAAAATGGATTGATGGCGCGTGTCGCATTAACTAAACTCTCTTTAATCGGTATAGTTGAAGGTTGTAAATAAGCGATGGATTCTACAGCTCGTTTTGTGCCTTTTGGTACATATAATTGTTGTCCGACATGGAGAATAGATTTTAAAGATAAATTATTAACTTTAGCTAAACTAGCGAGGGGGACATTATATGTTTGAGAAATTCGATATAGGCTGTCACCAGGCTGTACATAATAATTATTTCCTTTCGTATTAACGATAAGTGCCTGACCAACAACGAGCGTTTCAGCTGGATTTAGTCCATTGTCTTTTACTATTTCGTCAGGTGTTGATCCATATTTTGATGCCAAGCTATATACGCTATCACCACTACGAACAGTTACAATTTGAATCATATGCTGGCTCCTTTCAGTAAAAGATTCACTGTTTTTATTTTATTTTTGATGTCACTGTATTATGATTAAATGTATGCAAGGTAGCAGAAGTGAAAGAAGGCGAATACATATGTTTGTAGCAGAACATGAAGTTGAAATCCGTTATGCGGAAACAGATCAAATGGGTGTTGTTTACCATTCAAACTACTTAGTGTGGCTTGAGTTAGGTCGCACGAAACTTATACAAGATTTAGGTTTTTCATATGTTGAAATGGAGAAAGAAGGAATTATTTCTCCTGTGTTAGATTTACAAATTTCATATCGTAAAGCGATGCGTTATGGAGAAAAGGCAATCGTAAAAACATGGGTAGATACTGTGAGCCCGCTTCGCGTTGTATATGGATATGAAATATATAATGGTGATGGTGATCTTTGTATTACTGCAAGTACGACGAATATTTGTGCGAAAAAAGAAGGATTCCGCCCTGTATCATTTAAAAAGTTATATCCTGAGTGGTATGCGAAATATGAGGAAATTAAGAAAAAATAAAAAAGCGTGGCAGAAGCCGCGCTTTTTTATTTTTCATAATTAAATTGTGGGAAGTCTTCACCTTCATTAAGTGTAACAGATAAATTATGTCCATCGAAGAACCATTCATCATCGCCTTCAATAAAGAAGTTAATACCTTCTTCTTGAATTTGAACAGCAGGGTGTGCAGGATCATCTTTACGAATACCTAAAGAAAGTCCTTTTTGCACAGTACTGCAACCACCGTATTGTACGAAAAAGCGTAGTGTTTCATTTGATTGTAAGTTTAATTCAGTTTTATACCATTGTGCTGCTTCTTTTGTTACGGAAAGATTCATGTATAGTTCCTCCAAGTTATGTTGCTTTTTCTTTAGTATAAAAAATAACGCAAAAAGACGCTATTAATATGCTTCACGTTTTCTTTTTGCGTTATGTGGGTTACGATCTTATTTTTGCTTTTTTGAAAAGTTTGCTTTTGGTTCAGTTTTATTTATAATTCGTCCGATATTTGCACGGTGTTTATAAATAACCATACCTGCTAATAAACACATCGCAATAATGAAGATTTTATCCCCGCTAACAATGGATGCAATAACAGCAACAACTGCTGTTACCATAGAAGAAAGTGATACGTATCTTGTTGTAAATAAAAGGGTGAAAAATACAACAGCCAATATTGCAAAAACAACTGGTGAATAGCATAATAGCACCCCAGCAGAAGTTGCAACTGCTTTACCACCACGGAATTTCGCGAAGATCGGGTAGACATGTCCAAGAACAGCCGCTAACCCGAACCATAGTGGGTGAATATCTAATCCGAAAATCATTGGTAGACTTGTTGCTAATGTCCCTTTTAAAATGTCAGCAATTGTAACGGTAAAACCTGCTTTTTTCCCTAATGTACGGAATGTGTTTGTTCCGCCTAGATTACCGCTCCCGTGCTCACGAATATCGATTCCGTAGCCAATTTTTCCAACAACTAGTGCAAATGGAATCGAGCCAAGCAAGTAGGCAACGATAAATAAAAGATATGTAGTAACCATAAGTTCAGTCTCCTTTATTCAAATGTGTTGATAAAGGGTAAAAAGAGTTTTTCCCGTATATTGTACCATACATTTGTAAAGAGCACATTTCTTTTTTGTAAATGAAAAATTCATTATTTCGTGAAAAAAATTTCACAGTAATGTTACATTTCTCACAGAAACAGCAAGACTATATGTAGTAACATTTTAATCAAAAGACAACAACATATTGGTGGAGGGTTATAAATGTTACAAAATAATACACGTGGAGAAGAATTAATGAAAGTGTTCGAGACGATAGTCCACGGCAATGAACAAGATTTAATGCAAGAAAATGCAAATGTAGACGGCCGCTCTCCAATGGGTGTAATGGGAACGTTCGCATCTGAGAGTGCAAAATATTATGCTGTTGAGAATTTATTGTCAGATCAAGTGAAAAAAGCGATAAATGAAAATATATTATATCCACATGATTTAGATTTTTATGCGACAGGAACGACGACTTGTTCGCAAATTCCGTTAGCGCAAATGCTTGCTAACGGTTTTCATACTGGACATGGACATATGAGACAACCACAAGACATTAAAAGTGCATTGGCTCTTTCGTCTATTATTTTTCAAGCGAATCAAAATATGCAGCATGGCGGTCAATCGTTTGCACTCTTTGATATTGATTTAGCACCTTATGTACGAAAAACAATTGAGAGACATAAAAAACGATTACAATCATATCCGCTTACGAAAGAACAAATAGAAGAATTTGCATGGAAAGAAACGGAAAATGATACGTATCAAGCGTGTGAGGCTTTCGTTCATAATTCGAATAGTATGCATAGTAGGGGCGGAGGACAAGTCCCGTTTATTTCTATTAATTACGGAACAGATACATCAAAAGAAGGAAGAATGTTAATTAAACAACTATTAAAAGCAACACAAGCTGGACTTGGTAAAGGAGAGACACCAATTTTTCCGATTCAAATTTTCAAGATGAAAAAAGGTGTGAATTTTGAAGAAAGTGATCCGAATTACGATTTATTTGAATTAGCATTAGAGACAACTGCAGAGCGATTATTCCCTAACTTTTCATTTTTAGATGCTCCGTTTAATGCAGTGCATTATGATGGAAGACCAGAAAGTGAAGTATGTTACATGGGATGTCGTACCCGTGTTATGTCTAATATACATGGAGAAGAAACAGCGATTGGTAGAGGGAATTTATCATTTACGTCTATCAATTTAGTGAAATTAGCGTTAATTAGTGGTTCAAAAGAAGCATTTTTTGAAGCGCTAAACTACTATTTAGATTTAGGAATTAAGCAGTTATTAGAAAGATTTGCGTATCAATGTACGAAGCGAGCAAGAGATTTTCAGTTTTTATATTCACAAGGTGTATGGCGTGGTGGAGAAACATTGCAGCCTGAAGACTCCGTAGCTTCGATTTTAAAACAAGGGACGTTAAGTGTTGGTTTTATCGGTCTTGCGGAATGTTTAGTAGCTTTAACAGGAAAGCATCATGGGGAAGATGAAGAATCATGGAAACTTGGGTATGAAATTATTTCCTTTATGAGAGATAGAATGGATAAAGCGACAGAAGAACATCAACTGAATTTCTCGATAATTGCAACTCCAGCAGAAGGATTATCAGGAAAGTTTGTGAAAAAAGATAGAGAAGAATTTGGCGTAATTAGCGGTATAACGAACCATAATTACTATACGAATTCATTCCATATTCCAGTTTATTATAACATTCAAGCGATAAATAAAATCCGTTTAGAAGGCCCGTTCCATGCTCTCTGTAATGGAGGACACATTACGTATATTGAACTGGACGGAGCAGCGATGCATAACAAAAAGGCATTAAAACAAATTGTACAAGCCATGGCAGAACATGGCGTTGGATACGGTTCAATTAATCATCCTGTTGACCGTTGTAAGTGCTGTAGTTATCACGGGGTTATTGGAAATGAATGTCCAAGTTGCGGGAATGAAGATGAGGCTAATATAGAAAGAATTCGCCGCATAACAGGCTATCTTGTAGGAGATATGTCGAAGTGGAATAGTGCGAAACGTAGTGAAGAGATAGATCGGGTGAAACATAAATGAAAGTGATGAATATTATTCATGATAGTGTAGTAGATGGAGAAGGATTGCGGACAGTCGTGTTTTTTGCGGGCTGTCCGCATCGTTGTGTCGGTTGCCACAATCCGAAATCGTGGAATATTTGCAACGGAACGGAAATGACAGTAGAAGAAATTGTGAAAGAGATTGCAAGTAATCCATTAACTGATGTAACATTTTCAGGTGGAGATCCATTTTTTCAAGCTGCTGAAGTGAAAAAGGTAGCAAAAATCGTGAAAGATTTGAAAAAAAACCTATGGATGTATACAGGTTATACGTTAGAAGAGATACAGAGTTCTCAAAATAATGATATGATAGAGTTGTTACATTATGGGGATGTTTTAGTCGATGGAAGGTTTGAAATTGAGAAAAAAGATTTAACACTTCCATTTCGCGGAAGCTCCAATCAACGTATTATTCGATTGAAAGAGTAAAAAGGCGGGATAGATTATATGAATAAAACAGTATTGCTTGTTGAAGATGAAAGAAGATTACGTGAAATTGTTAGTGATTATTTTCGTAATGAAGGCTTTGAAGTAATCGAAGCAGAAGATGGGAAAAAAGCGTTAGAGTTATTTGCAGAGCATGAAATTGATTTAATTATGTTAGATATTATGTTACCGGAAATAGATGGATGGTCTGTTTGTAGACGAATTAGAAAAGAATCAGCAGTACCAATTATTATGTTGACAGCGCGTTCGGATGAGGATGATACATTGCTAGGTTTCGAATTAGGTGCAGACGAGTATGTAACGAAACCATTTAGCCCGAAAGTATTAGTAGCTCGTGCAAAGACGTTATTGAAACGTGCGGATGGTGCGGTAGGAGTAGCGGAAGAAAATGCTATGTCTTTAGCTGGAATAGAAGTGAATCGTCTATCTAGAACTGTTTTAGTAGATGGAGAAGAAATTATATTGACACATAAAGAATTTGAACTTCTTGTGTATTTAATGGAGAACAAAGGAATTGTGTTATCACGTCAACATTTATTAGACCAGTTATGGGGATATGACTATTACGGTGATGACCGAACGGTTGATACCCATATTAAAAAACTTCGAAATAAGTTAGGAGATAAAGCGAAGCATATCGGTACTGTTATTCGAGTTGGTTATAAATTTGAAGAATAATCTAGAACGATTTGTGTAATTTAGCCTAGGAAAATGGCGATTTTATACTCTCTTTTGAAGGTAGAATGTACAAAAAATACTTTTCTTGTCTACAATGTTAGATAGGAGTATTTTTTTAATTGGATTTCACGATGAGTTCACAAGAAGGACACAAAACGTGACTATACTGAAAATACGAATTCACCAGAGAGGGGAAATAAAACATGGGATATTACGACGGACCAAATTTAAATGAAGAGCATAGTGAAACGAGAGAAGTGAGAAAATCAGGTAGTAAAAAAGGCTATTTCTTCACAGGTTTAGTGGGAGCTGTAGTCGGAGCGGTTTCGATTAGTTTTGCAGCACCATATATGCCATGGGCTCAAAATAATGGAGCACCAGTATCATCATTTAGTTCGGATTCAAAAGTAGAAGGTACTGTAGTTCCTGTTGTAAATAAAGCGAAAAATGAAACTGATTTACCTGGTATGATTGAAGGAGCGAAAGACGTTGTTGTAGGTGTTATTAATATGCAGCAAAGTGTTGATCCATTTGCAATGCAACCGACAGGTCAAGAACAACAAGCTGGTTCAGGATCAGGTGTTATTTATAAAAAAGCAGGAAATAAAGCATATATTGTAACAAACAACCACGTAGTAGATGGTGCAAATAAACTTGCTGTAAAACTAAGTGATGGTAAAAAGGTAGATGCAAAGTTAGTAGGGAAAGATCCTTGGTTAGATTTAGCTGTTGTTGAAATTGACGGCTCTAATGTGAATAAAGTTGCAACTTTAGGTGACTCAAGTAAAATCCGTGCGGGTGAAAAAGCAATTGCAATCGGTAACCCACTAGGATTTGATGGAAGTGTAACGGAAGGCATTATTAGTAGTAAAGAACGTGAAATTCCAGTTGATATTGATGGCGATAAACGACCAGATTGGCAAGCACAAGTTATTCAAACAGATGCAGCGATTAACCCAGGTAATAGCGGTGGTGCATTATTTAACCAAAATGGTGAAATAATTGGGATTAATTCAAGTAAAATTGCACAGCAAGAAGTTGAAGGAATTGGATTTGCTATTCCAATTAATATCGCAAAGCCAGTTATTGAATCACTTGAAAAAGACGGAGTAGTAAAACGTCCAGCTCTTGGAGTAGGTGTCGTTTCGTTAGAAGATGTGCAAGCTTATGCAGTCAATCAATTGAAAGTACCGAAAGAAGTAACAAACGGTGTTGTATTAGGTAAAATTTACCCAATATCACCGGCAGAAAAAGCTGGTTTAGAGCAATATGATATTGTAGTAGCATTAGATGATCAAAAAGTAGAAAACTCACTTCAATTCCGTAAATATTTATATGAAAAGAAAAAAGTAGGCGAGAAAGTAGAAGTTACATTCTACCGTAACGGTCAAAAAATGACGAAATCGGCTACTTTAGCAGATAATTCAGCTACAAAGAATCAATAATCGAAATAAAAGAAAGTCTCTTTCATATTGAAAGAGACTTTCTTTATCGGCTATACTAAAGGAATAGGAGGGATTAATTATGACAATTGAAAACCCAACTCGTACGGAAATTGGTGAAGTGTTAAAGAGAAGCAAAACAATTGCGGTTGTTGGATTATCAGATAAGCCAGAACGTACATCGTATATGGTTTCAAAAGCAATGCAAGATGCTGGATACCGTATTATTCCAGTTAATCCAACAGTAGATGAGGTGCTTGGAGAAAAGGCAGTTTCTTCACTAAAGGATATTAAGGAACACGTTGACATAGTAAATGTATTTCGTCGCTCAGAGTTTTTAATGGATGTTGCAAAAGAATTTGTAGAGATTGATGCAGATGTTTTTTGGGCACAATTAGGAGTACAAGATGAAGATACATATAAACTTTTAAAAGAAAAAGACTATACTGTAATAATGGATCGTTGTATTAAAGTAGAACATGCGATGACAAAATAGTATAGATTTAAAAGTAGAAAGATTGATTCAGCTCTCATTATAGATAAGTAGGGCCGATGAACGAGGTGTTCATCATGAGATTTTTTAAAGGCTGTTTTTGGGGATTGTTATTTGTAATCCCATTTTGGATCTTGATCATTTGGATCATAATAAAGGTTTGGAATGTGTAATCTTGGAATACATATCCATTTCTCGTTGACAAACGATTATTTTTCTGAAATAGTAGCCTAGAGGAATCCTTGTGAGAAAACAAGGATTTTTCTATTGAAGATGGTATATAAAAGAGATAAGATAACTTGCCAAAACTATAGTCGAGGCGTTATTCTATAATAGAAACATATGTTCTGATTTTGGATTAGGAAAGGGGCAAGGAGTTTGGCGAAGCATCAGTTCCAATATAATGAAGATGCGATTCAAGTGTTAGAAGGACTTGAAGCCGTTCGAAAACGCCCGGGTATGTATATCGGGAGTACGGATAGCCGTGGATTGCATCATTTAGTATATGAAATAGTAGATAACTCCGTTGACGAAGCGTTAGCGGGATTTGGCGACGAAATTTCAGTCGTAATACATAAAGATAATAGTATTAGCGTTATAGATAAAGGGCGAGGAATGCCTACGGGAATGCATAAACTTGGGAAACCTACACCTGAAGTTATTTTAACTGTACTTCATGCAGGTGGTAAGTTTGGTCAAGGTGGCTATAAAACGAGTGGTGGTTTACACGGTGTTGGGGCATCAGTTGTAAACGCTTTGTCAGAATGGTTAGTAGTAACAATTAAACGTGATGGTAACATTTATGAACAACGCTTTGAAAATGGTGGCGTTCCTGCAACGACGTTAGAGAAAATCGGGAAAACAAAAGAGTCTGGTACGACAATGCACTTCAAACCAGATACAACGATTTTCAGCACGACAAATTACAATTATGAAACATTATGTGAGAGATTACGTGAATCTGCATTCTTATTAAAAGGAATGAAAATCTCGATAAAAGACGAACGTAATGATTTAGAAGATATATTTCATTATGAAACAGGAATCGAAGCTTTCGTTTCATATTTAAACGAAGAAAAAGATTCAATTCACCCGGTTGTATATTTCACTGGTGAACAAAACGGGATTGAAGCAGAACTAGCATTCCAGTTTAATGATGGTTACTCAGAAAATATTCTTTCGTTTGTAAATAACGTACGTACAAAAGATGGTGGAACACACGAAGCTGGATTTAAAACAGCAATGACGCGTGTGTTCAATGAGTATGCTCGTAAAGTTTCATTATTAAAAGAAAAAGATAAAAATTTAGAAGGTACAGATATTCGTGAAGGTGTAGCGGCTATCGTTTCTGTACGTGTACCAGAAGAAGTACTTCAGTTTGAAGGACAAACGAAGGGGAAACTTGGTACAAGTGAAGCTCGTTCTTCTATTGATGCCATTGTATCAGAGCATTTAGCTTACTTTTTAGAGGAAAACCCGGATGTAGCTACACTTCTTGTGAGAAAGGCAGTTAAAGCAGCGCAAGCACGTGAGGCTGCTCGTAAAGCGAGAGAAGAAGCACGTAGTGGTAAGAAGAAGAAAAAATCAGAAGGTACGTTAAGCGGGAAGTTAACACCTGCACAATCACGTAATCCTCAGAAAAACGAATTGTATTTAGTAGAGGGTGACTCTGCTGGTGGTTCAGCGAAACAAGGACGAGACCGTCGTTTCCAGGCCGTATTACCATTACGTGGTAAAGTAATTAATACAGAGAAAGCAAAGCTTGCTGATATCTTTAAAAATGAAGAGATTAATACAATCATTTATGCGATTGGCGGCGGTGTAGGAAATGAATTTGATGTTGAAGATATTAACTACGATAAAGTTGTAATTATGACCGATGCCGATACGGATGGAGCTCATATTCAAGTATTGTTATTAACGTTCTTCTACAGATATATGAAGCCACTTATCGAAGCGGGTAAAGTGTTTATCGCACTCCCTCCTTTATACAAAGTAAGTAAAGGAAAAGGTAAGAGTGAAGTAATTGAATACGCTTGGTCAGATGAGGAATTAGACGGTGTAACGAAAAAAGTTGGAAAAGGCTATATGTTACAACGTTATAAAGGGCTTGGTGAAATGAATGCGGATCAATTATGGGAAACAACAATGAATCCTGAAACGCGTACATTAATTCGCGTGAAAATTGATGATGCAGCAAGAGCAGAGCGTCGCGTTACAACATTAATGGGCGATAAAGTAGAACCGCGCCGTAAATGGATTGAACGTAATGTACAGTTTGGTATGCAAGAAGAAGGAAATATTTTAGAAAATGAAATGATTATGGAGACGGAGGTGGAATAACATGCAAGCAGAGAAGTTTCATGACCTCCCGCTTGAAGACGTGTTAGGTGATCGCTTTGCACGTTATAGTAAATATATTATTCAAGATCGTGCACTTCCAGATGCACGTGATGGCTTAAAGCCAGTACAAAGACGTATTTTATATTCTATGTATGTAGAAGGTAATGTACATGATAAAGCGTTTCGTAAATCAGCTAAAACAGTAGGTAATGTTATCGGTAATTATCATCCACATGGAGATTCCTCTGTATATGAAGCAATGGTACGCTTAAGCCAAACTTGGAAAGTACGTAATGTTTTAGTTGAAATGCATGGTAATAACGGTAGTGTTGATGGGGACCCAGCGGCAGCAATGCGTTATACGGAAGCTCGTTTATCACCAATCGCATCTGAATTATTACGTGATCTTGATAAAGAAACAGTTGAATTCGTGTCAAACTTTGATGATACGAGTGAAGAACCAGTTGTATTACCAGCAGCGTTCCCGAATTTATTAGTGAACGGATCTACAGGGATTTCCGCTGGTTATGCAACAGAAATTCCTCCGCATCATCTTGGAGAAGTTATTGATGCTACAATGATGCGTATTGATAAGCCAAATAGTACTGTTGATGATTTATTAACAGTTATGAAAGGACCAGATTTCCCAACAGGCGGTATTATTCAAGGGATTGATGGTATTAAAAAGGCGTATGAAACAGGTAAAGGTAAAATTATTATTCGTGGAAAAGCAGAAGTTGAAACAGTGCGCGGTGGGAAACAACAAATTGTAATCACTGAAATTCCTTACGAAGTGAATAAGGCAAACCTTGTAAAGAAAATGGATGAATTACGTCTAGATAAAAAGTTAGATGGTATTGCTGAAGTGCGTGATGAGACAGATCGTACTGGTTTACGAATTGTTGTTGAATTAAAGAAAGAAGCAAACGCCGAAGGTATTTTAAATTATTTATATAAAAATACAGATTTACAAATTCCATATAACTTTAATATGGTAGCGATTAATAATCGTCGTCCAACACTTATGACATTACCAAAAATTTTGGATGCTTATATTGGACATCAAAAAGAGGTTATTACGAGACGTTCGCAATATGAATTAAGAAAAGCAGAAAATCGTCAACATATTGTAGAAGGTTTAAAGAAAGCATTATCGATTTTAGATCAAGTAATCGAGACAATTCGAGCTTCAAAAGATAAACGTAATGCGAAAGATAATTTAAGTGCAAAATTTGGCTTTACAGAAGCACAGGCGGAAGCAATTGTTTCCTTGCAATTATATCGCTTAACGAATACAGACATTACGGCGTTACAAGAAGAAGCAGATGAGCTTAATAAGAAAATTCTAGAGCTACAGTCAATTTTACAAAGTGAAAAAAGATTACTTCAAGTCATTAAAACTGATTTGAAGAGAGTTAAGAAAACATATAGTGATGATCGCCGTGCTATTATTGAAGAACAAATTGAAGAAATTAAAATAGACGTAGAAGTGATGATTCCACAAGAAGATGTCATCGTTACTGTAACGAAAGAAGGATATGTGAAACGTACTGGATGGCGCTCACATAATGCATCAAACGGCAAAGACTTCGGTATGAAAGAGGGTGACATCTTACTTGAACGATTCGATACGAATACGACTGAAACAGTTCTTTTATTCACAAGTAAAGGGAACTATATATATCTTCCAGTATACGAAATGCCAGATATTCGTTGGAAAGATTTAGGTCAGCACGTTGCAAATATCGTTTCACTCGACCGAGATGAAACGATCATTTGGGCAACGGTTGTACCGAACTTTGAGGAAGAAAAACGATTTATCGTATTTGTAACACGAAATGGTATGATAAAGAAAACAGAATTAAATCAATATAAAGTTCAGCGTTATTCAAGGGCATTCGTTGCTGTAAACTTGAAAAAAGATGATGAAGTTGTCGATATATTTGCGACAGATGGAACGAGTGATATCGTTCTTGCTACACATGGTGCATATGCACTTGTTTTCCATGAAGATGAAGTAAGTCCAGTCGGTGTAAGAGCTGCTGGTGTGAAAGCAATTAATTTAAAAGAAGATGACTATGTCGCTTCTGGTAAACCGTTAAATGGTGATAAAGATCAACTTATTCTCGTAACGCAGCGTGGTGCTGTAAAACGTCTAAAAGCATCAGAAATTGAAAAATCAACGAGGGCGAAGCGAGGCCTTGTTATTTTCAAAGAGTTAAAACGTAATCCGTACCGCATTGTCGGTATTGAAATTGTTCGGGACGATGAATTAGTTTACATGAAGACAGAGAAAAACATTGTAGAAGAGATTGATCCGAAAGCGTATCGAAATAAAGACCGGTATAGTAATGGTAGCCTAGTGCTAGATGTAAATGATACTGGTGAAGTAGTAGAAACGTGGACGAAGAAAAGACCAGAATAAAGAGGGCATCTTGCTATGAATAGTAGCAAGATGCTTTTTTCTAGGCAATTTATTATGTAAATAATAATAATCTTGTTATAATAACTGAATGAAATCGTTCTCATAAAGTTCAACTAATCGGGCTTTAACAAGCAGTTGATTCCTCACCTAATTCCTTAGCTTTCACTGAATTTTGGGTTAGGAATCTTACTGCTCGTTAAAGCGGCACAAATGGAGGGGCAACATGAAAAAAATAGGTGTAGGGATTGTAGGATTTGGTTTTTCTAGTACGACATTTCATATCCCACTATTACAAACAATAGAAGAATATGATATTCGTGCTGTATTATCCTCAAAAGAAGAGGTAGTAAAAGAAACATTACCAAACGCTAATGTTGTTAGTACAATTGATGAATTGGTGAAGCGAGCTGATGTTGACTTAGTTGTTATTACATCACCTAATACAACTCATTTTCCATATGTAAAAGAAGCAATTTTAAACGGTAAGCATGTTGTTGTAGAAAAACCATTTGTTGTCTCAATTGAAGAGGGGGAAGAGCTTATTTCATTAGCAGAGCAGCATAATGTAATGTTAAGCGTATATCATAATCGTCGTTTTGATAATGATTTCTTAACAATTAAGAAATTGTTAGGAGAAAACAGAGTAGGGAATGTATACGCATATGAATCAAATTTTGATCGTTTCCGTCCACATGTACGTGATCGATGGAGAGAAAAAAATCTACCAGGTTCCGGTATATTATACGATTTAGGATCGCATTTAATTGACCAAGCGTTATCAATATTCGGGAAACCAGATGCGATAAGTGCAGATGTAATAAAACAACGACCAGGTGCAGAGGTGGATGATTATTTCCATATAGTACTTCATTACGGAGTTAAACGTGTCATTTTACGTAGCAGCAGTTATGTGAAAAAAGCTGGACCGCATTTTATAGTGCATGGAGAGAAAGGTTCTATCGTGAAGTACGGTATGGATTCGCAGGAAGAGCAATTAAAAAATGGAATGAAGCCAGGCGATAACGGTTATGGGGTAGACGATGAAGAGAATTTTGCTACGTTAGAAACAGAAGAAAGCCTAGAGCGTATTCCAACAGAAGTCGGTTGTTATGACAATTATTATAAAGGTGTACGAGATAGTATATTAAATGGTGAGAAACTACCTGTAACAGCAAAAGAAGGTTTAGATGTTATTAAATTGATTCAATTAGCGATTGAAAGTAGTGAAAAGGGTAGAGTCATTTCTATAAAATAAAAAAGACACGAAATTCGTGTCTTTTTTATTAGGAATATGTGAATATGATTAATTATTTAGTTTAGTCGTTTATCATACATTAATTGGATTTGTATGCCATAAGGATCTTCAATAATACCATATGCTTCACTAAATATATTTTTTTCTAGCGGAGAGATTATTTTCACATGCTCATCGGAAATTAAATTATTATAAAACGTTTGTATCTCTTCTAAATTAGCGCTTTGAATGCAAAGTGACATGTTATTTCCAACGTTATAAAGTTCATTAAGCTTCATTGTATCTTCCGCTATCATTAGCTTTGTATTCCCAATTTGTAAAACAGAGTGAGCAATATGATCTTTATTTTCACTTGTAATTTTAAAAGAACTATCTCTTTTCGCCAGTTCTTCATACGTAACAATCATTAACTTTTTGGCTTCTAAATTACGTATATAAAAATTAATCGCCTCCTTTGCTTGCCCATTCATTGAAAGAAAAATAGCTATTTCTAATGTCATAAATATATAACTCCTTTATTAGTTGATAATTATAATATAGATTAAAAAGGTTTCAATACATGATACCTTTTTGGGAGGGAAATATGAAAAAAACTGAACGAATAAATGACATGCTTATTTTCTTAAATAATAAAAGATATTTTAATTTAAAAGATTTAATGGCTAGATATGATATTTCTAAAAGTACCGCGTTGCGAGATATTCAATCATTGGAAGAAATAGGTGTACCCATATATTCTGAACTAGGTAGAAATGGAAGTTATAAAATTATAGAAAATAGTGTGTTATCGCCAATTTATTTTAGTGTGGATGAAATGTATGCGCTATACTTTTCAATTCTTACGCTAAATGGATACAAGACAAAACCATTTAATGTAGAAAGTATTGCACTTGAAAATAAATTTAAACATGTATTACCTGATAATGTGAGTAAAAATATTTCAATCATGGAACGAACGCTTTCCTTTGAAGTAACAAATCATAGTAATTTTAGTCCATTCTTAAAAGAAATTTTACAGGGAATTTTTGCTGAGCGAGTTTATCATTTAACATATTTAAAAAAAGGTGAGGAGCAAGCATTGGTTGCCCAATTTATTCGATTAGAATCTAAATTTGGCCAGTGGTATGCTAAAATTTTTAATTTTGAGACAAATAATGTTCAAATAATTAGATGTGATAAAATTCTTTCTATTGTGGAAACGAGCAATATTAATCCAAAAAATCTTGAAGAATTATTAAGTTATCTTACTACTTTTCACAGAAAGCCTGATGCAATTGATTTTAGCGTAATTGTTAATCAAAAAGGAAAGGATATTTTTGATAAAGAGAATTATCCTTCCATGAGGATGCAAAAGGAAAATGAAAATTACATTATAACAGGCTATTTTAACAAGCAAGAATTTGATTTTATTTCAAATTACTTTCTGAATTTCGGTGAAACGATTATCTCAATTCAGCCTGTTATGCTAAAAGAGTTAATCTATAATAAGGTGTTATCTATAAAGCAGCATTTAACCTTTTTAAGATAAAGTTAGTTTTAGTCATTTTTTGATATGAAAAAGCCCTTGCGATTTAAATATCCAAAGGGCTTTTTGGTGATTCTATTTGTTCTTTAGAAAAATTATTTTTCTGGGACGGAGAGTCCATAAAAGAACATCGTAACGATATCTTGTATATGTTTTTCGCGATCTCCTTCAAGAAGTTGTGCCCCAAAATCATCACCTAATTTAGTAAACATTTGAATGTAAAGTAACATCATTTCTTTAGTAAGGTGTGGATTAATTTCGTTTTTGCGCTGAGCTTGTTCTAATATTTCTAAATACCAGGGCAGGATTTTTTCATTTTGATAACTATAAATAAACTTACGGAGTTCTTCGTCCCTTTGCATCATTTGTAGTAACATATCAGGTTGAAATAACCCGCCAGTATTCATTTTTCTTACAATCATTTTTTGCATCATATCATGAAAAGGTAATTTTTCTTCTGCAAGCTCTTTATAATATTGAAATTCAGATATGATAAATTCTTGTATAAGCTCCCTAAATAACGCATCTTTACTTCCGAAATGATTATAAATTGTAACTTGAGAAACGTTTGCTTCTTTTGCGATATGTTCTATTTTCACTTCATTAAATCCACGTTCTGAAAATAATACGAATGCTGCTTCTTTAATGGCACGCTTTTTCTTTTCTTTTACTCTTTCAAAGCCGTTCAATGCAATCACCTCACTTAAAATATACAAGAAAAAATAATGGAAAACAATAATTTTGAAATATGGACTAATAAATATTTCAAAAAGTTGTTGCGAATATGGAAGATGAGGAGTACAATAATTTTGAAATATCACATATTCAATATTTCAAAAAAATGAGGTGGAATTATGATTTCAGTTCAAGATGTCACAAAACAGTTTTCGAATGGAAAAGGTTTGTTTCATATTACATTTGATGTAAAAGAGGGAGAAGTATTTGGTTATTTAGGACCGAATGGTGCCGGAAAATCAACGACGATTCGTAATTTAATGGGATTTATAAAACCGACAGCTGGTAAAGCGACAATTTTTGGATTAGATTGTTGGAATGAAGCAGCGAAAATTCAAAGGGAAGTTGGTTATCTACCGGGTGAAATTTCTTTTATTGAAGGAATGAACGGATTAGAGTTTTTAAAATTAATGCAGGGAATGCGTGGATTAAAGGATACGAAAAGACGAGATGAACTGATAGAGCGTCTGCAATTTGATGTGAAAACACCGATTCGCAAAATGTCTAAAGGAATGAAGCAAAAAGTAGGGATAGTCGCTGCATTTATGCACGATCCAGAGGTGTTAATTTTAGATGAACCAACATCTGGACTTGATCCACTTATGCAACAAGTGTTTATAGATTTAATATTAGAGGAAAAGCAAAGAGGAAAAACAATCCTAATGTCATCACATATTTTTACTGAAATTGAGAGAACTTGTGACAGAGTAGCTATTATTAAAGATGGTCGACTCGTAACGGTTGAAAATATTCACGATTTACAAAGTATGAGAAGACAGGTGATAGATGTAACAGTATCATCACAAGAAGAGATTGAGTCCCTTATAAAGTGTAATTTGCAATTTGAAGCGGTAAAAGGTAGAGAGGCATCTATCATTGTACAAGGAAACTATCAAACTGTTTTACAAACACTTTCAAACTATAATGTAACGGCACTTCAAACGAGAGCGATGGATTTAGAACATTTATTTATGCATTATTACGATAAGAAAGAAGGGGTAACGCATGAATAAGCAATTGTTTTTAGCTAGTTTGAAAGAAACACAAAAAAGTATTTTGAGTTATGCGTGTGGTGCGGCTTTATATTTGTGGTTATTAATTTGGATATTCCCGTCAATGGTATCAGCGAAAGGGCTAAATGAATTAATAGCTGCCATGCCTGATAGTGTGAAAAAAATCGTTGGTATGGAAAGTCCGATTCAAAACGTAATGGATTTTCTAGCGGGCGAATACTATAGTCTATTGTTTATTATCATTTTAACAATTTTTTGCGTAACAGTTGCGACACATTTAATTGCTCGTCATGTAGGTAAAGGAGCAATGGCATACTTGCTAGCAACACCTGTATCTAGAGTGCAAATTGCTATTACACAAGCTGCTGTTCTCATATTGGGACTTCTGATTATTGTATCTGTTACGTATGTAGCTGGGTTAGTAGGTGCAGAATGGTTTTTACAAGATAATAACTTAAATAAAGAATTATTTTTGAAGATAAATGTAGTCGGAGGGCTCATATTTTTAGTCGTTAGTGCGTATTCATTTTTCTTTTCTTGTATATGTAATGACGAAAGAAAAGCACTAAGTTATTCAGCGAGTTTAACTATCTTATTTTTCGTATTGGATATGGTAGGGAAGTTAAGTGATAAGTTAGAGTGGATGAGAAATATATCATTATTTACGCTATTTCGTCCGAAAGAAATTGCTGAAGGAACGTATAATATATGGCCTGTAAGTATAGGGTTAACTGCCGGAGCACTTTGTATTTTCATAGTAGCAATTGTAGTGTTTAAGAAGAGGGATTTACCGTTATAAAGTAGAAAGTCCACTAGAAAGTGGGCTTTTTTTATTTGTAAATTAAAACTAGTATGTTTATCGCATAACACTTATAAAGGATATTTATCTTTTTAATTAAGAAAATATTCAAAAAAATGAACCTTTTTCTAGGTTCATACGTCTAATACATGTAAAGTTAAATTGGAAGTGATAAAGTGAGGATGAAACAGGAGGAGCAATTGTGAAAGTAATCCCTTTATATAAAATGATTATAAAAGAAGAAACGGATGTTTCTTTGGCGAAAAAAGGTAATCATGAAGCCTTTATAGCGCTTATGCATACAGAAAAAGTGAAGATGTATCGAATAGCAAAGGCGATGTTACGTGATGAGACAAATATAGAGGATGCGATACAGACAACAATTTTAAAGGCCTATGAAAATATAAAAAAATTAAAAAAAGAAGAATTTTTTCAAACTTGGTTAATTCGAATACTAATAAATGAGTGTAACAATATTATTAGAGCGTATAAAAATGTAATTGTGACAGAAGAGAATGATTACAATATGAGTGCGTGTGATCAGTATGAAGATATAGATTTGTGTAATGCGATTCAATCGTTACATGAAGAATTAAGAGCTGTTACGGTGCTTTATTATTATGAAGATATGAATCAAGAGAGTATAGCAAAGCTGTTAGAAATACCGAAAGGAACAGTGAAATCAAGATTGTCACGCGCGAGGGAACAACTACAAAAACGATTAAAGATGGAATAGGGGGTGTAAAGGATGGATAATGAAAAATTATTTGATGAGAAATTAAAAAAGAGAATAAAAGATGAAAATGTTATAGTACCTCCAGAGTTAAATGAAAAAATTAATGGCACGCTACATAATCTTAAGGTAAAAAAGAAGAGTTACAAAATTCATATGATGATAATTAGTGCAGCGGTTTGTATACTTTCAGTGGTATCTATGTCTGAGTTTTCTATACAAAGTTTTGCGCAAAATGGTGGAGTATTTGAATATGTAAAGAAAAAAGCGTTTTCTGATTTTGAAAATGAAGAAGAAATAAAATCGAATGTACATTATCCAGATAAAGAAAAGATTCATCAAAAAATGCTAGATTCTATTGATTATTTTAAAAATATTTCAGGACAATTTGAGGAATATTCTAGCTCATCAAGAATTGCTACAACATATAAGTATGCGATTGATACGGAGAAACAAAGAGGTATCTCTTCGAAAGAAGATAAACTAGCCAAAAAACGAACAATTATATATAACGAGGGGAAGAAAAAAGAGTTTGATGATGAGAAGTATACCTATAAAGAGACAAAATGGAACCCGAAAGAAAGAAACAATGAACTATTAAAATTAAATCCTACGGAAAGGTTAGTGAGAAAATCAGATGAGAAAAAGCGATATGATGATGAATATATAGGGCTAGCTAAATATAGTATTCAATCAGAATTCGCAGATTTGTTAATTCGATATAAAGATTGGAATTATAAAGAAACGAAATATCTTGGATTAGATTGTTACAAAATTGAAGGAGTCATCAACATAGAGATGCCTGTTAGCACCTCTGAAGATTTAAGAGGGAAATTCGAAATGGTTGTGGAGAAAAATACAGGGATTATGTTGAAATTTCTTAGTTTTCAAGAAGGCTTGATTCAATATTCAGTTACGACTGAATGGATACAAATAGATAAGGGATTGAAAGAAAGTATGTTTCAAAAGGATAGCGCTAAATATGAAAGAATGAAAAACATATTGGATGAATAGAAACAGGAGGAGAGTAAATGGAGAATCATTCATCTTTAAGAGAAGAGAAAAATAAGCAAAAATATAAAAAGAAAACGATAATAAGTTTACTACTGGCGGTATTACTATTTGGTGGAATTGGCTATGGAGCCTATGTATATATGAAAACTTCTAGTCTCGTACAAAAATCTAATTTGAATTTAGCACGAGGTGAAAAATCCAATTTACGTGAGAAATCTGTAAAGCCAATTGCAAATCATGTTTCACTTTTAATTATGGGAATTGATGAAAATCAAGAACGACAAAAGGAATATAATGGTGCATTTCATACAGATGCATTATTGTTAGCGACTTTTAATAAAGACGATAAAACAGTGAAATTAACGAGCATACCGCGTGATACATATACATATGTTCCAGTTGAAAAGAAAAAAGATAAAATAACCCATGCATATGGAAGTGGCTTCGTTAAAAATGGTAGAGATGGAGGACCGCAAGCTTGTGTGGAAGCGGTAGAAAAATTGTTACAGGTGCCCGTTGATTATTTTGTGAAATTTAATTTTGGTTCCTTTACTAAAATTGTTGATGGGTTAGATGGTATTGAAGTGGATGTCCCGGTTGAATTTACGGAGCAAAATAGTAAAGATGAACCTGATGCGATTCATTTGATAAAAGGATTACAAAAATTAAATGGGGAAGAAGCACTTGCACTAGCAAGAACGCGCCATATTGATAGTGATGCAATGAGAGGACAGCGCCAACAACTTGTTATTGAAGCGATTTTAAGTAAATTAAAAAGTGTAGGATCGATTACGAAGCTAGAAAAAATAGTTGAGGCGGTTGATAGTGATTTTAAAACAAATTTAGTAATGGATGATATTTTATCTTTTTATAAATACGGTTTAAACGGTTCAGTTGAAAAAATACAATTAGCTGGTGATGATTTATACTTACCTAATGGCCCAAACGGGCAACGTGTATATTATTATAACCCTAATAAAAAAGATCTACAGAGTTTGAGTAATACTCTTAGAACACATCTAGGGTTAAGTGAAAAGCAAATTGAGGAGAATTAAAGCAGACGAAATGTCTGCTTTTTTATTTTTGTAGAAAAGAGGTTTGTTACGATATACATTATTTATTAACAATAATTTACAAGTTTGTTTATAGTGAAGGGATATAAAGACTATTAAATCAATACATAGAATTCCATGAGGTATAGTGTTTCGAAAGGTTAAGGAATTTTTATGAATATTACTGTAAAAAAATAATTTTTTAAAAATTTTCAATAATAACACTTTACAAAACTCAAAAAATTAGTAGAATAATAGTTAATAAGAATCTTCTGATAAATATATAAAGAGAAACAGAATTATCAGAAAATTCTTAAGTGAGAGCGTTAAGAATTAGGGAGGGTACAGAAAGTGAAAAAGAAAAAAATGAAAAAACTAACAGCGGTTGTAGTACCAGTTTTAGCAATGAGTATGGCATTAACAGCATGTTCTACATCAGGTGGAGATAAGAAGACAAGCACAAATTCTAGCTCTGGTGGAGATAGTAAATCAGAAGGAAAATTAGCAGCAAAACAAGTACTAAATCGTACTGAAACAAATGAGATTCCAACAATGGATACTTCTAAAAATACAGATACATTAGGTTCTCAAATTTTAGGGAACACAATGGAAGGTTTATATCGATTAGATAAAGATAACAAACCAATCCCAGCTGCTGCAGAATCAAGCACGAAGAGTGAGGATGGTAAAAAATATACATTTAAATTACGTAAAGATGCAAAATGGTCAAATGGTGATCCTGTAACAGCGAAAGATTTCGTATATGCATGGCAACGCCTATTAGATCCAAAAACAGCTGCTGAGTATGCATTTATCGCATTCCCAATTAAAAATGCAGAAGCGGTGAATAAAGGTGAAAAACCTGTAACAGAACTAGGAGTAAAGGCAGTAGATGATACTACTTTAGAAGTTGAATTAGAACAAGCAGTACCATACTTCTTAAACTTAGTAGCATTCCCATCGTACTATCCGTTAAATGAGAAGTTTGTAAAAGAAAAAGGGGATAAATACGGTTTAGAGTCTGATACAACAGTATATAATGGACCGTTTGTTCTAACTGATTGGAAGCATGAGCAAGGCTGGAAATTAAAGAAAAATGATCAATATTGGGATAAAAAGACTGTAAAACTAGATGAGATTAATTATAGTGTTGTAAAAGAACCAGCAACACGTGTGAATTTATATGATAGTGGTCAAATTGATGTTGCTTTATTAACGGGAGAGTTTGTTGATAAGTATAGAAATAATAAGGAAGAGTTTGGGACTTATTCACAAGTAAGTACTTACTTTATTCGTATGAACCAAAAACGTGGTGGACAAGATACACCATTAAAGAGTCAAAAATTACGTGAAGCAATTGCCTACTCTATTGATAAGAAAAATTTAGCAAATGTTATTTTAAATGATGGATCTAAACCAGCAGACTTCTTAGTACCGAAAGGATTAGCAACTGGACCAGACGGTAAAGACTTCCAAGAAACATTTAAAAACGGTATCAAACCAGATGCGAAAAAAGCAGCTGCTGCATGGGAAGCAGCGAAAAAAGAACTTGGAAAAGATCAAGTTACAATTGAGCTATTAAACTATGATACTGGTAATGCGAAAAAAGTTGGGGAATATGTAAAAGATCAAATCGAGAAGAATTTAAAAGGTGTAACAGTTAATATTAAACTTCAGCCGTTCAAGCAAAAACTAAAATTAGAAACAGAGCAAGATTATGATATTTCATATGGCGGTTGGAATCCAGATTATGCGGATCCAATGACATTCTTAGATATGTTTGAGTCTAAACATTCTCATAACCAAATGAGCTTCTCTGATCAGAAATATGATGAAATGATTAAAAAAGCTGGTGGAGAATTAATGGGCGATGCGAAGAAACGTTGGGAAGAGCTAGGACAAGCTGAGAAATTACTTCTTGAGAAAGATGTAGCAATTGTGCCTTTATACCAACGTGGTGATGCATATGTTCAAAAACCAAATGTAAAAGGCATCGTTCACCATAACATTAGCCCAGAGTATAGCTTCAAGTGGACATATATGACTGAAAAAGATGGAAAATAATTTTTAAACAGTGATGCTATATTTAAGTGGATGTATACAAGTTTCTTAGCTTATTTTGTAGTGAGAATCTCGTTAGCCACAATAGAAAGATAAAATGATAGAGCATTCCAAAAGTAGATTATTTACTTTTGGAATGCTCTTTTTATTATGAGATTACATGTAAATAAATCGATAGATGTAAGGAAGAATTTGTATCATGACAATTGTAAAAAATACGTTTTACTATAATAAAAAAATAATTTTTAGAATATTTTAAAAATAACTTTACAAAAGCGGAAAAATTAGTAGAATATTAATTAATAAGAATTTTCTGATAACTAGTTATTAGAAAGTCTATCAAAAATGGTTTCGTACATATAATTGGGGAGGGTACAAAAATGAAGAAAAAGATGAAAAAGTTCACGGCGGTTGTAGCGCCAGTTTTAGCAATGAGTATGGCGTTGACAGCGTGTTCTGGATCTGGTGGGGAGAAGAAATCAACTACGACGTCTAGTGGTGGTGGGGAAGAGAAAAAAGCTGAAATTAAATATGCAGCGAAACAAGTATTAAATCGTACAGAAAATCAAGAAATTCCGACGATGGATGTTTCAAAATCTACTGATACATTAGGTTCTCAAATTTTAGGGAACACAATGGAAGGTTTATATCGATTAGATAAAGATAATAAGCCAATCCCAGCTGTGGCAGAATCTAGTACGAAAAGCGAGGATGGCAAAAAATATACATTTAAACTACGTAAAGATGCAAAATGGTCAAACGGTGATCCTGTAACAGCGAAAGATTTCGTATACGGATGGCAGCGCTTACTCGATAAAAATACAGCTGCAGAATATGCGTTTATCGCTTTCTATATTAAAAATGCAGAAGCAATTAATAAAGGTGAAAAACCTCTAACAGATTTAGGAGCAAAAGCGGTAGATGATTATACACTAGAAGTAGAATTAGAAAAGCCAGTACCGTATTTCTTGAATTTAATGGCATTCCCATCGTACTATCCTTTAAATGAAAAGTTCGTAAAAGAAAAAGGAGATAAGTTCGGTTTAGAAGCAGATACAACGTTGTATAACGGACCGTTCGTTATGGCGTCATGGAAACATGAACAAGGATGGCAATTAAAGAAAAATGATCAGTATTGGGATAAAAAGACTGTGAAATTAGAAGAAATTAACTATAGTGTAGTAAAAGAAGTTGCGACGAAAGTAAACTTATATGATACAGGATCAATTGATTTTACACTATTATCAGGAGAATTTGTTGATAAATATAAATCGAACAAAGAGGAGTACGGTGAGTATTCAGAAGCAAGTACATTCTTCTTACGTTTAAATCAAAAGCGTAACGGACAAGATACACCGTTAAAGAGCAAAAAACTACGTGAAGCAATCGCATTATCAATTGATAAAAAAGGTTTAGCGAACGTTATTTTAAATAACGGTTCAAAAGCAACAGATCAATTAGTACCAAAAGGGCTTGCGACAGGGCCTGACGGTAAAGATTACCAAGATACATTTAAAAATGGTCTAAAATATGATCCGAAAAAAGGTGCAGCAGCTTGGGAAGCAGCGAAAAAAGAACTTGGAAAAGATCAAGTGACAATTGAACTACTAAGCTATGATGATGGAACTGCGAAAAAAATTGCTGACTATTTTAAAGATCAAATTGAGAAAAACTTAAAAGGTGTAACGGTTAACACGAAAATTCAGCCGTTCAAACAAAAACTGAAATTAGAGTCAGCGCAAGATTATGAAGTTTCATTTGCAGGTTGGAGCCCAGATTATTCGGATCCAATGACGTTTATTGATATGTTTGAATCGAAGAGCCCATATAACCAAATGAGTTATTCGAATCCAAAATATGATGAAATGGTAGCGAAAGCAGGTAATGAATTATTGTCTGATCCGAAGAAGCGTTGGGAAACGTTAGGAAAAGCAGAGAAATTGTTCCTTGAAGAAGATGCAGGATTAATTCCTTTATATCAAACAGGTAGAGCGTATGTAATGAAACCGAATGTTAAAGGAATTGTGAAACATAACATCAGTCCAGAATATAGCTTTAAGTGGGCTTATGTAACGGAAGGGAAATAATAAAAAAGAGCGTTTTAAAGGTAGATAATGAACTGCACCCCAATTGTTAGACACAGTCTAACAATTGGGGGTGCAGTTTTTCTATGGCTAAATTTACAGCTGATG
>NZ_JBXAEZ010000009.1:0-205530 GCF_058792475.1 Bacillus sp. MT94 | reverse complement strand
GCCCAGTACAATACCGGACTCACTTTTATCAAGCTGCCTAATGAAATAACCGTGTCTAACTTTTAGGGGTCACTTCAAGTCCGCTCTTTTATGATGCCTCCTTATGTTCCGTGGAATGTTTAACACTCCCCAGTCTCTTTAGTTTATTCCACCCTACCGCTACTCCTCGAAGCGATGAGAATATAGATTTAATGACAACATAAGTCATAAATTGACGATAAATAAAACGTTGTAAAATTAACCATACTAATGGTTTCGGATTTTCTTCCTCTAATTTAAATGCGAACAGAGAAGCGAGAAGATCCATTAAAAAGAATACAAAATAAAATCCTAAAACTTTTAGCGGATTACTACTAAATAGTCCTATAATCATTAATATATCTGCAAAAGGAGCAATGAATTGCAGAACATATTGGAATAACCACATGTTAGGCAGTGCAATAAACCCTAACGTTTTATGTTTTGAATTACACAACGCCTTTCGATGTTTCCAAAGACATTGAAGTGTACCATATGACCAACGATATCGCTGTTTAATGAGACTTTTCACATCCTCAGGTGATTCCGTAAAAGCATGCGCTTTTTCTTCATATACAATTCTATGCCCTTGACGTAAAAATGTAATAGTAAGATCGGTATCTTCTGCTAATGTATCTTCGCTTAAATATCCAGATTCAACTACATTCTTCTTGCGCCACGCCCCAATAGCTCCTGGAACTACTGTAATACAATTTAACTCATCAAAAGCTCTACGTTCTAAATTAAACCCTGTAATATACTCAACATGTTGCCAAGTAGTTAACAAATTCCGTCTATTCCCCACTTTGACATTACCTGAAACTGCAGCTACATTCTGATCTTCAAAGTGTCTAACCATTAAAGAAATAGCGTCTTGCGCAATAATAGTATCCGCATCTAAAGTGACAATGATTTCTCCTCGCGATTGTTGAAACCCTAGGTTCATTGCCGATGATTTCCCGCCGTTTTCTTTCTGAATGAAACGAACTTTAGGGTGTTTATAAAATGTTTCTTTCATTACTTTTGACGTACCATCTGTCGATCCGTCATCCACAACAATAACTTCAAATTCTCTATAATTACTATCCAAAATTGAGTGAATCGTCTTGGCTATCACCTTTTCTTCATTATATGCCGCTATGACAACACTAACAAAAGGTTGATAAGACGAATTAATATAGCGAGATAACGTCTGTCTTTTCTGCTTCCATGCAAAATAAATTAAGAATAAAAATCGAAAAATCCCTAATCCAATAGCAATATAAAAAATAGTTGTTAATATATGCTTAAAATATCCAGCTCCTGAAAAGACAGCTTTATTGTAAAGTAAATATTGCTTCCCCTCAGAAGAAACAGGAGGCATAATTTCATCTCGTTCTTTATTCATTAAATCTGAAATTGTTACAAAACTATATCCATGCTTTTTTAGGTCTTTAATAATGATTGGGAGCGCCTCTACTGTATGTGTACGATTCCCTCCCGCATCATGGAGAAGAATAATATTTCCCTCTCCCTTATAAATGGGATTAAGAGCACGCTTTACTAATTCATTTGTTGATGGTGTTGCCCAGTCTTCGGGATCAACTTTTTCCGCTACCATTGTATAGTTCATATTTTGTGCACGTAAAATAGGCAATATTTCATTTGATGAATCCGGGTTAGCATCCGCTTCATATGGCGGTCTAAATAAAACCGTAGAATGTCCAGTTACTTCCTGAATTAAACGTTGCGTCGTATTAAGTTCTACTTTCGTTCGTAGTAAAGACGTATCAGCTATGTTAGGATGCTTGAAAGTATGATTGCCAATTTCATGCCCTTCATCGTATATTCTTTTTACAATACTAGTATTTAGTTGTGCGTTTTCACCAAGTACAAAAAAAGCAGCTTTTATTTGATTCTCTTTTAATATATCTAAAATTTCTGGCGTATATTTCGGGTCTGGTCCATCATCAAATGTTAATACTACTTGTTTCCCATTTGGTTTTCCATATCGTTGCACTTCATATGCAGATGGTAAGGATTGATATACTTCATCTGTAAGGTAACCATCTTTGCCTACTTTAAAATCTCTCAATCCATTTTTTCTTTCATTCTCAATCTGTAAAATTTCACCTTGTCCAGAATAATTTACTTCATCTAAACTATTGATTTTATGTAATACATTAGGATTTTTTTGTGCCTCAATCGGATTTTTTAAAACTTTCCATATTGTAGGGTCTTCTGCTCCTAGTCTCCATAACGCAAATCCCTTTGCATTATTGTCCATTGCGATTTTCACTTGATTATAAAGAGTTACACCGTCTAAGAACCAAGCAGTATGTTCTTTCCCTTCTGTTTTATACCTAAAATAAGGGTTTCCACTCATTTTATCCCATTGAATTTTCATATTTGAATCATGAGCCATTGCCATAACTTCTGAGAAAGTTAAAGACTTCGCAGCTTCTTTACTATTTACTTGCCAATCATATCCATAGTTACCGAAAGCAACTATAAGCTTATTAGACGTAATATTCAGTTCTTTCAATGTATGTTGGAACCATTTATTTGAAGCAATTGGTCCTGGTTCCCCGGTTCCATAGTGCTCATCGTACATCATTACAATCATTCGATCTATTATTTTTGCTAACGCACTATAATCAAAAGCCTTATCATTAGCTGGAACATCTTGTGTAACGAGCAAATCATGTTCATGAAATTTCGTAGTAAGTTCTTTCATAAAATTTGTTAAGTTTTCTCTATCACTTTCAGGTACGGCCTCAAAGTCAATATTGATTCCTGAAAAATGATTCTTTTTAACTTGGCTTACTAAATCATTAATAAACTTTGTCTTTACATCATTTGAGGAATTCAGTAACTTATGAATTAGCCCACTATCAGGACCAGAAGCTTCCTCAGTATAGTTAGTAAGCAAAGGCATAATCTTCACTTGATTCTTTTCTGCCAACTTTACTATCTCAGGTTTTATCTCACTTCTAATCGTTAAATCTGCTTTTAAATGATACCACTCTGGTACTAACGTAGTTAATGAATCGATATTTTCTTTTAGAGAAGCGGTACTATTTTCATCCCAGTTTACATAAAAACCATACACTTCTTTAGGATGTTTACTATCCTTCGGCGGATTCACCAAATTTTTATTATCCTTCGTTTCGGTATTTAGGTTAAATTCTTCCTTCTTTAACTGCTGATCACTAAGTTTTTGATTAATTGGTACAAGTTTAGTATCTTGTTGTACAGCGGTATTCATATTTGGAATTTCTGGTGTTGAAAAAATACTTTGAAAGAAAAAATAAAATACAACACCTACACTAACTATTGAGATACATAGAAACCAAATAAAGGCTATGTTTCTCCTTCCTTTCGGATCATAAAAAACAGGTTTTTCTTTATCTTTCTCTTGTTGAATGTTTTTCTCCATTATATTTTTCACATACTCCTTCTTAATAGAACTATAGAATAATAAAGTGCAACTTTAATCAGTGAGGGCTTTGTTCATCCCCCACGGATTATCAGCCCAACTCCCACAATAGCGAGAGAAATCCTTTTAGCTTTGAAATGAATCTCTCACTTCCATATTCTATTGATTCTTCTTTTCATTCCCTTGCTGGTGGCCTCTATTTTCTTGTTGAGACCCCCTACCATTGTTCCCTTGCTCGTTTCCACCATTTTCTTTCTGGGATCCTCTTCCATTGTTCCCTTGCCCATTTCCATTATTCCCTTGTTGAGACCCTCTTCCGTTGTTTCCTTGCTCGTTCCCATTATTTCCTTGTTGTGATTCTCTTCCGTTGTTCCCTTGTCCATTTCCATTATTTCCTTGTTGTGATCCTCTTCCGTTGTTCCCTTGCCCATTTCCATTATTTCCTTGTTGTGATCCTCTTCCGTTGTTCCCTTGCCCATTTCCATTATTCCCTTGTTGTGATCCTCTTCCGTTGCTTCCTTGCCCATTTCCATTATTCCCTTGTTGTGATCCTCTTCCGTTGTTCCCTTGCTGATTCCCATTATTTCCTTGTTGAGCTTCTCTACTTTTATTCTCCTGTTGATTCCCTCTATTTTCTTGCTGAGATCCTCTTCCATTGTTTTCTTTTATTTGCTTCGATGGCTGTTCCTCTGTTTTCTTTTGTTCTTTCTGCTCTTGCTTTTCATATTTTTTTTCGTCTACAGGAGATAAATCCATTGATGCATCAGGAGATGACTCCGGCTGTGATTGCACCTCTTCTTCATTTTCCACCGGATTAGGCGGCGTGGCAGGAGGAGTAAGCGATTTGTTTTTCTCATTCTCTTGCTTTATATAGACACCTGTGCCAATTCCAGCTTTTCTAGCATTCTCTCGTACTTGCATCGTGCTACTTTGATATTCAACTGTAATATGTTTTAACTCATATTCTTTCTTCAATTCTTTCATTGCCTTTTCTAACTGTGGTTCTAGCGCCTTGTCCTTTGCAACAGCTGTTAGCATAACTTGCTTATCATTCGTTAAATACTTATCCTCTTGACTTTGCTTTATAATAGTACGTATTACTTCTTGTAATTGTTTATTTTCCCATTGCTTCAATTCTTTTAAAATACGCCTTCCATCATCATTACAAGCCTGTAAATCTATAACACGAAAATCCTTCGTTACGCTCACCTCTAAACTTGGATTTATATCAACTGAGACGTAAGCAAATACTTTTTCTTCTGGTTGGTTGTAGAAAAACAGCACTGCAAATAGAAAACAAGCAACAAGTATTGATGCAGGTTTTAAAAAGGAAGGGATCGAAAAATGCGATGCTTTTTGTTCTTGCTCATCAAATGAGATTTCCTCCCCGATCATGCAAGAATCCCCTTTTCTTTTACACGTAATAAACTCTCCATTTGGTGTTAAAACAACTACGCTATGCTTTTTTATATCCATCACAATTCCTTTATTCATCATGCTTTTCCCCTCTTATGTAATCCAGAATATATGTATAGTTGTTTGCAAAAATAATACACATTGCAATAATGTATTTTCTATGTCGTTCCAACGTTTTACGACTTACCCTAACACGCGGTTCAATATGTTTAAGCGGTAACTTTTTCTTTCGGAACAGCTCTTCCATCATTTCCTCTTCTTTTATAATAACTTTTACAATTTCTATTAAGTGCTCACGCGTATCACGATGCTTAGGAGATTCTTTAGCAAGCTCTGAGAATGTGATTTTAAACTCAGCTAGCACACTTTGAAAATGAAGAATTTCCTCCTTACGGTTACTATTTTCCATCTCTTTCATATACTCTGTAAGCGACACTTGCATTTCTAACATTTCCTCTTGCTCATCTTCTTTTAAAAAGACAAAGTTATGTTTAGACTCCTTACGTATATAGTCAATTACATCTCTTTTTATAAGAAGATCAGCAAACGCTAAAAAGGATTTTCCTTTTGTATATGAATACTGTTCAATTGCTTCGTTAAATGCAAACAATCCAATGCTATATTCATCATCCTGTTCTGTAATATATCGGCGGCAGACAGATGAGATTGATTTTCTAATAAAAGGCTGATACTGTACGATAAACGCTTCTTTATCTTCTTCGTTGTTTTGTATGTTACATACGATATCTTCTATTTTCGGTTTTCTTAAGATCTTCATTACTAAACTCAACACTTGTAATCTCCCAGCCTCCTTCAAATAGCAAAATGGCCACTACACAAGTGACCATTTAACCAGATTTTCTTGGTACTTTTCTTCGGTCTTGTTTTCTTGCTGTTAGTTATATTTTTAGAGTCTAACGTTTTCTTAATGATTTTTCCTTTTCTCTCGGCACTACAGTTAAGTTTGTATTTTTATCTACTTTCTTATTTTCTATCGTTCGTTTTGCTTATTCTTTTTCTATTTTATCTGCAATCCTTGAATAACTCTTCTTTATATAATTGGTAATTTCATCCTTCCATTTTGGATGCCCACTTAATCTAGTAATTTTATTAATGCTTCTATATTCTTTCATAGTCATTTTTCTTCTATTTATTTTCTTCACTATACATATTCGGAGGAATACATAGTTTTATGGGGGTCAAAAAATATTTTCATAAAAAAATACATATTTATTTCAAAAATAAAAACCATCAATTTGAAAAAAGATAATCAAATTGATGGTTTTCTTATAATATCTATTAAATTAAGTTGGATTCTCATTATATCTAAAAAAGTACTAGCTATCCTCTGCCGATTTTCTCCATTTTCATCTTTCTTGGTTATCATAATATGTCTTATCTGCGTATTTTCTATCATTTCCTTTTAGATAAGCTAAAATTACTTTTGGATTTTTAAGTAAAGTCCAGTCTCCATATGTATCAAATCTTCTGCATGAAGTTATCATTCCATTTTTAATAGTACCGAATTTCTTATTATTTTTCTTTCCCCACTCTTTTAAACGTTTAGCGAAATCTGCATCTTCTGCCATAAGCATGTTTTCATTAAATCCGTTGATTGCCATAAAGTCTTTTCTATAGCACCAAAAAATCCCTACAGATATAGCTCCGTACTTAAAAAGTAAGGGGATTATGATTAACATTGCGGAGAGAAATATTCCTAAAGATATTCTTTCAAACTTACCATTCACCCCACCACCAATGTATGTACCTGAAGCTAAATATTTATCTACATTAAACAACATAGACTCTGTCATTATGGTATCAGCGTCTATAGTAACGATTATTTCTCCACTAGCTATTTTAGCCCCTGCATTTCGAATTTTAGATAAGTTTTTATCGTTATTTTTCAATGTAACACAATTATAAGATTTTGCTATTTCCTCTGTTTTATCTGTACAACGATTTAAAACAACTATAACTTCCGTTTGCTCTTTATATGCCTCTGATGCCTTTGCAATTGAATCTAAACATTTTCTAATGTACTTTTCTTCATTATGCGCAGGAATTATAATAGAAAACTTCACATCTTTTTTCAAATTAACTCCTGAAGATTCGTTTGTCTCAGTCATAATATTCCCCCCTTATTTTATAAGGTAAATATCTACTATACATAAATTATATTAATATTTATTAGGTTATATTATAGAAACTGACGGTAAAGAGGCTCTTACTGTCGACGTTCAAAAGCAAGACGTACAGCAAGCCCCGTTAAAACACTTGCCATAAGCCAACGCTGTACTCGTAGCCACGTCGGGCGTGTGCCAAACCATTTTGCAATTTTACTTGCTGTACATACAATTACAAGGTTAACTATAAAGCTAACAGTGATTTGCGTAAGCCCCAAAACTGCACCTTGAAAAAGCAACGACCCCTTCTCTGGATCTTCAAATTGAGGTAGAAGTGATACATACAAAATAGCAATCTTTGGATTCAGAAGATTCGTCATGAGTCCCATCAGAAATAATTTCCTTGGTGGCTCATTAGAAATCATACGAGGTTCCATAATAGATGTAGCACCCGGTTTAATCGAATTCCAGGCGAGCCAGAGCAAGTAAGCAGCACCTGCCCACTTTACCGCTTCATATACAGCGGGAACAGCAACGAATAGAACTGTAAGTCCAAACATAGTTGCGATTATATAGATTACAAATCCGAGCATGATGCCCAATAAAGAAATAAATCCCGCCATACGTCCTTGCGTAATGGAACGGGAAATGAGGTAAATCATATTAGGCCCAGGTGAACAAACCATGCTAAGCGAAACAATTGCAAAAGCTACCAATGTACTCAAGCTGACCATAAACCTTCCCCCTTTATGTTACATAAAATTTCCTATTGTACATTTTATCATGATTGAGGAGAGAAAAGATTAATATAAACCGATGCAGCTAAGTAATATTATCGGATCGAATGTATTGTAATCACATACTTCTCATTCTCTTAAGTAAGGATCTAAGAGTACCCTATCCATAGAGCTACTAAAACCACTACAAATAAAGCTAAACAACATGTGATATTTCGAATCCACTTTTGTATATCACCAAAATACCTTTCTATATATAGCGTTGATAGTAAGCATAAGAAATAAAACAAAGAAAGGCAGCGAGGTATAGGTCCATTTTTATCTTCATGGCTGGAATTATACCCCTTACCAAACTTCTAAATAAAATGTATAGCTGAGTAGTTACCTTATTTCCCCAAAAAAATTCTGATTATTTCTTTTTCACTTCTTCTACAAATTCCCATGTCTCTCCGTTATCTTTTGATTGATAAAGTGCACTACTATCGCCATTGTAGTCTCCATCTGCCCCTTGTCCCACTAACATATTAAAAACCCCATCTTTCTCATATGGCATACTAGGTGAATCAAAAGGACTTATTGTGGACTGTGTATGATCTAATTTCACTTCATGCGGCGGATATTCTACCTTTTTGAAAGATACTCCCCCATCATCTGTGCGATATAACTCTCCTTCATTACCAGAAGGCCTAATTGCTCCTAAAAACCCAAGTTTATCATTTATAAAAGTGATTCCTGATACACTACCAATCCCCCCATTAAATGGATCTGGATTGATAACCTCCCATGTTTTCCCTTCATCACTAGTCTTGCTTAATGAATAAAAGGCGCTCCCTAATGCTTTATCTGTCATATTTAGTTTATAACCAACTTCTTTCGATAGGAAAAACTGTTCTTTTTCATTCTTTAAATCTTGTTGTTTCTTCTCTTTAAGCATATCTTCTTTTGGAGGCGTCTTTGATTTACTCCAACTTGCGTCACTTATTAAATTATATCTAGCAGGGACTAGCTCTTGCTCTTTTCCAGGGACAAATATAGATACAGTATATCCAATGATATCAGAAGCTGCTTTTTTAAGACTCTGCCCCTTACCATCCTCAGTAATATTAATAATTCCCTCTGTATTGGATCCCCAATTTCTTTTTCCATAATAAATCAACCCATACTTACTTTCATTCCATTTTCTAACCGTTTGCTTAACTGGAATCGCCTTAACCGTTTCAATTAAAGGTTCTACTAATTTATCATCATTATAATCAGGCTTTGCGTATCCGTCTCGTATTATAGTAATATCTTCTGACTTCTTCTTATTATAAGAGATTAAATAAGTTTCTTCTTTCCCATCATCATTTTTCCCATAAACAAATGTATCAAACGCTGTGATTGTTCCATCTGAATGAAATGTAAGATCAAAATCAGTTGCCATATACAATTTCTTTGGCAAAGGATATTTTTTATTTATATCTTCAAAAATACCTTCTACTCCAGACTTATATATATTATTATGTTTAAGTTTAACTGACCTTTCATGTTTTAACTTTTCTATAAACCATGCCAATTTACCATTGTAATTTATTGCACTTTTATAAATCTGCATCCCATAAAATGATGTAATTGCAACAATAATGATAATAGAAATGGATCTCCATGCTATTGAATTTGTTAATTTTTTAGATTCATATTCTCTATTTTTTATCACCCGCATTGTAGTAAATGTAGTTATGGATATAAAAAGTACTATACATAATAACAAAATGTAAATATTATAATTCATTCTTCCGTACTTACAGTATAAGGCCAACTCATAACAAAAAATCCCGTATACAATTATTAGTATTGGATTTGTTACTAATGACAGAAGTATCCTTTTTGTATTTTCTCTAAATATAGAAACCACCCCTAATTACATGAATTACTGATATTAAGTATACTTTATTGTAAAGTAACAAAAAAGCTATTTAATCTTGCCGCAAAAAATACAATAGACATCTTTCTATTAAAGCCGTTTACAAATCTAGTTGTTTCATAGACAATGGATTTTTGAGTGAATACTAAAGTTGCTTCATTTATATGAATTACAAATTCAAGCATGATGCTCAATAAAAAAATAAATCCTGCCATACGCCCCTACGTAATGGAATGAGAAATAAGATAAATCAAAATAGGCTCAGGTGAACAAACCATACTAAGTGAAACAAGCGCAAAAGCTAGCAAAGTACTCAGGCTCACCATAAACCTTCCTTCTTTATGTTACATAAAATTTCCTATTGTACATTTTATCATGATTGAGGAGAGAAAAAATTAATATAAACCGATGCAGCTAAGTAATAGTATCGGATCGAATGTAGTGTAATCACATATTTCTCATTCTCTTAAGTAAGGACTAAAAATAACCTATCCATAGAGCTACTAAAACCACTACGAATAAAGCAAAGCAACATGTAATATTTCGAATCCACTTTTGTATATCATCAAAATACTTTTCTATAAATGCAGTGTAAATAGAAAGCATAAGAAGTAGCACAATGAAAGTAAAAGATCCCAATTTATCGTTAAATTTTTCATTAGTAAATGTACTTACATGAAGGAATAGAAAAACAAACGTTACTATGAATAGCTCAAATAATCTTTTTTTATTCAATCTGCCACCACCTTACAACAATTCCCTTTTATTCCATTTTATCAGAACATACTGTGTAGCAGTATATGAATATTATATTCATTTCAAAAAGGCCAACAATACAAGATCGTTAGCCTCTACTTTCCATATTCGCACCTTTTATCACTTTACTTCCTAACAACCGGAATCCACATTTCACCAAATACTAGGCCATTTCTCTGTCCCATCTCAACCGTTGTATTCGGTCCACCAACATAGGCAAAATCCTTTGCTTCTGGTAAAGCTTGACCGAAGGCGATGCCAGTAAGCTTATTACTTAGCTCTTTAGCCGTTTTGTCTTCCCCTTTCACTACTAAGTATTCTCCCCTCGGAAACTGAATCACTCTAGATTCTTCTTCTATTTGTGCTTCTGTCATGACACCCGCATAATACATCATTTTGTTATTCACCGCTTCGCTCACGGAAAAAATGTATTCATTTGTAGCTAAAGCTTTTAAAGTGTCCAGCCTTCCATCTTCTTTAACAGCCGACCAAAAGTCTTCCTTTTCTTTATTTATTCCAGCAAAGTTTGTGTATTCACTCTTAATTTCAGTTCCAATACCTAACACAATAAAGCTATCTTTTTCTTCTATAGTATAATTTTTCATATTCAAAACCTGCCTCTTTTTTTATTAATCAAACGATTTATCTTTTCATCTGATACGTTTATAATACCTTTAAACCATGTCAAAAAATGATACTGTTTAGGAGACCAAAATGAAAAAAGTTGAACGGATTAATACAATTATGCGGTATATCAACAACCGCTCTCACTTTACAATTTCTGAAATTATACAAGAATTTAACATATCACGGTCGACAGCTATTAGAGACATTAGAGAAATTGAAGCTATGGGAATGCCACTGGTCGCTGAAGTTGGGAGAACGGGTGGATATTTTGTTATGCATAATTCTATCCTGCCCGTTGTTCGCTTTACTGATAATGAAGTAAAAGCTCTTTTTATTGCCTTTATGGCTACGAGGAATCAACAACTTCCCTACCTAAAGAGTCGTCAATCTTTAGCCGAAAAACTACTAGGACTCATCTCAGAAACCCAGCAAGATGACCTCGTTCTTTTAAATCAACTCTTGCTTTTCCAAGGGACTAACCCTCATAATCCCGATCTACTTGAGCTTTCTGATCTCCCCCATCCTATGTTAGAAAAACTCATTCAAATCCTTCTTTTGGATAACCATTTATTGATTACTATGAAAGAAGATGAAGAAATCAAGTCTTATCCAATTTATCTATTGCACCTTTATCAAGAAAAAAGCCATTGGATCATTGAAGGGTTTGACTTAAAAAAAGAAAAGAAGATGATGTTTCCTGTCGATGATCTCATTAATATCGAACCATACACGACGAACAAAAGGCTAAATAAGAAAAAGATTTTAGAAAAACTAAGTAAGAAGGACGAAGCAATTAACCTTGTATTTGAACTTGGTCCGACAGCAATTGCCCAGTTCAAAAAATACCATCCTTTAAAAATTTCAATATCTTATACTAATCCTTACCAATCCACAGCCATTTTAAAAACTTTTATCAATGTTAACAATCCCGATGAAGTGACGGAAATAATAAATTGGCTGCTTTTTCTAGGGAAGGATATTAAAATCAAAGAAATACCCGATGAAGTATTAGCAGATTTACAAAAACGAGTGTGCTTATACATTCCATAAGCAGTGAGCCTCAAATATTAAGCTTTATCACTGGATAATTATCCTATTTTTAAATACCATTTCATTTACTACAATGAGAGCATGATAAATAATAAAAGCACGGAAAATCTCCCGTGCTTTTCTAAATATATATTATTCCTGAAGGTTTCGTTTATCACGTTTCTTACCCTAACTGACGTTTAAATGCTTTACTGGCGAAAAAGTAAGAGATGACCATTATACCTACGCACCAAGCGAGCGCAATCCAAATATCGTTTCCAACAGTTCCTTCATATAAAAGAGCACGAATCGCATTCACGATTGAAGTTACAGGCTGATTCTCTGCAAACACACGAACAATTTTTGGCATCGTTTCGGTAGGCACAAAGGCCGAACTAATAAATGGAAGAAAAACTAGCGGGTACGAGTAAGCAGTCGCCCCTTCCATAGACCTCGCTTTCAATCCTGGAATGATAGCTAGCCATGTTAGCGCCAGCGTAAACATCCCAAGTATTCCAGCTACCGCGAGCCAATCTAGAATATTAGCACTGGAACGGAAACCCATTAAGAGTGCAACAAGAATAACCACCACGATAGTAAGTACATTAGCAACCAGAGAGGTTAGAACGTGAGCCCACAATATCGATGAGCGCTTAATAGGCATCGTAATGAAACGTGCCATCAGCCCACTCTTTACATCCGTAAAGAGTCGCACGGAAGTGTAAGCTACACCGGATGCGATAGCCATTAGCAAAATTCCCGGCAATAAATAATTAACGTAGTTTTCCGTTCCAGTTTTTATTGCGCCGCCAAACACGTAGACAAATAATAGCATCATCATAATCGGTGTAATCGCTACTGTAATAATTGTATCCGGACTGCGCATAATGTTACGCATTAAACGACCTAGTAATACACCTGTTTTACTTTTCATTTACATCTCCTCCTTTTTGCCAATGATCGCAAGGAATATTTCTTCCAATGTCGGTTGCTTCTCGATATACTCCACTTTTGCTGGCGGGAACATCTCTTTTAGTTCAGCAAGAGTACCTGTCGTAATAATTTTTCCGCCATGCAAAATAGCGATACGGTCTGCCAGTTGTTCTGCTTCCTCCAAGTACTGAGTCGTAAGCAAAATAGTTGTACCGCTACCAGCAAGTTCCTTGACTGTATCCCACACTTCGATTCGCGCTTCAGGATCAAGTCCAGTGGTTGGTTCGTCAAGAAAAATAACTGCTGGCGCCCCAATCAAACTCATCGCGATATCAAGCCGGCGCTTCATCCCGCCTGAATACTGATCTGCCCTTTGGTTTGCCGCATCAGTCAGGCTAAATCTTGCAAGTAGATTGTCAGCAACTTGAGCGGGATTGGAAACACCACGTAATTTGGCGATCATTATCAAGTTTTCCCTCCCTGTCAGCATACCGTCTAAAGCTGCGAACTGCCCTGTCAAACTGATACTTTGACGAACATGGTCTGGTTGACGCTGTACATCAAATCCGCAAATACTTACTTCACCGCTATCTTGCTTCATTAGCGTCGAAAGGATGTTAACCGTTGTCGTCTTTCCAGCTCCATTTGAGCCTAGCAGCGCGAAAATTTCTCCACGCTGCACCTCAAAATCTACCCCTTTTAAAACTTCCTTGTCTTTAAAGAATTTTTTCAAGCCTTTTACAGAAATCGCTGCATGACTCATACTTTTTTCCTCCCTATAAAAATGTTTTGCGAAGACTATTTATTTACCTCTATCTATTTAGTATCACTGATATTCTGTATTACTTAGTACCCAGTTAAAAATATAACTGAATAGCTATGATGGCAATTCATATGTGTAACCAGCTAATCAGTCGGTACTACTTATTCCATTTATTTTTTTCTCAATTTCTTCATAATACTTTCATTCAAATCTTCACGATACTTGGAGACGTAAGTTTTAGCATTTGCCACTAGTTCGTCAGCAAAGGAAGCCACGTCATCCCCAGTAATGTCAAGCACTTGTCTTCCTTCCGCTGCACCCGCTTCGAACAAATCGATTAATTCATACTGTATGTGTAACATATCCATCCCGTTACCCGCTGAAAAATTCCACATGTAGTTTTGAATTTTCTTAAATACAAATTGGTAGTCCTCTGGCAGAGCCTCAACTCGTGCCATCATCATTTTGTACTCTTTTTTATCACCAATTAACTTTTTGAACATTTCTAACATCTTATTTTCCTCCTTTTTTATAAAACCGAACAAGAAATTCTCAAAATATCGGCCGGAACATTTTATCTTATGAACCTATTTTGACTTCAAGACGTTAATTTTTGACGATACAAAATCCCATTTTTTCCAAAACAATTCAAGCTCCTGGCGGCCTTCTTCATTTAATGAATAAAACTTACGAGGCGGTCCCATATCTGATGGTTTCTTTTCAATATTCACAAGCTTTTTCTTCTCTAATCGTACGAGGATGGTATACACCGTACCTTCCACAACTTCGGTAAACCCAAGATCATTCAGGTGGCGGGTAATCTCATAGCCATACGTTTCACGGCGACTAATGATTTCCAGTACACACCCTTCCAGTGAACCTTTCAGCATTTCAGTTAAATTTTCCATGTCCTGATCCTCCTTTACCCCCTATTCTGTCTGACTTATATTCAGTATCACAGAGTACTAAGGCGAATTTTTTACTGAACAGTTTTGTGAATCCGAACTATTCAGTATCACTTATTACATCTACATTGTATGACTAAGTAGTTATGGATGTCAACTGATTTTCAAATTTTTTCTAAAATCCGCTATTACCTATTGTCTACTGAAAATATTTTGAGAAACAACACTACTCAGTATTGCTTATTACAAGTACATTGTATGACTAAGTAGCGATGAATGTCAACTCGATTTTTATATTTTTTCTAAAATCAACTATTACCTATTCAATACCAGCCTATTTTCTTTTTTTATTTTGCCCCATACCTATCCCACTAAGAAAAGAAACTACCCCAAAACAAAAATTCTACATTTTTATTTTGGGGCGCTATACTATACCAAAGTTAATGAATATGGCTAGCTCTTCTTATTAATAAGACAGATCATTTTTTATTACGATAACATCATAGTCATATCTTCTGCTGCATTTGTAATTAGTTTTAAACCAAATGTTTCTTGTAATACATCAAGCACGCCAGGTGAAATAAATTCAGGAGCCTTTGGACCGATGCGAATATCTTGAATCCCAAGACTAAATAGCCCTAGTAAAATGGCAACTGCTTTTTGTTCAAACCATGATAGTACAATACTTACTGGCAATTCATTCACTTCACATTGAAAAGCATCAGCTAAAGCAGCCGCTATTTTCACTGTAGAAATTGAATTATTGCACTGTCCTAAATCAATGTAACGCGGAATTTCTGTACCAGGTACAACACCGTAATCCACATCATTAAAGCGGAATTTCCCGCAAGAAGTTGTTAAAATAACCGTTTCTGGCGGAAGTGACGTTGCTAATTCACGATAATATTCTCCGCCTTTTCCCGGTGCATCACAACCGGCGATAACAAAGAAACGCTTTATTTTCCCCTCTTTTACTGCATCAATAATTTCTGGAGCTAATGATAATACTGTATTATGATGAAACCCTGTCACTAACTGTTCATCCGACTCCATATGTACTTCTGGAAGTTCTAGTGCTTTTTGAATCAATGGTATAAAATCATCATTTTCAATTTTTTGTACACCTTCTAAACCTGCAATATCATATGAAAAGAATCGATCAGAGTATGATCCTTTAATTGGCATAACACAGTTCGTTGTCGCTAATATGGCACCAGTAAATTTTTCAAAAAGGCGTCTTTGATCATACCATGCCTTGCCGATGTTTCCTTTTAAATGTTTATATTTTTTCAGCTGCGGATATCCGTGTGCTGGTAGCATTTCAGAATGTGTATAAATATTAATGTCTTTTCCTTCTGTTTGCTTTAATAGTTCTTCTAGTGCAAATAAATTATGGCCCGTAACTACAATTGCTTTACCTTCTACACGATTTTGTGTAATTTGTACAGGCTCTGGCACACCAAAATGATTCGTATGTGCCTCATCCAATAACTCCATCACCCGTAAAGCTGATTTCCCGACTTTCATAGCCATATCAATATGCTCTTGTTCGTTAAAGTTAGAATTTGTTAATGTCATATATAAAGCTTCTTGTGTTGTAGCATCTACAAATGCATCCGTATACCCTAGCTGAGCAGCATGTGTGCGATAAGCTGCAATTCCTTTTAGCCCAAACACAATCGTATCTTGTAAACTCGCAATCGTTTCATTCTTGCCACAAACACCCATTACTTTACATCCGCCTGTTGGCGTTTGTTCACATTGATAACAAAACATATCATCCCACCCTCTCCCAATCATTCATTACATCTTAAGCATAATACCCATTGAAAAAAAGTGATGTGATATCAATCACAATAATATATAAAGATTTGTGACAGTTCATATTGTTGACATAATACTTTTATTGACATCCAAAAAATATACATTAGTGTGCACACATCTTTCGATACTTTTAAATAGCTAAATAATTAATTTGGAGAAATATATACAACGAAAAAAATTTTTTGAATCCCTTATACAAATAATTGCAATTCATCTCATATGAAAATAGCGTATTTTTTATTTTAAGGAACTATCATTTTTTTATTAAAGCCTTCATTGTAAACCTCTTTATTTACAATACATTTACACTATCTTAACATTACTTACATTATTTATATGATATATTTATATAGAAGCTACTTAAGAAATTTCATATACATTTTATCTTTATGATCTCTAATCTAATCAATAAAAAGATCATGTTATATTTTTATAACAGGGGTGAATTACGATGACTGAAACTTTAAAAACACTTATAATGCTTGATGCTACTTACGTTGTTATTGCAATTATGACAGTACTAGTATTTGTATACTTGGAATTAAAATCTCAGTAATATATGCTGACGTAATCGACAGATTCAGCATTTAAATATAGTTAGAAGAAAGAGAGGAGAAAATTATTTCTCCTCTCTTTTGTATTTCTACAATTTCTTATTTTAATAAATCTAATGTATGTAAAAGTAATCCCTTGTCTCCTACTTCTCCATGACCAGGTACTACCGAATTTATATTTCCATATCGCTTCAGCACATTCTCAATCGATGTAGACCATTCATTTACATACGCATCCGCAACATTTCCTAAATCTTTAGCTTCCGCAGATTTTACTAAACAGCCTCCAGCTAAAATTTGATATTGTGGCAACCAAACAACAATATTATCTTCTGTATGTCCTTTCCCTGGATAGAACGTTTCTACTTTTGTATTGCCAAACTTCAAACTCGTAATTGTTTGTAAATCTCCAAGCGGCTCTTCATATCCACTGTTCTTTGCTAGTTCTGCGGTTAATGCTGTACTATGCGCTTTAATGCCTCTTTCTTTCAACGTTTTTATTCCGCCAATTCGATCAGCGTGCGCATGTGTAATAATGACATCCGTTACGCGCTTCTGAAATTTCTTTTCTACCATTTCTATTAGTTCCTTCGTTAATTTGTCATCCCAAGAAGAATCCACAAGTACTAACCCTTTAGAAGTATTAAGAACTAGACCGTTCGAAGGAACTGCTTCTCCATTAAAAGAACCTAACTCCGTATGAACCCATACATTCTTGTTTAACTGAGATATTGAAATGGTTCCCGTCTCATTTTTTATTACTGTTTTCTCTACCTTTTGTGATGCTTGTACAGAAGAAATTGTGCTAACAAATTGAATTGTTCCTAGTAAACCTACACATAATCCTACTTTTAACAACGTATTCTTTTTCATGTCATCAACCCTTTCTTTCAAGCCAAATAGTTATTACCTATATTAGACAATTCATCTCAAATGTTTGTTCCATCTTCATTTGCATACTTTTATGTAATTAACAAAAAAAGCGTACAAAATTTTGTACACTTTAAAACTTAATCTTTCATTCCATAATTCTCAAACTCTTCCTCATTCCCATAAAATACATTTAAATCAATATACTTTTCTTTTCTATTTTTCTATTACACTTAAAACCAAAATTATATTTTGTTAAATTATAACATTCGGACTATAATTTATTTATAGCCCATTAACGGAGGTGTTTGCAATGACTCTCTTCGCTTCACCAACATTATTTATAGTAGCAATCATTTCATTTGCACTAGCTTATTTCATCGGAGTAAAGCAGTACACTTGGCTCTTATCAGGATTCAACGAACGCCGCGTGCCTGATAAAGTGAAACTATCAAAAATAGTAGGTCTTTATAATTTAATTGCTGGTGTCATTGCGACAATCGGTAGTGTCTTCACTACGCCTAATGTCACAATCGTTATTCCTATCACTCTAATTGGACACTTTATAATCGCGGCTTATGTAAATACACGCATGGTGCAGTAAAAAAGATCACCCAAATGGATGATCTTTTTTATAATTTATCAACATATTGCTTCGCTTCTAGTAAGGAAAAACCAAAAGCTTCTCTTACTCTCTTAACTGCTGTAATTTTTTTGCCTTCTTCTACAAGCTGGCGTAGTTCTTTATTAATTTCAGGTTCTCTTTCTATAATTCCCATTTCTTTCGTAATTAATTGTAATCTATCTTCAATTCTCTTTAAACGCGCATCATTTTTCTTTTCAATTGTAGTTAATTTTTCAGCGATATAAATGAAACCAACAGCTACTATCAGTATAACCATCCAGAATTCCATGAATGTTCCCCCTTACTAACTTTCATTTGCTTTATTCCACTAACTTATGTAAATTTTACCACAATAAACATTTAATGTATAATATCACTATATCAAACTGTTAATAAAACCTATTATTTTAGGGGACACTTTATGAAAAGATTTTTAAATACGTTACTTCAATTTGTAGTTCTTTCAATCGTGCTACATTCGTTATTTGATATAGTTGGTTGGCTTGTTTTCAATGCACCAATTAAAAACAAACAAATCATCATTTCTTTAATAACAATCTCATGGGTTATGTACATGTACCGAGACAAATTTTTTCAAAAGTTCACTTCAAACTAACTAAAAAAGAAAACACTTCATTGGTGAATGACGAAGTGTTTTCTTTTTTTTACTACTGTATAATAAAAATACTATTCTGTCTTTAAAGAAAGGAGTCACCATGAACTTAAAAAGTAGCAATATATACGAGAAAATGAACCAATATTCCGTTGCAGGTTTAAGCCTCGCTGTTATATGTAATGGCAAACTAGATGAAGCGACTGCCTTTGGAACACTTGAAGCTGGAACAACTAGAGCTGTTACTACAAATTCTCTCTTTAATTCTTGTTCTATCAGCAAATTCATCACTACAATGCTCGTACTAATGTTATCAGATCAAGAAATCTTGCATTTAGACGAAGACGTAAATGATAAACTCACATCTTGGAACATTCCTACTAATCTATTTACTTCACAAAAAAGCATCACTTTGAGAAACTTATTAAGCCATCAATCTGGACTCATTGATCCACCTAATAGTTTTGAACATTATACACCTGCAAAAGGCTTACCTAATATGTCTGAGCTCCTTTCCGGTAAAACACTATATTGCCCCGTACCTATAGAGGTAACTTATAAACCAGAAAGTGAATTTCACTACTCAGACGCAAACTTTTGTATAATCGAACTACTACTAGAAGATATTACAGGAAGATTATTTAGTCAGTTATTAGAAGAACACATCTTCCAGCCATTACAAATGAAAAATAGTACACTTTTTTCTCCAAAAGACATAGATAAAACCGATGTTTTTGCTTGCGGACATAATAAAGATAGAACTGTAACAAATGAGAAGTATCCATTTTATCCATTCGCAGCTGCTTCAGGTATTTGGACAACACCAACTGACTTATCAGCTTTAGTTATTGAAATCATTCATTCCTTACAAGGAAAGGGCAAACTAAAACTTTCTCAAAAATTAGTAATAGACATGATTTCTCCTCAAGGTTGCTCAAAATGGACTGGATTAGGTGTTTTTCTAGATGATTCTAATGAAGAATTACAGATTTATTCACTCGGATGGGGCGTTGGATTTCAATGTATGATGGTTTGTTATCCATACTGCGGGAATGGTGCTGTTATTATGACTAATTCCGATTTAGGTGTTCATCAAATGGAAGGGATCATTGGTGAGGTTGTAAAAACGTTATCCTTATAATGAAAATAAAGAAGCTGTTCCTTCCAGCTTCTTTATCTATATAACATTTTTCGCAACAATTTTTATATGTTCTGGTGCGATAATCTCCGTTATACTTTCTTGGAAATCTTCCCGCAACATTTCTTCCAAATGTTCTAACTGCACTTCAACATGAGTGCATTCTAAATTATGTATATTTAACAGTGCATAATGATCTTTTTTCTTAATTACTAAATATTGATTTTCCTCTGTCACAAGTACAGAACCTAATCGGACTCCTAGTAAGCGTTGATCATCAAACTTCATAATTACTTCTCCTTCCCTCATATAAACAAAATTACAATGAAAATAATTACATTTATGGAAAAACACGCTTATTTAGACTATATCATAATTTACTAAAATAGAAATATCTTTTTCTGTTTTAATAAAAATCCCTATTTTTTCATATATTTCGATACAAAAAACTTTCTCAACATTAAATTTGAATTTTCAGTTTTTAATTCTATAAAAATCTATTATAATAAAGTTAATAAATGTTTGACCTCTCCTAATTCATGTACATATGGATGATCAGTAGTTATTGCTACTGATCTATTTTTTTGATTTCAGAAAGTACATACTCTGCATCCTTTCCTACACCACAAATAAGTGCGGAACCCCTTTGAGATTGCCATGGTAAACCGATATAATACAATCCTTTTACTGGACTGATTCCCTTTATATGATTAGGAAATCCTTTCTCATTCACTGCCTGTTCAATTTCAATCCAATTATAATTTTGAACAAAACCAGTTGACCATATAATGCTTTCTGCACTATAAGTATCACCATTCTGAAACATAATGTTATTTCCTGATGCACTTACTACTTTTTCTTGCAGTTTGATTGCTCCATTACGAATAAGTTTCTTACCTTCAAAACCGAAAATAGGGTCCTTTCTCTTCTGGAACCATCTTCCCCTCTTTGTATTTATTTCAGCGTACAATAAACCCACTTTTTCTAGCAGATTAAAAATACTTTTTCCAAAAAGTTGTAACGGTAAAAACGTTAAAGGATGACTAATAGACACCGTAACTTCATGAGTCTTTGCCAGTTCTACTGCAATTTGCATTCCTGAATTCCCACCACCTACTACTAGTACTTTTTCCTTAGGAATTTGTGATGGTGATTTATATTGTGATGAATGTATTTGAAAAATATGTGATGATAGATTTGCTGAAACTGAGGGAATAAACGGTTGCTGAAAAGCACCTGATGCGATAATAACTTTTTTCGTTTGTAAAACTTCTGTAGGAGTATGTAATTCAAATATTTCTTTTTCTTTCTTTATTTTTAGAACTTCCGTTTGTAATTGTACCGGTAATTGAAAATGTCTTGCATATTCTTCTAAATAAGTTGCAATTTCATCTTTATATGGAAATTCATTTTTTTCACCTATTAACGCCATACCCGGCAAGCTACTGTAAGACCTTGGGGTAAAAAGCTGCAAAGAATCATATCGATTTCTCCATGAATCACCAACTTGTTTTCCTGCCTCAAGTAATAAAAAATTATACCCTTCTTGCTTCAAGTAATATCCCATTGTTAATCCAGCTTGACCCGCTCCAATAATAATTAGGTCTATCATTCTAATCCCTCCTTCTCTTAAACGTATGAATACTTGTTCATATATTCATACGTTTCCATAATCATAACATTTTATTTTTATATAATTCAATATCTACTCAAAATAAAAAAGAGCAGTTCACTGCTCTATGAACTACTCTTCATTCCATTTCTACAATTTTTCCTCGTATAGTGTAATTCTATTTGAAAACGGATCAATTACAGTTAATTCAATTGTACCCCAAGGTGTTTTTTCTATATTCGGCTTCGAATAAGCATATTCTTTACTTAATAATACAGAATGATAATCCTTTACATCATCTATTTTAATCCGAATCGCACCACCTGGTGAGGCATCACCATGATGTTCTGATAAATGTATCACAGCATCCTGTAACGAAATTTGCAAATATAATGGCATATTTTCCTCATACCGATGTTCCCAATCCAGTTTAAATCCTAAAAAACCTAAGTAAAATAGTTTTGCTTTTTCAATATCAAAAATTCTAAATATAGGTGTTATCATTTATACTCTCCTCCTATTTATAAACATCTGCTGCCAATTCTCTCAAAACATCCACGTTTACTACTTCATAGCATCCATCGTTCTTCTTTATTATCTCTTTATCACAAAAAATATTTAATGTTCGCAACAAATGCCGATAGCTCGTTCCTAACAATTCCGCTATTTCCGTTAAATTCCCACTAAATACAATTCTATTTTCATGCTGAACTGCTCGTTCCCCTGCTGCTAACATGTAACTCGCAAGTCTATTTTCAAGCGGATACAATAAATTAATTGTACTATTTTTTGAAAGTCGATTTAACTTATGTGCTAACGATCCACAAATACATCTTAAAAATTTCGCATCATGAAATAGCTGATTTCTCACTTTTCCTAATGGTAAACCAACACAATATGAATCTGCCATTACTTGTACATTTGAAGTAATCCTTTGGGAATGAATTAACTCCACATCTCCAAGTAACTGCAAACTATCATAAAAACACAGTAATACGGATTTCCCGTTACTTAATGTGTTAAACGCTTTCGCTTTTCCTTCAACAAAGAAATATAAATAATCTATCTCTTCATTTTCTCTACAAATAAACTCATTCTTTTTAAAAAATATAAGTTCCATATATGGCTTCATATCATGACTAAAAAATGAATCAATATTATTTTTCTTCATATACTCTGCTAATTTAATAGAATTACATACTTTCTTCATAGTTCCCCACCTTTACAACTCATCCCCATTGTAATCAAAATTTTCTTCTTCCACTATGACATATGTCATAACAATACACAATTTCAGCATGATACAGTCATTACAAATATGAAATACAAAGGGGATATTACATTGTATAACTTTCTTTCTGTCTTTATTGGTGTGCTCATCGCCGTTATGCTTCCATTGAATGGGATTTTATCTGAGTTAATTGGCAAGTACACAGCAAGCGTTGTCATTCACCTTGTCGGTTTAATTGCAGTTATTTTCATTTTAATCTTAAACAAACATAAAATTCATTTCGATAAAAGTATTCCGCTTTTTTTATATAGCGCTGGAGCGATTGGAGTATTCACTGTTCTTTTTAACAATATAAGTTTCTCCGTCCTTGGTGCCTCTATTACGATCGCATTAAGTTTACTCGGCCAATCCATTGCTTCCATTATTATTGATCATTTCGGCTTATTAGGAATGAAAGTTGCAAAGTTTGAAAAGAAAAAACTAATTGGATTATGTTTCATCTCTTCTGGAATTATAATCATGACAATTTATTAATGGGGGCAAGAAAATGTTATATATTACGATCGCTATTTTAGCTGGTGTTTCTATCGTTGTTGCTAGAATTATTAACGCGAATTTAGCAAAGGAAATTGGAAACTGGGAAGGCACGTTTTTCAATTATATTACTGGATTATTTTTCTCTATGTTATTTTTAATTTTCAGTTCAGATTCATTGTATATCCCTATTCATAAGTTGCAATCTATTCCTATCGACGTATACTTAGGCGGATTAGTAGGAGTTATCGTTATTTCATTATCCAACTATATTACTCCTAAAATATCAGCCTTTTATTTAACATTACTCATCTTTATCGGACAATTATTTGCGGGGACTATTATTGATTTCTTCCTGACAAATGAACTCTCAATTGGTAAAGTTATCGGTGGCATTTTCGTATTAATTGGGCTCACTTACAATTTACTCATAGATCGCCCGATAAAAACTGTGAAGCATAACCAAGTTCAACTATAATACTTTACGCTTACCTATCATATATTAATAGAAAAGCTCTTCACACGAAGTAATAGAGAGGAGAAAATCCTATTAAAAAAATTATTTTATTGCTAGGTAGCGTATTAATTATTTCTGGAATTGCATGGTTTATAAACTCGGGAAAATCTATTCAAGATCTCTATACTGCAAATAAACCGAAAAAGAAAGCTACTATTATTTCAAGCTCGCGAGATCCAAATGAGCCCCCTGTTTTTTTAGGAAAACAGGAAATAAAAGATATACATGTAGAATCAATTAAAACAAAACAGGATATCTTTCTCACAAAAACAGATGAATTAAAAACGTTTATTAACAGTATGAATACCGCAAAAAAAGGGAAATTAACATTAGATGAAGAAGGATCAGACTTAATAGATTGTGATATGTGGATTACTTTCGAGGATGGAACTTATAAAAAATATTTCATATGGGTAGTTGATCATCACAGCAGCGAAGTGATGATTGCTCAGCAAGATACTCCTGATGATGTAAACCTTACGTACTATCAGTTAAACGAAGATAGTTCAAAAAAAGTTTATAATTTATTTAAAAAAATTATTTAAACGAAAAAGTCATGAGCACGCGAACTCATGACTTTTTGCACTATATATACTCCGGGAACACTCTACAACCCTTTTCCTGTTCTATATCATGACCAAAGAAAATAATTGGCTTCTCTTTCGTCACAACTTCTTTTAAACGTTTAATTGAAGATAAAGCTAATTCTGGATCAAATCCTGCGAACGGCACTTCATCTTCAAAATTTTCTTTCGTGTACGATGCATCAATTGTTAATAAAACTGAACCGGATTGCTCCGTCTCAATGAATAACGACTGATGGCCTGGAGAATGCCCTGGCGTATACAGTAATTGAACACCGGGTACCACTTCATAATCCCCTTCAATAATTTTGTAGTTCAAATGCGGTAATATACATTCTTTCATATATTCTTCTCTATGAAGTGCTGCCTCATATTCCGTTCGCTGCACAATAATCGGTGTATTTGTAAAAGCACCGTTTCCTCCTGCATGATCAAAATGTAAGTGAGAACTAATAATATATAGAAGGTCTTCTGGATCATACCCTACACGCTTTAAAATATTGACAATTCTATCTTCTTCAGTCATTTTCGGTAAAATCTGTCCCTCAACAAATGTACCGTTAAAAAGCCCTTCATTATTAACTGCACTTTCTGGCATACCAGTGTCTACTAAAATAGGACCTTCTTTCGTCTCCAAAAGATAACACCAAACCGGCAAGTTTAATAGTTTCCCCGGTGTTAACGTACTGTTAACAGACGCATGGTCCAACATGCAACGACCTGCTGGGATGAAATAAAGTTTCTTTACTGTCATTATGTATCCACCTTTACATTTAGTTTTGGATAAAGTAATACATTAAAAAATTCTTCTTTTTAGAAATAAACTCCTTCTAGACTATCAGTACAGCTTGCATAAAAAAGAGGGTATTTTTTTACATAGCAGTATTCCACCATCTATAATATAGAAGTAAAGAATTCTTACTTTAAATGAAACATTAACACCGATTAACGCTGAAAACTTAAAGAAAGCACATGCACTACTTGAAAGCGGGCACACCATTGGGAAAATCGTATTAGAGAAATTTTAATCATGATAGTGACAGATAGTATGTGAAATTATATTAACGATTTTTCGAATATATCTATCATAACGTACAATATATCAACGATTTTTCAAATATATCTATCACAAATCAAATTATATCGATTTATCGACAAATAGCAACAATATGAAAAGGCTGTTCCAGATGAACAGCCTTTTCTTTATTTACTTGAAATCTCTTTATTATTTTGAACGTCTAACGGAGCTCGCTTTCCTATTCCAAAAGCATAGAAACTAATTGTAACGATAGCTAAGAAAATAATACCTACAACTAATGAAATACGAGTATCATCGTTAAACCACATTCCGATTAATACCATAATTAAAAAGGCAATCGTTAAATAGTTTGTTACAGGAGCAAATGGCATTTTGAACGGATGATCTTTCATCTCTGCTCCCTTTTCTTTTCTAAAATTAATTTGACTAATTAAAATGACAAACCATGGTACCATACCAGGGAGTACACTCGCGCTATATACATATACGAATAAATTTTTCGGTGCGATGTAACTTAAAACAACACCAACCGCCAGACCGATAATTACGCCAACTGTACCGAATAAAGGTACACCATTTCCAGAAAGTTTCGTGAAATATTTCGGTGCTTGTCCATTTACACCTAACGTATAAAGCATACGTCCAGCACTATAAATACCACTATTACAACCAGACATTGCCGCTGTAATTACAACGAAGTTAATAAGTCCAGCTGCTGCCGTAATACCAACTTTCGCAAAAGTCGCTACGAACGGGCTACCAATTGTACTTAATTGATCCCACGGATATACAGTTACAATAACAAAAATAGCACCAATATAGAATATTAAAATACGCCAAATTGTACTTTGAATCGCTCTTGTAAGTGTCTTCTTCGGATTTTTCGCTTCGCCAGCAGTAATTCCGATTAATTCCACACCTTGATACGCTCCAACTACAAGTGATAATGCAAAGAAGAATCCTGAAAAACCACCTGTAAAGAAACCGCCATTTGACCAAAGATTAGATATGCCAATCGCTTCTCCACCGTTACCAATTCCAAAGAAAATAAGACCAAATCCCGCAATAATCATTAATAGAATCGTAACGATTTTAATCATCGCAAACCAAAATTCAAATTCACCAAATGACTTAACAGAAATTAAGTTAGCTGCGCCAAGAATGACCATTGCGATTATACCTGGTATCCAAGCTGGTAAGTCCGGGAACCAATATTGCATATACGCTCCAACCGCGATAATTTCTGACATCCCAACGATAACCCACTGGAACCAGTTACTCCAAGCTGTCATATAACCAGCTAGCGGATGAATATACTTATGACCGAACGTCGCAAATGAGCCTGTACTTGGCTCCATATACAACATTTCTCCCATGGCACGCATGATGAAGAAGATGAAAATACCTGCAATTGCATAAGCAAGCATTACTGACGGACCTGTCCATTTAATTGTGCTGGCTGACCCCATAAACAAACCAACACCAATCGTTCCGCCTAAAGCAATCATTTGAATATGACGTGCTTCTAAACCCCTTTTCAATTCTTTGTTTGCCACTTCACTTCCCCCTCTTAGATGATTCATAGCCGCATTTTAAAACAAGATGCTTTCGCCTAATTCCTTTCGGCTCTGAAAATGATGAAGCAAACGTCATTTTACACTAGCTTTAAAGCTATCCTAAAATCGTTTTGCGCTCCTAATAAAATTCTCAAAACCTTTCATCTTCCAATATTCTATAAATCTTAAAATTACTTACCTTATATTAATTCATTAATCTGAAAAATTCAATTATTTTTTCAATAAATTATTATACATAAGTCTGATTAATTTTTAACTAAATTAACAATAAAATACATCTATTCAATATGATTCCGGCATGTATATTATTACAATATAAATAACAGAGGAGAGCATTTCTTTCTCGGTTTCATATGTCAAATACTTCAACCTTTATAGTTGATAACGTAATTTCCCACACATTCGATTTATATACCAATGAGAAATTTAATATATTAATAAACTACTAACTTCTTTACCCCAGCCAAAATATAAAAGAGTCTCATTAAAAAATGAGACTCTTTTACAATTTCATATTTAAATCGATTTCGAAGTTTGCTTACCAAAGATAAATATCCTAGTAAACACTGCCATTATAACTACAATAACTAGAAAATAAAGTGGCATCACCAGTAACGAGCCCGTATGCAATTGACTCATTCCCCAAATTGTCATCGTTACAATTACATAGTATCCTAAGCTAAACAACGCTCCAGCTGTACCAATGACATCTTGAAAATCTACTAACGCTAAACTTAAACAATTAGGTAATGCTACTCCAATTCCTAATAGCAATATAAACATCGCTATTAAAAATACAACCATATATATTACATTCGGATTTGATCCCACAAACGTAATAACAGATAAAAGGATAGCTCCTCCTGTCATTACGAGACAACCGATATATATAATTTTCTCTGGTTTATAAGTAGCAAGTAAACGTTTTGAAATTTTCGCTCCAACAATAGAAGCAGATGCAACAACAATTCCTAGAAATCCATACATACTAGGCGATAATTGAAAATATTCAATAAAGATAAACGGCGCTTCTGCATAATAGCTAAATAAAACACCATTTGCTCCTCCAATTAACAGCCCATATGTTACCACTTTCGGATTTGTAATTAACCTCTTCAAGACTGAAAATACATTTATTTTATTCGTTACTGAGCCCGTTTTTGTTTCAGGAAGAGAAACAAACGTATACAGAAAAATACCGATACTCATAACTACTAAACTTAAAAATACTATTTTAAATCCAAACATTTGATCAAGAAAGCCACCAATTAACGGTCCTATCGCTGGTGTAAAAGCAATGACTGCCGAGATTTGAGCAAACATAACATGCCGCTTATGCCCTTCTACACTTTCCCGAAGAATCGTTTGTGTAACCACGGATCCTGCACTTGCTCCAAACGCTTGAATAAAACGACTTACCAATAAAACTTCAATGGAATTTGCAATATAGCATAAGAAACTCCCAGCGCCATATATTACAATTCCAAATAACATTGCTGGGCGACGGCCAATTATATCTGATAGCCATCCAATAAAAAATACACCTAAAGCAAATCCAGCAAAATACACACTAAGCGTTAACTGCACCTCATTATTACTTACATGTAACGCCTTTGAAATGTCCGGTAAAGACGGTGTGTAAATCGTTTCACTAATTTGCGGAAATGCGACAAGAACAATCATTAACAAAAGTGATGGTACTGAGACTTTTTTCATTTTTCATACCCTCCTATAACTTTGAAAATCCCAGAAATAAAAAGACTTTCCTTAGCTACGGAACAGGAGGGGCCATTATAGAAATCCGGTCATAAAACAACAAAGAAAACACCTCAATTACGTATGTTAATACTTATAGGAGGGTAATATTAACATCGATTTTTAAATATACTTTTTCAATTATATTACATATTACTTTTATTTTTCTAGTATTAACGTTCAAATGTTCTTTTTATATTAGTGAACAACTAATACACGCCATAGAAGATAACTACTTGATATAACCACCTTATTATGGAATAATTAGAAATAGTTTGAATCTGTAAACGTAATTATAAAATGATATACTCATATATTCCTAATGTCATAAAGCTGAACAAGTAGGAGGACTTTCGTAATGATTGAAATTTTAAGGACAGTAGTCAACTTTCTAATTTCTCTATTCTCAGGAGAATTACCATTTGTATATTATGTATGGATTATTACCCTATTCCTAATTCAAATAACCCAATCTACTCTAAACTATAAACTCTTTGACAAGAAAAACAATTTAAGCACTTATATATCGGAAGGATTACTTGCTTTTATTATTTTATTGTTTGGAGGAATATTAGTATCTAAGTTACTTGCTTACATAATAGACGATCCTACTATTAGTATGACGAATTTAACACATTATTTTGTTTCTCTTATCATATTAACTATATTTGTCGTAATAACCTGTGTTAAAGACTTTATAGAGACATCTATAAAGAATAAAAATATATCTCTTTTGAGCTTTTTAGTAATTTCCTTCATAACAAGTATACTTTCATTCAAGTTTTTATCACCTTTAATTGAAGGTTCTTTTTCTCTTTCTAAATCTTTTATCACCACTTTAATCATTCTTGTAACTATATCAATCCCTCTATTAATTTCCTTAGAGGATAAGTATGCAGACGAAAAGGAAACGGAAAATTTATAGTTTCTCATTTACATAAAAGAAAGAGGGAGCTCCCCTCTTTCTTTTAAATCATCCCTTTTAATATCAATCCTAAAACTGACATTATTATCGCACTAATAATAATTCGCAAAATCCAAGTAGTGTTTGTACTTATTTTTTCTAATTGCTTATTGATTGTTGCTATATCTTTCTCATTAATAGTAGTACGCGTTTCTAAATTTCGAATGTCTCTCATCATTTCTTTTTGCTCCGCCTTGAGACTGTCAATTTTAGCGTAAACATCTTCCATATATTCACACCCTCTGTTCATCTTAATAGAAAAATCTATATATATTATGAGACAACCCTCTTACCTGTGAATACATTGCGTATATCCGCGTACCAAATTTTTTGTACAATCTAATTGAATTACTCACATGTTTCCATTCTTCTATTTATAAATTAGCGTTAAGATAGATTAAAATTTAAAAAGGGACCCCTTGCTTATTTAACAACAAACAAAGTGCAATCCAACATTCGGGAGCACATACGATAATTTCTATTGTTTTCATCACCATTTTCATATTTACAACGCAATATAAATCCACTTTTTGAACTGTTTAAAGTATACTAATATGAATATGAAATAGCTGTATTGATAAACTCTCTAGAACAATAAATATACTGGCTGAAACAGATCTATATCCGATATTTTTTCCAGTAACATGTATGGTTATTTCTGATAAATGCGTTTGTACATCATTGTTTTCAAAAATTTCATCCTTAACCTTTACAATATCTGCTTCACAATCTACTTCTTTAAAAGTTTTCAATAATTTTGTTTCCAATAAACTACAATCAAAATTCTCATCTTTTATTACGGCAAATTTAACCTTCATATCGATTTCCCCATTTTTAACAAACTAAAATCACTAAATCAATATAAATATATATTATTCTATTAAATAATTCAAAATATATGTTTCTTATAAATCACTACTAAATATCAATTCTAAGGATTTAGATAAAAAAGAAAACAAATAAAGTGAAATTCTAATCAGTAGGTGGTTTGTCCATTCCCCGCTGATTATTTAGTTAAACCAATCGGACATTTAAGAGATTAAAAAATTACTCTTTCAATCACCAAGCTAATTAATAGATAATCCCCCTGTGCTCAGTGATTCAAAAAAATTTTTATTTTTAATTCATAGCTTCTGAGAACTTTTTGCTTTAATATTGATAAGTTGCTTCTTACATTCTGTAATATTGGAAATAACTATATAGTAAAACAAATTAACTATTAGGAGTGCTATTTATGTTTGATATACTTCGTCTCTTAATTATATTTCTCATTGCTATCTTTTTATTTTTCTCCATACTAATGGAGTTTAAAAAACCTCAAAAAAGTGTATTTTGGTTTTCAATTGAAGTCTTATCTCTTCTAGGGATTATAATGCTTTTTAAAGATTTTTTATCAAAAATATAACTTATTCCACGAATAATGACGTGTTTCAATACAATATCTTTATCTTTTGAACGATCTTATTTCTTAACACGGACTCTACCTCAAGTTGTCTTTTCTTTATAAAAAAATAGCCTGCCTATTTCCGTAGGCAGACTATATCTTTATTCCTCAATACAAAAGTATACTTTCTTTTTCACTCAAACTTTATGTAATGATACAGATTCCAAATAAATTATTGTCTTTTCTGTATTTTTATCATTGATTTTTTGTTCATAAATTCGTAACACATATAGATGAGTTATCATGCTAAAATTAGCTTATTCAAAAGAAGTTATTCTTAATGAATCGATAATTTTTAATACCCTGTTTAAAGCCTCGCCCCCCTGCGAGGCTTTTTCCTATTTAACTAGAGTAATGGTTATCAACTGTTACTATGCTGCTACGGATCCTACTTTTAGCTATTCAGTATCAGCACACGTAAAATTCTTTCCTCCATCATTTGATTTACAAACTGTATTTATCGATTTTTCGGTTATTTTTTCACTTTCATTAGAAACTTGATCTAAATTCATTCGATATAATTGTTCCGGATTTTCTTTTGAATTTCCTTCAATATGAATTGTATGATTGAACATCTCAGCCGTGAAGCTGCTAGATGTATTTATCATTTTTACTCCATTATTTTCACCTACATAGCGTTCAACTACTCTTTCGGCTTCTTTAAGTTGTTGAGATGTAGGATACGGTATAGATTCCGCTAAAATAACTACACCTACTAAATATGTAATATACAAACCACCTGCAATCAAGATAACTTTCTTTACTGTTTTATTAATCATGCTCTAACTCCCTTTTCTTATTTCTCTATTAATATATATAATTTATCTAATTTACATCAATTTCTTTTTAATACATAACATTCGTTTTACATTTTATAAAAAACACCTCTCTTACTAATTTTCAATTTGATAATATCATTTTTTTATTGTTTTTCAATAAATAATTATTATTAAGCGTTTTATTTTTACTGTTTTTTATTTTTGATTCAATTTAAAAACAAGTGACTTATTTAAGTCCACTACATCATCAGCAAGTTTGAAAATTTGTTAATTAATAAAATAAAAAGAGCAACTATATGTAGTCTCTCTCGTTCTATCTATGTAAATTAGTAGTTTAACTTCAGCACTCACTCTATTCAAGAATACTTTACTGAATATTCAATCTGATGATAAAATTGACCTAATTAATATTTTCTTCCATCACTGTATAAAAAATTACAATAAAAAAATAGCACTCTCACAATTAAGTAAACGCAAACTGTTTCTTCTATCTACTTACTATTTAAGGTTAATAATGATATAACCTGATTTAAAAATTCGACTTAAATTCATTAATGAATGGAGAGGTTTATATGAAATTAAAAGACAAAGTAGCAATCATAACTGGTGGTGCAAGTGGAATTGGCGAATCTACTGTTCGTCTTTTTATCAAAGAAGGTGCAAAAGTAGTTATTGCTGATTTTTCTGAACGTGGAAAAGAACTATCAGATGAATTGAATGCACATGGATACAATACGTTATTTATTAAAACCGATGTAACAAATGAGGCAGATATTAAACAGCTAATTCATGAGACAGTAAGTACATACGGTAAATTAGATATTATGTATGCAAATGCCGGCGTTGCTGATGATGCACCGGCAAACGAATTATCCTATGAAAAGTGGAAAAGAACTATTGATATTAATTTGTCTGGGGTATTCCTTTCTGATAAATATTCGATTGAACAATTTCTTAAACAAGGTACAGGTGGTGTCATCGTTAACGCTGGTTCGATTCATAGTTTTGTTTCATTACCTACCCCAACAGCATACTCCTCTGCAAAAGGTGGTGTGAAACTATTAACTCAAAATTTATGTACTGCCTACGCTAAATATGGAATACGTATTAATGCGGTGTGCCCTGGTTATATTGACACCCCTTTACTAGGTAGTGTTAATCCTCAACAAAAAGAATATTTAGCTTCACTTCATCCACAAGGCAGACTTGGAACACCAGAAGAAGTCGCTAAAGCTGTCTTGTTTTTAGCAAGTGATGATGCTAGTTTTGTTAACGGTACAACACTTCTTGTTGATGGAGGCTATACTGCACGTTAATTTAAAATTTTTGAAGCACCCTAAGAAATATATAGTCTTCAACAAGAAAAAGCACCATCACAAGTGACGGCGCTTTTTCTATGTAAGAGCAACTAGAAGGTATCCTTCTAGCCTACTCCCATTTATAAGTCCAAAACTGTTCAAGTTGCAGCCATTTTAATGTTGCTGCATCTTTGTTTTTTATTTTTGCATGCGTGTCTTCAAGCATTGCTTCTGTTTGTGAACGGTGCGCACCTAATGCAGTTAATTTATGATCAAATACTTCACTAATGTTATTTACAACATCCGGTTCTCCTAATACTGCTTCACGATTTTTCGTAATCGCAACAGCATGGATAACTGGGCGCTCTTCTTTTGGCATACGTGATACAGCGCGAACGACAGCGCGGCCAAATGCATTATGATCTGGATGTACACCGTGCTCTGGATAAAATGTAATAATTCGAGATGGATTTACTTCTTGAATGATTGCTTCAATTTTGTCAGCAACGAAATCAACATCTTCAAATTCTAACGTTTTATCATGGAAGCCAAGCATTCTTAAATCTTTAATGCCCATCGCTTCACAAGCATCTTTCAATTCTTTCTCACGGATATTTGGAATCGTTTCACGGTTAGCGAATACGTTCTTACCCATGTTACGTCCCATTTGTCCTAGAGTACCACATGCATATGTTACAGGTACTCCTTGATCTGTTAATAAGCGAATTGTTCCTCCCGCAGCATATGCTTCATCATCTGGATGCGGAAATACAACAAGTACATGTCTCTCCATAAGTTTCCCTCCTTCTTACTTAAATGGTGTTAAGCTTAACTCAAGTGCAACTGCTAAGCGACCTAAATTATCATGTCCAGCCAGTAATAAACGCTCTTGATCGTCTACTTCCCAGTGCGTAATACCTTCAGCATATACCCAACCGTGATCCATTTTCAGACCAACTCGGTATGGATTTGTTCCAGTTATCTTCCCGCGTTCAAAACGGATAATTGCATTTCGAATGAAAGCACCAACTGTCATCATCTTTTCATTTATGTGTGATGCATACGCTCCGTTTGTCGTTTCTAAATGAATATATACATCTTTATTTACAAAACGTTCAATTTCATTTTGAATAAGAGAACTATCTTTTACTATTTCCATCGGAATTCACCTCTTTAAACCATTTTACGCAAAAATAATGTAAATTGCTATCTCTATATTAGAGGACAACGCTCACTTTTCCTAATAATTTGCACTGTGTTTTTTATATTTTTTATATGATATGTAAAAAATACATTTTTTCCTTCACTTTGTTAAATAGTTTTCTTTCTTTTTTGAATTTGCTACAATATATTTTATCCCGTATTATTGCAGCGAGATACATTTCGACAATTGAATACATAATTTAAAGAAGGTGACATGATTGGAACAGTCAGCACATGAAGTAGCAAATTGGCAATATTATTTTGCAATTGCCGTATTTTTAATCACGTACGGATTTATTATTTCTGAGAAATTGAATCGTGCTGTAATCGCACTATTCGGTGCTGCTATTATGATTATTTTTGGAGTTGTAGATTTACATACTGCTTTCACATCACATATTCAATGGGAAACGATTACCCTTTTAATTGGGATGATGATTCTCGTACATATTACGAGTCAATCAGGCGTCTTTGAATTTGTGGCCATTAAAGCGGCAAAAGCAGCTGGCGGAAAACCGATTCGCATTTTATTATTACTATCCCTATTAACTGCTGTCGGATCAGCATTTTTGGACAATGTAACGACTGTTTTATTAATCGTTCCTGTTACATTATCCATTACACGTATTTTAAAAGTAAATCCTGTGCCTTATTTGATTTCAGAAGTGCTGTTTTCAAATATAGGCGGAACAGCAACATTAATCGGTGATCCACCTAATATTATGATTGGATCAGCAAACAAGCATTTAGACTTTAACGCCTTTTTACTTAACTTAGCTCCAATCGTAATTATTATTTCTATCGTGACACTTGGCATTATTTACTTCATGTATCGTAACAAACTAAAAACAACACCTGAACAAATCGAAAAACTAATGGCATTAAACGAAAAAGATTACATTAAAGATCAAAGCCTCCTTTTAAAATCTATTTCGATTTTAGGACTAACTATTTTAGGCTTCGTACTTCATTCGATTATTCATGTAGACGCTGCTGTTATCGCGATGACAGGCGCTACACTTCTTATGTTAATCGGTGTGAAAGAACATGATATTGAAGATGTATTTGCCCACGTTGAATGGGTAACCATTTTCTTCTTCGCCGGATTATTTGTTCTCGTTGGCGGGTTAATTGATATCGGACTTATCTCTTCACTTGCAAAAGAAGTAATCGACGTAACAAACGGTGACATCGGATTTGCATCTATACTTATTTTATGGGTATCTGGCATCGCATCTGCGACAATCGACAACATCCCATTTGTCGCAACGATGATTCCTCTTATTCAAGACTTAGCTACAGGACTCGGACTATCTGTCGATTCTCCGCAAATCGAAGTACTATGGTGGGCGTTATCTCTTGGAGCTTGCTTAGGAGGAAATGGAACGCTAATCGGAGCATCTGCAAACGTAGTCGTTGCTGGTATTGCAAAACGTGAAGGACATGCTTTCTCTTATATGGACTTCTTAAAAATTGGTTTACCATTAACTATTGTTGCACTCTTGTTATCACATGCTTATATATATTTACGTTATTTAATGTAAAAGTTGTATTGCATGAAATTATATCGTCAAATACAAAAGGTTTGCAGCATCGTGCTGCAAACCTTTTTTTATCACCAAAATATACCGATAATTGCTAATCCACCCAATATCATACCACCAATTTGTCCAACGATTGCTGGTGATAATTGAACACCTTTTCTTACTTCAACAACCGGTCTTTCATGCCTTAATTGCTGCACTTCGCTTTGCAGTTGATGTACACTTCCGTGTAATTCTTTAATTAATTCCTTTAATTCAGCGACCTCTTCATTTACTGGTTTACTTTTTTCTAAATTCATTTTTCATGACTCCTTATAAGTTCAATCAGTACATTGTAAAAATTCGCCAATTATCATTATATCTCCTGCATACTACATATATAATTTCGAATGTACTTTCTAACCTTGCAGCTCTATCCATTCATCCCGCAATATCCCCATAATGATACGATCAAAATACTTCCCATCTCTTTGAACCGCTTCTCTCATACAGCCTTCCATCCGAAAACCCATCTTTTTATACAACTCAATAGCAGCTTTATTATAAGAAATAACATCAAGACCGACGCGGTGTAAATTCAATTCATAAAAAGCATATTTTAAGATAAGATAGATCGCTTCTCTTCCATATCCCTTCCCCCTATCATTCGCATCTCCTATACCAATAGCTAATAAACCCGTTCTGTTATTCCACTCTATGCCATGAATTGCAACAAAACCAATTAAGCGATCATCTTGAACTGTCCTTAACATGAAAGAAACACTATTCGATCTCCGTCCCTTTAATAGCCCATCACTTGCTATTTCTTGTATCGATTGCGGGAATGCTACATCTGTATCTACATTCCTTAAATACTCACTATCTTCTTGCCACATAGCCATTACTTCAGCATCTGCTTCTCTAATAGCTGATAATTTAATCGTTTTATTTTGAAAAAGATTCATTGTCATTTCAAACTCCCCCTTTTTTAATAACAGGGATAATTATTAGCCTATTTATCCCCTTATTCTATAAACTGCTTTATACACGGGATACTTACAATAAGCGCTGACATTGGCACATCTCCTCTACACGAAATTAACTTCATTGTATAATTTTTCGTTTATTCTAACAATAATAAAAAGCCCTCCAAATTTAGAGGGCCTTTCCTAATAGCGAAACTATATTATTTCGTAAACATTTTCTCCGCTTCATCCATTGCCATTTTGTTACCTAAAGCAGAATAGTCAAGCCATGGTTGGTCATTAATAATGTATACGTGCTTACCTTTAACAGCTTTTAAGTCTTTCCAAATTGGTGTTTCTTGAAGTTGTTTAAATGCAGCTTTCGCTTTATCATCTCTGTTAACGACAACGAAAATAGCATCTGCATCAAAGTCAGGTAATACTTCTTGTGAAATGACTTCGAAAGGACGGTTTCCATCAATTTTCTCTACACCATTTGCAGGTTGTAATCCTAAGTCTTGGAATAAAATTGGTCCCATCGGTCTTTTTGTACTAAATACACGTAATTCTTTTGCAGTAACGCGAATTGCCATTACTTTTTCGTTATTACCTAGCTCTTTATCTATTAAACTTTTTACTCGTTTTGATTGCTCTTCGTAATCTTGAATATATTTATCTGCTTCTTTCTCACGGTTTACAAGTTTACCAACTTGTTTTAAATGATCTCTCCACGTACCTTCATCTAAATTGAAAGAATGTGTTTTTGCAATTTTTTCGTATTTCGCTAAATCTTTGCCCGCGTATTTTTCATCCACATAAATGTCAGTTGGCTTCAATTGAAGTAACGCTTCCATATTCGGATCTGTTACAACACCAAGTTTCTTCGTATCTTTCAACTGCTCTTTTGCGTGCGGTAAGAAATCTTTTAAATCTCCGCCAATAACAGAACCTACTGGTGTAATTCCTAATGCAAGTAAATTATTTGTTAAATGAATGGACATAGAGGCGATTTTTGGATCATTACTTTTTTCCGTTTTTTTCGTTGCCTCTTCATTAGCTTTCGTTTGACCACATGCTGCTAATACTAAAATACACATCATGCTAAATAAAATAGTAAGTTTCTTTTTCATATGTTCTCCTCTTTGAAGTATTTATTTTGTTTTTGTAAGTAAATAAAGAAAATACGGTGCTCCTAATGCCGCCACTACTACACCAGCTGGAATAGAGTTTGGCTCAAATATAGAACGACCTATCGCATCTGCTAGCACTAAAATAATTATTCCGATAATGCCAGCTAAAGGAAGAAAGTGTTGATATGTAGTACCTACTAACTTCCTTGCGATATGCGGAGCAACTAAACCGATAAAACCAATCCCTCCTGCCATCGATACACTTGCGCAAGATAATCCAACCGCTGTAGCTAAAAGTAATAACCGTTCTTTTTGAACAGAAACACCAAGTCCTGCCGCTACACTATCACCTAGTGACAATGCATTTAACGTTTTAGATTTTAGCCACGCATAAGGGGTTAGTATGAAAATCCAAGGTAATAATGCAAGGACATGAATCCAATCCCTTCCCCACACGTTACCAACTAGCCATCTAGAAGCGAATGTATACGTCTCATCATTTAACTTGAGAGAGAAAAATAACGAAATTGCACTAAAACCAGCTGAAACTGCAATACCAACGAGAATAAGTCTAATGGGAAGTAAACCATTTGACCGATCACTCGCAAGTAAAATAATAAGAAATGCAGCTAATACTCCTCCGCCAAATGTAAATAACGGTATTAAAATAGATGCACTTTCATTAATAGAATGAAAGAATGTAACGAATATAATTAGCCCGAAAGATGCACCTGAATGCAGTCCAAGAATACCAGGGTCTGCAAGTGCATTACGGGATAATCCTTGCAAAATCGCACCGGAAATCCCAAGGCCAATACCGGCTAACATTGTGATTATAATTCTTGGCATACGATAATCATATAGCACGGTTGCGCTCTCAAAATCACCATAACCAAAAAGTGTTTGAATTACTTTAAGTGGCTCTATACTCAGTGTCCCTGTATTTAGACTGATTAAAATTACAGCGATACTTACACATCCGAATATTGTAGTTACAGTAATAGCTCTCTTTTTATCCGTGTTAAAAAGATCTTTCACTTATAACTCCCTCCCAACTTTACGTGCTATATAGAGGAAGAACGGAACTCCAACAAGAGCTACCATAATCCCTATCGCAAGTTCCTTAGGAGGATTTACTGTTCTAGCTCCTAGGTCAGCTACAACTAATAACATAGCTCCTAATAATGCTGACATAGGAATAATGAGTCTATAATTCACACCAACTAATTTTCTAGCAATGTGCGGGATAACTAGTCCTACAAATCCAATAGAACCAACAGCTGAAACAGAAACACCTGCTAGAATAACTACTATAATCATCCCTAGTATTCTCGTTCGGTTCGTTTTCACTCCTAAATTTGTAGCAACATCATCCCCCATTGATATGAGTGAAATAGATCTCCCTAACACTATTGCAAAAATAATCGTTATAAGAATAATAGGGACTAAAAATTTCAAGTGTTCCCACTTAACCCCTGCAACACCACCAGCATACCAAAACGCTAAATCCTGGCTTAAATCATAATAAATCGCAACACCTGAACTTAATGAATGTAAAAGCGCTGCCATAACCGCTCCAGCAATCGTTAACCTCATTGGTGTTAACCCGCCTGATGTTGCTGATCCAATAACAAAAATAAGTACTGTACTTAAGACTGCTCCAATAAAGGAAACAATCATTAAATAGGAATACGGCATATGCGGAAAAAAAGCAAAACTAAGTGCTACTACAAACATCGCTCCTGCATTTATGCCAAGTACACCTGCATCAGCTAAAGGATTTCGTGTTACTCCTTGCATAACCGCTCCAGCGACCGCAAAAGCTGCCCCTACAACTGCTGCTCCAATTACTCTCGGGAGCCTTAATTCATAAATAATTTGGTGCTGCGTTAATTTCGGATTGTAATCCAAAACCGCAGTCCACACCGTTTGTAAATGAATATCCTTTGCACCAAATGAAATGGCTAAAAATATAGATCCAATTAAACATAAAATTGTTAAGCTCATGAAACATATGAACTTAATATGTATCCAGCGGTTATTACCAGCATGTACAGTAGACTTATGTAACATGTTTCATTTCATCCTTTATATTCAGTTGTTTTTTGTAATTATTTTTTATTTATAATTATTATTGATAATAATTATCATTTTCATTTAGATATTATATCCCCACTTTTTTTAAATAGCAAACTATTTTTTCACTTTTCTACAATATTAAAATACTCATTACAATTCCCTTCTAAAACTTACAAATACATGCAAAATAGACTACTGGATTATTTTTTAAATGTAGTATACTTATTGATTATTTTGATTTTTCAAATAAAAAATCGAAGGTGACACAATGTTCTATATAAAACAACTACTACATTTCACTTACGAACAAGCATTATCTTGCTTATTCCCAGTCATTATTTTCTTAACACTAGCCCTTTCAAAAATTGTTTCAATCCCAGGATTATACCGCTATGATTTCATACTCATCGTATGCCTTCTTATGCAGTGGATTATGTACAAGACTGGTCTTGAAACAAAAGACGAACTAAAAGTAATTACCATCTTCCACCTCATCGGACTCTTGCTAGAAATATATAAAATACATTTCGGTTCATGGAGTTATCCGGAAGAGGCATATTCAAAAGTTTTTGGAGTTCCGCTTTATAGTGGCTTTATGTATGCAAGTGTTGCAAGTTACATATGCCAGGCGTGGAGAAGATTGCATTTGCAAATGCATCATTGGCCAAAAGCTATTTTGGCAATACCTTTAGGAGCAATGATTTACTTTAATTTTTTTACACATCATTTTCTATATGACTTTAGATGGGTATTAACTGTACTTTTATTCATCGTTTTCTTTCGGACATTTGTAGAATTTTCATTACGAGGCGTTACATATAAAATGCCACTCGTTCTCTCCTTTTTCCTTATCGGATTTTTCATTTGGATTGCAGAGAACATCGCAACATTTTTCGGAGCATGGCAATATCCAAATCAACGGGAAGCATGGAGTCTCGTTCACTTAAGCAAAATTAGTTCATGGTTTTTACTCGTTGTTATTAGCATTATGATTGTCACGCAGCTCAAACATTTGAAGGAATCAAAAAAATAATGCTGATTATGTAAAAACAGTTAGCCCATCACTCATTAGAAAGTGATGGGCTTTTTTTAGTAATATTTTTTAAACCGACCTTATTAAAGGAGTTATACTTTACAAGGGCATAAGCAGTTGCACATTATGAACTACTACTAGCTGAAGATGTTGCTGCAGATGAAGCGGCAATCGTTGCCATCATGGCTGCCTGTTGTGCTTGTATGAGGACTTCTATCATTGTTTGTAAACCTGTGTTAGTAGCTTTACTTTCCTCACCTTTCTGACTTACGAACAGTTGAATAGCAATAAGAATATTTGTATCTGTATGCCAACGGAACAATTTATCCCCCTGCAATTTTTCAATAAATGCTCGAATAGAATGAATCTCTTTTTCTCCGTCCTCGAGTAACGCTAGTAGCCCGATAGCTGGGTAATGCATCTGTTTTACTTTTATCTTTTCTTGCTTTAACAAATTCCATATATTTGTACATTTTGCAACTAATAGTTCTTCCCTGACATCCTTCTTTAGTGAAAGAATATGACTCAAAAATTGAAGATCATTCCCTTTACGCAAACCAGCTGTCGCTAGTTTCTGATAAAGACGTTCCACTCGGTCCATAAGTGTTTCTACATGCTCTGATTGTCCTGCTAATAAAACTGCGAGTGGATAATCATTTGTACTTGTAAGAAAGAGGTGATCCTTTTTCATGCGTTTATATACTTGCATCGAACGCTGAATATGTGTGCCATGCTGTTCATTTTCTTCTGTTAAAAGCACAGCTGCTGCGAGATAAGTAAATATACTCCGGCTAAAGCCACCAGTGACCAATTGTTCATATAAATCTAAAAACGTCCGAAAAGCTTCCTTGTAATCTGTAAAGTGAATATCTAATGTTGCGGCCACTACAAAACGATGATAAGACTTTAAGTATGAAAACATCCCTACCTGATTCTTAATATAACTACTAATTTCTAAAAAATGTCCGAGATCAAACAATTTATCACTACCTGCATACATAGCAGCAATCATCATTCCTGTTCGAGAATCACTCGTTTTCCATTTTAGTTCTCCCTTTAACTGTACATATGTATGTTTATATTGCTCCAACTTTTGCTCTAATGTAATCATAGTATTCACCCCTATTTCTAGTTCTTCTCTATTATTATACGTATATTCCATATTTAGGAATACTACAATTAATAATCACACCATAAAAATTATAAAATTCTCTTATCCTTCTTCATCAGCACCACGATGATAATCCCTAATCCTTCAAGAAGTTATACAAAAAAGGTAGATAATAATTTATCTACCTTTTTTGTATATATTATTTAACATTACAACTGTATCGCTTGTTATATGCAATTAAGACTAAAGAGCTTTCATAATACGTTCCATCGCTTTCATTTGCCCAATATGATCAGCTTCATGATAAAGCATCATACCGTAAAGCTCCCCTACTGTTTCCAATCCTAGGAATGGCTCTGGCAGTTTATTTTCAAATGCTTCTGCTGGAATTTCGTTAATACGTTTTGCTTGTTCTTTTAATTGAGCCGTTAACACTTCTAACGATGGTCCTTCTGTTTTCCATTTAGATGGTCGTGATCCATACCCAAACATACCTGGATATTCAGTTGGTAATTGTTTGAATTCTTTTCCAAACATGAAAACTTCTGCTGCTGTTAACACGTGACCGATATGCCAACGAATTGTATTGTTAAAACCCTCTGGCTGCGTATCCGCAGTTTTATCATCTAACGTTTCCATAAATTTAAGTAACGCCCCGCGCGTTATTTCAAATTGTTTTAAACCCACTAGTCTATTCATTTTATCGTTCCCCTTCTTGATGTACAATTTATTATGAACTAATAATGTTCAACTTATTAAAGTTTCACCTTGTTTAATCTATCAGAAACAAATAAGAAATACATCTAATATGCTTATTAAAAATAATAAAAAGGTTCACTCCTCGTAAATATAGAATTACTTACTATGTAAATAAAAGAGGAGTGTACTTGCATGTTACATATTTTAAAACAACAATATAATCTTATTAGCTCTACAAGAGAAACTCTATTTTCGTTTTTGGAAGAAATCCCAGTAGAAAAATTACATAGCACAGTTCCTAATTTCGGAAGCGGTAGCATTATAAAGACTCATATTCATGTAGCCGATTGCTATCGATACTGGCTTGGATCATTCGCATTCAAGCAAAAAAGAGCAGATTTTTCATTTGCTAGCGATTACGAAATTGAGCATGCAGATGTGGAAAAAGTCCGTGCTAGATTTAAGTTAGTAGACGAAACTGTACAACGTTTTTTAGATGAATACAATGACCGTTGGCTCGAAAATATAGCAAATGAAGTGAAATGGCAAAAAGAACCTTGGAGCACAACTCCGCTATGGCTTTTAACTCATACGGAGACGCATGAATTTCACCATAAAGGACAAATTGTATCTATGGCTCGTCACCTTGGATACAATCCTCCTGATACAGACCTTAGTTAATTCAATGGTCCATGATTACCGAAAAAATTAGAATGAATACAAATCGAGCATGTTTTGAAATCCAATCAAAACATGCTCTTAAAATATTCTATCTTACAATCTCCATATCCTCATCAATACCAAATAGTCTCAGCATAATTATATGCATCACTATTTGGTATTGCATGTTTCCCCTGCGCTTGTGCCTTTCTTGGATCTAAGTCATATACCATTGGCGTATAGCATGATGTTTGCCCTTTATTTACAACACCATTTCCTCCAGCACTTCCACAAGTGTATGCCTTTCCATCTGTTTTTCTAACAATCCTTGCATCAGCTTCGTTATTATAAACTGCCAGGCGAGTTACAGTAACTTTTGCCCACGCTGTCTTACACGTCGTGCTAAATTTTAATTCCACATAAGAATTTGAGTCAATCCACTTCTTTTCTTTCGTTACTGCAGATTAATCACAGCTGTTATAATAAGGACTTTTCCCATCATATGAATGGTCTTCTGCGTATACTTTATCGCTATTAGTCGCGCTAAACATACTAGTTACAACGAGTAAAGATAGCAATAAACATGCACTCGTCTTTTTTAAAAGTTTCATATCATTTCACTCCTTTATTAATAACGTGCTGTTTTCCCGTAACCGTTATTAAACGTAACTGCTTCAGCATCTGCTGTGTATCCGAAATCAGCAGTTAAATCAAATACCATTCCTGTATAAGTGCTCGTTTGACCTGTTTTTATTGTGCCGTTCCCCTGATTAGAAGTAACTGATTTTTGGAATACACCATTTTTGTATTTATTCACAACAGCGTACGCGTACACTCCTCCCGAAACAGCTGGTGCTGGTTGATCTAAAACAAACTTAGCCCATGCTGCATGACATTTATTACTGTAACGTAAATACACTGTCCCTACTTTTTTACTACCTTCATATACAGCTGTAGATTTTGCATTAAATCCATCTGCATCACACGTCGTACTTCCCCCGTATACTTTCGTTGTTGCTGGATTTTTCCCATCATAATAACTACTTAAATCAGTAGCTGCAAATGTACTTCCTTGAAAACTAAATAATACACCTATACTTGCCGCACTTAACACGCATACTTTCATTAACTTTTTAAACATTTTAAATTCCTCCTCACAATAAGTACGTATACTAAAGACAAGCTATACTGCTATGTAAGTCCTCCTTTCACGCTTCCTAGAGGCATCTTACAGAAACGAATAAACGTTGTAAATTCCCTTATGATTATTGGAATATACGAAGAATTTTACTTATCCTTGTAAGAAAAAAAGTTGAGAAATACACATTTTATAGCATTCTATATTTAAAACATAAAAGAACCGATACTTGTTATATTCAAGCATCGATTCTTTATACAAAATTGCCATTTTTTCTTTTATATAAAATAAATATTTCTCCACTTAATCCGTTACAAAAAACTCCCTCGTTACATCAATAAATTGTCGCAGTGGCACTGTCATCCATTTGTCTTTATGCCAAGCGATTTGTGTATAAATTGGAGATATTGTTTCGTTTAACATTAACTCCTTTAACGTCCCTTCCCGTATATCTTTTTCTACTACTATCGCTGGTAAAACGGCTATACCTAAATCTGCAATAACACATTGTTTAATTGCTTCAACACTAACAAATTCAATTTTATTTGCTGGATATACATCTTCCCAGCGAAATAGCTCTTCAAATAAAGTCCGATACGAGCAGCCTAATTCTGTTAGTAAAAGTGTTTCACTCTCTAAATCTTTTATAGAAACTGAAGGTTGTTCAAGTAAACGATGCGTAGGAGCAGCTACTACTTTTAATTCTTCTTTCATAAGTGGTTCCACATGTAAAACATCTTCTGTTTTACATTCGTCCAAAATAAATGCAAGATCTACTTTCCCCTCCATCAATTGTTCCTTCGCATCTTTATTGGAGTGTGCTGGTTTAAATATAAGTTTTATTTGAGGAAATTGTGCTTTAAACTTCTTTAATATAGAAGGCAGTCTGTATGTACATTGACTTTCTTGTGCACCAATTATTAACGTACCTGCTATTTCTTCATCATCTTTCACAGCCATTTTCGCTTCGTTACTGAGTGCAATCATCTTGTCGGCATATAGTTGAAACTTCCTACCTGCTTCAGTTAAGAAAAGACGTTTCCCTAATCTCTCAAATAGTGGTGTACCGAGCTCAGCCTCTAATGTTTTAATTTGTGCTGTAACGCTCGATTGGGCAAAGTTTAATTTCTTCGCAGTTTGTGTAAAGTTCAAAGTATGTGCCGCTACTTTAAATGTAATTAACTGTTTTATTTCCATTTATCATCCCTCTTTTCAATCGATATTTTCGATTGATTCCATCGAAATAATCCTCTTTGTCTATTGATATTTGTATTGTATGATAAAGAACATCTATAAACAATATAAATGGAGGTATTCCATATGAAAGCACTTTGTTTCGAAACATTCGGAGACGCTAATGTTCTACACTATAAAGAAATACACGATCCAATCATAAGTCCAAATGAAATTCTTGTCCGCACGATAGCAATCGGATTAAACTTCGCTGATATTTATAGACGCCGCGGCGATTATCATCTTGCTGGCAATCCGCCTTATGTATTAGGTTATGAAGGAGCTGGAATTGTTGAAAAAGTAGGAGCTGACGTTACTACTATCAACCTAGGAGACCGTATTGCATTTGCGGACGTCCCATTTGCAAATGCAGAACTAGTTGCCGTTCCATCTGAAAAAGTAATCCCACTACCAGATTCTATTTCTTTTGAAACAGCCGCTTCTGTCTTATTACAAGGATTAACTGCACATTATTTAACGCACGATAGCTATCAACTAAAACAAGGTGATATAGCTTTAGTACACGCTGCAGCTGGTGGCGTCGGTCAACTTCTTATTCAAATGATTAAACTACAGGGCGGAACAGTAATTGGTCTTACATCATCAAAAGAAAAAGCAAAGATAGCTACATTAGCTGGTGCCGATCACGTATCTTTATATAACGAAGAATGGCATACGAAAGTACTTGAAATGACTAATGGAACTGGAGTAAATGTTGTGTATGAATCAGTAGGTTCTACATTAGGGGAAAGTTTTAACGCTACTAAAATTGGCGGTACTGTCGTATTTTACGGAATGGCTGGTGGTAATCCTGCGCCAGTTGATCCGCGTATGCTTATGGATACTTCAAAAACTTTAACTGGTGGAGACCTTTGGAACGTGCTTACCACTTATGAAGAACGTAAAAAACGATCTACTCAATTATTCGATTGGATCGCAACTGGAAAATTAAACATTTCAAATCCTACTACATTCTCTTTACAAGACGGTGCTCTTGCTCATGAATTATTAGAGAGCCGTAAAAGCACAGGGAAGATTTTATTAATCCCATAATTCACAAAATGAAAAGGAAGCTAGATTTCTCTACCTTCCTTTTCTTATTTCTATTTGAGATTTAATTATATTTCCACACTTTCTTTCCCTTTTGCAACATAACTCATATCTCCAACCGACTCGACTGTATATGTTCCATCTTGGTATACAATCTTCGTCACACTAGCATTTTCCACCCCAAGTTTTGTTTTGCTACTGTCTAACATTTCTATTAAGGTAGTAATCAAAAGCCCATGAACGACAACTAAAACGTTACCGCCACCATTTCCAGCAGCTTCTTCACTAATTTTATCTATCTCAGCTTTTATGCGAGTAGAAAATAATTCCCAATCTTCCGCCTGTTTTGTAGGATCTGCTACTCTAATAAGATTAATCACTTCTTGAATAGAAAACTTCATAAGTTCTTCTGGTGATGGAACGCCTGCAGCTTTTCCAACCACATCCCACATATTCTCAAGTTTTTCACCTTCAAAAATACCGAAATTTAATTCTCGCAAATCTTTTCTTTGCTCAAGTTTTAATTTTGATTGCTCACTATATTTTAATACTAAATTAGCAGTTTCAATCGCTCGGCCGCTATCACTACTATACGCATTCATAAAATGAATATCTTTTAATCCTGTTCCTAAATTTGTGGCAACTTCAACACCTTTTTCTACTAATGGAGAATCAGCCCAACCTTGCGCGCGATGATTCGTATTTAATATTGTTTTACCGTGTCTTGTAACATATAAAGTAACTGCATTCTCATTACTATCTGTTTCTCGCTTATTCATTTCATTCTCTCCCTTTACGTTTCTATATCAATTTTACCACCTCAATTATTCATTGAGCAAAATATACGTCAGTAGATCCGCTTAATAAAAAAGCTATCTTTCTGTATATCCATACAAAAAGATAGCATCTTTTATGATTACATTTCTTAACCGTTACTCCTACTCAGCAAAAGCACTCGAATATTGTACAATTCCTTCTACACCTCGAAGAGAATTTTCTGTTAATTCCATTATCATAAATACCTCTTCAGGCACTTCAAACGGTGCTTTTATATTCCACTCACTTGCTTTCTTAAAACCAAATTTCGGGTAGTACTCTGGATGTCCCAATACTACAACTGATCCGTATCCAAGCTCTTTCGCTTTTTCTAATGCAGCTACAATCAGGTTTCCACCAATTCCTTTTTTCTGATGACCCCTAGCAACTGAAACTGGTGCAAGTGCTAACGATTCTACAGAAGTTCCATCTTGTTCTATTGTAATTTTCGATAACATAATGTGACCAACTATATCTTCATCTACCGCAACAATTGATAACTCTGGAACAAACGCGTCACATTCTCTAATACGTTTTACAAGTTCATGTTCTGTTTTATCACTAAATTCTTCCTTTAAAAATGCTTCTTTTATGACTTCTTCTGTTTTTCTATAATCATTTTTTTGTTCTTGTCTAATCGTTACCATTTTAACTTATCCTCTATTCTTTCTTATTTCTTTTTGAATTTTACGCAGTGCTTTTTTCGATCCGCGCTCAATATCGTGTTGCATTTTTCTTTCTTTATAATCAACAAATAGTGTATTTAAATCGTATCCTTCTGGATATAACTCCTTCGCTGCTACTTCTAAAGTAATACGTTTTACATTTACTTCAACGAATTCACCGTTATAATATACAACAACGTTATAAAAATTATCTTTTTCCTTATAGATGATACCAAAATCATCATGATCCAATAAATTAACACGATCGCCGATTTTGTACTCATAATGAGATTCTCTTTTTTCTTGTACAAATTTCGGTTTTCTAATTTTACTTTCATTCACTTTTTCTAAAGCGTACTCTTTATTTCCCATATACTCTTTCGCTCTTTTCAGTACATGTTCTTTTACGCTCATTTTATTCGCAATCCAAAGTGCATTACTTTCTCCTGATTTTCCGATAACTAATTTATAAAGCGGCTCTAGCGTTTCACTATTAAACTGCATCGCTGCATTCATAAAGTCATCATGCATTTCTGAGAATCGTTTAATTTCTCCGTAATGCGTACTCGCAACGGTAATACATCCCGCAAAGTACAACTCTTCTAAAATAGAAATTGCAAGTGCTGCACCTTCATTTGGTTCTGTACCGCTCCCTATTTCATCAAATAAAAGTAACGTATTATTATTTGACATCCTCATAATCTCAGAAAGATTTTTCATATGAGACGAAAATGTACTTAGTGCATTTTCAATACTTTGATTATCACCAATATCTACGAATACATTTTCGAAAATAGCGATTTCTGTACCTTTATCTCCTGCAATATGAAGACCTGACATTGTAGCTAATGTTAACAATCCAATCGTTTTTAACACAATTGTCTTTCCGCCCGCATTCGGCCCTGTAATAATTAAACTACGATACTCTTGACCAATTTTAAAATGTAACGGTACAACTTGCCCTGTTAAAAGCGGATGCTTACAATTCACTAAATGAATGTAGCCATGATCGTTTAACTTCGGTTCTATTCCATCAATCGATTTACTAAACTTCGCTTTCGCAAATACCATATCATACTGACTAATTAGCTCCATGTTAATCTTTATACTATATATGTTTTCTAAGACCATTCCTGATAAAGTCGCTAAAATCTGATACTCTTCAACCGCTTCTTCTGCTTTCAAACCTGCTAATTCTGCATTCAATTTCGTAACCGTATGCGGTTCTATAAATACAGTAGAACCTTTTGCCGAGGCTTCAATAATACTTCCAGCAACTTGATTTTTATAGGAAGATTTAATTGGAATCGTATAACGGTCATCCTTTTTACTAATAAAGAATTCCTGAATGAATTTCTTATTTGCACTACTATTTAAAAACTTCGTTAAACGTTCTTTTATTTTCCCATCTACAGAATCGATATTATTTCGAATTCGTTTTAACTCTTTACTTGCAGCTACATCAATACTATTTCCTTTAATTGAAAAGTTAATTTCCTCTTCAATACTTTTATATTCAGTCATTGAATTTGCATAAGAAGCTAATACTGGTGCAAAAAATTCTTTATCTAACATAAACTTTTTAATCTTTCTACACCCACGTAAAAAATCTGAAACACTTACTAATTCTTCTGGATCTAAAATCATCCCTTTTTCTAATTTTTGAATTGTACTAGCAATATTAGAAATGCCGAAGAAAGGAACATGCCCTTCTGCATCTAATATAGCTCGTGCTTCTGTCGTTTCATTCAAGCGATTTCTCACTACTTTTATACTCGTACTCGGCTCTAATTTGTTTACTAATTCCTTACCTAATCCACTTACACAATAAGATTTCACTATATCCTTTAATTCGTTATATTGTAACTTTTCAAAAGTCATCGTATTCATTTTGTTTCTCCTCACTATGATTGATTTTTATCATAAATGAAGATACCTACTCATTAGATTCCAATGAGCTCTACATTATTTAATTACCATTTTTATACATTAAAAATATATACAAAAAAGCTGCGGGGATACCGCAGCTTTTACATTTACAAGGCATGAGTAATAACATATGAGGAAATAAGCCATAAAAAAACAGATGGCAATCCCCTTATTACACGCTTTATAAAGTATTGTAGGTATCTTCATAGGTATTGAAATAAATCCATGACAAAGCTAGGGGTATGGTATACATAAAAATCCCCTGTTCTTATCCGATTTATTTCATTAAATTTTTCCTATTTAATACCTACCGCACTCACAAAAAGCACCTCTCATTAATTTATATTATAGTCATTGAAATCTAATTTATTGAAATCATCATACTATATGTTACGTGAGAAGTAAAGGTGTCATACTTTAGTAGTACGTAACTATAGATTTCAATATTGCTTAAATTAGGTCTATATTCACTGAAGAGAAATTATAAGAAGCGCCTCCGCTATTGCGAATGTCATTTACTTCCCCTAATACATTTAATAATTATGACAAGCAATAATAGGAGGTTTACTATATGAGTGAAGAATATAGTATTTTACATGGAACTGCTCTAGAACCAAATTTAATCGGTCCCACACTACCATCAATTCCACCATTTACATTACCCACCGGACCTACTGGAATCACAGGTCCTACCGGTGCGACAGGTTTTACCGGAATTGGAATAACTGGTCCTACTGGGGGTACAGGTTCTACCGGAATCGGAATAACTGGTCCTACTGGGGGTACAGGTCCTACTGGAATCGGAATAACTGGTCCTACTGGGGGTACAGGTTCTACTGGCGCAACCGGTTTAGGGATTCTTCCCATATTTGGAACAATAACTTCTGAAGTAGGAATCGGTTTTTCAGCAGTAGTTAATACAAATATTAATTTTACCATTCCAGGACCTGCTAGTGGAACTACTATAAATCCATTAAATAATTCTATTACAATTGATACCACTGGCGTGTACTCTGTATCCTTTTCAATTGTATTTGTAATACAAGCTATATCGTCTAGTATATTAAATCTTACAATAAACGATTCCATTCAATTCGCAATCGAAACGCGAGTTGGTGGTGATTCTGGGATAAGAGCTACATCCGCCAGAACTGATTTACTATCTTTAAATCAAGGGGATGTTCTTCGAGTACGAATAAGAGAAGCCACGGGTGACATTATATACTCCAATGCCTCTCTTGTTGTTATAAAGGTCGACTAACTCTTTTATTACAATAAAGATTCAGGAAAAATAAAGTGAAACTTTAATAAGCCCTCACCAATCGGACTGACCACAAATAGCGGGATAAATATGCACAATATAAAAAGAAGAGGAAAACTTATATTTCAGTCTACCTCTTCTTTTTCATCACCAAATTACTGCTGAACATATATGGAAACTGATCCTCCACTTACTTGGAATTGTCCCCCACCATCCTTATTAATTGTTACAGTATTTGTTTGATTACCCGTAATATCGTACCATACTTCCCCTGCGTTATTCTTCCCAACATCCATCCACTTTGACCCTCCTGGTCCATCAGAGATTAATGTTGCTAAACCAGAATTAGCATGTACACTATCACCTTCTCTTGTCCAGCCAATTACATCTGGATGATCAAAATAATCCCGCTGCGTACCATATGCAAAGTTTTTTCGTGCCGTCAAAATCGGATCAATTTTGTCCTTTAACGCTGGAATTTCATAGTTACTATTTCCTTTTGTACCATAGTAATCACCATAGAAAACAGAAGGATATCCCTCTGCACGCGTTAAAATAAATGCATATGCCAACGGTTTGAACCAAGGGCTCACTACAGATTCCAATGACTGACCAGGCTGTGAATCATGATTTTCAACTAGAGTAACCGCAAGTGTAGGATGATTCGCAACTACCGTTCCTTTTAAAATATTTCTCATATCATAATTCCCATTTCCTGTTGAAGCATAGTGAAAATTATAATGAAGTGGTGCATCGAACACAGATTGATTATAATTGACCTTCGCTAAATAATTATTTAAAGTCTGGATATCATTTTGCCAATATTCAGCTACTGTAAACATTTCTTTCCCCGTTTGCTGTCTAACATGATTTACCCAATCGCGCAAATATTCATGATCAATATGTTTAACAGCATCTAAACGAAAGCCATCTAAATTTAATTCCTTCGCATACCACGTTCCCCATTTTTTCATTTCATTCGCAACATCTGGATGATCAAAATCAAGATCCGCGTACATCAAATAATCATAATTCCCATTCTCGCTAGACACTTCCCAGTCCCACGCTTTACCTATGCCCCTAAATTTATAAATTCGGTTTAATTTCTTTCCTTCATCCCAATCTGTTCCGTCAAAATGATACCATTTCCATTTGAAATTAGAATAAGAATCTCCACGCCCTGGAAAGTTAAATCCTGTCCAAGCACTAATTTCATAATCACCTGATACTTCAACATTTCGATTGCTTGGGTCTACCTCAACTGCTGTGACAGTTTCTGTATAATCAGCCCCACCTTTATGATTCATAACTACATCACCGTATACATCGATGTTTTTCTTATGTAAAGCGTCAATTGCAGACTTCAATTGTGCTTTCGTCCCATATTTCGTCCGCACTGTTCCCTTTTGATTGAATTCCCCCAAATCATATAAATCATATGCTCCATATCCTACGTCATTTTGCGTAGTTCCTTTATATGCAGGTGGTATCCAAACAGATGTAATTCCTTTTTGCGCTAAATTTTCAGCATCAGTACGCAAACGATTCCAATGATCCCCATCATTCGGAGCATACCACTCAAAATACTGCATTAACGTTCCATTGTTAACTGTATCTGCATATGCTTTACTCCCCTCATATATACTAGGTAAAAACATAACAACTGACAATCCGACTATTGTTACTCTTTTAAACATCTGTACACCATCCCTTTCTAAGAAAGCGTTTGCATAGTTTATCAGAATTATTATAATATTCGTTCCACCGTTAGTAAAGTAGCAATCTCTCACTCTCCCACATTATTTTTAATCTCACTTCAAATATTCAACGTAGTTTTAATTTCACATCCTATTCAAGATTGTTTACAATTTACCTATAAAAACATAACGGAGGGATTTCTATGACAGACTTTCAAAAACAATTTTTCGCACGATTATATATAGAAGAAAAAGACACAGTTTCATTTGAAGATTTATCTAACATTATGTACGCAATGGCACAAACTGTTCCTTTTGAAAACTTAAATATTCTCGAAAAGAATTTTAAAGAAATATCAAAAGAAAATTTGAAAGAGAAAATTTTAGTAAATAACCGTGGCGGTCTTTGTTATGAACTCAATCCTACTATGTATTACTTCCTGAAAGATTCTGGATTCGATGTTCATCTCGTTTCAGGAACAGTTTATAACGCTACAAACTCCATATGGGCTGTTGATTCTGGCCATATTGCAACCGTTTTAACACATCATACTGAACTTTATTTAATTGAAGTAGGATTCGGATCATACTTACCTCTTGCCCCTGTCCCTTTCTCAGGTGAAGTCATTCACTCTGTTACAGGAGATTATCGTATTCGTAAAGAAATGACCGAAAAGGGAAACTACATTTTAGAGATGCGGAAAAACAATGAGTTCTTGGATCAATCTTCTGCTGATGATTGGACGTTAGGCTATGCATTTTATATAGAAGAAGTGGATGAAGAAAAAGCAAATACAGCACAAAAAATTATCGTTGAACATGAAGGGTCACCCTTTAATAAACTACCTCTTATTGTAAAACTAACTGAAGATGGGCATGCCTCTTTAACGAAAGATAGCCTTACAGTAGCGAAAAATGGTAAAAAAACGAAAGAAACCGTTACAGACATGCAATTTACAAACCTTTTACATTCAAAATTTGGAATTACACTATAAGTATGTAAGCCTTGTTATTTTAGCAAGGCTTTTCAATTTTCAGCAGGGATTTTTTGCAATTTGTTGTATTTCATAGTTATATAGAAATATAACTACATGTTTAGAAAGGAAATGATTATGACAGAACTTAAAGATCGATTACAAGTAGCTGATATAGAAAAATGGGATTTAACAGACATTTACCATACAATTGAAGATTGGGAAAGTGATTTTCATAAAATTGAAGTATTAACGAAGGAATTACACGAGTTTAATGGCAATATTCACGATGGCAATAGTTTATTAGCTTATTTAACGAAGAGTGAAGAAATTTCTAGCATAATATCTTTAATGTTCGCTTATGCACGATTACAATCTGACCTTGATACACGCGATACTGACGCGCAATCTCTTGTCGATAAAGTATCACAATTACACGTGAAAGTAAGTGCAGCTAAATCTTTCTTTTCCCCCTTCTTACTTAGCATAGACGAAAGCACATTACATTCTTACATAGAAGAAACAGAAGGCTTACAATATTATAAAGAAGACTTATTTGAATTATATCGTTATAAAAAACACGTATTGAATAAGGACCAAGAAGCAATTTTATCACAGATGGGTGAAGCTCTTTCTTCTCCACAGCACACATTTGGTATGTTAAACAATGCAGATATATTATTTGGTGAAGTGACGACTGACGATGGAGAAAAAGTGAACTTAACACGCGGAATGTATGCAAAGTTAATAGAAGATACGAATCGTGAAAAGCGTAAAGAAGCTTATAAAGCATATTACAAACCATATGTTCAGTTAAAGAATTCCATCGCATCTACTTTATCCGCTGCTATTAAAAATAATGTTACCGTTTCGAAGCTAAGAAACTATCCATCAGCGCTAGAGAAATCATTATTTGGCGATATGGTTCCGAAAGAAGTATATGAAAACCTTATTGATACAACGAAAAAAAACATTCAAACATTACATACATACAATGAAATTCGAAAAGAAAAATTAAACGTAGATGAACTAAGACAATACGACTTAGGCGTCGATTTAGTAGAAGGTGCAAAACAAGACATCCCATATAGTGAAGCATTTGACATTATGATTGCATCACTAGCTCCTTTAGGAGAAGAATATATTGAGACATTAAAAAGTTTTAAAGATAAACGATATATAGACGTAAGAGAAACACCAGGAAAACGTTCTGGCGCTTATAACTTTGGTGTATATGGTGTTCATCCTTTCATTCTTTTAAATCATCACGATGATTTAAATAGCCTGTTCACTCTTACTCATGAATGCGGGCACGGTATGCATACGCACTATTCACATGGATACCAACCAAGAATTTCTGCACATTATTCTATCTTTGTGGCAGAAGTCGCTTCTACAGTAAATGAAGTGTTATTAATTCACTATTTATTAAAAGAAGCAACAGAAACGAACGTGCGTAACCATTTAGTTAACCATTTTATTGAAAAATTCAAAGGTACTTTCTTTACACAAATTATGTTTGCAGAATTTGAAAAAATCACACATGAAATGGCGGAACAAGGTAAACCATTAAATGCACAAGTCTTCAGTGAAATTTATGAAAAACTATTTAAAGAATATAACGGTGATTCACTTGTATTTGATGAAGAAGTAAAGTACGGATGGGCTAGAATCCCTCATTTCTACCGCCCGTTTTACGTATACAAATATGCAACTGGATTCGCATCTGCCATTCAAATCGCTGATAAACTATTAAGCGGTGATCCGAATGCTCAGAAAAATTATATTGAATTCCTGAAAGGTGGAAGTTCTGATTATCCACTAAACCTATTGAAAAAAGCTGGTGTTGATTTAACTACGCCAGAACCGATTGAAAGTGCATTGAAACAATTCACTCAACTTGTTGAGGAGTTTTCAGCATTATAAAAAGCATGCAGAGTATATGCTCTGCATGCTTTTTCATTTGAATTACTCTATTCTATATGCTGCTGCGTCACACAGTGAATCATACCACCATACGCATACAATTCATTCACATAAATACCGACAATTCTTCTTCCTGGAAACTGACCTTCAATAATTTGCAGCCCTAACTTGTCATGTTCATCACCATATACAGGAACTAATACGACTTCATTACCAATATAAAAATTCAAATATGAACCCTTACAGTCTGCTTCTTTTACCACTTTTCTTGTTACTGGTACTGGAATGAGCTGAAATGGCTTTCCATCTATATTTTTCGCTTGTCGCAATTCTTGATAATGCTTTTCGTACGCCTCCAAAAGGTATGGCTCTCCTTCACCGAAAGGATCATATTCATACAGTATCGTATTTTCATTTACAAACCGTGCCGCGCCATCAATATGATAATCCGTATCTTCATCATAATTATCTTCTCCGCGTATACCAGTTATCCATATAAAATTCGTTACTCCTAAATATTTCGTTAATTCCATTTCAATTTCTTTCTGACTTAGTGTGGGATTTCGATTTTCATTTATAATAGACGTTTTCGCCGCCATTAAGGTCCCGTTTCCGTTTATCTCAATTCCCCCGCCCTCTAGACAGACACTAGATTCAACTTTTGGAATGCGATACATTTCACTTATTTTATTCGGAATATTAGCGTCTTTTTCGTACGGATATTTATTTCCCCAACCATTAAATATCCAGTGCGTTAGGCAGCGATTCCCTTCCTTATCCGTTACAAAGATTGGTCCGTTATCTCTTATCCAAATATCATCAGTTTCTTGAATTAAGAAATCAATTTTATCCATATTTACATTAGCTTCCATTAACTTCGATTGGACATGTATTTTCTCTTCTTCATCACATACAACAATATGGACATTTTCTCCATAGTGAAGCTCCTTTGCCATCGATATCCAAATATCATCTAACTTAGCTCTATAACCTTCACCTCTATGTGCTTTATCATGTGGCCATTGGAGCCATGTACCTTCATGTTTCTCCCATTCCGCAGGCATATAAAACAAACTATTTTCTATATTTCTCATACGTGTTCACCCCTTATATGAATGTACGTACAGTCTATACTTTGACATCGTGTTAAGGTCAACAGGAATATCTTCATTTACTTGTAGCAACTTTATAAGGTGACTCTTTATTTCGCCTTTTTATTATGATAAATTGCTTTCGTACATAGAATAAGGATTGACATAATGTTAATGTCAATCCTTATTCTCATTCTATTTTCGTAACTAAAAAACAAATTTGTGTCACATACTCTTCTGCTAAACAATCACATTCAGGTCCCTTTATATAAACCTCATATGGCGAATTAACTATTACATACCCATTTTTTTCAACCCATTCTTCTAACGCTATATAAGCGTAACCTATATAGTCGTAACTTCCATAATGCATAGTAGTAACGATTTGATGTGGACTTAGTTTTTTCATTTCATATTCTTGTACTACATCTTCATCATTCCCCTGCATAACCGGGATTCTTAATTCAATATCACTGTTACTTGGAATATATTCTTCATCATAAAAGACTGCAGATGGCGAACCGACTATTTGAAAGTTATTTTTTTGTACCTCTTCATATAAGTCATAAAAATAATCATCTATATCATCTATATCTATTTTTACTCTTTGAGTAATTATCGTTACTTCGTTCCTCATTCCCATTAATATATCGTAACTTCTATGGCGAGCAATATTTAGACTACTATTCACCATTACCATTTCATTCATTTCTGAAATAACCTGTAAATTTTGCTTCACTTCATGAGACAACTCGATAATTTGTGATTGTATATGTTGAACAAACGAATCTTGATCCGATGACTGCAAAACAATTTTAATTTTTGGAAGAGGAAATTTATACTCCCTTAGCTTTTTTATTTTCAATGCTACTTCCAGCTGCTCTTGTTCATAATACCTATACCCATTAACCGGATTCACATATGCCGGTTTTAATATCTCCTCTTTGTCATAATGTCTTAACATCCGCGTACTCATTTTACAAATCCGAGAAAACTCAGCGATGGTATACATATCAATACTCCTTGAATATATTTTCTTTTCATTACTTATTTATTAAAACCAATCAAAAATCTTCTTCATTGAAAAATCTTCATTCTGATTTTTCAATCTTCTCATTTTCGAAGGTAACAAATGGCTTGGACAATACCACGTTAAACAATTCATTGCGCCTCCCATTGTTGATATTTCTCCTACATGAATTTGAATAACTTGCTTCTCCGTATACTGTTGAATATATCGTAAAACTTCCTCATCTTTAGCTAGTCCAAACTTAGGAACATAAAGAGCATCACATGATTCTAACATATTTATATACAACCCTTTTGCTGATGCTATCTCTTGATCATATTGTCCTTTCTCTGTATATGATGAAGGAACAACTATAAATTCAGCTTCTGGCATTTGTTCTTGAATAATCTCTTGAACACTATATCTAAATTCATGATCCCCTAAAAAATCACTAATAAACATTGTATGTTCATCAATAAATTTAACCATTCCGTCTGCGTGTGCTAGTACATCCCCTTCTTCAGCAGGAATAATAATAACTCGGCTCACATCTAAATCCCATTCTAACTGCTCAATAATTTCCTCTTCTGTCCAATCATCGTTATCATCAAATATACGTTCTGTTAATATTACGGTATCTTTTTTATTCCAAATAAGATTACCACCATCTAATATTAATGGGGATTTCACATATTCAAAGTCATTCTTTTTCAACCATTTATTAAACTGTTGATCTAAATATCGCCCCTGATCATCTGGCAAATAATTGGGTCTATATTTAAATTTAACTAGATGAGTTGTGACAACCGGTGCAACATCTCTTAGCCATATATCATCATACTCAAAACAGCTCGTATGAAAGTCTTGTTCTTCAACAGATAAAGATATAAGTTGATCCGCAATTGATTTCTTTTCATTTAAACATTCATTAAAGTAAATCAAGTCTTCATAAAATGGTTGATAATATTCATTCGATTCGTCTGGTATTGCAGTAAAAATAATCCCATTATGTTTTTGTTCCATATTATTTACCTCGCTTTTTAATAGTAGTTACATAACTGATTTCACAAAGCCAACTATTCCTCAATTCATTTCTCTTTTCATTACAACTCATGAACCGCGTATATTTCATGAATGGATTATAGCATGGAGAAATATTATATATTTATATAAAGAATATAAAGCTGACATTAAGCCTTAAATTGACTCTTGACAAGTTTTTTAAATACCATATTTTAAAACAACAATAAATGATTAAATGATTTTTTTATCAAGATTCAAACCCATTACTTCTAATAGATCGTTTTGATTATATAAATTCACTAAATGCGCTTCTACTCCTATACAAATTCCTTCTAGCGGAAGATCATTTGGATCCTGACCAAAGGGATCTTCAATTTCAACCCCTATTGCTTCAATACCTATGAATGTAAAACTTATAAATGTAAACTATTTTGATTATTGTAATGAACCATATTTACAAAAACCTCTTTCTCTATTAACCTTTTATTCTTTTAAATCACGAAAGTATACAATTAAATAATAGAATCATAAACCCTATCATTATGAGGCTGGTTAAGATTATTTCTTTCAATACCGTTACTCCTTTTTGGCAAAAAGATAAAATATCTTATTTAATTCAACAACAAATGTTCACTATTCTAAATCCCGACGCATCATTTTAGAATTCGCAATGAATAACGCACTAATTAATACAAAGATTGCACAGGCATATAACAATAAATCTAACGGACTATCGTGATCTATAATAATAAGACGAACAATAGCTGTTATACCTATATATATAAAATATCGTAATGGAAAATGAAAATTCATTTGAAAATACTTTATAATCATTACGATGAATTCAAAGTACAAAAAGAATACGACGATACTATCAATTAAATGATAACTAGATTCATTACCATCCAATTTCAGTTCTTGTATAAACTGAATAACTTCTTTCATAAGAAACACACTTAGAACAACTCCTAAGCAAATTAAAGCTACATTTAAAATGTACTGTAAAACGATAGGGAAATACGAAAACACTATTTTAAAATTCTTTAACACAAACATTTTTCTCCTTTACCATATAAAACGAAAAGCGAACATACACTACAATTCAATTATCATCATATTTAAATTTTATTTTTACAAATAATAAGGAACGACAAAATAGGTAAAGATAAGATTTCACCTATTTTGTCCATATAGCAGCACAACGAAATTACAATTAATTACTTCAATGCAATTGGTTGTTGTTGTGTCACACAATGAATCATACCGCCGTTTTTATACAACTCTCTCACATCAATACCGACTACTTTACGATCTGGGTATAACTTCTGAATCGTATCGTTTGCGATTTTATCATTCGAGTCATTATAATTAGGCACTAATACAACTGTATTCCCGATATAATAATTGATATACGATCCCTTATAATCGAGAGTTTTTCCATTTTCTAAAGCAACCTTTTCTTTACTAAGCGGCAAGTATTCATACTTATATTTCTGTCCTGAAGCATTTTTTGCATCTAACAATGTATCCATATCTTTATTAGATAAACCCCATTCGGCTAGGTCATCTTCTTTCATCGTTACAATGGTAGATTTATTATGGAATTTAGCAAATCCATCAATATGAAAGTCCGTAATATCTAAATTAGGTACTCCGTCTAACCAAATAAAGTTTGATACCCCTAGGTCACTTATATATTTTTCAATTTCCTTTTCTGATAAATCAGGATTTCTATTTTTATTCGTTACCGAACTTCGAGTTAATAACGCAGTCCCATTGCTGTCTAATTCAATTGCGCCGCCTTCAAGGACAAATTTCCCCCAATCAATTCTTTCAATTCCTGATTGTTTACTAACATTTTTACGTATTTGAGCATCATTTTTATAAGGTGTTTTCTTCCCCCAACCATTAAATGCTGGATCTAATATTTTGAGATTTTTATTGCTGTCATAAACAAAAATTGGTCCACTATCCCTTGCCCATACATCATCAGTAGGCGCGATAAAGAAATCAATCTTCTCCATATTTAACCCTTCATTTGTTAAAAGCTTATTGATTCTCTCCTTTTCTTCCTGGTCATATGCAACAATGTGAACTTTCTCACCCTCAGTTAAAGCACTTGCCATCTTAACCCAAATAGGTTCAACTTCCTGCTTATACTCTTCACCATATGTGTATTCATGTGGCCATTGCAGCCATGTACCTTCATGTTTATCTTTTTCATCTGGCATCGTATATTTCCCAGCATTTTTCTGTACCTCTACTTTTTCTCCTTCTTTCCCTTTAACATTTTCATTGTTACCCTCAAAAGAGCATCCACTAATAATCGTTGTAGATAATGTAGCTATTAAACAAAACTTTATTGCTTTTTTCATTTTTCCAACCTCCTGTTCTTGTCTCCAATACTGTAAAGCTTCACATAGTGTGAAGCTCAAGCTTTTTTATCAATGTAAAAATTACCAATTGTTCTTTGCATTACTTATCATTTAACGACCTATTTAGATTTATTCAAATGCCAATCACCTTTTTTACCTATTTATCCCGCCATTTGTGGGCAGTAAGACCCCCACCTCAAAATTCAGCGAAAGCAAAGAAGTTAGGTGGGGCCCTGCTGATTAAAGTTTCACTTTATTCAGTAAGTAAAACTTTACAAAATAAAAAAATCGGTATTGATAATTACATATCAATACCGATTTTTTTATAATTACTTTCCTTCTATTAAATCATTCGCCATTTTCCTAAATTCTTGATTAAATGCATCATTCATACCATTTTGGACGTTAGAAAATAATATGACAAACGTTCGTTTATCCCAGTTAAAATTATTAAAAGTGTTCCAGCCAGCTAATACACCGTGGTTATGATAATAATCTGGGTAAATATAGAAACTAAATCCATATTTTCTTGCAGGTGATGCAGAAAACATATCTGATACACTTTGTTTGGAAAGTAGTTTACCATCCATAATAGCTTCATCTAACTTTTTCATATCTTCAACAGTCGTATACATTTCACCACAACCATACAGCCAGTTCATTTTTAAGCGAGGCGTGGCTATTAACTTATTATCTTTTTTCGTATACCCTTCTGCTAAGAAAATATCTTCTGGGAGTGTTGCGCCCATTCCAGATTCATTCATTTCAACAGGAGTCAAAATATTTTCTTTCACATATTCAGCAAGTGGTTTATTCGATATTTTTTCTACAATATATGCAAGCACCATATAATTATAATCTGTATATTTCCATCCTGTCCCTGCTGGAAATTGTAACGTTTGTGCCCCAATCCACGTTACTAATTTTAACCGTGATGCTGCGTCAACACTACCTTGTCCCTGTTCTGGTAATCCAGACGTATGTGTTAACAAGTTTCGTAACGTAATATTTTTATCTGCTGGAAACGATGGGATATATTTATTTACATTGTCTTCAATGTTCAACTTCCCTTTTTCTTTTAGTTGCATAATAGATATTGCAACTACTGTTTTCGTAATAGACCCAATGCGATATTTCGTTCTTGGCGTTGTTAATACTTGATCTTTCACATTCGCATAACCGTAGCCTTTTCGTAAAATGACATGATCTTTACTTGCTACAAGAACACTCCCATTAAATCCTTTATCTTTTAAGTACTGATCTAGTTTTCCAGCTGCAATTTCATAACGCTTTTTCTCATTCGCATCAACTTCCTGCTTAACATCTTTTTGCTTACTATTTACATTAGAAAATGCCTTTGTATCATATTTTTTTCCTTTATTTGCATGTATTAGTGTAACAACACTTCCACAAAAAACAGCAAAAATAAAGAAAACGATTAACCATTTCTTTAACATACTAGGAACCCTCTTTTATCTAGTTTCACTTAACGTACATCCATTCTATTTTATATCTTTTAATTATCAAGTATATTATAATATTATTTAATATTCACTCTGTTAAAACTAGATTCCTTTTTCTCATTTTCAATTTTTACTACTCTCTATTGTATTTCTTTCTTGCAAAATTTCCAACATACAATCGGATGCATTAAACTATAATTTCAAATTCTTTTGTAACATTTGTTACATACTAAAAAGAATGGAGATGTAATATGAAAAATACCGATAAACGCAATCGTTTAGATGATAAAATGTTTCATTATCGGATAATAAAAAACAACATGGTATTAATTGAATATTACAGAAAACAGATTATGGTATTAAAAGGAAATGATGCTGAAAAATTTTTAAATAAAATAAATCATGCAAATAACGATAAAGAAAAACAGCTAATTATGGCTAAAATTACAGGTAATTTCAAAAGAGGTAATGAACGAAATTGAAAACGAATCTCATTTACATTTTGATTATACAACAAATAAAAAAGAAATGTCGCTCATTCAACATTTCTTTAGACTTTCTTCATAAAAAATTTACATTGCTAACATTCCTTCATTTTCTATACTTCCTATATAAGCTAACCGCTGAAATAGTTAGTAATACAACTATGCATAACCACGCGTAGGTATATCCCTTCTTATCTACAATATAACCAAATAAAGCAGGCGCAACAATAATAGCAATTTGATTTAATGTAAGTGCAAAACTCACTGTCATCCCTACCGATTCTTCACTTGCTGATTCCGCAACTTCAGTTATAAAAAGACTAAACCATCCAATTGAAAAGAACCCTAACAATGCACTTACGCCATACAATACATTCGTTATTGTATGTATGCTCATTACTAATATTAGAATGAAGAAAATAGAAATACAAACAGTTATAAATAAGGGGGTACGCCTATTCCCCTTATAAAATAAATCACTAGTAGCTGCTAATATAACCCTACCAACCATTCCAGAAAAGAACATAACGGAAAATACTTTTCCAGCTAAAATTGGCGTGATTGATTGTTCCAATACTAAAAATTTTATAAAGTGTGCAACTAACACCATTTGCAATGAAATCATACAAATGCCAGTTATATAAATTGCATACAACTCTTTTTTACACATCACTTCTTTTAACTGCATCCAAAAAGAAAGTTTACTACGTTCTTGTTTAACTTTCTCTTGAATATATGGTTCCTTATAAAATATAAAAAATAAAAACCCTCCAATTATACAAATGCATGCAATGCTATTTACCGCATAGGCCATATTATATTTTATTGTAAGAAACGGGATCAATACTCCCGCTAATGTACCACCAATCGGTATACCGGCTTGTCTAATCCCCATCGCTAACCCGCGATTTTCTTTTGAGAACCACTTCATTATCACCTTACTTCCTCCTGGGTGCGAAACACTATAAAACGTTCCTACTAATAAAAGTACAAAGAGTAACCCATTAAATCCATTGACCATATTAGTCAGTAAAAACGAACCCCCTAGTAAAAATAAACTTATCGAAATTAACAACTTTTCATTGTATTGATCAAGTAGCCGCCCAACAAAAAGCATACAAAATAGCGGTCCTATATTTACAACACTTACTAACAATCCACTCTCCGTATTCGTAAGTGCATATTCTTCTTTCCAAAATAAAGCAAATGCTCCAATACCATACGTTATAAGTGTCGCTGTTGTTTGAGCAACTGTCGCAAAAATTAACATAACCCACTTATAAGTACCATTCATCCCTTCTTCCATTAACACAATAATCCCTCCATCCCCTTCCATTGTATGAAAGTTCTGATATCATATAAAATAAAGATTTATCATGTAATCCATCAAAAAAAATGATACCTTTTATGGAGGGATGATACTTGGATATAAAAGATTTAACTGTATTTTACGAAGTTGCGAAAGAAAAAAACATATCTCACGCAGCTAAAAATTTAAACTATGTACAGTCTGGCGTAACAATGCGTATGAAACAACTAGAAAACGAACTAGGTGTACCTTTATTTTACCGAAACGGAAAAGGTGTAACTTTAACTTCTAACGGTGAGATTTTATTAACATACGCTAAACAAATTATCCACTTAATGGATCAATCTATTAAAGCAGTTCAAAGTAATGAGATCGAACCAAGGGGCACTTTAAAAATTGGATGTACAGAATCTACAACAGCTGTAAGACTTCCATCTATATTAACGGCCTATTATGAGGAATACCCAAAAGTCGAATTGATTTTAGAATCAAATACGACGGAACAATTGATTAGACTTGTATTAGAACGAAAACTAGACGGGGCGTTTATCGCTGGAACCACTCAGCATGCTGAACTTCATACAAATATATTTCATGAAGAAGAATTAGTTCTCATTAGCAAAAAGCCTTTATCTTCCTTTAAAGACATAGGAGACATGAATTTACTTGCATTTAGTCACGGGTGCTATTATAGAAATTTATTAGAAGATTGGCTTCAAGAAGAAGGAATTTCACCTAAACGAGTATTAGAGTTTGGAACAATTGAAGCGATACTCGCATGTGTAAAATCAGGTATGGGCGTAGCAATTATGATGAAGTCTATTTTAAATGGTCATAAACATGACATATCATTCAATCCTTTGCCAAATAGCTTCAAAAAAGTTCCTACTACTTTTATTACTAGAAAAGATATATATCACTCTGCTGCATTACAAAAATTTATGGAGATGACTCTCAATGCGTGAAAAGAAAATACGTGGTATGAAACGAAAAACAAACACTATGATAAAGCGAATTGAGGAACATACAAAAACATTCCCTTCTACTTTCTATAACGATGAATATTGGAATATGCTATTGCCAGTTTCGCAAGCTTTTATTGCCTCTTGTAAAACACCTAGAAAAGTAAAACGATTATGTATTCAAACCTTATTAAATCAAGCAAATCATTTAATAACTATGAAACCGAGCGATACACATACATATCGAGTTGTTGTTTTGATTTCTATAAATAATTTATGGGATTCGCAAATCATTATATTTAAAAATAAGGACTATTTTCATAATTTCTTTAATAGAAATAGTGAATTTCAAAAATGGATCCTTCTTTCAAATGAAATTGATTTTGGGGAGACATGGGAAATTTCAGTTTATCATTCCTTCCAAACACTTCGCTTTCAAGAAATTATTTATGATGAAGATGAATGCTATGAAAAAGAGATTCTGTTTATCGGGGAATTAAATTAAAAAGGGTATACCTAAAACACTGGTATACCCTTTTCCACTTATTTTTCCTTCAATACACTATGTAATCGATCCGGATAATTTGTAAACATTCCTGTAGCACCCCATTTGATTAACAGTCTCATATCTGGTTTCTCGTTAATTGTATAAGGGTGAATTAACAGTCCATTTTTCCTAGCCATTTTCATATATGACTCATCAATAATTAGTTCTCCGTTATCATTACGTAAGTTTGGTCCAATACCAGCTGCATACTTTTTAATTTCTTGAAAATCATCATTCGTTACACTTTTCGGTTCATGTGTAATGCCAGACCATTCGACAATTTCATTGTTTTCATTTGGATAATACCAAAGCAATTGAACTAACGGAATATTTTCATTCATACTATGAATCTTTTTCAAACTATCTTTACTAAATGATTGAATCATAACACGGCTAGAAGACATGTTTTGACCTACTAAATTATATTTTTGTAACAACGCCAACAATTTCTCTTCCATTCCTGGATACACATCTGGTGATTTTGTTTCAATATAATACTTCATACTTCTTCCATACTTTTGAAAAATTTCTTCAAGAGTTGGAACTTTTTGCCCAACATACTCTTGCTTAGCCTTTTCTGGATACGCTTTATTAAACCATGATCCTGCATCTAAACTCTTTATTTCGCTTAACGTTTTATCACGTACTTCGCCTGTTCCATTTGTAGTGCGATCAACCGCTGTATCATGCATTGCAATTAATTGGCCATCCTTTGTTAATTGAATATCTAACTCTAAATAATCCGCTTTCATTTTTTTCACTAAATCATAAGAAGCAAAAGTGTGCTCAGGTGCATGTCCACTTGCTCCGCGATGTGCAATATTTAAAAACTTATTCGTATTCCATTCATGCTTCCCTTCTGCTTTCGCATGAACAGCTCCCCCAGCAAAGATACTTCCCGTCATAAAGAAAATAACTAAAACGCTAATAATTTTTCTCATCCTTCTAACCCTTCCTACGTTGCAAATTTCAACAAGTTAATGAGATTTACACGAAATAGAAGATATACTTTCATTATTTTTATAAACCTATATTAAAATTCCACTCTTACAAATATACTTTCTCTATATTATTAATATAAAAAACTAGTATTATCCTATTTAATTCCTATAGCCCTCCTTTTCACATGTAACTCCCTATTTTGTACGGTTCATTCAATAAAAAAAGCCATAAATTATTTAGGCTACACTCCTGTATCCCTAAATAAATTTATGGCTTTTCTCAAATATCTCCGGCCTCTATTAACTTGTCGAATTTAATCATATCAAACCTATTGAAATTTGTGAATATTTTTTTCAGTACGGTGAAGTACATAAAACAATATTTCTGTAGTTACTTAAAAATCACATAATAAATTTCTCATTACCTCTTCCAATACTATATCTGGATTTACTACCGTTTTTTCCGAACGCCATCCGATAAAGCCATCTGGTCTAATTAATACAGCACCTCCATTCCCTATACCATATAATTTGCTAAAAATATCTTCTGGAGCAACAAAGTCTCCACTTAAGCCAACACGATACCCTTTTATATTTATTCCTAATTTGGCTGAAACAGTATGTGCTGCTTCAGCCCAAGAACTATTTTCTACTCTTGTAAGTAATACAAAACTGTTACCGAATAAGTCTAATATAGAAACTTCCTTCCCTTCATACGTTCCCCATAAATGTGGCGCTCGCGTTCCAGGTCTTCCGTTCAACTCTATGCTATCCATTCTATGTGGAGTGACTGAATTATCTATAATCGCCTCTGAACAATACTGATATCCAACTGTAACAGCTAAACCATCCATATTATTCAAACTGCCTTCCTCTCTATTCGCAGCACGAAACAGTAAACTACTTGCATAAGCTGTCGTTAATTTTGCAACAGAGTGTCTCTCTTCATGATATGTTTCTAACAGTTTTGGTTTTGCCTTCCCTTTTATAACAGCCGCTAATTTCCAAGCTAAGTTATGTGCATCTTGTATTCCTGTATTTGAACCAAGTCCTCCTGTTGGCGGCATAATATGTGCTGAATCTCCAACTAAAAAGGTTCGATTTTCTTGAAATTTCACCGCTGTACTTTCGGCCGCTTCCCACGGTAAAACACTTAATATTTCTGATTCAACATTTGTACTTCCAATTGCTATTTGAATAATTTGTTTACAACGTTCTATAGTGAAGTCCTCTAGCCCCTCTCCTTTTAATGGATCGTAGGCTACATGGTAAATCCATTTTTTTACGTTATCTACTGGGATCAGTGCACCAAGAACCTCTGGATGAAGTACCATAGAAAAACCGAATGCGTCTCCTTGTATAAACTCACTTAAGTCTGCTTCAAAATAAATATTCATATAATAGCCACCAATGGTTCCACGCCCCTCAGTTTTAATCCCTAACTGCTCACGTATTTTACTTTTCGCTCCATCTGCTGCAATTACATAGTCACAATGTATGACACTTTCTTTTTCTGTTTCACGATTTCGAATCGTTGCTTTTACCCCGTTTTCATTTTGTTCAAATGAAACTAATTCATGATAAAAAGATAGTTGCCCGCCTAATGTTTTCGCTTCTTGTAACATCATCTCTTCTAAAATAATTTGATAACAAGCAGTTTGTTTTGATGGACTAATCTTTTCTATTTTTTGAAGTAACTCTTCATCGTTTCCGTATTGCGTCGCTCTCATTTGTTCCAATTCTTCTTTATTCGCCTCAGCTATTGTATGAACTGCTATTCTTCCTCGGCAGTTCTCTAATGCTTTACCTGCCAATTTAATTCTTTTTTCCAAGCCTAATTCTCGAAATAACTCCATTGTACGTAAAGTAAGACCGCCTGCTTTCGGATGAATGGCAGTAGACGGATGCCTTTCAATAAGTAAGTACTCAATGTTATGTTTTGCAAGAAATAACGCAGACGCTAACCCAGATAATCCCCCTCCAACAATTAAAACTGGTACATAATTCGATTTCATATATTTCCCCTCCACATCATTGTTCTGAGCTCAGTGACATAAATATAATCAAAAAAAACATTAAAATATAGACTTATATTTCATTTTGAATTATCATATAGATAGATTACGCCCCAAAATTCCTTTTACCTTTTCATACATCTATAATCCACCTGAATTGTGTCTGTATGAAAGTGTAAAACAAAAGAATGTACTTTACGTTGAACCATGTTCTATCGTAAAAATCAAAAATAATACAAACATTATAAGCTGTCGTAACCTTATGGATTATACAAGGTTACGACAGCTTATTTTATTGTTACATCATTTTTTTAAACTTCATCTATTTTGTTATGTAATCCTTCCAATCCCTTTTCTATCTCCCTATAATTTTCAACAATAAAAAATTCATTCGTCTCGATTTTCTTTCTCAATATTGCACCTCGTACAACAATCATGTAGCATTACCGTATCGAAGTAATGGTTCATCATCTTAAACCTTTCGACTAATTACCTGGAGGCAAAGTGATTGAAATGAATAAACAAGAACAATTAAATATTATAAAAAAAGATTTTATTGATTCTCAAAAAGTATTATTGGCAATTGGTGATGAAACACGTCAAGCTATTTTATTAGTGCTAATGGAAACGGAATGTCAAACAGGATTACGTGTAGGAGAAATCACGAAGCAAACACACCTTTCCCGTCCAGCCGTATCACATCACCTCAAGATTTTACGAGAAGCTGGCATTATTTTAATGAGAAAAGAAGGTACAAAGAATTTTTATTATATTGATATACGTACAAAATTAGGTTTATTAAAAAATCTTGTATTAGATATTGAGAAGCTATTGCAAAACTTTTATTAAAACTTGGAGGTATAAGAAATGAAAGCAATGATAATTGATAAGTACGGAAAAGTCCCAATGCGTATGGCAGAGGTACCTACTCCTGAAATTAATGAGTATGAAGTGCTCGCAGAAATTCATGCAGCTAGTATTAATCCAATTGATTTTAAAATACGCGATGGAAAAGTGAAGATGTTGCTTAAATATGAGATGCCCCTAATCCTTGGTAATGACTTTTCCGGTGTCATCGTAAAGGTTGGGGCAAAAGTGACTAACTTTAAAGTCGATGATGAAATATATGCACGCCCAAGAAAAAATAAGATTGGTACTTTCGCGGAGTATATAGCCATTCATGAAGATGATATAGCTTTAAAACCGAAAAATTTAAATTTTGAGGAAGCTGCTTCGATTCCACTCGTTGGCTTAACATCATATCAAGCATTACATGACATCATGCAATTACAAAAAGGACAAAAGATTTTAATTCACGCTGGATCCGGTGGTGTTGGTACTTTCGCTATTCAGCTAGCAAAAATAATGGGTGCCATTGTTACAACGACTGCTAGTGAAGCTGGTGCGAATTTAGTAACGTCTCTTGGCGCAGATGAAATTATTAATTACAAAACAGAGAAATTTGAAGATATACTAAAAAATTATGATGCCGTATTTGATACAATCGGCGGTGCAACACTTGAAAAATCATTCAATATTATAAAAAGCGGAGGAAACATTGTTTCCGTTTCAGGCATGCCGAACGCTCGCTTCGGTAAAGAATTTGGTTCAGGATTCTTTAAAACTCTCTTATTTTCATTAGCCAGCAAAAAACTTACTGCACTTGAAAAAAAGCATAATGCTCAATATTCATTTTTATTTATGAAGCCAAGCGGGGATCAATTACGTACTATTGCAAACTATATTGAAGCTGGACAAATCAAACCTGTAATCGATCGAGTTTTTCCTTTTGAAGATGCGCAAAAAGCAATGGAATATTCAGAGTCTGGAAGAGCAAAAGGAAAGATAATTGTAAAAATTAAGTAATAATAAAAACTCCATTTTTTTTAAAATGGAGTTTTGTATTTACTGTTAAATAGACATAGTGCAATGAAGTCCTTACAATAGATTGCAAGGGGAAATATTATATTATACTTTTAGTTAACTTTACAAAGAATATATACGTACAAATACATAATTTAAAATACAAAAAGGAGGAGATACAATGACTAAAAATAATGAAACAGGTTGGAATTTAGATAATAGTTATACGACTTTACCACAATCATTTTATACAGAAATCCCCCCTACTCCCGTAAGTTCACCGGAGTTAGTTAAACTAAACCATTCATTAGCGATATCTCTTGGCTTAACCCCTGAAGAACTGAAAAAGGAAGCTGAAATTGCCATTTTCGCTGGCAATGGACTTCCAGAAGGAGCTCATCCATTAGCTCAAGCATATGCTGGTCATCAATTCGGACATTTTAATATGTTAGGCGACGGTCGTGCTCTTTTAATTGGCGAACAAATTACTCCTTCAGGTGAGCGTTTCGATATTCAACTGAAAGGTTCTGGCCCTACTCCCTATTCACGCCGAGGAGATGGCCGTGCTGCACTCGGTCCGATGCTACGTGAATATATTATTAGTGAAGCAATGTATGCACTTGATATTCCGACTACTCGCAGTTTAGCAGTTGTTACAACCGGGGAACCAACCTATCGTGAAACAAAATTACCTGGAGCAATTTTAACTAGAGTCGCTAGTAGTCATATACGGGTCGGTACATTTCAATATGCTGCAGCTCGTGGTTCAATAGAGGACCTGAAATCACTAGCTGACTATACGATAAAAAGGCATTACCCAGAAATTGAATCTCATAAAAACCGATATACTGCATTACTACAAGAAGTCATTAAAAGACAAGCCAGTCTTATCGCAAAATGGCAACTTGTTGGATTTATTCACGGCGTAATGAACACTGACAATATAACGATCAGTGGCGAAACAATTGATTACGGTCCTTGTGCATTTATGGACAATTACGACCAAGGAACCGTATTTAGCTCTATTGACACACAAGGTCGTTATGCATATGGAAATCAACCATATATGGCCGCATGGGATCTCGCACGACTAGCAGAATCTTTAATACCGATTCTGCACGAAGATGAAGAAGAAGCACTAAAAATCGCTCAAGACGAAATTTCGAAATTTAGCGTACAGTATGAAAACAATTGGTTCCTTGGAATGAAAAAGAAATTAGGACTATTTAGCAACGAAGAACAAGATCAATCACTTATTGAGCAACTTTTAAAAATGATGGAGAAATATAAAGCGGATTATACAAATACATTCCGTTCATTAACTCTTGATGCTATCGAAAATACAGCTCTATTTGAAAGTCCTGAATTTAAAGAATGGTACAAACTGTGGCAATCTCGATTAGAAAGACAAGAACAATCAAAAGAAAACGCCTACGAGATGATGAAAAATAATAACCCATCAATCATCCCGAGGAACCACCGTGTAGAAGAAGCACTAGAAGCAGCTGTTACAAATGAAGACTATAGCGTAATGGAGCAACTTCTTGAAGCTTTATCAAACCCTTATGCGTATTCTACAGATCAAGAAGAATACTGCATTCCGCCTGCACCGACGAATCGCCCTTATCGTACTTTTTGTGGGACTTGATTGTTTAATATGTAAAAAGGTGCGTTCATATAAATTGTGTGAACGCACCCTTTTTATATCCCCCCACTCAACTAAAACTTTAAAATGCACATCCCCCGATGCCATTTCTTTAATCCAAAATAAATTCTACACTATTCCAATAGAATTACTCGTAAGCTTGTTAAACAAATATTGAGAAATATAAAACATCATTTCTAAATATTTTTATTTTTGATACTATATTTTATAAGAATATTCAAAAAGTGAGGGGATTTCATGAACGTTCAACTACAAGGTAATGAACAAATTACAAAATTATTTAATGACTGGTATAGAGCTATGTTACAACATCAAACTACCCATGCAACAAAAATAAAAAAAGATATTGAAAATATCATCTCTAATTCAGAAGAAGATACAAACCTACAATTGTATTATTCACTTTTTAATTTCAGATACAAAATTTTAACAGATGGTTTAAATATTAATAAAGATGATTTTAATAAAATTGATTCTTTCCCACTTCCAGAGAATGGGCTATTTTCTTATTATTATCATTTTTTTAAGGCTATTCACAATACAATTATTGGAAACTACAATACAGCAAAACACCTTTTCGAGAACGCTAAAAAGCTGCTAATACACGTATCTGACGAACTAGAGAATGCTGAATTTAACTACCGCTTAGCTTCCTATTATTATCAAACATATCAACCACTAGTAGCAATCCAATCTGCAAATGAAGCTAAAGCGATTTTTTCAAAACATATAAACTGCGAAATTAATGTTGCTTTGTGTGATAACATCTTTGGTTTATCTTGTATTGATTTAAAACAGTTTGAACAAGCTGAAATTAGACTTGATTCAGCATTAAATATTCTACAGAAGTATTCAGAGGAGACTTTATCATTAAGAGTACGACATAATTTAGCTTGGCTATATGCAAGTCAAAACCTTTCAGAGTTAGCAATGCGTCATATTTCAGAGGTTACAACTAAGCAACCAAATCACTTTAAAGCACTTTTTGTTGAAGCACGTGAATACTACAAGCTTGGAGAATATACCCAGGCTAAAGAACTTATAAAAAAAGGATTAAACATCTCAAATAAACTAGAAAACAAAGAGTTTCAATATCGTTTCATGATTTTAAGAGAACTAAATAATAAAACTTCTATAAATGATTTAGAAATGATAATTTTGGAAGGAATTTCTTACTTTAAAACAGAAAACCTTTTGGAATGTATACAAGAGTACACTGATGTTCTAGCAAATATGTTTTATGAAAAAGAAGACCATATAAAAGCTAGTCAATACTTTTACATGGCCAATCAAGCAAGAAAAAAACATGAAGAAAAGGGAGCTTTGATATAATGAAAAAGATTAAATTGAGCATCATTGGCTTAGCTGTTATTAGCATCACAACTCTTGGATTAAGCTTCACCTCAGAAACACCGAAAACACAGTTAGGATATGTAGCATTAAACATTGGGGACACCCCTGCACCCCAAAGACCTGACCTTGTTCAATCCGTTGACGTAAGTAAAGACTACAACTCAACAACAACTGAAAAAGCACTTTAAAAAACGGAAGACCTTCAATTAAGAAGGTCTTTTTAAATACGCTTATTTAGAATATTTTCCTTTCATGTAGACTTTATTTTCTCATCAACTCCGCAATCCTCTTACTCCCCTCACTACCAACTTTCTCAAGTTTCTCCACAACTAAATTTCGTCTCTCTACAGAATGATTTTGACTTAACTTCGCTTTTCCTTCTATTTTATTTATCTTTATTTTGAATCCAACTATTCCCTTACTTAATCCTCCCATATAATTTGGATCTACATCATTAAGTGAGTAGGTGCTCTCTGGATCTTCATATTTATTTACTAAATCTTGAAGAGAATCTACTAATGTCTTCTCATCTTCAACAATTTCTAATTCACCGTATACATGCACTGCAACGTAATTCCATGTTGGTACTGCATTGTTTGTTTCATACCATGACGGAGAGATATAACTATGTGGTCCTTGAAATATAGCTAGTACTTGCTGAGTCCCAATATCTTTCCACTGTTCATTCGGTCGTGCGAAGTGACCATGTAAAGTAAGAGTTTCCCTATTTAGCAACAACGGCAAGTGCGTTGCATATGGTTCTCCGTTATGTTGAGAAAATAATGTCGCAAAGCTATTTTGTTCCATTATTTCGTACTTCATCTCTTCATCTTGTATTGCGAAATATTTTGGTATGTACATAAGCTCCCTCTTTTCCACTCTTTTCTATTTTATTTCCTATTATATTTAGTAACCGCATCAATCAACAGGGCCAGTTTGTATTTGTTTTATAATGGCAGCTTTCTATTTCAAAAGAATAGGCAGCATGTATTCCATGCTGCCTTAGTTTATTTTTTCTAATATATTTGTAATAAATACGGTCTTACCTTCAATATAACTAGATCGATTTTTCGTCTCTCTCGCTAACTCTTCCTTTAAACGTCCATATTCAGCAGCAACATCGTCATGTTCACGAAGGTAATCTCGAAACGCTATATGCCTTCTCAACTCTTCACTATTTTTATCACACACATATAAATGATGTTCCATCCAAACTGTATTTCCCTCGTTCCATGGAACTAACGCATCCTTTCTTCAAAACGCCTCTCTGCCTTTAAATCTCCATTCTAACTGATGATAGTACCCTATCTTCTCAAGTTTTTTTACTACCTCATAAAAAATTTCGAACTCTTCTATTATAACATCAATATCTAGTATTGGTTTTGATGCAAGCCCTTTAACAGATGTACTCCCAACATGTTCAATAGATACAATGCTGTCTTCCATTACATTGTTAATAAGAGTGTGTATTTTATTAAATTCACTTTCCCATTTGACATTATATTCTTCGATAGCAATTCTCTGCTTCAACGTACCCCTCTTCTCAAAACAAATTATAACCGTTGAATATGAGTATCCTTAAAATCCGTCTCATATTTCAATCCATATCCAAACATTCGATCCATTCCAATATGTGCTGTCCATATTAAGCCAATCATTATAACGGTATCTATCTTAAAATAGACACCTATTAGAACAATTAATATGGATATGATATATGTGTGACATACATTATATATTTTCGCACCAACGTGATTATTGATCCCATACGCTAACATGGATAAATCCGGCGCTAAAAGGAATACAAAAAATATAATCCAACTAAACTCATATATCGAATACATATAAATCGTGGCTAAAAATACAACCATTCCTTCAAAATGTACAATACGTTTTTGCATTATTTATCATTCCTATTTTTCTATATTTATTGATACATTTTCATCGCTGAAAGTGTTCTTTGCATTTTTTGACCAGATGGTTGCTAATATTGGCCCTGCAATGTTATGCCATACTGCCGCTAATACACTTGGGAGTGCAGCAGCCGGTCCAAAATGCAAAATACTTTCCAGCTATATTACTTATCGCTTCTAGTACTTTCATCCAATCAGCCCCTATCTTTTAATTGAAACACCTTATTCGGATTCAAAATATTTTGCGGATCAAGAGCTTTCTTTATTTTCTCCATTACAAATAATGCCGCCCCATGTTCTTCTTCTTGATACTTTCGTTTTCCGATTCCAACGCCATGTTCTCCTGTACACGTTCCTCCTCGTTTAAGAGCATACAGAACGATACTTTCGTTTATTTCGTCCGCCTTCTTTACTTCCTCTTTATCATTTGTGTCAATCATTAAGAGTACATGGAAATTCCCATCTCCAACATGACCTAGAATACCGCCAATAAGCCCTACTTTATCTAATACCTCTTTCGCATGTTGAATCGCTCCAGCTAATTCCGAAATTGGCACACATACGTCTGTACTCATTAGCTTTTTACCAGGATAACTATGCACGTAAGAGTACGCTAAGTTATGTCTTGCATCCCACAGTTTATTTCTCGCTGCTGTTTCCGTCTCAAACGTAATTTCTATACATTTATGATCAAGAACGATTTCTTTCGTAAATTCAATATCTTGCTTTAACCCTGCTTCATTGCCGTGAAACTCTAAAAACAGTGTCGGTTCTTCTCTGTAACTTGTTTCATTATAATAATTTACTTGTTTCATAGATAATTCATCAACGAGTTCAATTCTCGCGATTGGAATACCTGCTTGTAATATGTTAATTACAGCTTCTACTGCATCATTTATAGTTGGAAACGATGCCCTCGCAGCCATAACATGTTCTGGTATACCGTATACTTTTAAAGTTAACTCCGTGAAACATCCAAGTGTTCCTTCTGATCCTACGAAAATACCATTTAAATGATAACCTGATGATGACTTCGCCGCTAAATTCCCGGTATGTATTACTCCTCCATCAGCAAGAACGACTTCTAAATCTCGAACTTGATCACGCATTACACCATACTTTACCGCTGTCGTTCCGCTCGCATTTGTAGCAGCCATTCCTCCTAACGTTGCATCAGCTCCTGGGTCTACACTAAAAAATAATCCATACTTTTTCAATTCTTTATTAAGCTGAGAGCGCGTCACCCCTGGCTGTACTCTCACAAGAAAATCCTTTTCTCTTATTTCAAGTATTTTGTTCATAAGAGAAAAGTCCATTGTAATTCCTTTTTCGTAAGGAATTACATGTCCCTCTAAACTGGATCCTACTCCAAATGGAACGACAGCTGTTCCGTGCTGACTCGCTATTTTCATTATCGTGCTAACTTCTTCGGTCGTTTTTGGAAAAACAACTACATCAGGTAAACTACTAACGTGGTAAGATTCATCTTTACTATGTAACTCTCGTACTGTCATATTTATTACTACTCGATCTTCAGGAAGTATGCCTCTTAATTCATTTACTACATGTTCAATTGTTATTTCCATAATCAACTCTCCTTTTTAATTTTAAAACAAGTATACCATCTTTATACAAAATAATTAGAAAAATAAGATTATTTAACCTGAACATACAAAAAAGAACCCGCAGCACACGCTACAAGTTCTTTTTCACTACATTTTAAACGATTTCTTTATTAACAACATAAACCAAATTAAAGTAACTGCCATCAACGAATGAGAAAACCCTACAATATAAGTTAACCCTTTAAAGTCAGCTCCATTTAACTGAAGAAGCCCTCTCACTGCTAGCGAACCTAACATTAATGTTAATGCAATGTTATGTAAAACAAACCACTTATTAAACCCTTTCACTTCATGAAACGCGAATACTTTTGCTAATCCTAAAGCAATTAAAAAGAAGAAAAAGCCAAGTACAAGTGTATGTGTATGCAAAAGATTTAACAAAGTAGATCCTAAAATCCCTTTATACTTACCATACTCCCTAGCGAAAATCCCTGATAATAAACCGATAATCAAATACGTAAACGATGCATTATATAATTTCTTCATTATGTACCTCCTTGAGTAGAATGTGTAGTGTGTCATATTTAGTAATAATGATAGTTATATAGTAAAAACTCCTAGTCACCTAGGAGTCATTGTATAAGTATCTCACTCTTTACAATCAATCCTAATTATAAAATATCTCTCTATACAAAACAAACGAACTTTATGTGAACAAACACCCCCATTAAAATATGTTGCACTTTTGTTTTACACAATCCATACTAATTGTTATAACTTTTTAAAGGTGGTGTAATAATTGATAGTTCTTGAAACCGAACGTCTAAATCTTCGTTGGTTTGATATAAAAGACGCTTCTTTTATTCTTGAGTTAGTAAACGATCCTGCATGGATTCAGTTTATCGGTGACAAAGGGGTTAGAAACTTAGAAGATGCAAAAAATTATATTGTAAACGGTCCCATCGATATGTATAACAAACTCGGATTTGGCCTTTACTTAGTAGAACGAAAAGAAGATCTCACTCCACTTGGTATGTGTGGCCTTATTAAAAGAGATTCATTAGAAGACGTTGATATCGGATTTGCCTTTTTAGAAACATTCCGTTCAAAAGGATATGGCTACGAGTCAGCTTCTGCAATAATCGAATACGGTGTACAAAAGCTCGGCATGAAACGAATTGTAGCAATTACTTCTATAGATAACATCGCCTCAGGAAAGCTTTTAGAAAAAGTAGGATTACGCTTTGAGAAAATCATTTCAGGGTCTGGAGAAGATTTAAAATTATTTGGGTATAACGCATAGTAAAGAAGGTCGCCGTGAATGGCGACCTTCTTTACTATTTTATTGATTTTGTAATACTATTTTTAGTTACATCATAGTTGCATCAATTCTTGTGATTACTAATATCCCTTTCACATCACATTTTTGGAACTTTATAGAAATAAAACTTCTACTTTCAAATAAATTATATTAATATATTAAACAAAGGAAGTGAGAATAAATGGATCAACCACTATTTTTGTTAGCTCTTCAATTCATTGCATTTGTATTAATCATTTGTATCGTATATGGAATCTTGTACAATACCGTATTAAATTTAAATATGCCTAAATGGACTGCACATATGGTAGCTACGGTCTTTTCCCTTGGTATTGCCTATCAAGCTTTTATAAATTTCATTTGAAAAACTTTTGTAGCATTTACTTCTACAAATATTGTTGATGCAGTAAAATTTGCAAAAAAAGTAGAATTGCAATTTGAGAGGATTATTTCAAGATCAGGAAATGTAACCATTTTTTATAAAGTCTGTCTAGCGCAAAATAGTGATGAAGTTATTTCTGCTGAAAATGTGTTTGCATAACAAGGAATGAATTTAATTGATCCTGCAAAAATTTTATTTTAATTCTGGTTCTATTGTTTGAAATCGTTCTAGGGTACCATTTGTGTGGACTTTAAAAATTTTCATTTGCGCACCAAAATATTGCGTTAAGTAAAATGTATCACCAGTTATTAAATTTCCAATCTTCCAATCAGGTTGATATGTACTTTCCTTGGAACTTTCTAAATCCCCGTTCATTATTAAATCGATATATAATGTAGATGAACTACGCAACATTTTCGTTAAAGATAGTCTATCAACCTCTAACTATCTAATGAACTCAAGTAAACGCATCTTCAGTCATTTTAAGAGGTACAAAAGGCACCCTTTTGGGTGCTTTTTATATAAAAATTCCAATTTTTTTATATTCGATACCAACCACGAACCTTTTTAAAATAATAGTATCATTATGTCTCCTTTTTAGAGATTATTTTTAATTACCTTGAATTTTTTGCACCAGAACCGGAAAATCCCTGACTACTCGAAATATCAACTATCAAGTGCTAATATTCAATAACGCGTACTGAAAATGATTAAACATTTTTATAAACCAGCGGAACGTTTAAGAAATCAATTTTTCTCTTATCGAAATTTAATTAGCTTACAGTAATACAGTGGTCATATATTTTTAAGAATAACGGAAGAATATATAGAAATTGCTACAGAAATGTGAAGTTTAATTAATTTAGGAGGAACAAACTTGTTTAATCAGCTTGTAAAAATCATACCGAATTTATTTACGATTGGAAATTTATTGTGCGGCGTTTTCTCAATCACCTTGAATATGAATGAATATTTGGGAGTAGCCTCCATTTTCATTTTCTTTTCAGCTGTTTTAGATTTTCTTGATGGAAGAATTGCGAGAAAATTAAAAGTGAACAGTGAGTTTGGCGTAGAATTGGATTCCTTAGCTGATATTGTTAGTTTCGGCGTCGCTCCTGCGCTTTTATTTCATACGATAGCAACACCTTCTATTTTAACTTCTTTGGCATTTATCCTATTCCCAACAATGGGTGCTTTAAGATTAGCTAAATTTAGTATTAAACCAACTATTGGATATTTTAAGGGATTACCTATTCCAGCTGCAGGATTATCATTGGCTGGTATGGCATTGTTTTCATATAGTAATGCATGGATTACTTTAATCCTCGCCCTCTTAATGGTAAGTCCCATTAGGTTTAAAAAATTTTAATTAAGGTCACGCCCAACGCCATTAAGGAGCATCTCAAATGGATTTAACGCATCAATAAGTATAAAAAAGCGGGACAATAATATTAAATTAGGTGCCCTTCGTAAAAATTAAAACCTTGTATTTATGGCTATTGGGTTAATCCATCGATATGTTATTCTGAAACGTCAATCCACTTTTAACAGGAGCTCCCTTTATCAAGAGAGCTCCTGTTCTTATTTCTTCTTCTTTTCTGTCGGTTGGCTTTGTTTAGCAAAATTAGATGAATCATCAAAATTCGGTTGCTTTTTACCAGCATTATTACTTCTACCTTTTCCCATATGTAATGCACCTCCCCTCCCCCTTACTATTCCCAATAAAAAAATTCTCTTGCATCCAAGAGAATTTTTGATTGGGTTCTTATTGATAATACCTAAGTACTTCCAACACTGCCATTCGATAAAAGATGGATCCAATGTCAAATTCTTTAATGCTGAAACAAACATTACATTTTCATATTTAACTGGATAATCAATTAATAATCCTAATGTATTTCCTGAAGCTGCAACAATTATGCTTTCCTTGTCTAACACGTCATCTATAACTTCTTTTAATTATTCTTACCTGTCATATAATATTTTCCTACGCGTTGAGATTGCATGTTGTATAAGGAAGCCCTTCTTTTTTCCATGCAATAAATCCCCCCTTTAAATTCACTACTTCCTTTATACCAGCTTTTTGTAAAATGCTAGCTGCTATAGCTGAACGCAACCCGGTTCGACATTGTAAAACTATTGGGCAATCTTTTGGTATAGAATCTATCTTCTCAAATAGATTACCTAAAGTAATATGTATTGCATCATGAAGGTGTCCTTCCTCCCACTCTTTTTTACTACGCACATCGATAACCTTAACACTTCTATCTTTTATATGCCGATATAATTCAATTGATGTTTTTTCCTTGTAACTTTCTAATATATCAAATTTTTTTATTACTTTTAAAGGTACAAAAGCAACAATATTATCTAGCCCAATAGATTCAAAGTCCCTAATGACTTCCTCCACTTTAACCTTTTCCTCATCTAGAATGATTAAAGTCTCTGTTTTATAATCTAGTAACCATCCACACCAAGTTGTAAAAGAATTGTTATAAGGTATGTTAATTGATTTTTCAATGTGACCAGAAGCAAAACTCTCTACATCCCTTATATCAACTATTTGCTGAACACTCCTCATAACTTCTTGGAGTTCTTCTACTGTATTAATAGTAGTAATCTTTCTCTTCTTACGAATTGGAGGACCATACTTATTTAAATTCTTCATTAATGAAAAATACTTTGGAGGCTCTGGCTGTCCCGTCAATAAAATCGATACAAAATCACTTTCTTCATTACATTGAAATGCCCAATTGAACATCTTTTCATAACCTAATGTAGAAGTTGGAATTGCTCCTAATGCTTTTCCGCATGCGCTTCCTGCACCATGTGATGGCCATATTTGCAAATAATCAGGGAGTATTTTTACTTTTTGTATAGAATCAAATAATTGTTTCGCTCCTATTTGTGCTGTATCTTTCATACCAACAGCTGTTTCTAATAAATCAGGTCTTCCCATATCTCCTACAAATATAAAGTCACCTGTGAAAATCCCTATCGGTTTATCATTCGTAAAATTATTTTGACTTGTATCAGTTACTAAAAAAGAGATACTTTCAGGCGTATGCCCTGGGGTGTGAATTACATTAAATTTTATATGACCTACTTTAAACTCTGTGCCTTCATTAACTAATTTGTATCGACCTTCGTTAAGATATTGATATTTCCAATCACAATCTCCTTCATCAGATACATATAAATTTGCATGATAAAGATAAGAAAGTTCTCTAGACCCAGAAAGAAAATCGGCATGAATATGAGTCTCAGCCGCAGCAATTACTTCCATCCCCTCTTTCTTAGCAAATTCTATATATTGTTCTATATAGCGGCTAGGATCAATAACAATTGCTACGCCTTTCTTCTGACAACCAACTAAATAGGAAGCATGAGCTAATTTTTCATCATAAAAATATTTTAAAAGCATAACTATTCCCTCCGAATACTTATTTCAAATTACTTTTCAATTTTTACAACTACTCTCTATCTTTCCTTACATAATCCCTTTCAACATTAAATTCCAATACATATATGGCAACATATATCTTTTAAGTAAAAACATACTATACCGTTCTTTCGCTTGATTAAATGGAAACGTTTCTTGTGGCTCATGTTCATAGTTAAATTCAGCGAGTATAAGACTTTTATATCCTGTAACAATCGGACATGATGTATATCCATCATATTTAGCCTGCAAGTCTCTTCCGTTAAGTACGTCCATAATATTTTGTTTTAAGACAGGTATTTGCTTTCGAATTGCTGCTCCAGTTTTAGAGGTAGGTAAATTGGTACAATCTCCAAGTCCGAAAATATTCTTATACTGTACATGCTGCAAAGTATAAGGACTTATATCTACCCAGCCCTGATGATCACTTATCTCACTTTCTTTGATAAAGTTAGGTGGTCCCATTGGTGGAACAACATGTATCATACTATATGGTACTGTTTCTCTTTTCATTGTTTGCATATCTTCAAAAATTGCTTCTCTTTTTTCAGCGATAATCTCTACTAAGTTTTTATTATAGTTCGTTATAATTTGCTTTCTTTCTAGTACTTGTTCTAAAGTATTTGCATATCGCGGAACCTGAAAGATGTTACTGTTTGCAGAATAAAACATTACTTCACTTCTGTTTCTTACACCACTATTACAAAAATACTCCTCTGCTAAATACATAATTTTTTGTGGAGCACCACCGCATTTAATAGGAGTATTAGGGTGGGTAAAAAGCGCATTTCCTCCTTTAAATTTTTCGATTTCTCTCCAAGTAGAATCAACATATGTATAAGAATAATTGCTACATACCCCATTAGTCCCAATAGATTCTTTTAAGCCTTTAATACCTTCCCAATTTATTTGTATACCAGCTGCTACAATAAGAATTTCATACTCAAGCAGCAGTCCGTCATCTAACAGTATCTTATTTTCATCCGGAAATAACTTAACAACACTTTTAGGGATCCACGTTGCCCCTTTTGGAATAAGCGATTCTTGATCACGCATTGTACTTTCCTTTGAAACAATTCCTCCCCCCACTAAACTCCATAGTGGCTGAAAATAATGTTTTTTTGACGGATCAATAATCGCTATACTTTCTTTCAATAGGGGGATATTTCTTAATAAATGTGCAGTAGAAGATATTCCTGCAGTCCCAGCACCAATTACAATAATTTTATAAGTATCTCTGGTCTTCATTATCCTCTTCCTATCTAAAATTGATTTTTAAATTAACTAATTAGTAGCCATTTTTTCATCGTAGTAACATTATTATAAGTTAAAAACATCATAGATTTATCTGATTTAAATGAAATTTTTGTCAATTTCACCATCAACATTACTATATGCGTAAATCCCCTATGTTACTTCCATATTTTAGTTTTAACACTAAAACTATATATTGTTATATAAAATAAATATAATATATTAAAATACTTTTCATGAATCCGGATAAGTAATGTTTAAAAAACAACATCTAACATCTTAGATGTTACAATAGGCAAATTCACATACTTCACAAATATGAAAAGTATTAAATATCACTTAAGTTTCGTTACTTTTTTTCTGTATATATTGATAAAAAATTGTGAAATTTTATCGCATTATGCAAGACATTTAATATCAAATATATTACTTTTACTATGAACTAAATGTGTTTATAGGAAGTGTATAGATAAATAAAGTACTAAATTGACTCTTATGCAGTAATTACTGTTTAATTTATCTAAAAATTGAAAAAATACGTGTAGATATATATCATTTAAAATACATATATAATTAATTTTAATTTTCCGACACGTTTTTCACATAGTTCTTAAACCAGTTTTTTGCGTGCATTATGAAAAAAATTGTACCGTGTCAATCTTAAAAAATTATATATCATAACTTTAAGAGAGGAAGGAAAACTATGAAGATGAAACGAAAAATCATGATGACAACGGCACTTGCAGCTACGTTAGCTACAGGTGCACTACCTACTACCTCGGTGTTTGCTGCAGAAAAGGAGGCTCCTATTCAACAAAAAGAGGCACAATTAAGTATTCAACCTTTTGCACAAAACAATTTGGAAACAGCCGTTCAAGCTGCCTTAAATGGTCCAGAAGTCAAAAAAATCAAAGTATTTGAACATGAATTTAATGTAAAGGAAATAGAAGTAGTAAATCTAGGTGCAGGAAAAAAATATGTTAAGGGGCAAATCTCTCATCATTTAAGTTTTCGTCCAGATGATCAATTTTATTATGAGTTTACAGTACAAGATGGAAAGGTACTAGATAAACCTGTATTTAATATTGATAGAGGTGGTTGGACACCATTTGCTGCTCCACTTTTATCAATTCTTGCTGCGTATAATGGAATTCCAGTTAATCCAAATGATTTAAATACACTTGGTCAGCAGATTGGTAAAGTTATAGATGGAAGCTGGGAACATGCAGCCCAATCAATTGCAACTGTAGTTAGTCTAAGTTTTAATGAGTAGAATTTTTCAATTTTTATTAGCAGTGTAGAGATCCGCTTTTTGTAATCAGCCTTGTTATAAGAGATTCTAAAACAGCTATTAATAAATTTTTACCACTCAATCACATTATCTTGATTTGTTTACCACCTTATCATTCATTATATGTCACAAAATAGAAGTCTTTTTTAGGACTTCTGTTTTGTTTGTATTCAATACGATAAACAGTTGTTTTTTGGAGGCTATACTTCGAGTTTTCAAGAATCCGCTTGGCTATTAGGGACAATTTATAATAAAAAATTATTAAAGTCTCAAATAACTTACTCCTCCTATTGTTAATTATTTTTAAATACAAAAATTTATTATCTTAAGAATGAAAAACAATAAATATAGTAAAAAATCATCTAACAATTGTTTAAAGGTCAGGAGAGAAAAAATGAACAAAATAAAAATGAGAAATTTCTTTAAAATTAGCATCCTTACTTGTATTACACTAGCAAGTTTAAGTACACCATCTACTATTTTAGCTGATAGTCATCCAGGTTACTCCTATGAATCCAATATAGGGTATCAAAATCCATCGTGGATGTCGAAAATAGAAGGTTCAACAAAAATAAGTGAAATATCTATTCCAGGGACTCACGGTACGATGGCTTTACATGGGGCGAGTTTTCTTGATGAAAATTTGACAAGAAATCAAACTATGAGTTTATCCCAACAATTAAATTCCGGAATTCGATATGTAGATATGCGTGTTAAACGTGTAAAAGATTCTTTTGCAATGTATCATGGCGTTGTAAATCAAAAAGCAGTGTTTGAAGATGTATTAAAAGAGACCATTCAATTTTTAAAAGATCATCCAACAGAAACAATATTAATGCGCTTAAAAGAAGAAACTAATCCTGAAAGTGGATCTCTATCATTTGAGGAGATATTTTTAAAATATAAAAACGTTAATGCTTCATATTTTTGGGATCCTAATTCCGTACCAACTTCAGATAGAAATAACCCTACTTTAGGAGATACCCGCGGAAAAATTGTAATCTTACAAAACTTTACATCCGCTCAATTGTACGGGATTGATTACGAAGGTTTAAATATACAAGATAAATTTGAAATTGGAAGCGGACCAGACGAAATATATACAAAATGGATTGCGATAAAAAACCATCTACAAAATACAAATATTAATTTTAATAATGGAAAAATTTATCTCAACCATTTTAGTGGTACGGGAGGCGCAGCCGCATTTTTAAATAATGTATATCCTTGGTTTGTTGCAAGCGGAAAAGAGAGCAGGAATACTGACAGTAGTCCTAAATTGATTCAAACGAATTCCACTAATGCGTGGAGTGATTTCCCTCGTGATAGAAACGGACAAGTATACTATGGGGGGATGAATACACTTGGGACCGAACTCTTACAACAAGGCGCAATTAAACATTCTGGTATCATCGCAGCTGATTTTCCCGGTCCAGGTTTAATTGATAGTATCATTAAATTAAATGGTATACATTCAAATGAAAAAGAAATATTAATTTCACAAATATCATCTGAATCTAGTCCTTTATCAGGGCAACAAAATCGATCCAGCCAAAACTTTAAAATTGATAGTTTACCTGTAGGTACCAAAGAATTAAAATGGGTTATTGAGCCTTCAGAAAAAGATTATCCTTCTACTATTTCTTTCAATGTAATGATTGATGTTTCCCTAGGAATAGATTCTACTCGTTGGAAAAATATTTCACATGAATCTAGGACTGAAGCTTACACAAATACTAAATATTATATTGCAAGTCCAATTGGTGCCACTAGAAAATTCACAGTGAAAATATACGCTATTACAAATTAAAAAAAAAGAATCCCAATGGAATTCCATTGGGATTCTTTTTTAATTTCATTTCGTAAACATTAGGATGGCGTTTAAATTTTATCCCGCATTAACGGGCGCCCGTAAAAGCCCGATTGGTGAGGGATGATAATCAGTGGGGGATGAACAAAACCTTCACTGATTAAAATTTCACTTTATTAACATATTATTTAATCCATTAGATAATTATATTTGAAACAGCCCTTAATTTTTAAAGAGCAATCCAAATTTGTTAACTACCTTTTTCAGCTTATCATTTATTCAAAACTGGCTTCCAAAGCGATAAAGCAAAAATCCAATTTGAGTCGCCATTTCCTTGATGATTTTGAACCGCTTCGTACACTTTCCCCTCATGTATTACTCTATCACCTTTAGTATATGCTTTTCTTGCATCCCATTTTTCATATGCGGAATCCTCTAACTTTGTTGTTACATTCAAAACATCACTTCTACTAGATTCATTTCCAGCTAAATCAACCGCCGTCACTACATATTTATACGATGTATTAGCCTTCAAATCTTTATCCATAAAGGATGTATTAGCCGCCGTCCCAATTTTATTCATAACCCCAGCGCTTTCTCTATATACAATATAATGGTCAACACCTACATTATCTTCTGACGGACTCCACATCAAATCAACAGTTGTCGCCGTTGTACCCATACTATGTAATCCTTTTGGTTGAGCTGGAGCCTCTATATCTGGGATTGCATGTGTTGTCTTAACCTTTAGTTTTTCACTTTCTTTTGATATGTTTCCAGCAGAGTCTAATGCCTTTATTGTATAAGTATATTCCGTATCTGCTTTTAGTTTTTTATCAATAAAAGTTGTACCTGGTACCGTATTAATTACTTCTCCATTACGTAACACTTGATATTCTTTTACACCTATATTATCAGTAGAGGCCTTCCATGTTATTTCAACACTATTGGCAGAAACTTTAGAGGCATTTAATTCAGTTGGTTGACTTGGAGCTACTGTATCAGGTGTTTCATTATTTACTAAATTTACATCAATTACATTATAAAAGGCATTTGACGTATCTGCTACATCCCATACAGCTAAAATAACATGATAACCATTACGATCAGTTGGTACATTAATTGTATGTGTTAAATTATTTGATGCGGCCGAACCGTCATGTTTTACAGTTCCAATTGGTTCTAATTCCGCACGTGTTAATGGTTTATTAGGATCCCATCCTTTTTTTGTAATGTAATAATGCCATTTACTTGTAGAATGTGCTGCTGTATATTTCCATGTAAATGTATTTTCTCCACCCTTAATTGTGTTTTTGAACCAACGATTTGTTGTTTGTTGGTCAAGAGTTCCTCCAAATAGTCCTCCTGCCGAAGCGATTTTACCATCAATCGGTCCACCATCGGGAAACCCTTTAGGTGCTTCTAGACTTTGAGGTTCATACATTACATTTCCACAATTTAAATTTAATGCCCCATAATTCTGACTACATAAAGCAGCACGACTACTCGGCTTTTCAACAAACCCGTGTGCATACGCACTTTGAGGAGTCATTGTGATTGCTGTCATGCCTGCAGCCAAAACACAAGCACCAATCCCCTTTTTACTTGTTCTTAATCTTTCCAATTTAGATGTTAATTTCAATTTCATTTTTGTCCCCCCAATATATTGCTTTCGCTAATATAATAGCAATATAGGGATAAACGAACAAATCGTCAATTAATATATTAATATCTCTCATAAATTGGTACATTTATTATTATTTTTAATCTCCTATAAAAATAAAGTAAATACAATTAAGCAATTTTGTAACATTATGTATTAAAAGAAGAATAAAAACTTCATTTAATTTCACAAAAAATTCAAATATTAAAACAAAAAAATTCCTCATGTAGGAAAAATAAATTTTTTATATTACAAAAAGCAAAAAAGTCTAGAAGAAACCGATTATATCCGTTTCTTCCAGACTTCCGCTACTTTTATACCACTCACAAATTCTTTAACCTTAAACATATACACTTGAGGTTAAAACACATATAATACCCCTACTAATTCAAACTAACGCTTAATTACTTATAAAATAACTTAAGGTATCTAGCTTAACTGTATTTTCTTTATTAATAGCTATTTTCTATCCTGTATTTCCTTACTTTAAACAGATTATCAAGAAATTGTTAATGTTTAAGAAAAGAGAAAAGGTTTAAAAATAGAAAAGATTTAAAAATACAATTTTAACTATCACATTCTAATAATTTATTGTGTTATTTTTATCTAATAAGGCACAGAAACAAAGGATGAACTTCAGTGTGCTTGAGAAAAGTTCTTAGGGTGAAACGTTTAAAGGGTATTTTAGTACTGAGTTTTTATTAAATGTTCCTGTACCTAATATTTAAATTAACGTATGTCAAAATATTTTACAATACGAGTGTTAAACGTTACATATTTCTATATAAAATGATACATTTCATCAGCACGCCTCCCTAATATTTATGCTAAATATAGAAAATTCAGCTCGTTAGGATTTAATTTTAGAATTCTCATAAAAGCATATGATAGATTAGGCACGTAATTGTCACAAATTAATAGTCTATCTACTTTTTAATTACCTATGAAAACTTTATTATCGCTTTATTATTTACTCCTAAACCAAAGAACATCTATACCTACAACTTCTTAAAACTCTTTTAGATAATCTTTCAAAAGATTTGATAGTTTTATATTTTATATTTTTTTATTGTACATTTTTGCATTTGATGTTAGGATTATGCCTATTAAAATTGAATCGTAACGATTCTTCTTTATAATTTCCACATTTTAATTGTTAAATAAAAATATAGATTCTGATATATATATTCAAAATCAGACCTACAATATCTTTATTTTACAATGATTTCGTGGCATACCTTTAGAATGGAAAGATATATGCAACAACGTGTTAAGGGGTTACAGGAGGAACAAAAATGAGAGACTTTTTTGATGATAAGTACAAAAATATTGAATTAAAAAGGAGGTTAATCAATTTAATAAGTGAAATTAGCGAATTCAAAGGAAAATTAGCTGCTTATCAGGAACAAAACCCTGACATATTTAATAGTTTAGAAAAAACTATACCACTACATTACATAAAAAATTTCACAACTATTTATGAGGATATAAAAGTTCCTAATAAAAGATTAAAAGAACTTATTTTAGATGATATAGTACCTCAAAATATTTCTGAAGATGCTATTTTCTGCTATTATCAAACACTTTCTTTTGTACATAAAAACTCCTGTACTTTATTAATTAACCCAGCAACTATACAGGAATTACATTTTCAACTAATACATTATATTACCTCTGACAGTGCCAAATGGCGTGAAAAACCTTTTATTATTCCAGGAGTTCCAGAACATGGAATGCACTTGAATAGTTACCGCATTCTTCCGCATGAACTTATCCCACGGTTTATGGAGCAATTATGTGATCAATACAACTCATTAAATACTAGTAAGGGGCTACATTCACTTTTATTAATAGCTCGTTTTATATTAAATTTTTATTGCATAGTCCCTTTCAATCAAGGTAATAACAGGCTGGCATTTATGTTAATGCAATTGCTGTTAATTAAGAGTGGACATACATTTGTAAAATATGTATGTTTGGATAAATATATTAAGAAAAACGAATCTGATTATTACAATTCGATTTATAAATCTTCGGTGAATTGGTACTGCGAGGAACATAATAATAGCTTTTGGTTAAAAACGTTTTTAACCATTATATTAGAGGCTTACAAAGATCTACATAACACAGTTCTAGATTCTATATGTAAACATACTAAAGTTGAGAGAATTCAGGATTTTATACTTAAACAAAAACAACCCTTTACTAAGGAAAGTATTCGTAACACTTATCCAGACATTGCAGAAAGTACAATCAGTAAGGCTTTAAATTCCTTGCAAGTGTTTGGCCATATTAAGCTAGTTACAAAAGGAAGAAACGCAACGTGGATTAAGATTTGACCATACTTTCAATACACATGAGGTTTAAAAATTCAATTATAACCTTATCATTGAATTTCATTTTAATTTTAAGATAATATTACTTTTTTAGTTATTTCTAATTCCAACAAAACATTTTATAGGAAAAGGTCCGCTTTCCCCCGCCTTTTCCTATAATAAAATGAAATATAAACATAGAATGATTGTCGAAAAAAGTCGTATTTTAATATTTTTTCTTTATTTTCTGGTTGTAAACGTTTCACTTTCATGTTACCATCTTAATCAAACAATAGATGGTAATAAAAATGAAAGTATTTCTTTCCCTTAGAAACATATAAACGTACGGTAATATCAAGAAAATAAGGTCAAAGAAATATTTGATACCTACCAAAATAATTAATAGGAATTTTGTCGCACTGTTTTTTCTGATAATTAAGAAAACGCATTTTGTCCCTAAACAAAATTTGTTGGTGCGCAAAATTAAAATACACTAGAACACCCAAATAAATGAAATATCCTTTTTCATTGAGTATGAAGGTATGAAAAAAAGAATTCTCCTTACAAAATTTAGCAGATTAACATAAAGACATCTAAATTACTACCTTTATCGCCATCTATTGTTGACATCATATTTACCAACTAAAAAAAGAACCTATCAAGGGCTCTTTTTATTATAATCATTCAAATTTCAATTCTATCTTAATACTGAAATTTCCACACAAATTACATCTGCTTTTTGCTCCCAATTATTGAATTAATAATATAGCACATCAAATTTATTAATTCTTATCTCCAATTAGTTTAAATTAGTGAATAAAATTCAATCATATAAAAATAATAAATACAACTAATCGTTATATATTAAAGAGGTGTCAATTTTGTCCTTAAATGAAGAGACCTTAGAAACTAAGACAGATAAAACCATTGAAAAGATCCAAACAAGTAACTTAAAAGAACTTAAAAATACATTAGATAACATCTTTGATATTAGTGCAGATTTAATTGAACATCCTTTGCAATTAAAAACAAACACGAATATTTTACTATATTATTTCGAAGGCCTTACAGATGGTGTTGCATTAAAAACCAATGTTGTTACACCATTATTACAAGAAGTAAATGAAGACAGTCAAATATTTAATTCTAATATTATTGCTACTCATACCAAAATAGTATATACATGGAATGAAATTAAAGAAGGATTACTTGAGGGGCAATGTGTACTGTTTATGGAGGGAGAAAAGCGTTCACTTCTAATAAATACAAAAGGCTGGGCAGAGAGAGCAATTCAAGAGCCAATTTCAGAAGTTACTATAAAAGGATCCCATGATGGATTTATTGAAAATGCCACAAAAAATATAGGTCTTATCCGTCGATATATTCCTTCTACAGAGTTAAAAATCAAAAAGCTGACGATTGGAGAAAGAGCCACTTCTTTAGTCTATTTAATTTACTTAGGTGATGTAGCAAACGCAGATGTAGTCCAAGAAATTGAAACCAGAATCTGTAAAATCAAAACAGATGCGGTATTAAGTATTGGAGAGCTATCTAATTATACAAAAGATCAAAATTGGACTCCTTTTCCACAGGCGTATTTAAGCGAGCGCCCAGACGCCATTTCAAATCATATACTTGATGGGAAAGTAGCAGTATTAATGGATAGATCCCCTGGTGCAATGGTTGTTCCGATGAATTTGATTGGATTTTTTCAAACCCCAGATGACTATAATATTCATTGGCTCATCGCATCATTTTTTCGCTTATTACGATTTGCAGGATTTATTATAGCTATTTTTTTACCCGCATTTTATATTGCTATAGTCTCTTTTCACTTTGAAATTATTCCTATAGACTTATACACTTCTATTGCAACATCAAGAGTCAAAGTCCCTTTCTCCCCCTTATTGGAAGCTTTTATAATGGAAATTACACTAGAAATGCTACGTGAAGCTGGCATTCGCTTACCACAACCAATTGGACAAACTATTGGAATCGTTGGAGGGATTGTAATTGGACAGGCAGCTGTTCAAGCTGGTCTTGTTAGTAACGTTATGGTTATTATCGTATCTATTACAGCCATTGCTTCATTTATTGTTTCTAATTATGATTTATCAAGTTCTATACGCCTTATCCGTTTTCCAATGATGTTATTGGCTTACTTTTATGGGATTGTAGGTATTGTTAGTGGATTAATGCTCTTATTTGCTCATTTTGTTTCACTAACTTCCTATGGTTCACCATACGGAATGCCAATCGCACCATTTCGTCTCCAAGAGTTAAAAGATTCTTTTGTAAGATTTCCTATTTCGATGATTACCACCCGCTCGAGTACAGGACAGCCGAAACAAAGAAAGAAAAAAGAAGGTGGTTAACATGGGGAATCTTAAGTTCCAAAAAGTAACTTTATTCGAATTTATTATTTTCATTCATTCGCTGCAACTCGCATCTGGTATGTTAATTATGCCAAGCCCACTTGCTACTACTGCTGGTACAGATGGCTGGATTTCGATCATTCTCGGATGGATAGTTACTTCTATAATCGGTGTATTTATTATATTAATGTTACAAAAAAATCCTAACAAAAATTTCTCACAAATCTTAAAAACATACTTTGGTAAATGGATAGGGACAATTCTTTTTCTTGCATATGCCTTTTATCTATTTTTTGCTGGATTTAATACTTTATTAAAGGCAACTGATATTGTAAAAGTGTGGATATTCCCTTCCACTCCTGCTTATCAAATCACCATATTATTACTATTACCTTTTATTATTTTAGCCCTGAGTGGGTTAAGGGCTCTTACTAGTTATTCTATGCTTGTTTTCTTCTTCACTACTTGGATGCCGCTATTTCTTCTTTTTTCACTAAAGACTAACTACAATCCTTTACACCTACTACCTATATTTAAAGAAGGATTATACCCTATTGTAAAGGCAACAAAAGAAACCATTACTCCTTATGCTGGCCTAGAAATTGCATATTATATATACCCATTCTTACAAAAAAAACAAAAAGCCATAAAAGGACTACTAATAGCGAATACTGGAACCATGTTTTTCTATCTATATGTTACTATCCTTTCTTATATATACTTTAGTCCAGAAGGGATAAAAGATGTAATCTGGCCAGTATTTCATCTGTTAAAAGGGGTTCGTTTTTCTTTCATGGAACGATTAGAAATTATATATATCGCTTACTATTTAATTGTATTTTCCACTACAATATATCCGTATTTATTTTTCAGTTTTGAATCTGTGACCATTTCACTTCAAAAAAACGCCCGCAATTGGGCGCTACTTGCTTTTATGTTACTTATAGTTGGCCTATTTATTTTCCTAAATCCCGATGTGGATCAATATTTGTTTATATATTCTCTTATGGATATCTTAAATGTCGTTTTCTTTATTCTATTACCAATCTTATTTTTCGCTTACAGTATTCTTTTTACTTGGATTACTAGGAGGAAACAACTTTGATTCGAAAATGGATATGGATTGTAATTTGTTGTGTATATATAATTGGTTGTAGTCAGAGAATTCCTCTTGAGAAGGTTTCATTAATCCTGTTAATTGGCTTGGATAGAACCCCTAATGGAGACATAAAAGTTGGAACAAGCATACCACTCTTTCATCATAAACAACCAAAAAGTACTATAGAACATTGGACACAAGCATCAACTGTATATACTGGATTCAGTAAGATAGATACAAAGTTAACAGGCTTTATGACAGCTTCCAAAGCTGAAATCATTTTAATTGGGAAAAAATTAGCGCAAGAAGCAAATTGGTTGCAGGAGCTTGATTCTTCTTACCGTGATCCTTACGCTACCATTAATGCTAAAGTAGTACTTGTAGATGGACCTGCAGAAGAAATTTTTAAAATTCATAAGCCTAGTAAACCATCACTTTCATCTTATATAAATGGTGTAATTGAATCGTCAATTCAAAATAACCAATCCGTCTCTTCTACAATTCAACAATTAATGAGAGAACAAAATGAAGAAGGAATGACGCAAGCTGTTCCAATTATCAAAAAAACAAAGAATGAAATCGACACAGTAGGAATTGCATTTTTAAATCGAAAAGGGAAATATTTAACTCATATCCCTAAAAAAGATGTTAAATTTTTTAATCTTATAAATAAGCAAAAAAGTAGCGGGCGAATGATACTACACCTTGCGCTTCCTCCTAAAAAGTCCAACAAAAAAATAAACACTTCTATCTTCGTACAGAACGCGACAAGGAAGGTATTTGTTAATTTTCAAAACGGAAAGTTTGTATTTAATCTCGATATATATGCTAATGTAGCTTTAATAGAAAAAACCAATGCGAATTTAATTAAGGGGCACTATGATAATAAAAAAAATATAAATAATTTAAAAAGTGCCATTCAAAAAGAAATTAATAATAATTTACAAAATATGTTGTATGAAATACAGCAGAATAAAATTGATCCAATCGGATTATCCCTATATGCTAGAGCATTTCAATATAAAGAGTGGAAAAAAGTAAAAGGAGATTGGTTGCAAGCGTTAGCAGAGGCTAAAATAAATGTAAAGACACACGTCAAAATAAAAGATACTGGGACCATTAGAAATTAAAATAGACTAGTCTATTTTTCTGCTTAAAAGTTTTTCTAAGTGGGTTTTCCCTCTTCAATATTTATCATGTAAAAGGTGCTACTTCAAAGAAAACTCTACTCGTTAAATGCTAACCAATAGGGTTTTCTTTTTTTATCTAAGTATTCTTTTAAAAAGACAACAATTTTACTACAGTAATCAAGGACTGGTTTCTAATTTAAGTTACTGGAGAGTAAATAACTCTGGTGCAATATCCCTACCAGTTTTCATTCCAATAGCAACTCAATGATATAACATTAAAGATATAATCCCTTAACTTAGGGATTTTGACTTTTCAAATTTATACCATTGTCTTAGTTCTATGTACTTTGATATATATGTCCACATCAATATGTTATTGCATCATATACTGAATAGATAATTTAAATTATTTTTAAAAAGGATGATGAGGATGAACCTAGATGATATACAAAAATCCTATGGCGTAATTGTAAGTTTAGGAGGATTGTGTCAAGTCACTAACCAAATCAAAAGGCACCATTTAAGAACATTTTCTGGACCTTTAGATTGGTTTTATTATCCATCACTTTCAGATGTAAACAGATTACTTCAAAGTCGGTTTGAAAAATTTATGAAGTTGGAAAATATGGTCATAGAAGGTTCAGAAAGTTACGGTCTTATTGAATCAGAATTTGATAATCAAACTAAATGGGCAGAACGAATTACCTATTGTATAAAGGACACTTATTATAATTGTTTTTCAATGCATGACTTTCCTATTGACTCAGAAAAGAATTGGAAATCAACTTATCCTTCTTTTAAAGCTAAATTAGACACTAGAATTAATCGATTCCTTGAAAAAATAAATAGTAGTGAATCGATTTTATTCATTAGGATTTGGGGAAATCGAGATGAAGCGATTGAATTAAAAAACGTATTATCCGAAATTACAAATAAAGATTTTAATATTCTTATTGTCAATTTTAAGGAGGATATATCTAATATCGTTGAACAAAATTGGGGAATATCAAGGGTTTGTTCAATTGAACTCCCACGTTATCAGGATAGATGGGAAGGTGATGATTCCGATTGGGATTATATTTTAAATAAAATAACATTAACTTAATACTTTCCTTCTTACTTTTAACATGATTTTGCCAGTAAATTAAAATAGGTGTAGAGAAATAAAATTCCCATCTAATTGATACACACTTAATTAATAAACCGTTCATATAATAATTCATAAGTCCTTCTTTATTGAATAAATGGTTCTTTACAAAATTGATCCCATCACTAGAGCACCTTTATACGGTGCTCTTTTTTAAATTTGTAAAATCTACAATTTAATATTTGTTCACTTTTCCTTTAAATAGTTAATTTCCTTCTTAGATTTTTCATTATAAGCTTCTTCAATTCCCTTGTTTCCCCTCCCCTTCTTTTATCTTATAAACAAGCAATTTCTTTCATTAGTATTAAATAAAATAAAGCATTGATTTTAAAATAACCTAATTTACATAAGATTGAGAATAAACTACAGTGCGTATTCTTCACGTTTAATCAGCATTTGAATTATAAATCTAACATATATTTTTTAGTTGATTGTCATTATGGTACAACCGTGTATACATTTATCAAACAAACTACATAGTTTAAATTAGTAAAATATATAGAGAGGAAGGAAATAAATCTATGAAAGTCATAATTTTGTGTGGCGGAAAAGGGCTTCGGATGCAAGGAATTTTAGAGGACATTCCCAAACCATTAGTTCGAGTTCAAGGAAAGCCTCTCCTCTTGCATATAATGAATTGGTATAGAAAATATGGACATTCTGATTTCATTTTGCCCTTAGGATATAAAGGTGAGAAAATTAAAGAATATTTTATGGACTTTAGCTGGAAAGAGAATGACTTTAGTTTGAATTTTAAAACCAGTCAATATACGCTACTTCAGGAATTAGAAAATTGGAATATACATTTTATAGATACAGGAATTGATACAATGACCGGGGCAAGACTAAAAAAACTTGAATCCTTTGTACAGGGTGAAACCTTTTTATTAACTTATGGTGACGGATTAGCTAATATAGATATTGATCAACTAATAGCATTCCATAAAGAAAAAGGAAAAATTGCTACATTAACTGGAATTAAAAAAAATAGTCAATACGGCCTATTGGAGGTCGAAGATGGAATTGCTATTGATTTTAAAGAAAAACCATTACTTGATGAAGTAATTAATGGCGGGTTTTTTGTATTTAACAAAGAAATATTCGATTATTTAAGTAATAATGATGATTGTGTTCTAGAAGAAGATCCTCTTCGAAATTTAATAAAAGACAATGAGCTCGCAGTCTATGAACACAATGACTTTTGGGCTAGTGTCGATACACCTAAAGATTTAAAAACTGTAAATGAAAGTTGGAATCCAAATAAATTTTAGTGGAGAGGACTGAATAAGCATTGAACTCTAATGATAAAAAAATAAGTTTACCTCGATTGTATATCCCCTCTAATGAGAAAATAGTTAACCCACTTTCAACAGGAATTAAATCTTCAAATCTCTCCAAAAAAAATACTCAAAAAAGACATCCCCAATTCTATAATCAACAACATGATCTAAATAATCATTTCTGCGTCATTGTAGGTAGTGAGTATGTCTTGAAAATTATTGCTTTACAGCAATCACTAATGCAGTACTCAGAAAAATTCACATTGTGGATTTGTTGTATAGATCCTTTTGCATATTCACTATTAAAAGAAATGAGTTTAATTAATGTAAACCTTTTACAAGTTGAAGAATTAGAAGATCGTGAACTAAAAGCAATTAAGAGAAAAAGAAAAGTAAATGAATATTGTTGGACTTTAAAATCTGTCTTGATAGAATATTTATTGGTCAATTATGATTTACCATCTATTCTATATTGTGATGGTGATTTATGCTTTTTCTCTGACCCTAATATTATTTTTGAGGAATGGGGTGACCATTCTATTTTCCTAACCCCCCAAAGAGATCGTGATTGGGTAGAAAAGATGTATGGAAAATATCAGGCCGGTCTAATTGGATTTAAGAATGATCTCTATGGACTAAAAAGTGTAAGATGGTGGAAAAATAAATGTATAGATTGGTGCAGTGCCGAGGCTGAGGAGGGGAAATTTGGAGACCAAAAGTATTTAGATTATATCCCTATATATTTTCCAAAAGTAAAAATTTCAAATAACTTAGGTATAAATGCTGCGCCTTGGAACTGTATATATAATAACGATTATAAAATTGACAAGACTAAAAACGATGTATTTATTGAAAACGACAAACTAGTTGTTTACCATTTTGCATGTATTACTATCTTTACTGAAAATGATTTTGACCTTTGGTCTTTGGGAGAAATTTCAATACCCAATAATATATTAAACCATATTTACACTCCGTATTTAGAGAGAATTCAATTTGTTTTAAAGCAATTAAAGGATAAATTCAATAAAGATACTAAACAATTTTTAAGTAAAAAAGATATAAATAAAGCTCAAACTTTATATAAAGATTCACAATTAAGAAGAAAAATGAATCAATCCAATCATTTTATGAACTTTTCCATGATTACAAGTAAAGAACGATTAATTCAAGGATTGACCTCTTATTATTCCTTAGAAAATTTCAACGCTAAATTTACTGTATGGATCTGTTGTATGGATGATTTAACTTATCAAATATTAGAGAAATTAAAATTAAAGCACGCCATACTAATTCCAGTAAAAGAAATTGAAAATCATGAACTCCTCAGTATAAAAAATGATAGAAGTTTACAAGAATATTGTTGGACATTAAAAGCGCCCCTATGTCTACATGTCCTTAGTCTTTATCCGGAAGTTGATCACATTATATATTGTGATGCTGATATGTATTTCTTTACAGCACCTAATATCATTCTTGATGAGTGGTGGAAATACTCTGTATTCCTTTGCCCTCAAAGAAGCTCTACTGCAATTGAAAGCATACACGGTATATACCAAGCTGGTTTAGTAGGCTTCAAAAACGATCAAAATAGTAAAGAAATTTTAACATGGTGGAAAGATAAATGCCTAGAATATTGTAATAATCATTATGATGTTGAAATGAATAGATGGGGTGACCAAAAATATTTAAATCACATTCCTAACATCTTTTCTAATATAAAAATCATGACTCATAAAGGTATTGATGCAGCACCTTGGAATGTCATTTTAAATAGCAGTTCTATATCTAAAACAGATAATAAAGTTTTTATTGATCAAGATGAATTAATAGCTTTTCATTTTGGAAGTATGCAAATTATTAATCCAAACGAGTTCGATTTATGGAAACAAGAAACTTTAGAATTACCTCCAGCAGTTTTAGATTATATATACATTCCTTATATTGAACAATTGAACAAGACATGTCATACCCTTCATAATACTTTTCAAAAATCTCCCTCCTCTTTATTTGCTGACCAAATTGATACAACAACAATAAAAAATCATTTTAAATACCCCTCCCCTCATCACAATTAAGACTGATACTTTCCTTATTTAAAAATAAATCTATTTATTTCAGCAACTAAAAATACATCTTAATAAAGGATAGATTATCACTATGATTGCTTCATTTAAAAATAAAACTTTCCTTATTACTGGTGGATACGGTTTTATTGGTTCTCACTTGGCACGAAGACTTTTAAATTTACAAGCAAAAATTGTTCTTTTCATAAGAACACCATCAAACTCTTGGAGACTAAAGGATATTCTAAAATATATTGAAACCTATGAAATAGATATACGAGATAAAAAACAAGTACAAGATGCAATAAAGAAAATTAATCCCGATTATATCTTTCACCTGGCAGCCTATGGTGTAAATTCTGCCCATACAGATTACATCCATGCTATAGAAACAAATGTTATAGGGACTTGTAACATTATTCAAGCAGCAAAATTGGTGAATTGTAAAAAAATCATCAATTTTGGGAGTAGTTCTGAATACGGTAACAAGATGGAACCTATTCATGAAAATATGTTACTAACTCCTGTGGATATCTATGGAAGTACCAAAGCTGCTGCTACTATACTCGCCCATCAAATTGCTAGCGAAAACAATATTAATCTTATAACATTAAGACCTTTTGGCATATTCGGAGAAGGCGAAGAGCCGCATAAAATTTTTAGCTATATAATCTTGCGAGTATTACAAAACAAAGATGTAAATTTAACTTTATGTAATCAATTAAGAGATTATTGTTATATAGAAAATGTAATAGATGCCTGTATCCTAGCAGTAGAAAATACTACTGTACAAAATGAAATCTTTAATATTGGGAGCGGCACTATTCACCCCTTGAAACATTATGTAGAATTATTATTCAAACATTTGAAAACCAATTCCAGACCAAATTACGGTGCAATTTCCTCTAGAACAAATGAAAGATGGGTTCCTGAAGCAGATGTGCAAAAAATAAAAAACTCTCTTTCCTGGGAACCTAGAATTAATATTGAAGAAGGAATTATAAAAACTGTTAATTGGTATAAAAATAATAAACATTTATACCTAACCCCCTAAAAATAGGGTACTAAAGGAGGTGGACTAATTGTTAAACCAAAACTTTAATAATGCTTTTTACGGAAAAACAATTTTAATTACTGGACATACTGGTTTTAAAGGTTCTTGGTTATCCCTATGGTTGAATGAATTAGGTGCTACTGTAATCGGATATTCATTAGATCCTAAAAATAAAAATGATAACTTTAACATTACTAACCTTCAAAATAATATAATTGATATTCGTGGAGACATTAGAGATTTTAATAAATTAAATAAGGTTTTTACAGATTATAAACCTGAAATTGTATTCCATTTAGCTGCCCAACCTCTAGTTAAGTATTCATATGAATATCCTAGAGAAACATACGAGGTAAACGTTGTAGGAACTATGAATGTACTAGAGGCAATTCGATTACATGAATCAGCTAAAATAGGAATTATGGTGACAAGTGACAAGTGCTATGAAAATAAAGAATGGCCTTGGGGTTATCGTGAAATTGACCCTATGGGCGGCCATGACATATATAGCTCAAGTAAAGGATGCTGCGAACTTTTAATTTCTTCCTATCGAAATTCTTACTTTTCAGAAGAAAACTTTTCTCAACACAAGAAAATAATTGCAAGCGTTCGAGCTGGTAATGTAATTGGTGGTGGCGATTGGTCAATAGATAGAATTATTCCTGATTGTATACGAGCATTAGAATCAAACAAAAACATTATTATTAGAAACCCTACTGCTATTAGACCCTGGCAACATGTACTAGAACCCTTAAGCGGGTATTTACTCCTTACAGAAAAAATTATAAATAATGGTATCCTTTATTCAGGAGCATGGAACTTCGGGCCATCCCTAAGCAATATTGTTCCAGTAGAAAAATTAGTGACCAGTTTACTAGATATTTGGGGCTGCGGGGATTGGACAGCAGAAAATATAGGTCCAATAAATTTCCATGAAGCAAATTTACTGAATCTTGACATTAGCAAAGCAAAATTCAATCTTAATTGGCAGCCAAAATGGTCCCTACAACAGACTTTAGAAAATACAATAGAATGGTATAAACATTATAATTCTTACACCAGTTCTGAGATGATAAATCTATGTATTAGCCAAATCAAACAATATTGCATGCTTTGAACTACTCCCACATGCTCATACTTGCTGTGAGTTCCTTATGGAGTGAGTCTTCTTGGTTAAATAATAAAAGACACATTAATTTTTATAGTCTAAATTATAAACCTACTATACCTAAAATTATGTGATTGTCCATTAACAAAGATTTTATTTCTTCGGTTATTTCAAATCAACTATTGATATTATATTGAAGAATAAAGGAATCACGTATTTTTCTAGTGATTCCCTTGTTCTGAGAAAATAATGTCTTGCTTTAACGACAATACAGTATATGCGATTATTAATTTATTTGTTCTAGTTATGAAAAAATCTATTCCTGTCAAAAGAGCTTTCTTCAAAGAAAAACTTCCTATTTTTTTCTACTTACCCTACTCGAAAAGTAAATAATGTTATTTTTCAGATAATTATATCTACTATTTATAGAATTACACTGAGCTTTAACAAGTTTATGCTTATATATTGATTCTCTTATTTATTATCACCAATGTTGATGAATTTATGCATAGCTTATTCTATACACAAATAGCTTTTTGAATTATCTTTTCAGAATAAGTAAAGGAGACTTTCTCTTTTATGCACTTTCCCCTTACCAATCTTAAATTTCCCTTTAATCAACAATAAGAACAAATCTTCTATAAAACCAAGCCATAAGTAAGATAATTTCCCTATTAAAAATAATGAGGTATTCTGTTTCACCTTTTTACATTATCTAAATAAGGACTTGTAGGAATTCTTACAAGTTCTTTTTTTGTTTTCTTTATTCTCTTCTTATTTACACACACAAGATTTATATATTTGTTTGTAATACATACTATAGTATCTGATAAACAATTTAAAAAGTAATATGTAATTGATCCGTTTTAAGAAAAGGAAATTTCATAAATCTTCAATCACAGTTTCTTAGTTCACCTAATAGAACGTATAAAGACTCATATCATTTTTTGATAATTTTTGGATGTTTTATTCTAAGTACATTCGACAACAATTGATTATTTTCTGAATTTTCTTGAAAAAGTTGTAAAATCATACTATTTTTTCTTCTATTTTGCTATGATAGTTACAATTAAATTGGATTAGGATATTTCTATAAGATGGGGGCGTATATTATGAGTGTCTCAGTAAAAGGAAATGAGCAGTTAACCTCTCTATTAAACGACTGGTATCGATCTATGCTATCTCAACAAGTTATAAAAGCTACTAATCTAAAAAAGAAAATTGATGAAAAAATCAGCAAATTAAGTACTGAGCCAAATCAAGAACATCAAGATCAAAATTTGTTACTATATTATTCACTACTTGAATTCCGTTATAATGTCTTAACAGATAGCCTTGGTATTCAACAAAATAGCTTTGATGCCATTAGTGACTATGATATGCCTACAGACCATTTTCTACGCTTCTATTATCACTTTTTTAAATCCATTCATTCCACTTTTATATCAAATTTTACTGAGGCAGAGGAACATTATAAACTGGCAGAAAAGATATTAGTAGACATACCAGATGAAATTGAACACGCTGAGTTCTACTATAGAATTGCTACTTTTTATCACCATACCTATAACATGCTTGCTTCTATCGAATACGCAAATAAATCGAGAGTAATCTTTTCAAAATATGAAGGTTATGAAGTAAAAACAGCCTTTTGTAATAGTTTGTTAGGTGGTTGCTGCATCTATTTAAAACAGTACGAACAAGCTGAAGAATATCTACAATGTGCAATTGATTTACTACAAAAGAATAAGGTAGAAGATTCCTTGTTATACGTAAAAAGTACTATGGGGTGGCTGTATTCTGATCAAAGTATGTCTACTTTAGCTATTCGCCACCTTTCAGAAGTAACAGAGAAAATCCCTACACACTTCAAGGCTATCTTCCTACAAGCTAAGGAACATTATAAGTTAGGAGAACAATCGACGGCTAGCAAACTCATTGTTAAGGGATTAAAAATCTGCCGAGAAATCCATAACGAAGAATATATGCATCACTTCTTTATTTTAAAAAGCTTAAACGAAAACATTCCATTGGAAGAATTAGAAAAAATCATTCAAGAAGGAATCTTATACTTTGAGAAAGAAGAGTTATGGGAATATGTTGTCGAATACGCTGAATTATTTGCCACAAAATGTAGACAATTAGAGAACTACCAAAAGGTAAGTGACTATTTCCATATTTGTTATCAGGCAAGACAAAAATCAATCGCAAAAGGAGTGTTAAAATAATGAAAAAAATTAGCTTATTATTATCAGGCATTGCTTTTATTGGGGTATTAACGGTGGGAATTTTTCAGTTTTCTAAAACAAATCAGCTTGCTACTCATGGTCATTATCCTACTCCTTCATATAGTGTTGGTGGTGCACCACAACAAATTTAATGTAAATGTATTTAAAAACCCTCCAAATGGAGGGTTTTTAAATGGCTTATCTGCCTGTTCAATACGTGTAGAGAGTACGTATTATACTTATATACTATGTTATAAGATTTTTCATTTCCACTCTGTAACAAGATTCTAGCATTCTCTCCTAGAATCTCAACTTAAATCTTAAATCCACCAATTAACTCTTGAAGTTCTTCCGCCATCTGTGCTAATTGTATTGCTGAAGAATTTATCTCTTCCATAGAAGCATGTTGTTCCTCAGATGAACCAGCTATCGTTTGCATACTTGAAGAATTCTCTTTTACAGCCATAGCTATTTGATCAATCGATGTATCAACTTTCATTGCATCAGTTGTCATTTTATTTGATAGTTCTACCATACCATGTACTTTTGATACAATTTCATTTGCAGATTTTGAAATCTCATAAAAACTTTGTTTTGTATCATTCGCAACCTTAATTCCCGACTGTACTTCTACTCCTACTTCATTCATAGCTTTTACAGTCTCATGTACGTCTGCTTGTATTTCCTTAATTAAACTTCCAATTTCCATCGAAGAATCGGATGATTGCTCTGCTAGCTTCCTAACTTCATCGGCAACAATTGCAAATCCTCGCCCCTGTTCTCCTGCTCTAGCTGCTTCAATTGCTGCATTTAATGCTAATAAATTTGTTTGTTCCGCAATATTTTGAATTGCTTCTAATATACTTCCAATTTGTTGCGATTTCTTATCTAATAATTTTATTACATTATCGGATTGAGAAACAGAGTGATGGATAGACTGCATTTGTGTTACAGTTTGTTCTACTAATTGTTCACCTTCATTGGCTTTTTGTTTTGTATATATGGATGAAGCCGATACTTCAGATGCATTCTCAGCTACATATTGAATATTTCGTGTTACCTCACCAATTAATTCAGCTCCAGACTCAACTTCATTATTTTGAACCTCTGCACTATTCGAGATCTCTTCCATCTCTTTTGTAATTTGTTCCGTCGCAACGCTTGCTTGTTCTACACTAGCAGTTAGTTCCTCAGAAGACGCAGCTACATGTCCTGCAGATGTGTTAATTTGAGAAATAATATTACGTAACGACTCTGCCATTGTATTGAAACTACCGCCTAATTGACCAAGTTCATCCTTTGAACGAATATCTATTTTCTCGGTTAAATCTCCCTGACTAATTCTTTGGGCCGAAATAACTAATTGTCTTAGTGGATTAATAATAGATCTAAGTATGAATAAAATTACAATTCCACCTAACAATAATGAAGCCCCTATTATAGTGAGCGTTTTATAAAAAATAGGATTGGTAGCTTCTTCAATTTCTTTCGTAGGCATTACGCCAGCTATTTTCCAACCTGTTTTTTTGTTTGTCTTAAAGCTTATGTTTCGATCTTCCCCGTTAAGGCTATAAGTAATTACGTCATCTTCTTTTTTGTACAGTTCATCCGCTAAAGTTTTCTCTAATTTCTCTCCTGGCTTTAGTGATGGATGAATAACTATTGTTTTATCTTGACTGACTATAGATACAAATCCTTGCTTTCCAATTTTAATCATTTTGGATGTTTTTACTATATCTTTAATATTCAAATCTACGCCAATGACACCACTTTTATCTGCATTTTGCTTTGCAATTGCTATTACCATATTTCCTGTAGCCTTTGATTTATATGGAGATGAAACAATGATCTCTCCATTTGCTTTTACTGCATCCTTATACCAACTGCTTTCTAACGGATTAAACCCTTCTGGTATTTTTCCAACAGGTGCATGAATAAATTGATTGTTACTGGATGCCGTATAAATCGTTTCTATCTCTGGATGTAACTGTATATATTGATCAAATTTACTCTGTACATTTTGCGATTGTTCAGGATTATAATCCCTTTGTGTGAGTACCTTTGCAAAATGAGAGACATCTGTTTGCTTATTTTCTAATTCATCATCAACAATCTTATCTAAAATACTTATATTATCTTGTGCTGATTGTAAAATTGTTTCATTAAGATCTGTTTTTGCTTTATTATAAGATGATATTCCTACGATAAGGCTTGGTATAATTAATATTGCAATAAATGCCATAGACAACTTCGTTTTAAGCTTTATTTGTCCCAATCTTTCTTTTATATTAAACACTAGATACTTCTCCCTTTCACTTTTACTACTGATATAGTTTATTTAAATTTTTCTCCTTTATTTTTTCTACATATATTTACAGTACCATTCGAAATGAAACCCCTATTAAATCCTATCATCTCAACTTCCTTATTTAACGATTTAAATTTCACAGGCAGCGTTTTATCTATCCTCCTTTCGAATATGTTATCTTTCCATATTCAGCAATTCTAAAACTACGAATTGTTCCCAATAAAATGGATGAAACATACCCTTCATTTAACAGATATTATTTGACCTTGATTGGATAAAAATTTTAATTTAGCGCTATTCAAATCGGATGAAGTCTTTACCATAATAAATTCTCTAAAAAATAACTACATAAATTTATTCTTTGTATGATTATGTTTAACAGCCTTTGAACCATTCTAAATGCATCACACTATTCATGAATCATTTACTACGGCCGATTTTGTTGTAAGAGATAACTAAACCATAAATTCTATATAAAAGAATAAAATAAATTGGAGAAATTCATTGTAACACGTATACATAAGTAATAGATATAAAATCCGATAATATATTATTAACTTATAATAAATAAATAATTCAGTATAAACTGTATTTTATTTCTATAGAAGAATCTTTCCCTATATGCAATATTACATATAATCTACCTTATGTAGTTTGTTATACTATGCATGTGGATTTTTCATCCAAAAATCCACCCAAACGCATATTTATGTATATGCCACCCTAATTGCTGAAAGTGAGAAGAATGTTTATCATTTTTCTCACTTTTTTATTTAGGCTCTGTTAATATTGATTATTGATAAAAAGTATTAAATAAGGGAAGACACCTTAGAGTTGGTGCTTCCCTTATTTGTTGATTATTCAAATCTAAAATAGGTATTTTCTAAACCTATTCTTTGCTTTAATGTTCTGCCCAAAGCATAATTATTTGGTAATTCTTTTTCAATGGCACAAATAATATAACCTGCTTTTCCTGTTGTTAAATTAGTTAGTTGTAAGTATTTAGTGTTGTCGTAGATATAAGAAATAATATATTCATAGAAATTATTTTCTTTATCTTCTCTATTCATACCAACATTGTACAACCTAACTCTTGCTCCTACCCAAATTTCCTCATCATCATCAACATTACTTAAAGGTATCCATTTCGAGTTATCCAATATTTCACCCTTTTCTTAATTCATTCGTTTATACACGAATGTTGCTAGACACAAACTATCATAAGCATCCGTCATTTCATTGATTAGACGACCACCGACAGAGAAAAAAGACTCAACATAGCTTTTTACCCATTGAAACACTTGCTCTTTTAGTTATTTTTACATTTTGAATCTACGAAAATGAATTCCCTTATAAAAACTCTAACAGAGAATCTTCCTTCCAAATTTCACCTAGGAAATTATTTGTTTTCCAAAAAACCTACCAACATCTTTATCAACTCATTTTAGAATATTTAAACAATAATTCCATATACATTACCTGCATAAATTATTCATTTTCTTTTATATAAGACCTACTTTTTACTTTTGATAGACTATTAGACATTGGATTATTATACATAAATCCCAAAAACATGCGGTATTTTGTAGAATTTTGTCTATCAATATGTATGTACACCCTTTTGTAGTGGATATAGACTGTGAGGTGTAAGGAGATACCTTACAAAATAATAAAAAGGAGATTATAGAATGAGTAGATTAACAAAATTCTCAAAGTTAGTATTTGCAACTTTAATCGCGGGAAGTAGTCTAAGCACCTTTGTTTCGTCACACAGTGTACAAGCTGACACCTTAGATCCTAATTACCAAGACAATGTAAAATTCATACCACCTTCTAGTGCTAGGCCAACATTGGAACAAAAAAACACTATTGTTCCAGAAGCAAAAGTTGTTAAAAACCATTATGTAAAGTACTCTAAAGCACATTTCCAAACTAAAGAAAGTATACCAAAAGAGATTTATTATTCTTCAGAAGGCTTTAAGGGCTATATACAGGCAAGTACCGTTTGGGATATGGGAGATCATTTCGCAACACTATATTCCGGAACCGTTATTCGATGTTAGACTTTTAATCCATTCTCCCCTAATGCTTAAAATGATTAATAGCTCACTGCCAATACTGTAATATCTATTGTTCATAAAATAAACCACAAAATCTTTCGATTTCATGGTTTATCAAATATAAAGATAATGCTAAACGAATACTCTAACATTACCTTCCCCAAAGTTAATTATAGAGTATTTTCAAAAAAAAGACACTCTTGTAGTGTCTTTTTTATAGTATTTTAAAAAGAATTCCACCTACTAACACCTTTTTGTTGCGCCTATTCGTTTATTTCAATATGATACTTTTCCATCTCGTATATGCAATAGACAATAATAGCTAAACTCCAACTGACACTATAATAATTATGTGTGTAGAAGTCATATCCCGCTTTAATACCTTTCTCTATTACAACTAATGTAAATCCTAAAGCCACCCATCTGTTAATTTTCATCTTTATAAACGTTAAAGAGATAATTATTAAAAATAAAATATTTGTAAGATGATTTATCATTAGCTCATATTTTTGAATGTATACTGCCATTATACAAGCAACGATATTAGTCGCAATGCCAAAGGCAATCACCGCTCCCCAAACCCTGTCCGAAAGTCCCACTCCTGAGTCAGTCCCTTCCTAAACAAATATCCATTTCTTTAATTCATTCCTACACCCTATTCAAGATATGCTAAATTATCCTTGTCTGATGAATATCTATTTATCTTTTCATATAGAGCAAACAAAATTTCTACTCATAATTTTTTCTTTATTAGACAAACTATGTCTAAGCCGTTTGAACTAGCGGCTTCAATCTTCTGGTAATGGGATAGCACAATTTATTGAATTGACTAACTCATTCAACCCACTGGCACCGGCAGGCAACAAAATAGTTGTCTGCCATTTTCATGTGTACTTTTTCTAATTTCATTTCGAACCAAGTGTGTGCTGTACTGATTTCAAAAGGACAGAATTTCATTTTTTAAAATGTAAAAAAGATAAGGTCCTGTCTACTTTTGGTATAGGACTTTTTCTTTTCACACATACTATTCTTGAACCTGTTTCCAATACGTGTCCTAATGATGTCTTGAGTTCCTCCTAAAAAGGGCTGCAGATACTACTGCATGCCCTTTTATTTACGTTGCTTCTCTATATTGAATAAAATAATTAAAAACTAAAAATGTAATATTACATATTTTTTCTGTTCAGATTATGTTAGGATTTACTTCGTAGTCGAATTATGGTTTCGTATCTAATTCAGCAATATGTGAACTGTTTACCTAAAGAAAAGACACCCAAAAGGTGTCTTTTCTTCTTTTAATCTAAAAAACATTTTTTCTTTTCAGTAAGATCCAATTATCCCTCTAACCTAAACCTCATAATTAAAGGCAATTTAATCATGGTACTCAAGAGTTTTCATCCATTTCAATATACCTATAGCTTAATTTAAAATCACATTTCCAGCACTATATTTACTTTCCTACAGATTTTCTGTCTTGTTCTTAATTCTGTCAAAATCCTCATGTAGCTATACAAAGAATATATGCTACTATGATATTAAGAAACTATGCGTTCCCTTAACCCTGTATCCGGCCCTGTATTTATTACAGGGTCTTTGTCTATTTTATTTAATACACATCCAATTTCAGTTAAAATTGTTTAAATGTTAATTAATTTTTGAAATGATATAACTATAAGCTCTTTTAACAAATAAAATATAATATTAGACATATTTAACCAACTTGGGGCTATTATTAGTTTTCTAAATATGTACTTCATTAACACCATACAAATAGTATTAACTATCTTAATTGAATATTAGTAATAGTAAGTATAAACATTATCAATTTACTACATCTTACATTTATGTAAAAATAAATACGTGTTAAGCTTTTTCAAAATCTTTCCCCTAATAAAGATTTGAAGTAGCATTTCATGATTCTCCTTACTGTTAATATGCCTTGAAAAAGAACCCTATAGGGTTCTTTTTCTTCTCATTATAACCTCAGTAAGTCCATGCAAAAAGGACTGCTAATTATTTGCAGCCCTTTTACACGTTAATATACACTTGTATTACATGCTTAAAACTTTATTGTATTAGGTATTTATACCAACTAAACATGCCATTATCATTTAGATATATAACACTTCAAAGTTTAGAAGTATACAATAACAAATCTTTCCCAGCTTCCAGCTACATAACTAGTAGCTGTTAATTCTCTACCACCATTTGCTGATATATATCTACCATTACTTAGTGCTTGTAATACATATATCCTATTGTCTCCACCATTATATAAGATAAACTTTTCCCATGCACCAATTGATGTACGATCTGCTACTACTCTACCATTTGGCTCAAACGAAACATACTTCCCATTACTTTTAGCTTTTAAAGCGTACGTATATAATTCCCCAGTCGAAATTAATTCGAATTTCTCCCATCCATTAACTGCATTACGATTTGCTATTATATTTCCCGAAGGCTCAGCCGAAACATATTGTAAATTTGCTGCCTGTATAGCAACTGTCCAACTTCCATTAAATAAATTTACGCCTTTTAGTGAACCTGCTTTTGATAGATTGGCTGCCGATACATCATTCGATGGTGTAATCATCAATATCATTAAAACCATCGACAACACCATTAAAACTAACCTTTTTGAGATTGTATTACCACTTGCACGTGTTATGAAACTTTTCATTCTCATTCCTCCCTTAATATACATAGAACTCATATATATATCATACCAAATATGTAAAATATTGTAACGAAAGAGAGGATTTATCAACAAATACCTTACTATTCTGTTTCTTTTTTCTCAAATCTATAACACTTAAACATTTATCAATTCTCAAGCACATTTTTAAAATTTACCCCCTGATAAACAAATGTAGCAGTTGATGGCAAGGAGAGTATATACAAAAGAGAGAGTATTTTCATTTCACTTTTCTTTAAATAAAAGCCAAATAGTCGTTCATAATGAACGACTATTTGCATCTAACTAATAATTAGAAGGTTCTTCATGTTAATCTATTTTGTTTAATCCCGTTGAAGTAACTTGATAGGTTCTTTTTTTGCCTATATATTCTTGTTTATTATTCTCAAGGTTAATAAGTGTAGCGCGTGTCTTTTCCTTTACTGCTTCCCCTTCCATATGGGTAATCTCAATGTAATCTCCCGCTTTTACGGGCACCTTTTGGATTTCAGCAGTTTGTTGTCTATTTCCTACTATTTCCTTATTATACACAACACTACCGGTCGAATTCTTTACTGTAATACTTGCATACGTATTATTAAAGTAAGAATGTGGTACGCCTGCTTCTAAATTCACCTGCATTTTCTCTGTTGTCCTATTATAATCAACTTTTGCGATTTCTCTATCACTATATCCTTTTAAAGACCACCCAAAATGATTTCCATCTAAAACCGTTGTTTCTGGCATTTTTTCTACTTTCTTCAAGCCTTCTTTTGTAACTTCGTACATGACTTTTTTTCCAAAACTTTCTTGTTTACTATTATCTACATTTGTAAGAGTAGCTCTATGTACACCTTCTAGATGTGTTAACTCTATATAATCCCCTACTTTGACTGGAAATTTTTGCGATTCAGCATTTTGCTGTTTGTTTCCATAAATCTCTTTGTTATAGACCACTTTTCCTGATGTGTTTTGTACTTTAATACTCGCATACGTTTCATTAAAATAATGATGCGGTACGCCTGCTTTTAAGGCGATTTGCATTTCTTCTGTCGACTTATTAAAATTAACTTTTGCAAACTCGAAATCACTAATTCCTTTTAGTGACCATGCAAATTGATTTCCATCTAAAATTGTAGCTTCGGGCATTTTTTCTGCTTTCTTCAGACCTTCCTTTGTAACTTGGTATATTGCTTTTTTTCCAAAGCTTTCTTGTTTACTATTACCTACATTTGTTAAAGTAGCTCTATGAATACCTTCTAGATGTGTTAATTCAATATAGTCTCCTACTTTGACTGGAACTCTTTGCGATTCAGCATTTTGTTGTTTGTTTCCATAAATGTCTTTATTGTATACTACTTTTCCTGATGCATTTTGTACTTTAATACTCGCATACGTTTCATTAAAATAATGATGCGGTACGCCTGCTTTTAAGTCGATTTGCATTTCTTCTGTTGACTTATTGAAATTAATTTTTGCAAACTCGAAATCACTAATTCCTTTTAGTGACCATGCAAACTGGTTTCCTTCTAAAATACTAGAAGAGTCCGGTATATCTGAATTAAAACCTAAGTTATCTAATATAGATTTTAGATCAGGTAAAACACCTATTCTATCATTCCACGGATCTTGAGATTTTGTTCCTGTATTCGGATTACTTAAGATATTTCTTAATTCGGCTGGTGTATAAGGAGAACCTCGATGTTCTTTAGCAATACCTTGAATCGAAGTTGCTGCTCCAGCAATAATTGGTGAAGCACTTGATGTTCCACTAAATGTTGATGTATATAAATTTGTAGTATTTTGACTTGGATTTGCTGATGTTGTATCAACATTTTCTCCCCATCCATATACATCTAATCGACTTCCATAATTTGAAAACCATAAACGTTTATGTGGAACAGTTGATGATCCCGCCCCAACCATAATAGCACCTGAATCCTTGAAGTCTGGACTATTTCGATTTAAGATCTTTTTTCCATTACGATCTTTAAAATTATCTAAGTCGTTTGAACCATTTGCGCCAGCTTCTATAATAATAATCCCTTTATCTGCACCAACACGAATTGCATCAAAAATATCTGGATGTACTTCTACAGGTAAATATTTATCCCCATACCCATCATACGAAGCTTGTGCCTCTAATAAAAGAATATCTCCCGCTTGTAAATTATGTACAGCACTTAAAATAGCATCCGCTGTATTATAAATTCCATTGTCCCTAATCTGGGATATTACTTTTACATTTGCTTTTGGTACAATTCCAATATTTCCAATTTGATTATCTTCAGATGAAACAATTCCTAATACAGAAGTACCATGAGCTCTATGCTGGCTTATATTTTGTCCCGACATAAGCTTTATATTTTTATTAACTAGATCCTCATGGTTCAATAACCATCCATATTCCATATCCACAAAAGTTGTACCCTTTCCGTCACCACCTTTAATGCTCCAAGCATGCGAGGCATTAATTCCCTTTGGTGCCGCTTCAAGATATCCTTGATTTGTAAATCTAGGATCATCGTACGGATTAACAGATAAATTTGGTAAATGTATTTCAGGAGGTGTCAAAATTTGTTTTTCTTGTATATAAGCCTCCTCTACGAGAGGAGATGCTTCAAATTTTTTCAGTAATAATTCTATTTCTATGTTATTAGGAGCTTGTACAATATAATAATTTAATAAATTATTAGCTGATTCATTAGCAACTGATTTAGATTGTACTGATAACTTTTCAATCTCTATCGGATTTACAGATGAGAACAGACGATTCAAAGTAAGTTCTGTATTTTCGGAAAATAACTTCTTTAAATTGTTATCATAATCCCCATTTTTTATTCGTTTCTCAATACCATCTTCATAAGGTAAGTCAATTTGATTTTTAAACTTTACAACTAATCTTTCTTCCTGTGAATCTCTTTCTTTGTATGTGACATTATAAGATTCAGCGTAAACTTTATTATGAATACTATCATTTTGTAAAATTAGATCTGTTCCTACAAATGTGGTCATTGCAATTGATGAAATTAGAAACCCTTTAAATATGTTCATACTATACCCGCCGATCTATATTCTCTTGAGAATTTTTTAATGCGTATAATGGTTAAGATTTTTATATAATATATAAATCTATAATTTAACTTTTGTAGTGAAATCTATGACTTTATTAATAATCCCATAGAGGTAACCTGATATATTCTTTTCTTTCCCATATACTCCTGCTTACTATTCTCAAGATTAGTAAGTGTGGCGCGTGTCTTTTCCTTTTGTGTTTCTCCCTCTATATGAGTAAACTCAATACAATCTCCTACTTTGACTGAAACGGTTTGGCTCTCAGCATCTTGTTGTCTATTCCCTATAATTTCTTTATTGTACAAAATATTACCAGATAAATTCTGGACTTTAATGCTTGCATACGTATTACTAAAATAAGAATGGGGTATACCCGCTTCTAATTTAAGCTGCATTTTTTCTGTTGCTTTGTTATATTCTATTTTCGCGATTTCTCGATCATTATATCCCTTTAATGACCAAGCGAATTGATTTCCATCTAAAACCGTTGTTTCTGGCATTTTCTCTACTTTCTTCAAGCCTTCTTTTGTAACTTGATATCTTGCTGTTTTTCCAATGGTTTCATTTTTGTTATTTTCAAGGTTAATTAAAGTTGCTCGCGTTTTTTCCTTTGCTACTTCTCCTTCTATATGGGTAAATTCAATGTAATCCCCTACCTTGACGGGCACAGTTTGGCTTTCAGCATTTTGTTGTTTATTTCCCACGATTTCCTTATTGTACAGAACGTTACCAGAAGAATTCTGGACCTTAATACTAGCATACGTACTAGCAAAATAGGAATGTGGTACACCTGCTTCTAGTTTTACCTTCATCTCTTCTACCGTTTTATCATAATCTACTTTTGCAATTTCTCTATCACTATATCCTTTTAATGACCACGCAAACTTGTTTCCTTCTAAAATTGTTGCTTCTGGCATCTTTTCTACTTTCTTCAGGCCTTCCTTTGTAACTTCGTACATGACTTTTTTTCCAAAACTTTCTTGTTTACTATTATCTACATTTGTAAGAGTAGCTCTATGTACACCTTCTAGATGTGTTAACTCTATATAATCCCCTACTTTGACTGGAAATTTTTGCGATTCAGCATTTTGCTGTTTGTTTCCATAAATCTCTTTGTTATAGACCACTTTTCCTGATGTGTTTTGTACTTTAATACTTGCATATGTACTATCAAAGTAGTCATGTGGTACACCTGCTTTTAGATTAATTTGCATTTCTTCTGTTGATTTATTTAAATTTACTTTCGCAAATTCGAAATCTCCAATCCCTTTCAGCGACCATGCAAATTCATTACCTTCAAAAATGTTTGGAGATTCATTTTTGATTTGTACCTTTTTCTCAACAGTTTGATCAAATATATCCGTTAATACAATTTTTGCATAAGCATTTGTTGGTAATGATATAGATTGACTGATTCCATTTTGATAAGATTTAATATCATTAATTACGTTAATAGGTTGGCCCGTCATATTTTCATTGTTATAAATTTCAATTTTCCCCTTAAATTGCGGTGTACTATTTTCTTTTAGTTTCCAAGATACATTTAATTTTTCATTTTCATAATATATAGATTGGATATCAAAATCTAGTTTTCCTATTTCAGGTTGAGTAGGTTGATTTAGCGTGAATATTTTTCCTGACCCAATAGTAGACTGCGTATTACCTCCTGCTTTGACCCATACATATTCTGAAGTAGATCCTCCATCATATTGATAAGTATTATCATGCGTTCCAGAAATACTTTGATTATTCCAAGAACTCCATTGTTTATCAACTAATTTTCGGCTATAACCATTTTTTAGGCGCGCTTCTCGAACATTCTGTCCACTATCAGCCCAGTCTTCTTGAAACATTCCTAATCCATGATTAAATGCAACATTAGCAACCGGAAAGTCCATAATTGCAATCTGATGCCATTTATTCTTTGTTACATCTTTCATCCATTGTCCAAATTTAGTATGACCATTTTCTTGCCATGAACGCATTGTCATTGTGTACCAATTGTAGTCTTTCCAACCATAAGTTGTTTGAACCTTCATTCCTGTTCCTTCTCCCCCAAAGGGTCCAGCTTGCGAATTCGGAGATAAGTATTCGGCCTTTATTGCTTCTTTAGAGGAAATTGGATCCCATAAGGCAAAATGTAAAGTACGTTTTCCATTTTCATCAAACCCACTTTGTTGTTGAAAACCAGCATATCCTCCAGCTTCACCACCTGCATTCCAGTTGTGTACAGCCCAGTACGTATAAGGTGGAGTCTGAACTGGTGACCAGTCTATACTAATAATATCTGAGGCAGGTATATTTTGGGGACTCACATAAACTGCTGGAGCAGCTGAATGTGTTGCAGCTTTAGTGTGCGAAATAGACGTTCCAAACATAGAAAACATGCTACATGCTGCGGTCATTATAATAACTTTATTAAATCTTTTCTTCGTTTTCTGACTAATCACTAATCTACATCCTTTTCTAATTTTTATTATTGAATAATAACTTAGTAGAGAAATCTATCAAAATTCAAACAACATCCAGTAAATCTTTAAAATACTGCCCCAATTTTATGTTGTTCTATCTTCACATCTGATTCTTACATGTTATTTGATTGTAAGTGGTTTCCATAAAGATAACGCAAATATCCAATTCGGGTCACCATTTCCTTGATGATTTTGAACCGCTTCATACACCGTCCCTTGATGTTCTACTTTATCGCCCTTTGTATATGCCTTCTTTGGATCCCATTTTTCATAAGATACATTTTGATCTTTGGTTTTTACCGGAAGAATTTCACTTTGAATTGATGTATTTCCAGCTGCATCTACAGCCTTCACTGCATATTTATATTCCTTATTAGCTGTTAAGTTTTGATCAATAAATGTCGTTCCTTGTACGGTTTGAATCAATTGTCCATCACGTAATACCTGATATTCTTTTACACCTATATTATCTGTAGAAGGATTCCATTTTAGCTCTACACTGTTAGAAGTAAGATTGTTTGCATATAATCCTTGTGGCTGTGTGGGAGCTTCTGTATCTGGTTTCGGATTAACAATTTGATTTACTTTTTTCAGGCCATCCTTTGTAACTTCATACATTACTTTTTTATCAAGACTTTCACGTTTATTATTATCTAAATTTATTAATGTTGCCCTCTCTCCGCCTTCTAAATGTGTAAGCTCAATAAAATCGCCGGTCTTTACTGAAACTTTTTGTGTTCCAGCATTTTGCTGTTTATTCCCATAAAACTCCTTGTTATATACTACTTTACCTGATGTGTTTTGCACTTTAATACTTGCATATGTACTATCAAAGTAGTTATGTGGTACACCTGCTTTTAGATCAATTTGCATTTCTTCTGTTGATTTATTTAAATTTACTTTTGCGAATTCAAAATCTCCAATCCCTTTCAGCGACCATGCAAACTGGTTTCCTTCTAAAATATTATTTACATCAGGCATATCTGGTTTAATTGGATTAGAATCCGTACCCTTCCAAATCTCTGCTGTTAAAATTGGATATCCTAATGCAGCTACCTTTTGAATGGTATCGTTATTTGGACGTAATCCCCACTTCTCAAAGAAAGGAATCAAATTTTGTTTGGCTACTTTTGATGCTGAAATCATAAATAATTGTTTTTTATTTTCATCAGTTTGTGGAAGTTCACTTGAAGGCATGTCTCTATACAATTGATGCAATTTAGGATAAAAATCCTCTCCATACGCTAACTGTAGTTGCCAAAGCATAACAAGCTTTACAAAAACATCGCTAATTTCATCATAATTTTTATTCACTTGTTCTAAATATTGAAATGCTTTTGGATAAATTCCACTTTTCTCTAAGTTGGATGGTTGATTAAATGCTTTTTCTACAGAAAGGCTGTATATATTATTTTGTACTTCTGTCATATTATAAAACTTCCAGGGCGATTGTTGTCTCAAATGTCCTGCCTCATGCCAAGGGCCCCAGCCATCTGTTATAAATTTATTAATATCTAACACGTATTGGATTGCATCTCCTACATATGCTGTTCGATAAGAAGTTGCATACATATAATAATCAGGAGAATGATTTTCTTCTACGTAATGAACATAATGTTTATCTACTTGTTCTTCAGATAATCCAGCTACTTTGTCTTGAATTCGAGTAGCTTCATCCATCTTTTTTAAGAGTTGTACAGGATCTGTATTAGAACCCAACAAATATTTCTTAACACGTGCAGGGCTGGCCGTAATTAATACACGTTCGCCTTTTAACTCCACTGCATGTGCATTAGGATATTGGTCCAGCATGTTTATTAAATCTTGTTTCGTATGCTTTCCTAGTTCAAAGAAAGGCGTAGTCGTTCCACCTGTTGTGATTGTTGTTCGAATGGTACCACCTTGCTGTTTATTATAAAAATAAATCAGCCCCCCATTTGGAGATTGGATTGTGTTTACACCAGGTTTTAATGTAAATGATTTTATCTTAGAATCTTCTCTCCAAGAAGCATCATACGAATACGTTCCAATATATACCTGAATATCTTGATTACCTTCTACATTAATCGTTATTTGTTCATTTGGTTTTGCATATAAACCAGTTGGTTCATATGGACTAAATGCCATACTTTTTCTTTCCTGTTGTTTTAGTACCTCAACATCTCCTTTTCCTGGGACTGTAAATGTTATATTTTCTGATTTAACTGACTTTTCACTTTGCAGTGATGTCGATAAATTTTTTTGCTGCTCCTTTTGCTCCGCAAAGACATCTGATGAAGAAATCATTCCAGTCGCAAGCATAGTTACTGTAGCAGTAGCTGCAAGTATTTTTCTAGTTTTATGTTTTGAATTATTCCCCATATTATCTCCCTCATTTTTCCTTAGTACTCTTAAGGATTTTTTGTTTTCTTCTTCATGTTTTTACAATCTAAACTATTCATACTATTTAAGTTGTGTCTATTACTCTATATTTTTTCATAAATATCTCCTTTTCTTTATTTATTATTGTATATAAATGTTATTTGATGACACATTAAATAACAACTTTACGATAAACTCATCGATAACAGCCTATTATGTTTTGATTCTGTATTCTAAACTCCCATCTAATTGGAGAAATACACCCAATTGGAGAAATCAGTAAATATTTTTCAACATTTAAGGGTTGGAATCTCACAAAAAATTCATAAAACTTATTTACTTTAAAGGTTTAAACAATTGTGACCACATTTGTTTGAACCTCCACAATTTTTTTCTAAGCTATTCTCTAAAAATCTTATTTTTCGTTGTAAATAAACCTGATTGGTACTCTTTATGCAAAAGAAAAGATGGAATCTTTAATTCAACTCCACCTTTTTTCGAAATAAAAAGCATCTAATTCTATTTGAATTAGATGCTTACATTTAGTCCTTAGGCCTAATATTCTAAACTATTTACGCGTTTGTAAATCTTTTTTTATTACATCCCAGAGTGAATTATCTTGACGCATCGGTTTACCCTCTTCATCCCATTTTATTTTTCCTGTTCCCAATTCATAATCCATCCCTGTCCATGTGTCTTCACGAAATGCATAGAATGATTTATGCCAACCTTTTTGGTTGAAGATAGAAATAAGATCTTGCATGTATTGGGTAGCTCCTGGAACAGTACGGTTAATTCCAAACTCCTCTGCAATAATTCGATTAGATGATACATGATTTTTCTTAGACCATTGTTGGATTGGCTTCAAAAATTGCTCTAATCCCTGCTTATTCCACATTACAGGTTTCTCTAAATCTCCTACTTTTACTAATCCTGGATATTGATACTCCTTATTTTGTTTTTCACCTTGACTCGTTAATTCATATGGTTCATACATATGAAATGCATATAGGGTTTTTTTATCATTTACTGGTTTTAAATATTTAAAGGCCCATGGAGTAGCATATAAACCTGAATCTAAAATAATCGGTGTTTCTTGGTCTACTTCACGAATGGAATTGATTACTTTTTGATAAAATCTGTTTAAATCCGCTGTCGTTCCCTTCACTTTTGCATACCATTTCTCATAATCTTCCGTCCAAAAATCATTATATCTATTATTTTTAACTGTTTCTGGATGTGGTTCATTTATAATATTATAACCAACCACCGCGGGGTGATCTTTTAATTCCAAAGCAAGATCCTTCCAAAATTGACTTGCTTGTTCTTGATACTTCTCTTCCTCCCATATTCTGTCGTCATTCTTGTTATTATTAAATTGGCGCCATCGATCACCAGGTAAGGATAACATTGTAAGAACAACTTTCATTCCTTGTGATTGTGCGGCATCTAAATCCGCCTTTAATTTTTCTAAATCCTCCTTTACTAATCCCTGATAGTTATCTGCATTACCTATCAGAAAATCCTTTCCAGAAGTATCTGGTTTATCCTCAAATAGAAAATCTTTATCTTTTGCCCATTTATCAGGTGCTAAACGTACATATTCAATATTAGCTTCTTTTGCACTTTTATAGTTTTCAGGTAATGACGTACTATTCATGAAATTAGTACCCTTTCTTTTCGAATCCCAAAAACTAATTTTTGAATCGCCTTTGTGGTATGTATCAGCTCTTACATTCATTTCCTGTACTCCGAAACTCATCATGCCTAATAACGCAACAATTGGCAAAATTTTTTTCACAACTTTTCCTTCTTTCTCTTTATATTTAACACACATAACATACCTTTGTTTTGTTACAGGAATATGGCAATTTCCCAAAAATTCTTTTTTAGTTTATAAGATCGCAGCGCATTCATAGAAATGAAAGGGATAATTAGAACATTGCTTCATTTTCAAAGAAACAAAAAAGGAATCCTTTACGGATTCCTTTTTGCAATTCACTCTTTTTCAAATGGTACATTTCGCACCTATTTTTAGTATACCTTATAATTCCTATAAAATAAATAAGATTAAATGAAATTCACTTCAAATTGTGATAGAAAACATAATTAAGAAGCGAAGATAACTAAATATTATCCCTTTTATTAAATAAAAAAGATTAAATAATTCCCCCTCCAAACTAGGACCCCTTCGCATTTTTTACAAATATTGTTATAATTAGATAAACCAGAGCATTACCCCATTAACAAAGGGACTCCATAATTGGAGTCCCTTTGTTAATTAGCTATTAAAAATGATAGCATGTGATTATTGTATAATTTCTTCCTTTTTTAGATCTGCATATTCTTCTACGAAATCCCATAAACCTTGCTTTTCGAAGTAAGAAACACTTTTTTCACTTCTTCTAAGAGTTTAATTGCTTCATATTCATTAAGAGAATGTAAAATATTGAAATGATATACATACTCTTCATTTCCTAATTCCATACAAACTGCTAATCCTTTTTCAAATTGCTTTAAGAATATACAAGCTGTCCCTAATGCGTTTTCACAAGAAGCAATTTTCACCTCATATCCCATTAGCCCAAAATACAAGGAATATAGATACGTATTTTACTTTCAAAGGCTGAAACCTTGCTGCATAACTACTGAAAATAAACATAAGAAAGACGTTCAAATCCATATGGATAGAACGTCTTTTCACTTTACTTTATACAGATACTGATTTTTCACTTATTCATTTTGCATTGTACTTAAAAAATCGATAAATTCATCTTCATTTACAGGTTTACTGTAGTAATAGCCCTGAATTAGATAACATCCATTACGTTGTAACACTGTTAATTGTTCCTTCGTTTCCACCCCTTCTGCTATCACTTTCATGTTTAAAGTATGAGCAAGTGAAATAATGGTTTGTATAATTTCATCTCCATCAGTAGAAATTCCGATCCTATTAACAAATTCTCTTGGAATTTTCAAAATATCAATTGGATAAAGAGGCAGATACGCTAGTGAAGAATAACCTGTACCAAAATCGTCAATTGATAAATGTACACCATATGATTTTAATACTTTTAACTTCGATAAGGTTTCTTTTTCATCTACCATTGCTATTCGCTCTGTTAATTCCAAATCAATTGAATTAGCAGGTACTCCTATCTCTTCTATGGTAGATATCATTGTTTGAACAAAATCTTTCTGTTCAAACTCTATAGCTGATAAATTTATCCCCATCTTTAGATTTGAATAGCCCGCAGAATGCCATTCTTTCAGTTGTCGACACGCTTTCTGTAACGTCCACTTCCCAATTGAAATAATCTGCGCCGTTTCTTCTGCGATAGGTATAAACTCAAAAGGAGAAATCAGCCCAAGCTCTGGATGTTGCCAGCGTATTAAAGCCTCTGCACCAATAACCTTACCTGCCTTACTATCAATTTGTGGTTGATACAATAAAAATAACTCATTATTTTCAATTGCATTTGGTAAATCCTGTTCTAATCGTAATCGACGAGTTACTTTTTGTGATAATGTCTCGTCATACATACAAACAGCATTGTTACCTTTTTCCTTTGCGCTATACATAGCGATATCAGCGTGTTGTAAAAGTGTAGTAGTATTTATTCCTCCAAATGGATACACTGCTATTCCTATACTAAGAGATAAGTAAAAACTATGCTGATTTACTACAAATGGTTCTTCAGTTATACGAAATAGAGTTTTACACAAATCCAATAGCTGTTGCTCTGTTTGGTTATGGACAATGATTGCAAACTCATCTCCACCTATTCTTGCTAGAGGAATAGTCGGTGACAGACATGTCCTAAAACGTTTGGCAACTTCTTTTAAAACTCTGTCACCAATCGAATGACCCAATGTATCATTAATGGTCTTAAAGCGATTTAAATCAATATACAGGAGCCCGAACTTATCCTGTGTTTTTTGTGCACGCTTAATGGATCTATCTAATTCTTGTTGGAAGAATATACGATTTCCAATCTCCGTCACCGTATCATGGAACGCAAGATAATTTATCTCATCCTGTTGTTGTTTCATCCTCGTTATGTCTTTTACCATTACATAACTCCCAAAGGTTTGTCCTTCTATCATAATAGGAACTATAGTGACATACCAAAAGAGAATATCCTTCTCATTGTTATTTTTCACACGTAACTGTAACGAAGATGAACTACATCGTTTCCCTTTCTTTATAGCCGATTCCAATTCAGATTTATCTTCATCTAAAAAAATAGAGAAGCACTCTTTCCCTATTAATGCAGCACTTTCTTTTCCTAATAACATACTTCCAGCCTGGTTTATATTTAATACGATACCATTTGAATCAATCGTTAAAATAGGATCTGGATGATACTCATATAAAGACTTAAATCTCTCTTGATTTTTTACCAAATCATTAGATTTGTTTATTAAATCCCTTGTTCTTTGAGATACTGTTTGTTCTAATTGATTATTAAACACTTTTAAGGTCTCGGTTAAATCTTTGTTTTGCATTCGTACAATTGTATGACGAATCAGTACAAATACAAAAGCAATACAATTTCCCGTAATCAATGTAGCTGAAGAAGTTTGTTCTTTCAAAGTAAAGCCAATTAAGACTGCAACTGCAAGATAAGGAAATATGACAAGAAGTTCCCTTCCAAATTTCGGATTGACAATAAAATAATTTCTTTTAGAAGAAGTATTCTTTGGGATTGTAGCAGCAATAGCGATAAATAATAGGAAAACTCTATACAAACACCTTAATAATATAACTGAACGATCTGACAAATCATCTTGTAAGTAAAAATATAAGTAGTCCGTAATAGCCAATCCAGTTAATACTAAGATAAAAATAAACAATTTACTTTTTGCATTGAAAATAGCAGGTCGAAAGATTAGTGTAACTCCAAGTAATAGAAGCAATAAATCTATAATCGGAAAAATAAATGAAAGAAAAACATCTCCAATTGAAAAGAATAAGATATTTGCGGAAGGTTTATTAAATAGGTACCACTCTAATGTAAAAATAGCAGTAACAACAATGCATAAATCACAAAGTAAATACGCTCTCTCCCATTTGTTACATTCCATCATAATTTTATAAAAAAACGCAAAGAGAAAGAAAAATAAGAAAAACAACAAAAATATATCAGAGATATTAAAATTTTGTATTGGTAATTCTACATTAAGTACTTGAAAAGCAGATATGAAATTTCCTATCAGGAAACACCCTATCGCAATAATTATGCAAATCCAGAATACTCCTAACTTAATTTTTCTGGATAATATAGAATACAGTAATGAGATAAATACAGTAGTTTCAACGACTAAAGATGATAGCCGGATATTAAAATCTGATACGAAATAATGATTCGGAAGAACAAATAAAAATATACAGCAAAAGCTTATATAAGCTATTAAAGCCAATATCAATACATAAAATTGCACATATGCATATTTACGCAATGGACTCACCTTCTTGAGTTTTTTCTATACTTTTATTAAGAAATGTCTTGATAGTAGCACAACTCCTACTAATTAAAATGTGTGCTACCTATTATCCATATTATGACCTTTTTAAAAGATTTCTTTCTACATACAACAGTCTTATTAACTTTTTGTAGATGTTTACAATTTTCAATACTGAGGATTCCAAAAAGGATCAGTTAAAAAATGTAGTTTTTCAAGTATTTGTGCATCGTAAATTTGGATTGTATAACTTATCTACTCTTTAAATATGAGATAAAATCTAATCCTCTATTGAATTATAGTTAGTTGCTAACTGTCACACTTAAAAAGGAATGAAAATATACTATCTTTAACATAGAAATTCGAATTAGTTTTCGAAACTAACTGTAACAATTATAGTTACAACTTAGATTGATGTCAATTTCATATTTCCTCCTTACTCAAAGAATTATAAATAATCTAGGATTAGGTGAAGCTGAAGCTGATATTGCATCTCTCTAAAAAGAATGTTACTCTAAAAATAGAATTATGAAAGGAATGATGGATGAATAATGATTAACTAATTTATATTTTAAGTTGAATTTTATAACTTCAAACTACAAAATATAGGGTTAGTCTATCCATTTTTAAAATTCAGTTCATACTTTATTTGTCATGATTCAAATGATTAATAAGTACTTATTAAGTATAGACGAAAGACTAATCCTTCCGATTACAATTGGGGGATTTTTTTATTCCCGTTTATGTTAGTTGGAACTTATTAATTGTTAAATGTACCTAACAAATAAAGGAGCGAGAAAAATGAGTACTTCAGACACTATTGTTACACATGTAATGCTCTATATAAGTCGTTAATATCCATCAAACTTATATAGAGCAATTAAAAAATGGATGGATGTTCCGACTTTATATGAAACGTTTCGATATATAAAGGAGGAATTATTATGTCAATGATAAAAGTCCAAGATTTAACTTTTTCATACCCAGGTAGCTTTGATAATATTTTTGAAAGTGTAAACTTCCAAATAGATACGGATTGGAAGCTAGGATTTATCGGTAGAAACGGACGAGGTAAAACGACATTCTTTAATTTATTGTTAGGGAATTATGAGTATGGCGGGAAAATCCTTGCTTCGGTAGAATTCAATTACTTCCCCTACTCTGTTGCAGATAAGAACAAATTCACTTATGAAATCCTTGAAGAAATTTGTCCCCAAGCAGAAGATTGGGAATTTCTGCGTGAGATATCCTATTTAAATGTTGATGCTGAGGTCATATACAGACCATTTAAAACATTATCAAATGGGGAACAAACAAAGGTGTTGCTTGCTGCACTGTTTTTAAATGAGGGCCAATTCCTATTAATTGATGAACCAACAAATCACTTAGATACTGATGCACGAAAGATAGTCTCTGATTATCTAAGGAAGAAAAAAGGATTTATTTTAATTTCACATGACAGAATCTTTTTAGATGGGTGCGTTGACCATATCCTATCTATAAATAGAGCAAATATTGAAGTTCAGAGTGGTAACTATTCTTCTTGGAAGTTAAATTTTGATAGACAGCAAGAGCACGAAGAGGCTACAAATGAGCGTCTACAAAAAGACATAGGGAGATTAAAACAGTCTTCCAAGCGTTCAGCAAGTTGGTCTCATGATGTGGAAGCTTCAAAAAATGGAACGAGGAATTCAGGCTCTAAGTTGGATAAGGGGTTTGTAGGTCATAAAGCAGCCAAGATGATGAAAAGAGCAAAAAACCTTGAATCAAGACAACAAAAAGCTATTGAAGAAAAGTCAAAATTACTAAAAAATGTGGAGAAAACTGAGTCCTTAAAATTGGAACAATTACAATTTAAATCAAATGAATTGATTACTTTGGTTGATGTGTCCGTTAAGTACGATGACCAAATTGTGAATGATTCGATTAGCTTCATAGTTGAACAAGGTGACCGAATTGTACTTGATGGAACGAATGGGAGCGGAAAAAGTAGTATCCTAAAACTAATTCTAGGACATCCGATACAGCATACAGGCTTAGTTATTTTAGGTACAGGACTCATCATTTCCTATGTCCAACAAGATACTTCTCATTTAAAGGGATCGCTATCAGACTTTATTGAACAGCACAAGATTGATGAGACCTTATTTAAATCCATCCTACGTAAGATGGACTTTGACCGAATTCAATTTGAGAAAGATATATCTCATTATTCTGGTGGACAAAAGAAAAAACTGCTTATCGCTAAAAGCTTATGTGAAAAAGCTCATATATATATATGGGATGAACCACTAAATTTTATAGATATCTATTCCCGTATGCAAATCGAAGAGCTTATTCAACAATTTAATCCCACAATGGTTATTGTTGAGCATGATAAAGCATTTCAACAAACAGTTGCAACAAAAACTATATCTATGTAGCTCAAAACGAATACTTGAAAATATAATCAGCAAATTGAGTCATTGAATTATAAATACTTTAATGACGTGTTGAAAAAAGCCTAATTTCTCTACAATACATTGAGAAATTAGGCTTTAAATAGTAATAATAGAATTCATATACACTGAATAATTTACACGTTAGGTTTATCTGTTAATGCAGTAACAATCCTGTTCACTAAGTCTTCTGGCATCCATTCATGATTTGTATCATCCGTTTCATTTGGGCCTAAAGAATCAATAAACTTTTTAAACTTTGGAAATAAAACAATAGAAGTGATCCAATGTATCGTATGATTTATAGAGAAGAAATGAAAAACTCCTTGCTTTTCACCCTCCTGTAATATTTCTTTTAACTGTTCAAAATTACCTATGAAATACGGTTTAATCTTTTCTAATCGTGCACTTTCCTTAATAATCTCCTCATATGCCAATGATCCAATTTCAGGGTTCTCTTTTATATGTGTAGTAAAAACCGTTAAATATTCTCTAAGGGCATTGATAGGATCAAATTGATTCTTCTCAAGAAAATTGGGTAGCTCATTAGCAAGACCATATTTCTTAAACACCTCATAATATAGGTTTTCTTTCCCATTAAAATAGTAAGAGGCCATAGCAACATTCACTTTCGCTTCTTTTGCAATTTCTTGTATGCTCGTACCTTCGTAGCCACGCTCTCCAAATTTTTTCTTAGCAGCCTTTAAGATATTTTCCATCGTCTGCTCTCGAGATTTCCCCATTTCACACACCTCAAATAGTATATATTTCACTTCAAAAACCCAATAAGGACTTTGAATAGAGTATCTTTTTAATGAAATTTAATTATATATTTAAAGTGGTAACTTAACAACCGATGAAGTTCTGATTACTTTAAACAATATCCCCTTGCGTAGCATCAATAGCTTTCAAATACTTTATGCTCTTTTCTAATCGAGTGAAAGTCTGGACAAAAAACATCTAATGTTATCTTAACTTCGTGTGCAAACAAAAAAGTAATAAGGACCAGATCTTATCTATAAAATAAATAAGATCTGGTCCTTTCGTTACATTATACAAATTTAAAATAAACTAGCGTACTCGTATCTTGATGAGATAATTGTCCATCAATCGTCCATCATTTTCTGACTAAATCTGTTTAATCTCGATATAAGGTCCTTTAATGTTTAATTTGTTAATATCATTAGATATATTGCCTACAGTTGATTTTTCATTAAAAGTATAGACCTTTTCACCATTTACAAAGATACCCCAATTTTTATCTTCGTAACTGATACCATAACCAGCATTGCTAGACGTAGCTTGGAGTTGATTTCCATTCATTGAAAGAGATAATTTCCCTTTTCCTTTGTTAAGTTTATCATTCACACTGTTGATACTATTCATTTGTTCTTCAAGGGCTTTTTGTTTATCAAGAGTAACTTGATGGTTTTTCCAGTCTAATTTATAGTGGTTCGTAAAGAATTCATTATATGTATCTTTATTATTTGTTCCCCACCATTTTGAACTTACCCATTCGATATTGTACTGATCTGAAATTCTACGATTTGTTATTTTTAAATCTGATGTAGTTTCTGTTTTATCAGCAGTAATAACCGCTACTACGTTTGGAGAAAAACCATATCCTGTTAAAGCTGGTACTGTATCTTTTGAAACAAAATTATTCGTTCCTTCATTATAACTACGTGATTTCATAAATAGTTGATTACCATAGAAAGTATTGAATGAATCACGATTATAAATTCCCCACTCTGGGAAATTAAATGATTGGAATCCTACTTTCCAATTTAATTTTTTATCTGTGTGAGTCTCCAATACCGTTTTATAATCTACTTGATCATAAGATACACTTTCTTTCCAAGCAAAGCTACCTGTGATACTTGCATCGGCATTTGGCCCTTTATCATTTACTCCTACTTTAACACTTCCACCAAGTGTATACCCTACCTCAGAAGTGACCTTTGCTGAAGTCATTGTATTAACTGGGGCAGCTTTATGGAATTGAGCACTATCACCACTTGTTATTTCTGCTTCAGTATGATAGGCTGATGGCCATTTTAAACCTGCGTTATAGTATCCGCTATTAATTGTATATTTAGCATCTATATTACTACCATCGGTGGTAACAATTGCAATCTTTTTATCTGCGTAAGGATCCTCAATAAAAGAAACCTTTATTGAATTTTTGATATTTTGCTTCATGTCATAAGTAGTTTTAAAACTATTATAGACCTTCCCACCATTTTGAAGATTTTCTACAGTTCCTTTAGACTCTGCAAATGCAGATGTTGCTTGTAAACCAAATGATCCAGACATAATAACGGACGCTACCGCAACGCATTTAGCTATTTCTTTTGCTTTTTTCATACAGACAGCCACTCCTTCTTAAACATTTAAAAGATATAAATATATTATTTCTAGTTCACAAAAATAGAGATAGATTCATAGCCATACAATATAGAAATTCATTAACTTTATGACACTAACTAAAAACACATGTTTCACTAATCTTCCTCTCACTATTATTGATAACTATTATCAATATTATTAAAACATAAAGTAACGATTTAAACAACAATTTTAAATACAAATTTAAAATTGTTGTTTAAAAAAATACAAAAAAATTATAGAATTCTTCATTTCGAGAATTACTATATTTTCAATTACTTATTACAGCCTATATTCAGATACATTATTTCCTTTCCATTCATAATAATCTAAAATTCCTTCATAAATGGCTTCTGCTGCAATTTGTCTGCCATTTTCCGTAGATAATTTACTGTAATCAATACCATTATCTATAAACGCCAGTTCCGTCAACACAGCTGGCATGTCATTTTCTCTTATAACATGAAGGTCTCCATGTTTAACTCCTCTGTCTCGTGTTTGAAGTGCCTCTACTAAACGTGTTTGAATTTTTTCTGCTAAAACGCGACTTTCTTCCACATGAGGATTTGTTTTTTCGGATTTAGAAGATTTATAGTAATATGTTTCTGTCCCTTTTGCATTACCATTAAAAGCATTTGCATGTACACTTATAAAGATATTACCCTGATTTTTCTTAGCAAATTTAACACGTTCCTGTAAAGAACTTTTTTGATCATGTCCTGGTCTATTATCAGATTGACGAGTTAATAAAACTGTAAATGGTGTATGCTTTTCAAGTAATTGTTGTAGACGTAAAGAAGTGTCTAGTACAATCTTACTTTCAGGTAATCCCTTTGTGGATTTCCCAGGATCTTCGCCACCATGTCCAGGATCAATAATGATTGTTTTACTTTCTAATGGGTTTTTTGGACGATGTTGCATCATATCTGTTTTTGCAGTAAGTTGAGCAGCTTCAGCACGTGTTATAAATCTATTTGGTTGCCAACCGTTCTCAGTACCATTGGAAATTTTCAAACCGATTAAAATATTGGCATATTTTTCTCCCCAATGCCCTTTTAAATCTTCAAATTTAACCTGCTCGTTATGATTTGATGTGCTTTGTAGTTTATATGCATTTACTAGCATCGTAGCCATAGCAGCGCGAGTTACTTTTCCGGATGGATTGAAGATTCCATTACCCTCACCTTTAACAATACCAGCTTTTTCAGCAGCAGCAATATACGGAGTAGCCCAGTGGTTTTGTGAATCTGTAAATGATGGTTTTGCATTAGAGTCAATTTGTATACCTAAAACTTTTGTCATAATTTTTGTAGCCGAAGCTCTGTCTAATGAGTCATTTGAACCGAAAGTTCCGTCTGGATAGCCATTCAATACCTGTTTATCAACTAAATAATTAACGGATTTGTCCGCCCATGCAGGAACATCTGGGAACTTATGAGTATTTGCAAATGTATTAGATGAGTAGGATAATAGACTTCCAGCAAGAATTCCTGTAGCAATTAATTTATATTTCAAAATGTAACACCTCTATCAATTTATTACAATTTGGTAAATATATCATTTATAATTAATCTTTAAATAATACGACTTTGAATAAAGAATAGATCACGTTATTTATATCGCTATATATCGTATAACGAATTTAAAATCGAACTATTACTCCAAAAATAATCCTCGGACATACACTTATAGATAGAGATTATTAAATATACTCACCAATATTGTGTAACCAGTATAGTTACTTATACATACGAGTGTCAATTAAAATAACCTTACAATTTTGTAAGATAATCACCTTAATAGTAAACAAAGTAATTATTAAATAATATAAATAGTTACTAGATATAATAAAATAACAACCTTAAATTTTGAAAAAAGACTAATTATTTTGATAGGAAAATAACTTATAACACCAACATTTTTAACAATGCTTTTGAATCCTACTTTACTCTATAATTCTCTGTTATATTCCAACGTGAATGCTCCTATAATATAGTCAATTGCTGCAATGAATACTACAAACTTATAACATTGTATTCCCTCAAAAAACATCTCTAGAAGCCACCTAAAGTAGCCTATATTAATAAATTCACACAATCCATCTTTTCATTCCCTTAAGACATCCTCAAATTTTACAAGGAATGAAAAAAGAAGAGGGAGACCTTCCCTCTTCACCAAAAAAATTAAAAAACACCTTAATTTATATCCCCTGCCTTTTACAATCTCACGTCTATTGATAGCCAGTTTAATTCTTCAATTCTATTTTCATAGATTCATGTATTCTTCTAAAGTCTGCTTTTGTTTATATATATTTTCAGCAATATCTCCTACATAGCGAATATGCCAAGGTTCATATGCATAACCTGTAATACTTTCCTTTCCCTTAGGGTAACGAATGATAAACCCTGCGCAATGCGCGTTTTCTTTCAGCCATTTTCCTTCCTTCGTATTAGCAAAGGATAACTCTAGTTCATTGTTCGCACTTTTAGAAGAAACGTCCATTGTTAACCCTGTTTGATGTTCGCTATGTCCTGGTTTTGCCGAGAAGCGATCCGTATGCTCTTGTCCTTTTCTTTTCACATTGTTTGTATACAATCGTTGTTGATAGTCATAGGAACGAAATCCCGAAACAGCATTTAACTGAATCCCCTCCTGCTTTGCTAAATCAAATAACTTTTCCAGTGCTTCTGCCGCCTCTTTACGGAGGTGGCTCTTTTCTACCGTTCCACTAAATGAGAATGGTACATTTGGTACAACTAAATCCTCTGGTTTATAGTCTTCGGGTAATCCATATTCCTTATTAACTACAGCCTGTATACTAGCAAAAGAACTTTCATTGTATTTGGATTGCCCTTTTCCTCTACTATCTTTCTCTTTATTTATGGAGTTTTCACGAGATTCATAGTTCGTCTTATCTGGTTCTTTACCAATAGATTGATTGGTGTAATTATAAAGATACCTAACATCATAATTACACAAATGAAAATTCCTACTAATTTAAGTCTCATTATTCATTTCCTTCCTGCAACTCTTACTATTTCTCGTTCATAATATCTCAACCATATCAAATTCATATTAATTTGAAGTGAACTTTTGTTCTTACCATATTTCTTAATAGAAAGACTGTATATCCTTCTATTTGTTTGACATCATTAAGATGCTCACAAATATAAATAAATTCTATTCCTACATATAGATAAAAAATCTAAAAATTTATATAATAAGATTAGAAGTGTAGCGTATTATTATTGAAGGGTCTTGGTATAATGCTAGGCATTAATGTAAAAAAAACAAATGAAGAGTTAATTATTTCATGGCAATTGGCGGAGATTACAATTCCATTACGTGATGTGATTGAGATTACCGAAGATGCTACCTATGCTGGTGTTGAAGAAGTAGATGTCATACGTATTGGAACAGCTTATGGGACAACAGACCGTATTTTAATTAAAACAGTAAAACAAAATTATGTATTATTTACTACAAATAAATTTGCTATTTTAAATGCCATTCACGCTTGAATATAGGAGTCTTCTTGGCTAAAATGATAAAAATAAGCACATCTTGTTATAAAAACAGATGTGCTTATTTTTTAATTTCTATGCATTTTTACGTTTTAAGAAAATCACTCCACCAACAATTAACAGTAATGCGCCTGCAGCCATAGAGATCCAACTTGTAAGATTAGTACCTGTTTGCGGTAACCATCCAATTTTAGATTGAATTTCTTGCTTAGGTTGTGGTTGTTCTTTTACTTGCTCGTTAGGCTGCTCTGGTGTTGGAGTATTTTTATCTGAATTTGGCTGTTCTGGTTTAGGTTGTTCCGGCTTTACCTCTTTAAATTTCACTGTTTGTTCCTTATCTTCAATTTCAGCGTGAATAGCTACTAATATATTATCTTGATACAGTTCTTCAAATACTACTACTTCGTTACCTTGTAATGCAGAAGCATTAAATGTGAAATCTAGTGTGATAGAACCATTCTTCTCTTTAGCAATAAACTTAGATTCTACTGTTACTTCTTTTCCATCAACTAATAATGGCTTGTTTGTTGCTTTATCCATCAGTTTACCTTTTACAACATACTCTTTACCCACGATTAAGTCTTTGTATTCCACTTTATCTTGGATTGTTACAGATTTAGAAGCGTCTAACTCTTTAGAACCATCAGCTTTGTTTGTTGCTGTCGTTTTAATAGAAGGTTCTACAAATCGAACTGTTTGACCTACATCGTTAATGTCAGCATGTGTTGCAATTACTTGACCTTCATGTAATAAGTCTTCAAACACGACTACTTCTCTTCCTTGCTGTTCAGCACCAACAAAAGTAAAGTCTAATGTTACAAAACCGTTCTTTTCTTTTGCAGTAAACTTCGTTTCAGCTGTTACTTCTTTTCCATCAATTAATAATGGTTTGTTAATAGCTTTGTTCATTAGTTTACCTTTTACAGTGTACTCTTTACCTACAACTAAGTTAGTATACTCCACTTTGTCTTGAATAGTGATAGAATCCTTTGAATGAATCTCTTTTCCACCATCAGCTTTGTTTGTTGCTGTCGTTTTTACTGATGGCTTAACGAACTTAACTGTTTGACCTTTATCATTGATATCAGCATGTGTTGTAACAATTTTTCCTTCTTTCAATAACTCTTCGAATACTACTACCTCTTTTTCTTCTAAACCAGTTGCATCAAATGTGAAGTCTAATGTAATAGAGCCATTTGCTTCTTTTGGTGTAAACTTCGTTTCAGCTGTTACTTCTTTTCCATTTACAACTAATGGTTTATTAGTCTCTTTATTCATTAATTTACCTTTTAAAGTGTATTCTTTACCTACTTGTAGGTCTTTGTATTCCACTTTATCTTGGATTGTTACAGACTTAGACGTGTGTATTTCTTTTGTACCATCTGTTTTATCAGTAGCTGTTGTTTTTATTGAAGGAATCTTTTCATCTTTGACAATGTGTTTAATGATTTGACCATTCTCTTTAATTTCAAAAGAGAACGTTTCTTCATTTAATACATAACCTTTTGGCGCAACAGTTTCTTTATATGTGTATTTTCCAAATGGTAATTTTTCAAATTTAGCGATTCCTTTATCGTCTGTTTTTCCTTTTACTACTTCTTTTCCTGCTTCGTTATAAATCGTAAATTCTGCATTTGGAAGCTTGTTATTTCCATCAGCTACATCTACCTTTGTAATTTCTAGATCACCTTTGATAAGATGATTAACTGCCAATAACTCAATAATCTTCCCATGTTCCTTTATTTCGAACATAATTGGTTCTTTAACAAGAACGTAACCATGTGGAGAAGCCTTTTCTACAAATGAATATTTACCATACGCTAAATCTTTGACGTTAATCTCGCCATTTTTATCTGTCTTATATTCCCCAACTACTTTTCCACTTTCATCTTTCAATTCAAATACTGCACCTTCTAATTTTTTGCTAATATCTTCATTATCTACTTTTAGTAATTTTACACTACCTTTCACTTCGGTATTTTCCACTGTAAAAGTAAGTGTTTTATTGTGCTCTTTAATTTCAAAAGGATACTTTGTTTTATTTCCAATATATCCATTAGGTGTTTTTGTCTCTAAGAAATAATACTTACCATACGTAAGACCTTCAACGTTTGCAATTCCATTTTCTTTTGTTACTACTTTTTGCACTTCTTTTCCATCTTCAGTAAAGACTGTAAATTCAACATTTGGTAAAACCTTTCCTGAATCACTGAGCTTTTTAATTTCGATGTTACCTTTTACTTTGTTATTTACTATTTGGACAGCTCCTGTTTCTCCTGTCTTAACTTCAATAGTTTGTGGTTTATCATCTGAAACATAGCCTGTTGGTGCTTTAATTTCTTTTAATGTGTAAATACCAATTGGTAAGTTGTTTAATTCTGCCATACCATCAGCACCAGTCGTGATTTTTCCAACTGATTCATTATTTGCATTAAAGACCTCAAATACTGCACCAGCTAAAACTTCTCCATTTTCTCCAACCTTTTTAATTTTTAAAGAACCAGCTGCTTCCCAATTTACTGCAAGATCACTACTAAGCTTTTCTTCATTTCTTTCTAATAGTACTGTAGCGTTCTGAACAGTATCCGTACCACGGTAAGCAATTGCTTGAACTTTAGTTAAATTAGCAGCTACACTTAAATTAAATTCACCCGTTTTTGTATTCTTAGGAATTTGGATACGAAATTTTTCTCCAACTGAAAGCTGATCTTTCACTTCTCCATTTTCACTAACAATTCTAACTCCATTAGGTGCATTTTTCGCTACTACCTTATAAGAACCACTCTTAGCATTTGTTTGTACTGAATATAGATTTGTTTCGAAGAATTCACCCTTTAATTCTGCTTTTTGCTTTTCAGCAGGAATCACATTCATAAAAACATCTTGAGTCTCTTCACTATTATTAGCATTACTAATAATAGCCTTAGCTGCTTTTTCAACATTTTTATTCTCATGTTTTAATTCATTTACATCGAGTTGACCTAATGCATTCCAAACCGCAAGTTGCGTTGCATAATGCGCTTCATTTTTATTAGTTACTCCCAGCTGTTCAGCACTTTTTTGTGGGAAACCATTTAATAAGACTCTATATACTACATTATCTGTTTTCCCCATTTCAGGAAGATCTTCACCATTTGGTGATTTTAATCCAAGAGTTAAGCAATAAGCAATTTGACCACTTGAATTTTTAATCATTTCAGTGCGAATGTACTTACCTAGACTATTACTATAACTCCAGTCCATTGAATATTTCTCATGCGTCATAACCTCTGCACTAGCCCTAGGTAAAAATACATTAAGGAATAATGCCAGTACTGATAATAATGTAAAAACTCTTATAATGACTCTCTTACCCAATTTTGTAACCTCCCTAGAATAAATTAATCCGAGTATATATCGCAATATCTAAAACATTCACGATCGACCCGATTATCATTATAAAACAATAAATTACAAATATTAAATAATTTTAATGAAATAGTCAAAAAAATTTACACATTTTATTATTTATCAAGTTTTTTAACGAATTTACTATATACAAATTCTAAAACACGCCTACAAGTTAAAAGACAAATATGTATGTTAAATATATAAATACCAATTCCTTCACTTCAGTTATTAAGCTTTCTCCCTATTAAAAATAGCCTTTTCATTTTCTGGTTAATCCGAATAATTTATACACCTCTTTTAATCTATTAATTCTCTATTACGCTCCTTCATTGAGATATAAGGGTGACTCCTCATTTAAAGAATAAAGTAAAACTTTATTCAGCTCGATCCCCATCTAACTTCTTTACTTTCATTGAATTTTTGGGCGTGAGTCTTACTGCCCACAAATAGCGGGATACATTATGCAATATTGCATTTGATAATCATTTTCAATGTAACTACAATGATTACAGGGTTACTGTTAATCCAATATTCTACATGGAGGTTTTATTATGTTAAAAAAAATTATTGTATCTTCTATGGCGCTTACTATGTTCGGTGGAGCTGCAACTATGCTAGAGGCACCTACTGCTCAAGCAGCTTCTTATAACTCAACGTCATCCTCTTACTTTGATGTCACTCCTGAAGAGGCCGTGGCTTTCTATCAATCTCAAGACTATAAAAAATTAAAAGTATTTTTGGATGACTTTGAAGCAAGAAACCCTTATACTCCAGGTGGAGGCTACGCTCAAGGGAGTGTACGTATGCAAAAATTCAACGATGCTCTTAGAGATGCCAAATTAACAAATGTCTACCAAGAATTTATTAGAATCTCATACTACAATCATTATCCAGAACCAAAATAATAACAACGGATTAAATGTTTATTATTTCTATAACTTAGCCTAATTTTAAATGTATAACCTAAAAATAATTACTAAAAACCACTCATATAAGAGTGGTTTTTCTATTTCCCCATATAATTTAGCGGAATGTTACATCATCTTTATTTTGATATCTTTTATAGTAGACATTCTCTCGTTGACACAATCTAGTAGGTTAGCAATGGAAATATCAAAATGTATTTATAATTGTTTTCTGTTTAATAGCCAAAAACGAACACCCTCTCACAATTAGATAAGGTGCTCGTTTTCATTTTTATCGGTAATTCTCAATTCAATTTAGCTTCTTTCCAATAAGTAAAGATTAAATTAACTTAAAAGCAAAGCGTTTTAAATTTAATTCATAGATCTTACTGAAACTTGGAATTGCCCCTTAGAACCATCATCATTTGAAACGTAAATTTTATATGTTCCATTCGGTAATGGAGATAAAGCATTCCGTACATTTGTAACATTAATTTGTTGTTCTCCAGGTTTTATATAACCACCAACAATTAGCTCTGTATTTGGACCTTTTACACTATATCCCATTGTATTTTGACCATTATTTTTCATAGAGAAGCTTAAGTCAGTACTCCCATCATATACGAAAGAAGTTTCAGCCTCGCCACTATAATCCATTGTTTGGGTTAATAATAAGTCTGCAGAAACATGTTCAACTACATGAATTGGATCATTCGTTTTGTGTACTTCTTCAGCATAAGTATTATTCCCTAACACACCAAGTGTTAATGCTGAAATTACTCCACAACTAAGCACTAGTTTATTTAACTTCATTTTAAGTTCCCCCTTGATGTTTGTATTCTATTACCATCATACATCCTTTTCCAAGTACGTTTTTATGTAATAATTCATATCTATAAACCTATATATCTTAACTTTTCACCTTAATAGTTATTGAGAAACCCACATAGATAAAGCTACAATATTACGCTTCATAAAAAACATGTGAATTTTAAAGTCTTTTTCTAACAAAGTTTTATACGAGTAAGTACCAAAATACTCACATAAATAGCATTTCTATTTCAGATAAAATGTACTAATAAAATTTTTCTAAAATTTCACTTTGTAATTTGATATATTCCATGTTAATATAACGAAGGCTACAAAACAGGAGTCACCATGTATATCATTTTTACAGAATATTCATACTTAAAAAACCTTATTTTATCAGTAACTTAATCCCAATTTTACCTATACACAAGTTAGTTTATAATTTCATATGTACATAAATTTAAATAGATTTTTTCTATTTTCCTTATCAATTTTAATACGAGTAATATAACAGCATTTTTCAAGTACCCTTCCTTTTTTAGATAAAAAGTCTACTAATACTAAACATCTATGTCCAACTCATACATAATTCTACTTACAAACTATTGGAGATGCAAAACTATGGGAATTTCTACTCTTTTATTAAATACCTTTATTATAATAATTTGTATCCTTAGCTATCACGTATTTTGGCTAGAGTTTAAAGAAAAAACAACATGTAATAATATATTATTTTCTATCCTTTCCTCCATTGCTATTATTTTTTGTATGACTTTTCCTTTTCATTTACATGTGGGATTTATTTATGATTTACGTTTTATTCCTATAATATTAGTTTTTCTATATGGAAATACAAAAAACATTGTTTTTATAGGAATTTTATATCTTTCTTATCGGTTTTACTTAGGCGGAAATGGCGTTCTTCCATCATTTATTATCTTCACTATTATTTTTGGTATAACAATGCTCTTTCGTTACTTATTACCTATGTATGTTAAAGAAAAAAAAGTATTATTAAGCTTACTCCTTATTTTAGTATGTACAACTTCACTTTCTATTTGCGGTATTGTAACTCAAATACATACAGGAGGGAAAATAGACTCTACTCTCATAGAATTTTTATTAAATTACATAATCATTAATATTTTCACAGTATTATTATCAGTTTATTTAATAGAGGGAATGATTGAGAAATATAAAATGAAAGAAAAGCTACAACGAGCTGAAAAATTTTATATAGCTAGCGAACTAGCAGCGTCAATTGCACACGAAATCCACAATCCACTAACCACGGTACATGGATTCACTCAATTATTAAATGAAAAACATGCCTCTAAGCTATCTCAGGATCAATACTTAGAAATCATGTTAATTGAAATGCAGCAAATACAATCTACTATTAATAACTATTTATCTTTAACCAAACCACAGAACACCCTAAAAGAGAAAATAGATATTAATCACATTTTAAATCAGGTGAAAGATACTATTTCACCACTCGCTCTATCATACAAAGTTGAAATCAAACAAAATAGTACAGATTCCTTTTATATAAATGGGGACCCCGAAAAATTCAAACTCTGTCTAAACAACATCATCCAAAACGGAATTGAGGCTATGAAAAATGGTGGATTATTACAAATAAATATACAAAAAGTAAAAGGAAATATCATAATTGATATTATTGATTCAGGAATTGGGATGTCATCTCAACAAATAAAACGAATTGCTTTGCCATTCTATTCAACAACAGAAAAAGGAACTGGGCTTGGTACTATGATTGCTTATAGTATTATTAAAGAATTAAACGGAGATATAGAGATAGAGAGTAACTTAGGTAAAGGGACACGCTTTTCTATTAGTATCCCTTGCTAATGCGACAAAAATTTTCTGTTTAGTTAATTAAAAATAATAAGGATCAGAGCTTATCTATTGTTACAGATAAACTCTAATCCTTTAGTTTAATTACATTAAACGCACTTAATATTTATAACTATTCTTACATCGTGATGAAAGAATAGTTCATCGACTTTATCTCATTTACTGATTAGATTTGTTTAATGTAAATATAACATCTCTCGGCACTTAATTTGTTATTATCATTATAGACATTTCCTACAATTGTTTTTCCATTAAAGTACAGACCTTATGCCATTCATTGAAAAAGACAACTCCCTTTTTACTACTTTACTTCCACCGTATAATTCCCTGTTCCACCACTATACTGATACACATGTAAATAATACTTCCCTGGATACGTGTAGTAACTACCTACTAGTTTATTCCCTTGTTGCTGAGCATACGTAACATAATTATTTAAATCTGCTTCAGAATAAAGTACCCAGTTCATTCCGATATTATTTTCATTCGTTACGTTAATTTGAAGGTTTTTAGCAGTCTCCACATTAATTTCAAAGAAATCACTTGTATCGCCATTTCCTAAACTAGCACGTAAAACTTGATTTAACTGCAGTTTGTTTGCTGTTTGGAATGAGTTATTCGGTTCTTTTTCTACACTGTTATCTTCTTTCTTTTGAACAGTTACAGTCGCTGTAGCAGTATTAGTTGCTCCTTTATCGTCTGTTACCGTTAATTTCGTTGTATACGTTCCTTCTTTTGTATATACGTGAGTTGGATTTTGCTCATTACTTACTGCTCCATCACCAAACTCCCATTTATACGAAGTAATTTTCCCGTCTTCATCTTTTGATCCGTCGCTTTTAAATGAAATTGCTTCATTTACATTTCCACTATACGGACCGTTTATAACTGCAACTGGTGCTTTATTCTCTGCACCTTCTTCTGTATTAATACCGTGGAACACAACATCATATTCAAATTGTCCTGATGCATTCACGCGATAATTTACGAAGTATGCTGTTACTGTTTTATAGCCTGTCCATTCCTTTGCACTTAAACGTTTTAACGTATCATTAACGTTTTGTGTAATTGTTTTCCAATCTTCATATTCTCCTTTTGCTGCGGTTCCTGTATATGTTCCTTGTAGTGTGAATGTATTAAAGAACTGTGATTTATTTTTCTTTACTGATACATTTTTCAATTTTGCTTCCGCTGTGATTTCTGCCGCAATATCTGAAACTGGCTTCCATACATGATTCGCTAAATAATCGTCTGATACTAATGGCACATTATATTTCTCACGATTATCAACTAGCATTTGCATATAATCTTGATATTCTTTATTTAAATTCGCATCTTTACTTAATGTAGAGCGATATGCATCATATGCTGTTACATCATTTTTCCTAATAAGATCATGTATTTTATCGAACATATCATATCTCTTATTGTACATATACGATTGTAAAGCAAAGGAATAATTATAGAAATCCCACGTTCCATACTTTGCATTTAACGTTCGCTCTGCCGTATAACGCTCTGCTGGATTTGAAGATAATCCTCCTATAATACTCTTTCTCGGTACAACATTATCCGTTCTCGTTGCCCCTGCAAAAAATTCAGCATTCCCTTCTTCAAACCAAGATAATCTTTCATTTTCATATATTTTCCCTTGTCCCCATAACCCTGGTACTTCATATCTACCTTGTAAATAATGCGTGAACTCGTGTCTGAATAATTCTTCTAAACTATAAATACTTTCTTCTGGCGTACGCTCATAAGTAAAGAACGTACCTGTTCCTTCTATATAAAGACCACCGTTATTCGTTTCATAACCGTACAATTGACGATTAAATTGATATTCTGCTGGGCTATTATAAATAACCATCGTTAGTACATCATCAGGATTTCCTTTTTCTAAAGGTTGATCACTTTCAACCGTACGATGGAATTGTGCCTTCACTTCTTTTGCCGCCCAATATAAACGTTTTACTTTTTCTTCTGTCACTTTATCTCCAGCTTTTAAAACAATTGCCCCATCATCAAACGTATACGTTTTTGGCAAATATTTTTTCTTTCCATCTTCTCTTATTTGATCTAAATTCACCACTTTACCATTTGCATCTTTTCCGCCATAATTCGTTGCGATTTGCTCAGCAGCTACGAAATATTGCTCCCCTAAATACGGATAAATTTTCATCGCATCTGTTACAACTTGTAACCCTTTCGTTCCTGTACTATGGAACGTACCGAGTCTACCTGTATAATAAATGCCATTATTAATAAGCCAACCGTTTTTTGCTGTAATCGTTCCCATTAATGCAAAACGACTTAATTCATTAATATAACTATCTATTTTCTGATACCATACTGTATCTTTCGGTGCTTTCCTCGTATCGTACAAATACGATTGAATGTCGTAGTCAACACCTTGCATAATATCGTAAATAGCATTTCCAGCTGAAAGATTATCTACTAATGTAGAAAAATTATCATTATATTGTTTAAAAATTTTTGCAGCTGATGTTATCGTTTCCACATCACTCGAAGCGTTTCCTATTAACTTTCCGTATGATGATACCACTCTATTTTGCTCTAATGTACCCAGCTTGAAATTTGAATTGTTAGCTATCGCTTTTAATGCAGGTAAGCATTTATCATGATAACTCCGTTCATTTAATTTACTAAGTTCCGAATTATAAAATCCTAAATAAAATCCTGAACGTAATACCTCCACTAATGTCTCAATCCCTTTTGAATCATCCTTCGTATAGGCTTGTCCTTGCTGCTTCAATTTATCAATAATCGCCTGCATCCTACTATCATTTTGATAGAATGCTAGACTGTCTGTATTAAACTGAAATAGCCCCGTAATTTGCTCCCAATCAATTGTTACAAGTAAATCTACTAACTGCTGATTGCTTAATTGATTTAATTCAGCAATTGTATAAGTTTTCGCTACAGCTAATTGCTTACTTTCTTTTTTCACCTCAGGTGGTCTTTGTGATAAATCGGCAAATTGTAGCCTTTTCTCAAAAGACTTGCTTTCGAGCACTTTCGATGAATGAGCTAATTCTTGTACTGGTAGTTGTACACCGACTGGCTCCATTTTGAGCACATTTCGATAAGAAACTTGCTCTCCCTTAGTATCTTCTGCCAAACTTACCCCTTGAAAACTCCCTAACATTAAACTAGCAAAACTTACCCCTACTAACATTTTCTTTGAATAGCCTTTCATACTCTCCCCTACCTTACATTTTTAGTGTCCCGCTCCATTATTTTACTATTTTTACTTTTTGTCCTGTATTGAGAAAAAATAAGGTAACGTTCACACATATATTCATTTCATGTAAAATTAACGCTTGACTTTCCGTGCATTTTATATCAAAAAAGATAGATAATAGCAAAATTCCTGCTACATCTACCCACGTTTTCAACACTATGATTTTAACTTTATAAACGTAACTTCCGGTAATGTTTGCATATGCTGAATAAACTCATTCTTTTCTTCTGACGATATATTTTTCAGTTGCATCCCTACCTTATAAACAGTTTCTGTACCTTGCTGTGAAGCTTCCACCTCATATGAGAGTATTGGGATGCCTTTCACTTGTAGTGTTTCTAATATTTGTTGTACCGCTTCATGTTTATTTACAAACATTTGCACTGTTATATTTTGTGGAAATAAAAATTGCACCTTAAAAATACGACTTACAATTTCTAAACCAATTAAAACGAGAATCGTCGCTCCAATGCCTACTACATACATTCCCGCTCCAATTGCTAATCCTATACCGGCAGTAGCCCATAAACCAGCCGCGGTCGTTAATCCTTTCACCGCCTGCTTTTGAATAATAATTGTGCCTGCACCTAAAAAACCAACTCCACTAACGACTTGTGCTGCAATACGACTTGGGTCTAGAGACGTATGCTCTTCAAACACAATATCTGAAAAGGCATATTTCGAAACAACCATTATTAACGCACTTCCTACCGCTACGAGGAAATGAGTCTTTAATCCAGCTTCTTTCGATCGAATTTCTCTTTCAATACCAATCATTGCTCCTAACAAGCCAGCAACACCGATTCGTATAATAAAATCAAAATCTACACTCACGGGCACTTCCCCCTTTCATTCATTATAGATAGATAAAACAAAAATTATCACAAACATCCATTTATCAACATGAAAGAATACCACTAAAATACACTTAATACTCCGACTTTTCATGTTAATATTTTAAATATTAACATAAAATAAATAACTCCTAATTTTAAACCTTCACTAATTTTCTAAAAAACCAAAGGTGGATTGCATGAAATTAGGTTGAGAAATTTTAGAAAACGCTTTCACTTTGTTTCATAATTTTTTATAAAAACTACATAACTAAAGGAGCTTACTAACAATGAACCTCTCATTACTTACACCTACTACTGATTTACAAGAAGAATACTTAGATTTCTATAACGAATGGAAAGATAGCGGTGAAACAATGATCCCGTGGGTTATCACAAAAAATCCTGCCAACTTCCCAGCTATGGTTCAAGAACTTCTCGATGCGCATAACGGAATAAATATCCCTGAAACTTGGGTACCAGACTCTACATATTGGCTTGTTACAGATGAAAATAAAATTGTGGGAGCTGTTAATATACGTCATAGTTTAACCGAACATTTATTTAACGCTGGCGGTCATATTGGTTATGGCATTCGCCCTTCTGAAAGAAGAAAAGGTTATGCTACAAAGTTATTAAAATTATCGCTAGAAAAAACGAAGGAATTAAACATCGAGAAAGTACTTGTCGTTTGCGACGCAGTGAATACCGCTTCTGAAAAAACGATTTTACATAACGGTGGGCTTCGTAATGATGATTTCACTGAGGAAGATGGGAATGTAGTAAGAAGATATTGGATTGAGATATGAATGATCACAAAGAAGCAAGAAAGTGATTATACACTTTCTCGCTTCTTTTACACTGTTTCTATTTCAAACTGCACTGTAATACCACTTGGATCTACTACCGCAAACCCATTTGTAGTTTCATTTATTTCATGTTGTTTTTCTATTAATCTTTCTTTCACTTCATCTAACGCTTCTTTATGCGGTAGTACAATCGCATATACCTTTAGTCCAGTTGCATGTACTGGTGGGTGTGGATTGTTTACTCCGTTCCACGTATTTGCACCAATATGGTGATGATATCCCCCTGCTGAAATAAATAAGCAATCCTCTTCACGCTGCTGTACTTCAAAACCTACTGTTTCCACATAAAATTCATGTGATTTCTCTACATCAGCTATTCTTAAATGTACGTGCCCAACGACAGTATTAGCAGGCAAACCATCAAACTCATAATCAACGAGTGTTGCCAATTCTTTTAAATCAAGTGGTGTACTTCCTCCTGGTCCTTCTCCCCATTGATCGCGCGGACGGTCTGCATAAATTTCAATACCATTCCCCTCTAAATCTTGCAAATAAAAAGCTTCGCTATATGTATGATCACTTGCACTATTAAACCTTGAAATTGGTAAAATTTCATTTGAATATGTATAACGCCCTTCTTGCTCAGCCGGGCTGTCAATTACATTCTTATTACGAAGAACCCCAAATAGCGCAGAAGCAAAAGCTTCACGAGTCGGAACTAAAAAGGCTACATGATATATACCAGTCGTACGCGGTTCTTGCAGTACCCCGTCCTCTAACTTTTCAAGAACAAGTAACGTGTTCTTTCCACCTTTTCCAGATAAATATGCTTTATTCCCCTCTTGCTTAATTACCTCTAATCCTACAACATTCTCATAAAAAGCAATTTGACGCTCTAAATCTTTCACTTTAAATTCAACATGACCAATACGTGTTTTCGGATGAATTTGTACCATGAATAACTTCATCTCCTTATCCCTATATTTTCCCATTACATATAACCGTTACTATGAAGGATACAACTAAAATCATCCTATGTAAATAAGAAAAGTCAGAATTTACATGCATTTTTATTTTCATAATAAAAAGCCACCTTTTCTAACTTTTAGAAAAGGTGGCTTTTTAACTCTTATCTCATTTTATGTACTTCAGCAACTAGCTTTCCACCCTGAATGCCCATATAAAGCTTCACAGGTGCATCATTCGTATTTTCAAATACTAAATCTAAATATGGATATGCAATTGTAGCATCTCTTCCTTGTGGAACATAACCTACCGTTTTAGAATGTGTAGTTCTCTCCACCATTTTCAGGCCAGCTTGATCTGCTGCATTGTATAAAGTTGAAGATGTTTGACAAACACCACCGCCATATCCATCTACTAATTTACCATCAACTATTTCTTTCCCTAATTGATATCCTTTATCTGGTGTCGTATCACCGATTAATGAATTAAAAGAGAAACGATCTCCTTTTGCTAACACAACTCCATTTATGCTCGCTGCTGACAAACGAATATTCTCAATACGGCCACCTGTTGAACCACCTAAGTTCGTTTCATATCTACCAATTACCGTACCATTTCCTTGCGCATCACTTAATGTTGCGACTGGTTTTTTCTCCACAATCGGCAACTGATACGTAGCATCCCACATACCAACGTTTAACAATTTATCTACTAATTCTTTTTCCATTAATTCATAAGAAGGTTTTCCTTCTTGCCAACTTCCATCAGGTGCTATACGTGAAGGAACCATTTTTTTGTCGACGCTTTTTCCAACCTCACCAACAACCTTTGTTACAGACTTTTTAAATTTCGCTTCATCTTCAAAATAGCCTAAACCAGATAAATCTAATTTTTTCACTTCAGTACCAGTTCGACCATCAACTAAACTAATAGTATCTTGCACTTCTGCTTTAGCCTCTACAGTGTGCCCACCAATATCACTTACCAATGCAACATCACTTACTTTTGCACCACAGCCACTCACTACAGCTACACATAACACCCCAACTAATATACCCTTTACTTTACGGAACAATATACTCTCTCCCTTTCCCCAACATCACTATTATGTATTTATTTCATTTTTATGTATGTTTTGTTACAATCATTTTACAATATGTTTATAAAATGTTACAAGTTATTTTTCACTCTATATAAATTACTCTTTTCTTTTATAAATGTCTATACATATTTACATAAAAGTTTGAGTTTGATAGAATTGTAACTTTTATGTAAACTCTCTCTTTTATCCAGTATATACCATCAAGCAAAAGAAATACAAATCAAAAACCCTCAAGCTATTTTTTATAAAGTGAAACTTTAATCAGTGGGGTCTTACTGCCCGTTAATGCGGGATAAAGAAAAATCCCGTCAACATAAATAGGTATTTGCCGTGCCACCGCTCCGCTTTTGCACATACATTATGGTGAATTCAACCTATTTTAAAGAAATGGAGGATGTTATTATGTATCCCTACAATCCATATGATCCATATAATCAATATGCGTACCAACAACCACAGTATGACTTACAAGCACAATATCAATCTTATATAGATCAAGCAGAGCAAACGAATCCATATGACCAAAATAGACAATTCCAACTTCCAATCTCTTTTCCTGGCACTGGAAATCGTCAATTAGAAAGACGCGTAAATGAGCTTGAACAAAGAGTACGTCAACTAGAAAATACAGTTGAGCGCCATACACGTAGACTAAACCGCTTAAACCAACGTTTACGTACAGTAGAAAACAGACTAAACATTCCATTCGCAGCATTAGAAGACGGATTTTAATCGAGAAAATAAAAATTATATAAGGAAGGGGCTCCCCCTTCCTTATATAAATTGACGAAAGTTTTTTCCATCTCTATACTGATAAGAGTTAATGAAATGAAACAAGGTGATAAATATGGATTTTGAAATAAATTATCTTTCCTTTTATGTTGTACAAGTAGAAGGAAAAGGTGAAGCAGTTGATAAACGCTACAAACATTTTCAAACTTTAGACGCTGAAGAATATGAAGATAGCTCCTTAAAAGAATTTTTGAATGGTGAGTTATTAAAAATATCGAAGCGAAAAGTAGAACGTCATGCAAAAACAGAACAAGCCCCAACAAAAATTGGTCGCTTTATTGTAGAGGAAGGGCACGAACTTGATTCAAACCCTCATTACAACCTTTTTAATCGTATTCGCTTTGCAGAAACAAAGGACAACTTTAAAGATATGAGTGAACCTCTCGTTTATACATATCTTGACACAAGCGCTGTACGCGGTGGTGTATTTTTAATTGCTCAGGCAAAACTACGCAAATACTTTGATGATCCATTTGTATTCGTAATGAAATGCGACTTCGAACCAAAGGTTGCTTCTATTTCTGATGAATCAACACTGATTCGTAACGTTGAAATGGCCATCACAACAAAGAATATGAAATCTATCCAATACCCATACATGCCTGAAGAAGGTATGGTTGAAGTAGGCGAACTAAAAATACACCAAGCATCACATGCCCGCTACTTTGAAGACTTCTTAAAATTCGTCGAATATGAACGCTCTATGCCTGAAATTATGAAAACACAAGTAATGGACATGGTATACGACCAAATTGAAGATGTATTTGAAGAAGGTACGGAAGAACGCGAACAATTCGACCAAGCGATGGAAGTATGGGCTGCCAGTCCGAAACGCGAAATTATGGAACAATTTTCAACCGAAGAAGTAATGGAAGCAACTGCCCAAATCGTCGAGCATGCTCCTGAAGTGGAATTAAAACTAAAAGCAGATCATATCTCTGTGAAGGCTTTGCTTGCTGATTTCGGGGATCAAATACATATTGCAAAGGTAAATGATCGATACGTATTAATGATTGAGGCTGATACACTTACATTTGAGAAGGGCTTCTCTCCGATTGAGTTTCTGAAGCCAGATGAGCTGCAGGATGTGATTGAGCGGATTGAGAATAAGCAGCAGTATAGCTATAGTCCAGAAGGAATTGAATAGAACAACTGCAAAAGATCCTACCTCTATAAAAGAGGTAGGATCTTTCACATTAATCACGTATTTTCCTATTGCTATCATAAGACAACTTTCTAACGCTATATATTTGATTTAAGGAGGTAAATACATATGATCATTTACCATAGTCCTCATTCTTTAACTGAAATTAGCATGATTCCTATTGAAAAAATAAATCTATTGTATAATCCACACATTACAAAATCTTATTCTAAAAAAATGAACAGTACTATTGAATATCTTGATATATTTGATTTACTCTTACCAGTCGAAAAGCATCCTCTAAAAGATGAATACATTTTAGTTGGAAAATACGATTGTTACAATTTCATAACTAATAATCCACATATAAAACAAATCCCCTGTATTATTGAAGATTTTACAGAAAAACCTTCACAATACCTCAAAATACTTCGTAGACTTCATAACAAAGGCGATTCTAATAAAACCAATAGACAATTTATTTTAAATAAACTTGAGGAAAATCATTTCCCTCTATTACAAATTTTAAAGCAGACAGGTTTTACTAAAAATGATTTACGGGATTACAATTATAAAGTAACCGTTCCAAAAAACTACATAAACAGCCATACCACTGAAAAAACTATGAATTGGATTAGTGATTTAAAGTTAAAAAGTAATACTAAACAATTTTTATATAAATGCGCAGGTCTTCCAATAGGAAATCATAAAAGGTTAACTGAAGAGAAGAAAAAATTCCTACAACATTTCTTTGCACATGCAAAAGGATTTGAAAAATTAACTACTCCTCAACAGATTAACATTCTAACTAACGCCCTAAATTTCAAAGCAATAATGACTGCTCAATTACAGCAACAAATTAATCGCTATTTAATACGATGAATTTTAATTTATGTAGCTAGAAATAGAGGAGAATATCATTTAACCTCTACATTCTCCTCCATCTCAGCCAAATACCTAATCTGTCGTTCCGCTTTTCTCACTGCCGTACGAAAATGTTTTTTCAGGAGTTCTACTGTATTTTCACTTATATAATATCTTTCCGTTATACTTTCCCACGTGTCACTACTTTCAAATGTACTCCATTCAAAAGGGCGTTCTGTATTTTTCTTTAGTTCTTTAAACACCCATTTCCGCATCTTTTTTTTCGCTTTTTCTGTTAGTTTTCCGTTTTTTACAAGTTCAAGTTCACCATGTCTTTTGTATCGCTTATTAATATCTCTCTCGCTATACACTTTAAGAAGTATATTTGCTGTATTTTCGGCATCTGCTAAAGCACGGTGCTGTTTCCCTTCCCACGTTAAAGCGAGCTGTTCTACCGCAAATTGTAAACTTGGCGTATGTTCAAACAATTCCTCATATGCTTGGAAAACAAATTTTTGCAAATCAATTCTACTTTCTTTTTCTATAATGGGGCATTCAACACCATGTAATGTACAATCATGAGATAGAAAGCGATAATCTTCTTTTCCCCATGAAACAAATATAGAATCTTCTCCGATAAACTGAATAAATTTCTCTATAATTTGAGGGAATTTGTCTACAGCCATTAAATCTGTCTTCGTAATACCGGTTAATTTTGTTGTATGACGAGTTAATCGTGCACTTGGTTTTACTAACTCCGAAAATTCTTCAATTATCTTCATTGTACCTATTTCTATTTTTACAGCTCCGATATCAACTATTTCTGACGGATCTTCTGATTTATACGGTCTGAAATTCCTCTCAATATCAAACACAATGAAATGTGTAGCGTTTTTCAATTTATTTACCTCTTTCTAAATTCCTTTTTCACACAAACACTCTATTTTCAGTATTTATTTATTCATGTACTTTATACAAAAATCCTTCGAATAAATAAATGAAAATTCAGTCTTATTATGATATGTAAGTAGGAGGACATCTATAAAAATGCAAAAAAAAGAAGGGCGAGCCCTTCTTTTTTCAAAAATTACTTCTTGTTTACGTTAGTAGCTTGAGGTCCACGGTTACCTTGTTCTACTTCGAAAGTAACTTCTTGACCTTCTTCTAAAGTTTTGAAGCCTTCGCCTTGGATAGCTGAGAAATGAACGAATACGTCTTCTCCGCCTTCAACTTCGATGAAACCGAAACCTTTTTCTGAGTTAAACCATTTTACTTTACCGTTTTGCATGAAAAAAATCCTCCTACAATGTACCTATATGTACATATTCATTTTCAACCACCTTACAATAATAAGCCAGATATTAAAAAACTGCAACCCCTGAGGAGATTTAACATTGCTATCCTCCTCGGAAGTTACAGCTCATTTAAATCTCTATATTATTAAAAGTAAAATGGTTTAAACATACTATATCATATCAATATAATAAAAGTAAAGTTTTTTCTTAAATTATTTTTTGTTCCCACTGCATTGCTTTTAATTCACCTGATCCAGCTACTACATAACCATCTTTTTGATTAACAATGCGCCATCCGTGCCCTTTAACTGAATCACATACTGTAACAATACCTTCGTCAAGAAGTACACGGCACACACTACTAATACCCGCCTTATTTTGTGTTGAAGTTGTATATAAGACATGTTGGTCTACACTTAAGTCTAAATAACTACTTGCTTTCTGCTCACTTTGACATGTATGCCAATATATTTTTTCACTCGCAATACTGTCATCTATTTTACAATAAGAAATATTCCCGCTAACTCCCTTGCACGATCCACTTGCCGCTACTAAATAAGAATTGTGTAAAGTCAACGCAGAGATCATTTGATTCATCGTAATTTTAATCCTCTTTAATTTACGTGTCTTCAAATCAAAGAGCCAAACACCACCATACTTAGCATGTATTTTCGTACCAATAAATAAGTAATGTTTATATAAAAATAATGATCGAATAGACGGTGCCGCACTGCCATACTCAAGAAACGGATGAATAGTCTCCCATGTCGAACCGAAATTATTAGAAAGATACAGCGTTTTTTCTCCATGAGCAACAACAGTTCCTTGTACATTGCTACATACATTCCAACTTGTTGCTTTTGTTGGAAAACGCTGAATTGTCCAGTTCTCTCCACCATTCATACTACGAATAAAAATCCCTTCGTCACCTACACCATAAACTACATTATCTTCGCTATGTAAATCCCTAATTCGTTTTTGAAAACCATTTAAAATTCGTTTCCATTCTCCGTCTTGTTCAACAAATAAGCCATTATATGTAGTAGCTAACAACAGTTTTCCATCTCTTAACTTTGTAATAGCAGTTGCACTTAACATCGTCTCCACGTTGACACTCCCATTCTTAGAACTTCTCAGCAAATGCAATTGCAAAATTACTGCATTTTTCAACATCCTCTTGATCTTCTGGAGCTAATTCAATTTTCAGCCCTTCTTGTACAAGCTCTGCACCTCGTTCTACAAGGCGTTCTTCAAATATCGTTACCGCTTCACAAAACAGTTCATACGCCGTATCACCTGATCCGAATACCGCTACCTTTTTCCCAGCTAAATCTATATTTTCTAAGTCCTCATGAAAATCTTCCGCTTCAAATGGTAATTCACCATCGCCCCACGTATAAGATCCTAAAATGATTCCATCATAAGCTAATAATTCTTCAGCATCCATGCCTTCCATCTCTTGCAATACTACTTCATGATCAAAAGCATCTAAACTAACTTTAATTAAATCAGCAATACTCTCTGTATTTCCTGACATACTTGCATAAGCTATTAAAATTTTTGCCACTTTGGCATCCCCCTCTAACAATAAATGATTCTCATTCTCATTATATTAATAATGAGAATCAATTTCAATTGATTTTTTTCTACTTTTATTTACATTTCACATTACTTATTTCAAATAAAGTGAAACTTTAATGAGCCCTCACCAATCAGGATTTTTCAGACAGCCCACAAATAGAGGAATAAATAAAAAAAAGCACAGATGACTATACAATCATCTGTGCTTTTTTATTACTTTTTAAAAATACCAAAAGGCTTCCCTACTGGTAAAACAACTTTTCCGAAGTGTGTGTTTAACACTGCTGCTGCTGAACCATAGAAAGATAATAATGAAATAAGAAGTTCAGAATATGCTGCTAAATTATGCATTGCGTGCGGCATAACACCTAAAGTACTTAATGAAAGACCAATAAATAAGAAATCAATAAGGACGAAGATCATAAATAATACTTTATGTGTTTCCATTGCACCAATCGTCATAAAGATTGTGAAAATCAAATATCCGATAAAGGCTACACCAAGCTGTTTTGAATCTGCAGCTTGTGCTAATTTTTCGCCAAATACTCCAAGTTGAATTAACCAAGTCATTCCAACACCTAACCAAAATAGGCCGTACGCACCAAATGCTGTCGTACCGAATGTATTGTTATGCTTTGCATCGTGAATGCAAGCAAAGATTTGTGCAAATCCTCCTAAAAAGATTGCCCATGGTAATACAAGTGAAACGCCATCTGTTAAGCCTAACTTTTGAGATGATGCTACAAGTGTTACCATCGCTAATCCAAATAGACCAATTCCAGATGGATCCGCTGTTGTCATTTTCACATGATGTGTAGTAGTTTGATTGCTCATATAAACCTCCTGATTATAAACATACTCGAATACAATACTTAAATCAGAAGCCTATGTCAATGGTTTTTTTTGTATGTTGTCAGACGTTATATTTTATAATGATTAAATATATTTCCGACCACTTCATAAGGTTTTATATTCACTTTTTCCAACTCGTTTATCGGTAGCCATAACGGAATATAACTTCCTTTACCTTCCCGCTGAAATTCCTCAGCTGTTCCACTTCCGAACACTCCACCTGTAATATAGGCACCATAATAATATTCATTTCCTTTATATTTTACCTTTGCAATAAGGTGCTTCACTTTTATATGTAGCCCTAATTCTTCGTATACCTCTCTTTTCGTTGCCTCTTCAGGCGTTTCACCTTCCTCAATCCCTCCGCCAGGAAAAACATAATATATTTCCTCTTCTCGAATACGTTTTATAAGAGCGATTTTCCCTTCCTGTACAATAATAGCCGCCCCGCGATTTCTTATCATTTTATTTCCTCAATACGAATCGCAACTGTTCCCCACTCTTTTTCTTGTTCTTTCGTATATATTTTATATGTACTTTCTAACATTTCCTCTAAACTATCATTTTCACAATCCAATAATTTTTTATCAATTTGTTCATACATAGATTTAAAGCTCTCGTATCGCTTTATTTCCGTTACTTTTACCGTCATCATTTCTGTTGTCGTAAGATTCGTAAATACGATTTCATCACCTTTGTTTATTAGTTGACGTTTTTTATCGTATAGGCGTACTTCATATACTTTTTTTCCTGATTGAATTGACTGAAACGGTTTATTATATAAACCCATTTCGTATCGCATACATCCCACTCCCTTTTGTTCATTTCACCTATTAATACAGTTCACATTACTACATCTTGCATATAATATTCCATACGTATCACTTAATTGAGAAAGGAGGCTGAAGAAGCATGTTATATTTAAATCAAAAACCTGAATATAATAAATATGATATTGGTGATTATACTTATAGTAAAGTAGGGCCAACCATTTTTTCTTGGAACGATGAAACAAAATTAAAAATAGGTAAGTTTTGTTCATTAGCAGAAGAAGTCGTTTTCATACTTGGCGGTGAACATCGCGCAGACTGGATAACAACTTATCCATTTAATGCACTTTTTGATGAAGGAGCACATATTACTGGTCACCCTTCTTCAAAAGGTGATATCGTAGTCGGCAATGATGTATGGATTGGTTATCAATCCTGCATTTTATCTGGTGTTACAATTGGTAACGGGGCCATTATCGGCGCCAGAAGCGTTGTTACAAAAGACGTACCCCCGTATGCAATTGTAGCTGGTAATCCTGCAAAATTTGTTCGATATCGTTTCCCACAAGAAACGATTGACAAACTAGAGAATCTCGCATGGTGGGACTGGGACATTTCTGTTATAAAAGGAGCCATTCCATTACTACTCTCCGACAAAATCGACGAATTTTTCACCTCGCCCGAAAATGAATCTATATGATTAAAACAAAAAGAGCATCCAATTATTTTTCAGGATGCTCTTTCTGTTTTTATTTTTTATGTCCATGCAAATGATTACACGGAGAACATTGAAATGGAATCTTATCTAAGCAATTAAAGTTTGTTTCGCAAATTTGTTCAATCGTTGGAACGAATGGAATGACAACTATGTTACTTTCTACTATTTGTGTAACAGGTGGCAATACTGTGCCTACTTGATGTTCAAAACGAATACTCGCTTGATTTATATAATTTCCTGAACCATTTGGCGCGCTCTGTACTGCTACTTGGAACGAAACTGTCCTTGCTTCACCAGGATTTAAACTTCCGATAAGAAACCCTACTGCCGGGCTTACATTCGGCACTGGCGTATTATCAACCGTTACACTTCCAGGAACAAATCGAACACTACTATCTAACATATCTTGAAAACGAATATTTTGCATTACAGTATCACCCGTATTTGTGATGACTGTCGTAAACGTAATGACATCTCCAATTGTTGCTACCTGTAAATCTGCCGTTTTTACGACTGTCGTTGAGACATTTTGAGGAATAAACGGGATAACAACTGTATTACTATCACCTTCAACTACTACTGGCGGCTCATTCGGATTTACAGTTGCAAGCCCATTCGCTGTAGCAGTATTTGTAACTAAATTATTTACTTGCCCTCCTATTATTACAACTTGGAAATTAATAATTGCTGCATCATTTGGCTGAAAATCACCTAACGGAATACCAGTATTCGGATTAGCAAATGGAAGAGGTACATCATTTACCGTTACCGTACCATTTATAAATAGCGTATTCGGATCAATGATATCTGTTAACACAATATTGGTCACAGGAACTGTACTATCATTTATAACAGCGATTCCGTAAGTGACAACATCCCCTATCATTGCTACTTCAAAGTTTGCTCCTTTTGCAACAAATAAGATTGCAGTATTTACCGTCACTATAACTGTATTGCTTGTATCCATCACTGTAACTGGCGGCTCCCCTGGTACTAAAATATATTCTGCTAACGCCCCAGCAACGTTCACTACTGTACCACCATCCGGAAAACTTGTAATCGTAGCTTCATATGTTACAAGTGCCGTCTCACCAACTGGTATATCAGGTATCGTAAATCCAATCTGCGGATTTAACCCCGGTTGCGGAACCCCATTTATCGTTACACTATTTGGAACGAAATCAGCTTCCTGAGATAGCACATCGATAAATTGAACATTCATTGCATCAGCAGTACCAGTATTTAATATACGAACAGTATACGTTACCGTTTCTCCTACACCAACAACTGAATGGTCTACTTCTTTTAGCATATCTAAGCTGCCTCTATTTACCGGCGTAACCGTCGTATTACTTGAATTTGTAATTGTAGACGGAGGTTCTCCTGGAATCAATTCGAAATCACCCGTTACTCTTGCTGTATTCATAATGCTACTAGAAGGCGGAACTGCGATTACATTTACTTCAAATGTAATTAATACACTATCCCCTACTGCAAGATCAGGCAATGCAAAGCCTACAAATGGATCTAAACCTACTTGCGGAATCCCATTTATTTGTACACTTCCAGGAACGAATTCTAAACTAGGTGATGGAACATCGATAAACTGAACATTCGTTGCTGTTACCGTTCCCGTATTTGTAACTTGCACACTATACGTTAACGTATCTCCTAATCGTGTCGCTTCTTTATTTACAGATTTTATAACGCTGAATCGTCCTCTATTCACTCTAGTTATCGTCGTATTACTCGGCTCTGTTACTACAACTGGTGGTTCTCCTGGCACTAAAGTAAAGCTTCCTGTTATATTTGCAACGTTCGTAATTGTTCCTGATGACGGGATGTTTGTAACTGTCGCTTGAAACGTCACTATAACTGTTTCACCAACTGGGATATCTCCAACTCCAAATCCAGTAATCGGATTTAAGTTTGGTTGCGGGGCTCCATTTATCGTTACACTATTTGGTACAAATGACGCTCCTGCTGAAATGGTATCAACAAACTGAACAGCATTAGCTGTTACTGTTCCTGTATTTGTTATTTGAACCGTATACGTTAATATATCTCCAACGAGAGTAGCAACCCTATTTACTTGTTTAATAACATTAAATTGCCCTCTATTTACAGTTGTAAGTGTTGTATTGCTCGGCTCTGTTACTATAACTGGTGGTTCTCCTGGTACTAATACAAAACTTCCAGTTACATTTGCCGTATTGGCAATTGTTCCGTTTGATGGCGCACTAACAACGGTTACTTGGAAGATGACTTCTACACTTTCACCTGGATTTATATCTGGAAGCGGGAATCCGTTATTCGGATTGAATCCAGGTTGTAACACACCATCTATCGTTACACTGTTCGGCACGAATGCTATAGAGGAAGGTAATACATCACTATATTGAACATTCGTTGCTGGCACTGTTCCTGTATTTTGAACTACTGTTGTATATGTGATTGTATCGCCTACTGCAACAACCGGCTGACTCACTGATTTTAAAACATTCAAACCAGGCTCATTGATTTCTGTTAATGTCGTATTACTTGTCGTTGTTTCCGTAATAGGGGGTTCTGTTTCACTTACAGCAAATGTAGCTGTAACGTCTACAAAATTAACAATCGTTCCACCTTCTGGTATGCTTGTAACCACTTCCTGATATGTGACAAGTACAAAATCATCGACAGGTATATCTGGAACTGTAAAACCAATGAAAGGATCTAGTCCTGGTGCTGGTACCCCGTTTATGCTCACACTTCCTGGTACAAATGCTACACCCGCGGAAGTAGTATCGATAAATTGAACATTCGTCGCTGGCACTGTTCCGAAATTAAAAATCAATACATCATACGTTAATATTTCTCCTACCGTCGCTACTTCTTTATCTACTAGTTTCAATGGAAAAATAAACGCTATATTAATTGTCGTAACGACTAAATTTGTTAATATCGTTTCCGTAATCGGTGGTTCCTGCGGATTTGGTTGTGAAGTAAATGTAACATCTGCATCATTTAATATGACTTCATTATCTGGAATTTCTGTAATCGTCACTTGGAATGTGACCTCAATACTTCCACCAGCGATTAATAATGGAGTAACTGTAAATCCTATTTCTGGATTTAAACCAAGTTGCTGCACTCCACCTATCGTTACACTATTGTCAACAAACGTCGTTCCTTCTGGTATGACATCTTGGAAGAACACATCTGTAACAGGGATAATTCCTACGTTTGAAATGAGCACAGTATACGTTAATACATCCCCAACGGCCCCAGTTGCAACATCAACTGTTTTTGTTGCAGTTACTTCACCAGGAGGAGGTAACGGTATTGTAACTACCGTTGTATTACTTGAATTCGTTGTTGTTACAGGTGGCTGTAAAGGATTTAATAAGAAAGTGGCTGTAGCAGATGCTGTATTTAATACTGCTCCACGTGTAGACGGTGCAACTACCGTAACTTGGAACGTTACTGTCAATGATGTTCCAGCTGCAATATTAGGAAGCGGGAAACCAACATTTGGGTCAAATCCAGGTTGTGGCGTTCCATTTATCGTTACACTATTTGCTACAAAAGTTGTTTCTAAAGCAATTGGATCAAGGAAAGAGACATTCGTTGCTGTTACTGTACCGTTATTTCGAATGACAACAGAATACGTGTAAGTTTCTCCAAGTGCTGCTTGTTGTACAGATGAAGATTTTTGTATATTTAACTGTGCTGTGTTTACTTGCGTCACTACAAAATTACTATTTGTAACAGTCGTTATTGGAGGGTTTGCTGGATTTATAAGAAAACTTGCAGTAACGTTCGATTGGTTTCTTATATTTCCACCGCTCGGAACACTCGTCACTGTAACTTGAAACGTAATCGTAGCCGTTTGCCCGACCGGAATATTTGGTACCGGGAAACCTAGCATAGGATCCGCGCCTTGCTGTACGACTCCATTTATCGTCACACTATTTGCTACAAAGGCAGTACCAGACGGAATTGGATCTTGAAAAACAATATTCGTTGCAGGAACAGTTCCTGTATTTTGAATAAGAATCGTATACGTTAACGTATCTCCTACACCGGCTTGTAGTGTATTTACACTCTTCATTACATTAAGTGATCCTACATTCACTCGCGTCACAACAATATTACTAATCGTTACAATTGTAATTGGTGGCTGGAGAGGACTTACTTGGAAATCAGCAGTGACATTCGCATTATTCGGAAGAACTCTATTTGGTGGTACACTCGTGATTGTCACTTGAAAAGTGACCGTCACCATTCCTCCTACTGGAATATTAGCAAGTGGAAATCCAGTTGTCGGGTTTAAACCTGGTTGAGGTGTCCCGTTTATTGTTACACTATTCGCTACAAAAGTGGTTCCAACTGGAATCGGATCAAGGAATGATACATTTGTCGCTGTCACCGTTCCACTATTTTGTATACGAACTGTATACGTTAACGTATCTCCTACACCGGCTTCAGTAGCACTTACACTTTTCATTACATTTAACCCTGAAGAATTCACGATCGTCATAACAGTATTACTTGGTACTGTTACAGTAATCGGCGGCTCTGTTGGATTTACAAGGAAATCTCCAGTTACATTCGCATTATTTACAACATTATTTCCTTGGGGAATTTCATCAATTAATACTTCAAATGTAACAATAACACTGGCGCCAGTAGGCAAATTATTTAATGGGAATCCAAGTTCTGGATCTGCCCCTTCTTGTAAAACACCATTCACAACTACACTATTTTCAATAAATAATGTCCCTTGGGGAATTGAATCTTGGAAAAATACATTCGTAGCTGGTACACTACCTGCATTTATGACTTCTATTGTATATACTAAAATATCCCCTACTGTTGCAACATCCGTATTGACTGCTTTCACAACTTCAAAGTTTCCTGATTGTACTGTCGTATTCACAACATTACTCGGTACATTGATTGTTACTGGTGGTTCATTCGGATTCACTTGAAAGCTTGCTGTTACATTTGCTTGATTTAAAATATCTTCATTTTCTGGATTCTGTACAATTACTACGTCAAATGTGACTACAACCGTTTGAGCCGCAGGAATATTCGGAAGAGAGAATCCTGTATTCGGATTTAGTCCACTTTGCTGTACTCCATTAATTGTTACAGAATTTGCAACAAATGAAACAGCAGAAGAAATAGGGTCTTGGAAAAATACATTTGTTAACGGAACATTCCCTGTATTTTGGACGGCAATTGTGTACGTTAAAGTATCCCCTACCGCCGCTTGCGTTGTATTTACTTCTTTTATTACATTTAAACCGCCTGTATTAACTTGTGTCACAACTGTATTCGTTTGTCTATTAATTGTTATCGGTGGCTGATTCGGAATAACGACGAAATTAGCAGATACATTTCCGCGATTCGCAATCGTACCTCCCGATGGTGTAGATGTTACTCGTACTTGAAATGTAACAGTCCTACTTCCGCCAGGAGATATATTAGCTACTGTAAACCCAGTCGCTGGATTTACCCCAGGTTGTGAAACCCCATCCACAGTCACACTATTTGCGATAAATGTCGTTCCAATTGGGATCGGATCTTGAAAAATAACGTTCGTTGCAAGTACATTTCCTGTATTTTGAATTGTTACCGTGTACGTAAGAACGTCGTTAACCGTTGCAAAAGCTTTATCCACTGTTTTTCTCGTTGTTATATCAGCTATATTAATTGTCGTAACTACAGTATTACTTGTCGCTTGCCCTGAAACTGGTTGTTGACCAGGCACTGGAGTAAAGTTAAATGTTACACTCGCACGGTTTGGAATTGGATTGACAAGAGGGTTCGATGTTACTCGAACTTGAAAGCGCACTACAGTCGTTTGCGATGCATTAATACTTCCAAGATTAATACTACTTGCTGGATTCGCTCCTGGACGCGCTACTCCATTTACCGTAACGCTATTTGCGACAAATGTTGTTCCAGCAGGGATACTATCAACAAAAATAACATTGTTCGCAGTGACGTTTCCATTATTTGTGACATTAACTGTGTACGTTAATACATCATTAAGTGTTGCCGTCTGTAAATCTACAGATTTTTGCATACTAATAGTTGCTTGGTTCACTGTCGTTTGTACTGTGTTTGAAGAAGACGTACTTGTAATAGGAGGACTACCAACGAAGGGACGGAATTGATATGACACCATTGCACGATTTAAAATAGGATTGGGATTCGGGAATGATGTTATTCGAACTTGAAATGTAACAATTCTTTGCGTGTTATTTGGGATTGTACCTAAATTAATTCCATTAGCAGGGTTTGCATTCGGCTGTGTTACTCCCCCTACCGTAACACTACCTGCAACAAACGTCGTTCCGTTCGGAATACTATCACGTAATACAACGTTTTCTGCACTTCCTGTTCCTGTATTTGGGACCGTAATTGTATAAGTGAGAGTATCCCCTACCCCCGCGACTGTTCTATTAACTGATTTAACAGGATTAATAATTGGACCTGTTGCATCAATTTGAACACCAAAACCAGCTGCTGCGTATCCATCTCCATTTGTAACAAATCGAACCGTTGCTGATGTTTGACTGTTTACTAAAGATGAGGAGGCATCTACATTCGTAATATCCCACCCTTGTCTTCGGACGGCCAAAGCTACCCCTAACGGCTGATTCAAATCTCCAAACGTGCCGCTCGTATCTAAATTTCCACTATCATTACAAATTTGTGACTGAAAGAAATTATTCGCAGGATTTCTCGGTCCGAATAATGCAACTGTAGCATTTGCATTCGGCCCAAAGCGAAGTTGATCTCCAACAATGTTAGAATCACCTTCTTGAGCAGTTACGAGCACTCTTCCTGTAACAGCTCCTGTTGCCGGCGTAGCAAAACCTGAAATTGTAGCATCAACTGGCGGGGATGAAGCATCGATAATTTCTTGACCTGCATATACTGACAAATTTCGAAGTGGTAAACTTGCATTTTGATACACAACCTCAAGCGTCCATCCAGCTGAACGACTGATTGTTGGGTCGGCTGAAGTTCTTGCAGCTGGCACAGCACCCGTTGTATATGTGCCTGCTCCACCTGCACTAACAAGATTTGTTACATTGGCAGAGCGAGCATAATAAAATTGATTTCCTACTGAACCTTGCTGCGCGGTAGCAGGATCTGGCGTAACAGAAAACGTCCCTGCTGGCGTTGTAAATGTAATGTTATCATTTAAAAATGGTAACACATCTTCCGTATCAGTCCGGAAAGTACCAGCCCAAACTAATTCTGCATATAATACACTGCTTCCCGCTGGAAGATTTAAAATTGCACTTGAAGAATTCAATTGCCATTCATCTGTTGTCCCTGCTGGGAACCCTGGTACTTGCAATGCTGTATTTACTGTCGTAAACACAGCAAGTGTACCAAAAATATTACCTGGTGCAGGTGATGTAGGGCTAAGTCCCAGCGTATTCCCAGTAAACGTGACGGCACCAGGTACTGTTGTCGTAAACCTATTTATAAAAGGCACACAATCATCTCATTTCAATTATAGTAAAAAGTGCTCTATACTATAAAATGTAGACAAACTATACAATGTACGTTGTCCAACAAAATTCCGCACATATGAGAGGGGTTTATAAAACTATGCGCTACGTTATCATAACAGGAACTTCACAAGGTTTAGGTGAGTCAATCGCTACGCAATTATTAGAAAAAAATACAACTGTCATCTCTATTTCTAGAAGAGAAAATAAAGAGCTTACAAAACTTGCAGAGCAATATAACAGCAATTGCATTTTTCATTCCCTAGATCTTCAAGATGTACATAACTTAGAAACTAACTTTAAAGAGATCATTTCATCTATTAAAAAAGACAATGTATCCTCTATTCATTTAATTAATAATGCGGGTACAGTTGCACCTATGAAGCCAATTGAAAAAGCTGAAAGTGAACAATTCATTACGAACGTTCACATTAATTTACTTGCACCTATGATTCTTACATCTACATTTATGAAACATACGAAAGACTGGAAAGTAGATAAACGCGTTATTAACATTTCATCTGGTGCAGGAAAAAACCCTTACTTTGGCTGGGGCGCTTATTGTACAACGAAAGCTGGTGTAAATATGTTTACACAGTGCGTAGCAACTGAAGAAGTAGAAAAAGAATATCCAGTAAAAATCGTCGCTTTTGCACCTGGTGTTGTTGATACTAATATGCAATCACAAATTCGTGAAACAAATAAAGAAGATTTCATAAATTTGGACCGCTTCATTGCATTAAAAGAAGAAGGAAAACTATTACCACCTGAATATGTTGCGAAAGCTATTCGTAACTTACTAGAAACTGAGGACTTCCCTCAAGGCGAGATTATTAGAATTGATGAATAACAAAAAGGTGTGCTAAAATTGCACACCTTTTTGTTTTACTTCTCTAAAAATATAAGCACAGACTCCGCAATTTGCTCATAACCAATTTCTTGATAAATTTTATTCGATATCGGATTCGCTAAATCAGTATATAACGTAGTCGTCTTGTACCCTTCATCTAACATACGTTGACTAAGTGCCGCTACACAATTAGATGCGTATCCCTTTTTCCTTGCTTCTTTCGGCGTGTATACGAAATTAACTGTTATATTATTTTTAGTTGGTCTCGTTTTTGCAGCTACAGAAACAAGTTTCCTATCTACTTCCAAACCAAACAGTCGATTTGTAGTTATTAATGTATGCGCAGTTTGTTTTGCTTCTTCTTTCGTAGTAGGAAGCTTTACGTCTTCACAAAATTGATATATCCACTGTTCTATTAATGGTAATTCATCATTATTTACCGCCCGGAAAAGTCCGTTCGCATTACACTTCTTCTTTACTCTGTTCAGCTCATACACACCTTGCTCCATTGCAACATTCATTTTCTTATTTTCTAATACCGCAATCTCTTCCGCTAATTTCTGTACAATTTTCTTATTACCGATCAATCCAGGAATATCCGGATATACTTTCGTTAACTCTTTTGCAAGTTCCTCAATAGCTACTCCCGAAATTTCAGAAGTTGCAACAATGATTTGTTTCTTCTCTTCTGTTTGCAGAAATACAACCGCAATGTCTTCTCCTTGTTTCGCTACCCCCATAAATATCGGTTCTTGAACCATTTGTAATACACCTAATATGAGATTGTTTTCCTGCTCATTCTTTTCTAGAAATGGTGTAACATCTTCTTTAAAATGAAAAATCTCTTCATATACATGTAATTGAATCATCGACAATCTCTTCTCTCTATTTATATTTTAATTAAGTATTGGCGATTAATTCATTAAATCCCTCTTTTACGATTCAATAATATTCAAAGCTAATGTATTCAAGGCATTTTCAGCTTGTAAAATTCTCTGTTTTTCCTTTTCAAATACATCTTCTTCTTTTCGAAAGGACTCTTTTCGATTTTTAATCATACGCTTCATTTCTTTTTTACTCGGTCCACCGTATACATTTCTTTTTTGAATAAAAGCTTCTGGCGATATAATTTCTTTCCACTCTTTTTCTAATAAATTTATTTTAAAATGTTCTTGCAAGTACATATTTATCTCTTTGAAGTGTAATTCATGTAGTTCTTTTTTCTGCTCCAATGACATATTTGCAATAGCACTTGCTGCATGATGAGCATGCCGAAATGGAATTTCATAATTTTTCGTTAAAACATCAGCGAAATCCGTTATCGTTATTGCATGTTTATAGGAACGACTTTTTAACGTTTCTTCTTCTACTTTCATCGTTAGGATCACTGCATTCATCATACAAAAAACACGAATCGCCTTTTCAATCCCTTTATATAAATATGGCTGCAAGTCATCTTCCGTATCAACAATATCACCAAATGGTGTATTATGAATCATTTGAAATACTGTAAATGCTTCTCCTAAAGCACTACTCGTAATTGCACGAGCGTGTTCAATTGAAACCGGATTTCGTTTTTGCGGCATAATACTACTAATTTGTACATATGGCTTTGCAACAGTAATACCGTCATATTCTTTCGTTGCTAACAACAAAAAGTCATGAATCCATCTACTCGTATTCGTCATCATTACCATAAGTAGCGAGCTAACTTCTAATAAATAATCCGCTCCGGCAACAGCATCATATGAGTTCTCAATTACAGTTGTAAATCCAAGTAGATGAGCAACTCGTTCTCGTTTAATCGGGAAACTTGTTGTAGAGAGTGCAGCCGCCCCCATTGGAGACTGATTTAAAAGCTGGTACGTTTTTTTCATTCGTTCTAAATCTCTTTGCATCGTATCATAAATTGCTAAAGTATAATGACCAAATGTTGTTGGCTGTGCCGGTTGTGTATGTGTATAAGCTGGCATGATCGTTTCCTTATGATCATCAGCAAGTTGCAGTACACTTTCTTGCAATAGCAAATAATGTTCCATTAATCGTAATATATACCGCCTTAAACTCATGCGATACATCGTTACACCCATATCATTTCTACTTCTACCAATATGCATATTACTTACAAAATCGCATTTCGCTTCTTGAGAAATTAAATGTTCGATTAAAAAAAAGAGGTCTTCATGCCGCTCTGTATATACCAATTTATCTTTTGGTATTCGCTCTACTTTTCTAAGTGCGTTTAATATAACTTTAGCTTCTTCTATTTTCATTAAACTTTCTTCAGTCAGCATCGTAATATGTGCTTTATGCACTTGAAACATATCTTTCAATAAGTAATTTCGTTGAAAATCAAATACATGTTGTAATACACAATCCACATATGTTTTTCCAGGGAAATCAGCGCCTTCACTCTTTATAAACTCTTCCTTACTCTGTTTCATCACCTTTTCCCCTCTCACCTAAGTATTACTACCCATCATACCCGTTGATAGAAAAAAAGTGCCTGTACATAAAAATAAACTCGGTGCTCTCTGCACCGAGTTTATTTAATAAAAGTCGCATCATACTTATCACTTTGCAACACTTGGAAATGTAAGTTTGCTAAATGTTTCCGTATTTCTGCACTATCGTCTTCATTTAAATTATTCGCCAAAAACACAATCTCTGTACAGTTTCCATGTTTATCCATAGCGTAAACTGCTTTTGTAACCGTCCATGGTGTGTAACCATTCTTTTGCCCAGCATGTCTAAATGTTTTACGGTATTTCTTGGCACTCATGTCTGTTTCAACGATATTTGCCCACACTTTTTCTTCAGCTTCTGTCAAGCCACCTTTATGGTTTGCCTTTTGAAGTAATACCATATAATCATTTGCAGAAGCTGCTGGTAATCTATCTGACCAAATTTTGTCGTAACGTTCCTCTAAATAAAGCGGAATTTCCTTCTGTAATAATGGTCCCTTCTTCTTTAAGCGTTCATGAATAATCATCGAATATTCACGATATTGCTCTTGAGACATTTCTTTTAACTTTTTCTCTATTTTATATTTTGGAACATGTAATTCTTTATGCAAATATCCCGGGATATACAAAGATGAAACGATTGGAAATAGTGGTTGATGTGCAGGAAGTGATAAACTTTGTAAATTTCGATTGATGTTGTCTAATCCTAACAATTCCATTAAGTATTCAGCATTTGCATTCGAACTAAACTTAACCATTCCTTTTGCCACTTCTTCTAAAGAAACCGCTCCTTCAGTTATCTTGCCCGTCTTCTCCAAATACTTTTGCCATCTATCTTGTGCACCACCATCTGTATTCGGCACATAATAGCGATTCACATCGTTAATCGACACGAAACTAGACGAATCAATTTTCCCTTCAGTAACTTGTTTCGTATATTCAAGCGCCACAATTAATTTCATCGTACTTGCAACTGGCAATACAACATTTGGGTTTACAGAATAAACAACTTTATCATTTCTCTTTACTAGAAGCGCACTATTTTTTTCATCTTTATGTTCTTCAATAAAAGATGCAATATACTGTGCATCATCATTATTTGAACTCCACACTTTTTTCACTAAAAAGTTACCCGATATTAGCAAAACAAAAATACCCACAATTACTGCGCATACTATAGTTTTTTTCAAGTAAAATTCCTCTCCTATTGTGTAACTCTTCTCTATTTATCATTTAAAAAACAAAATAATGGAGATGGTCATTTAAATAACCATCTCCATTATTTTAACTTGTATGCTCCTATTATGTCTACGTCATAAATTTCACAAAATCCTCAAGAAACTTTTTATAATGTAACGACCAACCAATTCGCACCCAATTTTTTAATGCTTTTGCATCAGGTTGAGGCCGAAAATCAGCAATACTCTCTCCTTTTGCAATTCCAGCTGTATCTACATCGACACGACGATATACATAGTCTAAAAGAGATGGATTTGCCGCAACCATCATTGTAACGACGTCATGTACTGGGCTTCCTTTTATTTTCGGATTTAACTTTCTATAAGCTTTATAATAATACGTAAATATCGGCTCGATTAACTTATTAAAACTCGTTTTAGAGTGTTTCGTAATATATTTTACCATTTCCGGCGTAATAATTGCTTCAGATGTAACGTTAAGTGGTACTAATGTCACATTTTTAGCATTTTGCATAACTAATTGCGACGCAATCGGATCACCATGAAAATTCGCCTCTGCGACTGGTGTTACATTGCCAGGCATTAAGAAAGCACCGCCCATTATATAATATTCTTTCACATACTTCATCATCGGCTTTTCTAAAATAAATGCCGTCGCTAGTGTTGTTGATCTACCAGCATCGACTATTATTAATTCCCCTTTATATTTTTCAAGAAGATCAAAAAATGCACAAAAAGGCTTTATATTTGGCGAAAAAGTTTTTGGAGGTTTAATTGGCCCTAAACCGTCTGCCCCATGAATTTCTGGATAATACGTTGTAACATCTCCGGATAAAGGAATTTTCGCACCATTAATAACAGGTATATCTTCCCGTCCTGCCATTTGTAATAAATATGCGGCATTACTTGTCGCCTTTTCTTGTGTTACATTTCCATATCCCGTTACTACTCCAACAATATCAATATCAGGATGCAACAATCCATACATAATTGCTAAAGAGTCATCAATGCCTGGGTCTCCTAAAAATAACACTTTTTTCATCGACCTCAACTCCATCCCCTCAGTTGTTATTAATTTATGAATAAACGTGGATATACAGAATAAAAAAGAACAAATTCATACGAAAAAACGCAGTCTTATAAGGACTACGTTCTTCAGCTAACCTATACTGTTTTTTTTACAGCACTCATACTTCCAATAACATAAGCGATAAACGCAAAACAAATTGGGAAGACAACTGTATGTATACCGAACGGATTTGGATAGAAAAGATGAATACACATATATGAACCTACTCCAACGAAAATGGAAGCAAGCGCTCCTGTAGCATTTCCTTTTCTCCAATATAACCCTAATACGATTGGCCAAATGAATGCTGCTTCTAATCCACCGAAAGAAAATAAATTTAGCCATATTAAAAAATCTGGTGGTTTAATCGCCGCTGCATAAACGAGTAGCCCTACAATACCAGTAATCCACAAACTTCCTTTTTTTATCGTACTGTCTGCTGCATCTTTATTTATGTAATTTACGTATATATCTTTAATAATTGACGAGCTTACAAGTAATAATAAAGAGTTTACTGTAGACATAATCGCCGCCATTGGTGCAGCTAAGAAAACTCCAGCTAACCAAGGTGGCAACACTTCCATCGCGAGTAGCGGCATTACTTTATCTGGTACCGTTATACCTGGAAGTACTACTCTTGCAAATACACCTGTTAAATGCATACCAATCATAATTGTACCAACGACAACTGTTCCAATTATTAAAGCTTGGTGCATAGCTTTTGAATTTTTATAAGACATGGCACGCACACTAATTTGCGGTAAACCTACAACGCCAATTCCAATTAAAATCCAAAATGATGTAACATATGATTTCGTTAAACTGCCATCTGCTCCGAATGGTGTAATTAAATTTGGATTAATTTGAACAAGTTCCTGCATAATCTTTTCAATTCCACCACCAGCAATGACAGTAGCAATTAAAATGATTGTCGTTCCAACTAACATAATGATTCCTAATAATGTATCTGATAGCGCGACTGCACGAAATCCACCAATTAATACGTACACAAGTACAGAAAAAGTAAATAAAAATAGTGCTGTTGTATACGATAGACCCGTTAGTGACTCGATTAATCGTCCACCGCCGACCCACTGGGCTACTGTCGCTGAAAATAAAAAGATAATAATACATAACGCAGAGAGTATAACAACTGCTTTATTATTGTATCTTCCTTTTAAATAATCGATAAGAGTAATTGCTTCCATCTTCCTAGCAATAATTGCAAACTTTTTACCGATAACCGTTAAAACGATATATCCTGTTACAACTTGAATCGCAGATAATAGTACCCATCCAAGCCCCATATTGTAAGCAATACCGGGACCACCAATAAAGCTACTTGCACTACCGTACGTAGCAATCATTGTCATCGCTAATAATAAACCGCCTAACTCACGCCCACCAAGAAAATATTCTTGTAAAAATTTATTATGTGCTGTTGCTTGCACGCGTCTTGAAGCATATACACCAATTAAAAATACAACGATAAACGAAATTATCATTGGAATGATTACATACCAATTCATCTATTATTCCTCACTTTTTTCTTCCTCATCGAGTGAAATATCTTGAAATACAAAACGAACAACTAAACTAAGTAAAATAACCATAACGATAAATCCAACGATACAGCTATAAAAAAACCATGCGGGAAAACCTAATACATATGTATATTCACTCGGATCTTTACTACCAAGCCCATAAGCAAATCCGTACCATATTATAAAATTAATAATAGCAAGTCCAAGACCAATTAACGCTTCTCTATGGGCTATTCGAAAGCGTGGATCATCATGATAATCTTTCATTTTTCCCCCTCCTCTCACGATGTATTATTGTACCATTGTTCTTCTAGTTTTTCCTACTAGAAAGCAAAAACAAGCAGGATTTTTTATAATCATATAGAAGCTTCTCTTACATTACATATTTTTTACAATTGTAACACAAATGAAATTTGAATTTTCAGTATTTATTAATTATGATTTTAATTAGAGGCTTTCCATCTAGTTTCCACATCCTTGATTTCGGAATAAGCGCCGTCTCGTACTGCGTTTACATTATATTTTCAAGGGGGTTATACAATGAGTCAACTAGCTGTAAATCTTCATGAAAAGGTAGAAAAGTTTCTTCAAGGTACAAAAAAGTTATATGTGAATGGATCTTTCATTGAAAGCGCTTCCGGTAAAACATTTAAAACACCTAACCCAGCAACTGGTGAAACACTTGCCGTCGTTTCTGAAGCTGGTCGCGAAGATATTCATAAAGCTGTAGTCGCAGCTCGTATGGCTTTTGACGAAGGTCCTTGGTCTCGTATGAGCACTGCTGAGCGAAGCCGTCTCATGTACAAGTTAGCTGATCTAATGGAAGAACATAAAGAAGAGCTTGCACAGCTCGAAACATTAGATAACGGAAAACCAATCCGTGAAACAATGGCAGCAGACATACCACTTGCAATTGAGCATATGCGCTATTACGCTGGATGGGCTACGAAAATCGTTGGTCAAACAATTCCTGTTTCCGGTGATTACTTTAACTATACACGCCATGAAGCTGTTGGTGTCGTTGGTCAAATTATCCCTTGGAACTTCCCGCTTCTTATGGCAATGTGGAAAATGGGAGCAGCGCTTGCTACAGGATGTACAATCGTTTTAAAACCTGCAGAACAAACTCCACTATCTGCTCTATACTTAGCTGAATTAATTGAAGAAGCTGGATTCCCGAAAGGTGTTATTAATATCGTACCTGGATTCGGTGAATCAGCTGGACAAGCTCTCGTTAATCATCCACTCGTTGATAAAATTGCATTTACCGGTTCTACTCCTGTCGGTAAACAAATTATGCGACAAGCATCCGAATCATTAAAACGCGTTACACTTGAATTAGGCGGTAAATCACCAAATATCATCTTGCCAGATGCTGATTTATCTCGCGCGATTCCTGGTGCACTTTCTGGTGTTATGTTTAACCAAGGACAAGTATGCTCTGCTGGGTCACGCTTATTTGTTCCGAAGAAAATGTATGATAATGTCATGGCTGATCTCGTCCTCTATTCTAAAAAACTAAATCAAGGTGTCGGTCTTAACCCTGAAACAACAATTGGTCCTCTCGTTTCTGAAGAACAACAAAAACGTGTAATGGGCTACATTGAAAAAGGGATTGAAGAAGGAGCTGAAGTACTATGCGGAGGAAGTAATCCATTCGATCAAGGCTACTTCGTTTCTCCTACAGTATTCGCTGACGTAAATGATGAAATGACGATCGCAAAAGAAGAAATTTTCGGTCCAGTTATTTCTGCAATACCGTTTAACGATATTGATGAAGTAATTGAACGTGCAAATAAATCACAATTCGGCTTAGCGGCTGGTGTGTGGACAGAAAATGTTAAAACAGCACACTATGTTGCAAGTAAAGTACGTGCAGGTACAGTATGGGTAAACTGTTATAACGTCTTTGATGCAGCATCTCCATTTGGAGGATTTAAACAATCTGGTCTTGGCCGTGAAATGGGATCTTACGCATTAAATAACTATACAGAAGTAAAGAGCGTTTGGCTTAACTTAAATTAATGAGAAAGAACCTGACCTACCTGGTCAGGTTCTTTTCATTATGTATTCCTTTAAACTTGCAGTCCTCCGCTCACATTTAATACTTCACCTGTAATATAAGATGCGTATTCTGATGCTAAAAAAGCTGCTGCGTTCGCAATATCTTCTGGCGTTCCAATTCTACCAACTGGAATCGCGCCAACCATCTTTTCTTTCACTTTATCTGGTATCGTTTTTGTCATATCTGTATCCATAAAACCCGGACAAATCGCATTACAAGTAATACCGAAGCTTCCAACTTCTTTCGCTGCTGTTTTCGTTAAACCGACAACTCCTGCCTTTGTAGCCGCATAATTTGCTTGACCTATGTTTCCTTCTCTACTAATTGAAGATATATTAATAATGCGTCCATACCCTTGTTGTCTCATGTAAAGAAGCGCTGGTTGCATACAATAAAAAACTCCAGTTAAGTTCACTTGTAATACTTGTTCCCAAGCAGACTTCTCCATTTTATGTAACATTGCGTCTCTTGTAATTCCAGCATTATTCACCAAAATATGTAATGTACCAAATTTTTGAACCGCATATTCAATTAACGACTTTGCTTCATTTTGATTACTTACATCACATCGATATGAGCACACTTCATATCCTTCATCTGATAACTCACGTGTCGTTTTTTGTAGCTTCTCTTCATTTACATCGCTAATTAATACTTTCGCCCCCAGCTTTGCATAAACCCTTGCAATCTCTTTTCCAATTCCCTGTGCAGCTCCTGTTACAACAGCTGTTTTCCCATATAAAAACTCCATTCCTATCCCCCATTTCTATTACTTATACTGTATATTTCGGCTTTTTACTTTCCAATTCCTCTTTGTATAAAAAAGTCTATTTGTGTCAAACTAACTTTGCAACGTCGCATAAAGTGCAAGGAGATTATGTCGAATGAACAAAAAGAATTTCAAACAAAGCAAAGCAACTGATGGCATTGATGTTGAGTTCTCTCGCGAACTCGCTGACCACAATGACTTAGAAGCAAACGCACGTGCAAATGCCGCTGATGCACGTCAAAAACGCCCATCAACCGAAAAATAAGGTACATCACAACCTTATTCTTTTCAAAAGGGACCTACTACCCAACAAAATAAACCGAGAGACATCTCTCGGTTTATTTTCTATATTTTTTTGCATAATGAGCCAAAGTAAGCAACGGATATATATGAGCATAACTATGATAACAAATATAAAACCCACCTGGTAAACCTGTTCCAGTAGGATATTTTTCATTTATATAAGGGTTGGAGAGCAAATATGAAATACCTTTTCGAATGACTGGCGTTTCTTTATCATAGTAAGAAATGAGGGCATCTAACGCCCATGCTGTTTGGGATGGTGTACTAAATGGTAAAGTAACGAACCTTTTCTCCACACTACTGTGGCAAGATTCTCCCCAGCCACCATCTTCATGCTGTATATGTTCAAGCCATAAAGCGGCTCGTTTTAATGATGGGTTGCTAGATGGAGTTCCTAGTGACCGTAAACCAGTCATAACCGCCCACGTACCATATATATAACAAATCCCCCATTTCCCATACCATGATCCATTTTCCTCTTGTGCATTCGTTAACCAATTTATCGCACTTTGTTTTTGTTTCTCAGGCAATTCGTTTTGTCCATACGTCCCGAAAAACTCTAGCACTCTCCCTGTAATATCTGGTGTAGAAGGATCTGTAATCATATCACTCGCATTTTCGATTGGTAAATTTGCTAATATACGGCTCGTTACCCCTTTTTCAAAAGCTCCCCAACCACCATCATTATTTTGCAATCCTTTAACCCAATTAACCGCTCGCTTCCAAGCATTGTCTACATTTTCGTTCCCTCTACTTCGCGCCAATGCTCTTAACACAGCAGTTGTATCATCAATATCTGGAATCGTCGTATTCACATCCGAAAAGCCCCAACCACCTGGGAAGAGATCCGGTGCATGTACACTCCAATCTACTTTCTTTGTTTGCTGTTTTCTTAGTAAATACGCTGATGCATTTTGAATCACTTTACTTGCTTTCGGAACTTGAGCTTCTTGCAAAGCATAACTGAGTAAAGCTGTATCCCATACAGTTGACGGAGAGTTTTGCAAATGGCTCCCTCTCTCCATCTTCCATATATAAGATGTGATTCCCGTTATAGCCTTCTGAATAATTGGTGATTGAATAGAATGTCCTAATGCAAGTAAAGCATAAATCATATAAAACGAGGCAGTTGCGTAACTATATAATGTTCCATTTTCATCAATACGCTCTTTCATAAAACGATCTACTTCCTCATATCCTTTATGATGCAAAGAAAGTGGATACGTTATAATTTTCTTCACGTCACTTAATAAGGTTTGAAAAACCGGAGATCGGTCCTCCCGAAACCATCCTCCGCCCCCGCCTGCAATATGATTTAAATTTGGCAATAACTTTTTCTCTACTCGAAATCTTTTATTTAAACACAACATCATCGGAATTAAATGAATACGTGCTGAGCTACTCAATTCAAATATACTGAGAGGGGAATCATTCTGCAGAAACATAATTGGTGTTGGCAAATGAAAGAGAGAAGGGTATTCATATTCTCCATGAATTGCTAATAAAAACTTCGTCATAAAATGAGCACGCGCTACCCCCCCGCGCTCATTTATAAACATTTCCGCTCGCTTCATATTCGCATCTTCTTTTGTATATTTTTCCGATGCAAGTAAGGCAGCGTAAGATTGAATTGTAGCAGATAAATTACCACCCACTTCATCTTCATGCAATTTCCATGTTCCTTCATTTGTTTGAAGTGATGCTAACCTTTTTACAAACGGTTCTATCTCTTTATCTCTACCTAATAATTTTAATAAAAAAATCATATGACAATCTGTTAGTGGCGCTCCTTCAAAACAAAACCGCCACGCACCATCTTGCCGTTGCATTGTTTGAAGTGCAGTTGTTCTTCTCGCTATTTCTTCATGCACTTTTTCATATAATAACAAGTTACTCACCCACCCTTTCGAAATCCGTATAACGATATTCAAAAAGGTAGCTGAATATGTATAAAAACAAAGAAAAGCAGAACATATAAAATGTTCCGCTCATAAACAATATCCTACTCCGACAATAATCCCTAATAAAGCACCAACTACTACTTCATACGGTGTATGCCCAACAAGTTCATTTAACTTCTTATATTCTGTTTCTCTACCGTGAAAAAACTCATTCAATATTTTTGCTTGTTTACTTACTGCAAGCCTTACTCCTGAAGCATCATACATAACAATAATGGCAAAAATAGTAGCAACCGCAAACATCGAGCTTTCCACACCTTCTACTACCCCAACTCCTGTAGCAAGTGCTGTCACTGTTGAAGCATGAGAACTTGGCATCCCACCTGAAGCAAAAAACTTTGCAAAATCAAATTCACCCGTTTTGATTAATTTAAAGACTACTTTCGTTAATTGTGCTAAAAACCATGAAATTACAGCGGCCATAAGCGGATCATTATGTAAAATTGTTTCCACGTTCTCAGCTCCCTACTAGCTATGATGGAAATCCTATATAGTATCAGTATAAAGAAAAATGCGTAGAAAATACTACGCATTATGATACTTTTGCTGATTTATTTTTTATAAATTTCGGTTGTTTCTGCACTAAGAACTTTGTCTTCGCTACCGAGAATACAAATAAAGCAACCCATATACAGAAAAATGCAATCATATGTGTGGATGTGAAATGTTCACCAAATACAAATACACCTAAAATTAAGCTAATTGTTGGCGCAATATATTGTAAAAATCCCACCATATAAAGCGGAATAAGTTGTGCTCCTTTTGCAAAATAAAATAGTGGTAATGCCGTTACAATACCTGCTCCTATTAAAAGTAACGTTGATAACATTGAAATAGATCCAAATGAGCCGAAACCATGTGCTCCTGTCATAACAAGATAAATGATCGCAAACGGCGTCACTAACATGGTTTCCATCGTAAGTCCAATTGTAGCATCATAATTTAATAGTTTTTTCGTTAATCCGTATAATCCAAATGAAAAGGCAAGTGAAAGAGAAACCCACGGAATAGATCCGAAACGTACTGTTAAAATGACAACCCCTACTCCTGCTAAACCAACTGCAACATATTGCCAAAAGTTTAACTTTTCCTTTAAAACGACTGTACCAAGTAAAATACTAATAAGCGGATTAATATAATAGCCAAGACTCGCTTCAATAACATGATTATGATTAACGGCCCATATGTAAACAAACCAGTTTCCGCTAATCAAGACTGAAGCTATTGTTAATGACATTAATAATTTAGGTCGTTTAAAAAGATTCACAAATTCCCCAATAAACTGGCGAAACCTCTTCGTAACACCTAATACAAGTAACATAAAAACAAACGCCCAAACGATGCGGTGTGCTAATATTTCATCTGCTGGAACTTCCTCAACCCATTTCCAATAAATCGGTAGAATTCCCCACATCGTATAAGCACCAGCCGCATATAGTATCCCTTTTTTTTGCTCTGATGATTGACTCCCCATCTTCCTTTTTCTCCTCTTCTCATTTTTTCTCCATTATACGGTCTCACATGCTCACTTTACCAATAATCAATCTGCATTTCTTTCGACATTTCTCATACAACGAATAATAAACATACCGTTATTACAACAAGTAACGGTATGCCGAAAACAAATTTCTTTTTATGAGTTTTATGATGAAACATATACATACCAATCCAAGCTCCAACTGCTCCCCCAGCTGCCGCTGATAAAAACAGCGTACTTTCTGGCGTTCTCCACTGTTTCTTCTTTGCTTTTCGTTTATCAAGCCCCATAAGGCTAAAAGCTATAACGTTAATAATAAGAAAATAAATCCATTTCATCGCTTTCTCTCCTTATGAAAAATTCGCTTAATGGTAACACGAAAAAACGCCGGAAACAACTGAAGAACTCTTTTTATCAAACTAGTTTCATTCCTTTTTCTTAATTAGTTACCTTCATATTTACAAAACCAACTAAAATCGCAATTAAAGCATTTAAATAGAAAAATGTTATGAGCAGAATCTTATATTTCATTACATTCACCCACTACCATATCATCAAAAAAACTGCTCTCAATCACTTTCTCCTCAAAATGAAGAACTACAATTAGCCCTACATATAAAGAAACCAAATTTAGAAACCATTCCCCATTCTCATCTTTCTTAGCTAAGCATTTAAATATCTCTTGAAATTGCATACGCTCGTCTGCAGCAACAATCGGACGCACACCAAAATATTTCAATACGAGATTCAGCTTCAACTGCACGGATAATGATAAAATATATTTTAATAGCTTCGTATACTCTGTACTATCTTTTTGACTATACAACTTCACAAGCTTTGGATGTAAATTCGAAATCGATAATTCCTCGTCAGTCACTCTAGTTACTTCTATCGTTTCAATCATCTTTTTCATATCCATCACATTCACCCCTTCTGAAAAAATTCTAAAGCCAAAAAGTACTTAATTCAAAATGTGCAATAATTGTGCGTTTCTCGTCTCTCGTTCTTCCTCACTGACTAAATCATACTTTTTTAGAAGGTGAAAAATATCATTTAATAATTTCTGCGAATGATTACCTTGTAAAAAACTCTTTAACTCTTTAAAGATCCCTTCAGGTAAAGAATTCTTTTGACTTTCGAGCTTATTCATTACATCTTCAATAGAATGATCTATATTACACGCCATACTAAACTTCCCCCTCTATCCTTTATAAATAATATCCTCCGCTAACGATGTAAACACTTCTCCTACAAGAGAGTCTTCATCATATACAGATGAACCGTTATTTTCTTCTCGTTTTGCAAAAGGTATTTGCGCAATCACTTCTGTTTGCAATTGTTCTGCTAACATTTCGCCGCCGCCTTTTCCGAACAGATAATTTTTCGATCCATCTTGTTCTTCATAATAAGCCATGTTTTCCACAATACCTAAAATCTCGTGTTTCGTATGCTTTGCCATTACACCGACTCTTGAAGCAACGAATGAAGCTACATTGTGCGGAGTTGTAACAATTATTTCTTTCGCTTGCGGAATCATCGCTGCAACATCAATCGCAACATCTCCTGTACCTGGTGGTAAATCAAGTAATAAATAATCTAATTCTCCCCAGTGCGTATTCGCAAGGAAATTTTGAATCCATTTATTTAGCATCGGACCGCGCCACATAACTGGGTTATTTCCTTCTGTAAAAAATCCCATCGACATGATTTTAACACCGTGACTAATGACTGGAATTGCCGTTTGATCAATCATCGTTGGTTTCGTATTCGTTTCCATCATAGCTGGAATACTAAAACCATATATATCCGCATCTAATATCCCCACTTTTTTCCCCATACGAGCTAGTGCAGTTGCAAGATTAATTGTCACCGTTGATTTTCCAACTCCGCCTTTTCCGCTCGTTACAGTAATAAAACGTACTTCTGACTCCGGGCGAAGCATACTCGGCATACCAGTTTCTGTTCTAGTATTTTTCTTTAACTTCTCTGTTAAAGCTGCACGTTCTTCTTGTGTCATAGAACCAAATGTTACATCCACTTTAGAAGCACCAATTGCGTGAAGTGATTCTTCAATATCTTGTTGAATTTTTGCTTTTAACGGACAACCTTGGATTGTTAGTACTACTTCAAGTTTAACCTCTGTTCCGTTCATTTGTACATTTCTAACCATATTTAATTCTACAACACTTTTGTGTAACTCTGGGTCCTCTACATGTTTTAATGCATTCATTATTTGTTCTTGAGTAAGCATGGAACTCATCCCTTCTCTTATTCTAATTTATATACAACATCTTCTTGGCGCTTCATCTGGTGAAAAAGCTTATTACCCGCCGCTAACGGGCGGGATTAATGCGACTATATCTCCAGCCTTTATCATCTCTTCATTCATTACAAACTCCTCATTAACAGCCACCATCACTTTATCCAGCGATTGTAAACAATAGCTGACTTTGAGCCATTCTTTTAATTGCTGCACTGTCATTTCTTGCTTTTCTGAAATTACTAATCGATCCGATCCAACTTCCTCACGCAGATTTGCAAATAATAAAATTGTAATCATTTTCTCATTCTTCCTTCTTTGGTTTTCCTTCTGGATATGGTGTGTTTTCAAGTTGATCTCCAATCCACATCGTTCCATCTTCCCAAAATTCTTTTTTCCAAATTGGAACAATTCGTTTTATACGTTCAATCGCGTACTCATTCGCTTCATAAGCTACTTTACGATGCGGTGATGAAACTGCAATGACTACCGCAATATCCATTATTTCTAGCCGCCCTACACGGTGCGTAATTGCTACTTTTGCATCCGGCCATCTTTCACTAATCTCTTCACCAATTCTCATAAGTTGTTTTACTGCCATCGGTTTATATGCTTCATACTCTAAATGTAGCGTTCGTTTTCCTTTTGTTAATTCTCTCACCGTACCAATGAATGTTGTAATCGCACCTGCTTCCCTTCTTGCGACTTTATTCGTTACTTCTTCAACTAAAATCGGATTATCTACAATTTCAAATAGCGCTTGTCTCATTAGAACCACCTCTCACTTTATGAAATGTCCAAGGCCATTCACTACCTTCGTTATCTTCTAATAATAGAACATCAACAAACATATCTTTTTTATATCCTCTTGTCCCGCCCGGCAATACGATAAACGCATTTGATTCTGCCAATGAAGAAACTGAGCTAGATTTATCAAACCCTGATGGATAAGCGATTAATTTCCCCTCATCATATTGCAATTTTGCTCGTACAAATCTTGTAAATGGATTCGGTTTTAGAAAATCTTCTCCTAATAACGCTTTTTCTCTTTTTAAATGTACTTTTTCACTAAACATATACGTCCGAATACACGGTCTTACGAATAATTCAAACCCTACATAACAAGCTGATGGATTTCCTGATAAACCAAATAATAACTTGCCATTTAATTGTGCTACAGTCGTAACACTTCCTGGTCGCATTGCAACTTTATTAAAAAGAACAGATGCACCTAACTTTTCGTAAATAGCTGGTAAATAATCATAATCTCCTACAGATACACCGCCCGTTGTAATTAACATATCTACTTGGCCAAGCGCTTCTTTCACAGCTGTAAAACACGTATTAAAATCATCACTAAACCTCCCAAAATATTTTACTCTGCCGCCCGCTCTTCGAATTTGAGACAATATCATATACGTATTACTGTTTCGGATTTTCCCTGGCTGTAATGAATCATCGACATCAAGCAATTCACTCCCAGTCGCTAACAGTCCAATTACAGGCTTTCTCGCAACTGGCACTTCACTATAACCGAATGTAGCAAGAAGAGCTGAAATACCTGGATTAATGTACGATCCTTTCTTTGCAAGAACCGTTCCTTTACGAGCATCTTCACCTTGAAAAGAAATATTGTCGCCCGTTTTGAATGATCGCTTCACTTCCATATAATTGTTGCCATTCTTCTCATATTGACGAGTCAGCTCTAACATAACAACCGCATCACACTCATTCGGAATTTGTGCTCCCGTCATAATTCGAACTGCTTGAAACGGACCTACTTTCTCATGGAATAGCGATCCTGCACCAATTTCACCCACTACTTCAAATACAATTGGCGTTTCATAACTTGCTAAATTAGTATCTTCTGCTCGAATAGCAAATCCGTCATACGGCGAACGATTAAATGACGGTACATCATGGTCAGCTACTAAATCCTCTGCTAATATACGTCCATAAGCTAATTCAATTGGTAATAGCTCCTTTAAGCCTTTATCAGCAAATCCTATCACTTTACGAACAGCTTCTTCAACCGTAATTGGCACTCTTCTTTCCATTGTTGACACCCTCTCTATTAACCGAATACGCGATAATATAGTTGTTTCGCTTTCGAAATATCATTTGTACCATGAATAAAAACACGACCATCTCGAAAAACAACCACGCGGTAATCATCGAATTGGCAAGATAGTAAATACGGATTCCGATCTACTTTCCCCAGTTTTTGTAATACTTTTTCTATATCATCAAAATTGTATTTCCTATTGTCTACTGTTCTAATTTGAACTGTATTTCTTCCGCATAAAACAGCTGCTTTCGTTTGATTTTCGTATGATAAATAAGGATAAGTTCGATTCAAACCGCATGAGAGACAAGTGTCTGTTTTTATTTTCCCTAATTTTATAAAATGATTTTGATTACTCCATATATCAAACATGAAAAATGTTTTTCTAATTGCTGAGAAATCTTCCACTAAAATTTTGAGTGCTTCTGCCACTTGATATGCTGCGACGATTTGAACAGTCGGGCTAATAATTCCAGCGGTATCACATGTCACACCTGTAACAGGAATATTTTTCAGCATACAATGTAAACACGGTGTCTCTTGCGGAATAATTGTATAACTCATACCATACGATCCAACGCAAGAACCATATACCCAAGGAATATTATGTTTTTGTGATAAATCATTTATTACAAATCGAATATCAAAATTATCTGTTGCATCAATGATTACATCTACATTTTTTAATAGACCTTCCATATTTTCTGAAGTTGCATCCATTACGAAAGCATGTATTTGTACTTCCGAATTAATTTGTTCTAACCGATTTTTTGCAGCAATTGCTTTCGGCATTTTCTCTCTCGCATCTTGTTCAGAGTACAATTGTTGCCTTTGTAAATTACTCCATTCAACGTAGTCACGATCAATAATCGTCAACTTGCCAACACCTGCACGTACGAAACTTTCGGCACTTGCACTTCCTAATGCGCCTGCCCCTACAATTAACACATGTTTATTTCGAATTTTTTCTTGTCCTTTACTCCCAATTGGTTTGAACAACTGTTGTCGTGAATACCGATCAGCCATTACATACCCTTCCTCTCAAGAACTCTATTTCATATTAGAATGTTGTTTCTGATAACAAGCAAAGTAAGCAAAACCAACAAACCCAGCTCCTCCAATTACATTTCCGATAAAAACAGGAACAAAATTTTTAGCCAAATCCATCCACGTTAGATGACCAGCAAAAATAACAGCGGAAATGACAAACATATTTGCTACTACTTGCTGAAATCCAATCACTACAAATGCCATAATTGGAATCCAAATTCCGATGATTTTTCCGACAAAATCACTCGTCCCGTAAGCGAGCCAAAGAGCAAGACAAACGAGCCAATTACAACCAATTGCTAAAATTAAAGTTCTCCCAAATGATTCATGTAACTTCCCTTCCGCTATCGCTACCGTTTTATTTAAATACTCTCCCTCTGTTAATCCGCCAAGATGCCCAAAGCAATACGCAACGAAAATTGCCCCAATAAAATTCATGAGAGTAATCCAAACCCAGTTATTCAGTACACTTATCAATGTAATTTTCTTTGCATAAAGCGCCATAGACAGTGACATCATATTTCCCGTAATTAATTCTCCTCCTGCTAATACTACGAGCATGAGTCCAACAGGAAATACTGCTCCTCCTAAAACATTCACTAGACTTCCCCAGCGCTCAGGTAAATTCCCTAAAACTCGAATGTTAAGTAAAAAACCTATCGCAATAAACGCTCCTCCTAAAAAACCGAGAATAAGCATCGCTGGCAATGTCTGTCTTACTTTTTGAACACCGGCCTCAATGACAAGCTCAGCAATTTGTTCCGGCTTATGAAATGCCATTACCCATTCCTCCATTTTCTCCAAATAAAAAAGCAGCTTCAAAAAACCTCCTCAAATAAAGGTTTTTGAATGCTGCTTAATTTCTCTGCACATCTTTTACAGAGATATCAATCATCACTTTTACTATAAAATAGAAAATCCACAACTCTTGTAAATTTTCCATTTTTCACTATGAAGCTAGCTTTATATATTAACCACCGATATGTGACATTTCAATTTTAGGTATTGCTTTCTTATTTGTATGATTTAAGCGTTCATCTGAATAACGATCTTCCCTATTATTCCATATATCGCGTACTACATCTGTAATGTCCTCATCTGTATGTTCAGAACGAAGCAATTCTCTTAAATCATTTCCTTTAGAAGCAAATAAGCAAGTATATAATTTTCCTTCTGCAGAAATACGAGCTCTCGTACATGATGAGCAAAAAGAATCTGTTACTGATGAAATAATACCTATTTCATCATCGCTTCCTATATAACGATACCTAGTAGCCACTTCACCAGAATAATTTGCTTCTATCCGTTCTAACGGCATAACTTGATGAATCGTATCTACTATTTCTTGTTTGGAAATAACTTCACCTAACTCCCAGCCATTATAATTCCCAACATCCATATACTCAATAAACCGAAGAATATGCTTATTTTCTTTAAAGTATTGCGCCATCTGCAAAATATCTTGTTCATTTTTCCCTTTTTGAACGACCATATTTATTTTAATTTTCATACCAACTTCAGCAGCAGCCTGTATTCCTTCCAGAACCCTTTGCACTTTGCTCCTATTACCATTTAAATAGAAAAACCGATCTTCTTCCAAGGAATCTAAGCTAACTGTTACACGTGATAGTCCCGCCTTATATAAATCAGGAGCAAACTTTTTAAGTAACGATCCATTGGTTGTTAAACCGATATCTTCTACACCATCAATTTTATTAAGGCGCTCAATAAGCTTTGGAAGACCTCTTCGAAGTAACGGTTCTCCGCCCGTAATTCGTAACTTTCTTACACCTAAAGAAACAAAAATACGTGTTATCCTTTCAATTTCATCAAAAGATAAAATTTTATCATTAGACAAAAACGAGTAATCAGGACCAAATATTTCTTCTGGCATACAATATCGGCAGCGAAAATTACAGCGATCAGTAACTGAAATACGTAAATCCTTTAACGGACGTTGCAACTTGTCTAATGTAACTGATTTCATCTTCATTGCCTCACTTTTATTTTATATTTAAAACACGTTCTGGATGGGTATATACATTTAAGGAGTGATTACGAATAAACCCTATTGTCGTAATACCTAAATCTTCCGCTAGTTGCAAAGCTAACTCAGTTGGAGCTGATTTTGATAGTATAATTTCACAACCGATTTTTGCAACTTTCAATAATATTTCCGAAGAAATACGACCACTAAAAACAATGATTTTATCTTTTATAGAAATATCGTTTCTTAAACAATAACCGTAAATTTTGTCTAGTGCATTATGCCTACCAATATCCATTCGGCTTAAAATAATACCATTCACATCACATAAAGCTGCATTATGAACCCCGCCAGTATGATGAAACGTATCCGCAGATTGCTGCATTTCTTTCATTAACCGAAAACAATCCTCTGCCGCAACCTGTACATGGACACCCTCCATTTTTTTTGCACTTAGTGCATCATTAGCAAAAACAAACCCTTGCCTACTCATACCACAACAAGACGTAATATATCGTTTATTTTGCATTTGTTCATAATACGGATTTACTTTTGTCGTTGTTACATGTACAAATCCTTCTTTCTCCTGCATCCATATGCTATCAATATCTTCATACTTCCGAATGATTCCTTCAGACGCCAAGAAGCCTATTACCATATCTTCTATATATTCTGGAGTACTAACCATTGTAACAAACTCCTGTCCGTTCATTTTAATGGTGACAGGAAACTCTGTTACAATGCTGTCCTCTATATGCTTAAACGCCCCTTGTTCATAACGAAAGATTTCTCTTTCTACCTGTATCGGTTTCACGATCAGTATCCTTCTCTCACGTTATATTTTTATCGAAAACAAATACCGAAACTGCAATATCTTCTTCTACTTTCATATCTGAAAACAAATTCACTAATTTTGCTCCAACAAGTTCCTCCAAATGTTCACGGGAATTCGCAGCATACACTTCTTGAATCATTTTCGTTCTAGCCATATGAACCATTTCCGCACCGTCCATCGTACTTGAAATAAATTTTTCAGTAGGTGTTAAGTTTCCATAAAGAGTCGCTATAGCCATATTTTCCGCAAAAACAGTATGAATTCGTTCTGGTCCTTTTCCGAAAAGTTCCTTTCGAAGTTTTCGGATCATATCATTAAATTCATGTACTTTTTTTGACATACAATTATACCTCCCAAAAGCCTCATTTTACTTTATTATATATTTTACCAAAATGAGCCTTCCGTCCAAACTATTTCCTACAAATATTTGGGCGGAAAGGTTCACTTCATGAAGTTTATTCGTCTTTTAACCCTTTCCCCATTCCTTTTAAGAAATGAAGCCCAAACCCGATAGCGCGGTTAATATCTGGGTCTTTCAATACTTTCATAAGATCGAATACCCCTACTTTTTTATTACTTTCTAGATGTTCATTACCTTCTTCTAGCCCGACTAATAAACTACCTATAAGCTTTTTCGTAAGTTCTGGGTCAAGTTCAGTTAACGCACCTGCAGCACCCATCATATTATTAATTAAATTTGTAACAGGCTCACGAGTTACTTGACCTAGAACAATCTTTGCAATTGGTTCTTTCGCTTTCAGCATAGAATTTGCAGCTTCTAGCATTCCAATGTCATTTAATTCCCCTACTATATTAAACATCTGATTTAGAGCTTCTTCATTATTTGTTAAAAGCTCCTTTAAATCATCTAATTTTTGCTGTTTTATTTCTTCCTCAGTTAATTCTTGTTTTTGAATCATTTTTATAGGTGCAGCCATAGTTTTCTCCTCCTACTTATCCGTTAAATGCACATACCCTGGACGTGCCCACTTACGATGCACCTCAATTCCAGCTTGAGGGTGACGTTTTTTATTGCGTGGGTTCGCTTTTGGCATCGGATTTTCGCCATCAACTTCTAACACTTCCATACGCACTTTCGTTTGTTTATACGCAGGTGTATTCGTACGTACATCCACAGCAGGACCTGTTAAGAAATTAATTGCCGTTTCGTTATCTGTAGAGTTCATCGGTAAATATAACTCATTCGCTTTTACACGATCTGTAACGAGTGCACGTAATTTTAATGCTCCAAAAGGAGAGACAAGACGAACTAACGAACCTGTTTTTACGCCACGTTCTTTTGCAAGGTCTGGAGAGACTTCAACGAAAACACCAGGTACTTTCGTTTGAATACCTGTTGATTTATTTGTCATATTCCCTTCATGGAAATGCTCAAGCATACGACCGTTGTTAATGTGAAGGTCGAACTCAGCTGGAAATTCAGCTGGACGTACCCAGTCAGCAATCGCAAAACGAGCTTTTTTATCTGGGAAGTTAAATCCATCTTGGAACAGAAGTGGTGTATTGGTTCCATCAAAACTTCCCCAATGGAAACTGTTCCATCCTTCAAGCACTTCATAGTTCGCTTGCGAGAATAATGGTGATAAACTTGCCATTTCAGCAAAGATTTCACTTGGGTGGCTATAATTCCAGTTTGCCCCTAGTTTATTCGCAACCTCCTGGACGATCCACCAGTCTGGTTTCGCATCTCCTAGCGTAGGAAGAACTTGATATAATCTTTGGACACGGCGCTCTGTATTTGTGAAAGTACCTTCTTTCTCAAGAGATGGCGCTGCTGGTAATACAACATCTGCATATTGAGCAGTTTTAGAAAGGAAAACATCTTGCACAACGAAGAAATCAAGGCTCGACAACACTTCATGTACATGATTTGCATTAGAATCTACAAGAGCCATATCTTCTCCGACAAGATACATTGCTTTCATTTTTCCTTCGTCAATTGCGTGAAGCATTTCAATATTATTAAGACCTGGTTCACTATCAATTTTCACTCCGTAAGCAGTTTCAAATTTCGCACGTTCCATTTCGTTAGTAACGTGCTGATATCCTGGAAGCCATCCTGGTAAAGTACCCATATCACAAGCACCTTGTACGTTATTGTGACCTCGAAGTGGGTATGCACCTGCTCCTGGACGACGATAGTTCCCTGTTGCAAGAAGTAAGTTTGAAATTGCAGCGGAAGTATCAGAACCACCTGTATTTTGCGTTACCCCCATACCCCAAAGGATACATGTACCATCTGCATCACGAATCATTTCAGCCATTTGAATAAGTGTTTCTTTTGAAATACCTGTTACTTCTTCTGCATATGCAAGTGTATATTCTTCTAGACTTTCTTTGAAATCTTCAAAGAAGTTTACATTCTCATTAATAAATTCCTGATCATGCCAACCTCGATCAATCATATATTTTGTAACAGCCATTAACCAAACTTGATCTGTTCCTTGTTTTGGACTAATAAAGACATCTGATCGCTCTGCCATTTCTGTTTTACGAAGATCAGCTACAATTAACTTTTGTCCGTGTAATTTATGTGCACGTTTAATACGTGTAGCTAAAACAGGATGACCTTCTGTCGGATTACATCCTACAATAATAACAAGACCAGATTGCGCAATATCTTTAATCGTTCCTGCATCACCGCCCATACCAATTGTACGGAACAAACCATCCGTTGCTGGTGATTGGCAATAACGTGAGCAGTTATCAATATTATTCGTTCCAAATACTTGTCGAGCTAATTTTTGAATTACATAATTATCTTCATTTGTAATTTTAGAGGAAGAAATAAATCCGATAGAATCTTTACCGTACTCTTCTTTAATAGTACCTAATTTATTTGCAACTACATTCAGTGCTTCTTCCCATGTAGATTCAACAAACGTTCCATTTTTACGAATTAAAGGTTTTGTAATTCGTTCTTTAGAATTTACGAAATCCCAACCAAATTTCCCTTTTACACAAGTGGAAATTGCGTTAACTGGTGCATCTGAAGATGGCTGTACTTTAAGGATTTTACGCCCCTTCGTCCACACTTCAAACGAACAACCTACACCACAAAATGTACATACTGTTTTCGTTTTCTTCGTACGAGTATCACGCATGGCCGCTTCCACTTCTGATACCGCAAAAATACCGCTATATCCAGGCTCAACTTCTTTAATTAAATCTACCATCGGTTCAAGAATATCTGGTTTTAATCCCGTCATAAATCCAGCTTCACCGAGCATCGTTTTCTCCATTAAAGCGTTACAAGGGCAAATCGTTACACATTGACCACAGCTAACGCATGAAGAATCATTAATATTTACTCCTTCATCCCAAATAACTCGTGGACGTTCCGCTTCCCAGTCTATCGATAACGTTTCATTTACTTGTAAGTTTTGACACACCTCAACGCATTGACCGCATGCAATACATTGATTAGGGTCATAGCGATAAAACGGATGCGTCATATCAACTTCACTTACATCTACTTTCGGTTCATAAGGATATTTTTGATGTTCAATTTCCATTAATTCTGCTGTATTATGCAGTTTACAGTTCCCATTGTTGTTGTCACATACTGTACAGTATAATAAATGATTTTCTAGTAACCGATCCATCGCCTCTGTTTGTGCTTCTTTTGCGCGAACAGAAGCACGCTCAACGTTCATACCTTCCGTTGCTATCGTCGAACAAGAACGCATTAACTTTCCGTCAACTTCTACAATACAAGTGTCACATGTTTGAATAGGATCTACTTCCGGCACGTAACAAATTTGCGGATGTTCAATCCCGTTCTCATTAATAACACCCAATATCGTTGAACCAGGCTCCGCTGTATACTTTTTTCCGTCAATTGTAATATGAACCATGTTGTCATTCATGGTCTTTCCCCCTTTTTGAGAATAAAAAAACTCCACCACGAAAATATACGCACCACATTTTGGGCACGCTATCATCATGGTGGAGTAGTTTATTAGCACATCTTGCTAAAATACCAATCCATTTATTCATAAATAAAACGATAGATTCATAACAGGTCATATCACGATTCCATCTTTAACACTATAATTATAGCGTTAAATGTACAAATATACAATATAAATTTTAAACTGCGCATATGTCTGTATGTAACTATCCATAATAACCCATATAAAGTTCAACGAGGAATAAGGTGAATATATGGGATCTTTTCGAAAATGGATAAGGGGCGAAAAATCTTTCTCTACACATGAGCAATCTGAAACTGTATTAAATAAAGAAATTTCTTCCTCCATGCCGCTTAATCTTAAACACTTATCCAAATTATTTAGTGGTATTCCAGAATTAATTACACGCACTTTCCCGTTAAAAAACGGAAAAGAAGCTGCTCTTATATATATGGAAGGACTTGTAGATAAAACTGTTATTAATGTAGATATTCTTCGTCCTCTCTTATTTAAAGAATGGAATGAAGATGATTTTTGGGAATCTTCTGTTTCTATAGGGAATATTAAAAAAGTTCAGAAGTGGATAGACATTGAGCAATCTCTCTTACATGGCAAAAGTATTTTATTTATAAACGGGCAATTATCAGCTTTAGAACTAGATACGCAAGCGGCGCCAAAAAGGAGTATTGAAGAACCTACAACAGAGACTTCCATAAAAAGCTCACACGAAGGATTTAATGAAGTGGCAAGTGATAGTATCGCACTTATTCGTCGCTATATTCCAAATCGCGAATTAAAAGTGAAGGAATTCACTGTTGGCGAACGAGCAACCTCTAAAGTTTTTTTACTTTATCTTGCAGATGTTGCAAACGAAGATGTTGTACAAGATATGGCATGCCGCATTGAATCAATCAAAGTAGATGCTATTCTTACTACCGGTGAATTAGAAGGATTTGTTGAAGATAATTCCTATACTCTCTTCCCACAATTGTCTATCACTGAACGTCCTGACACAACAGCACATCATATTTTGAATGGGCGAATTGCCGTTGTTGTAGATCGCTCACCAGGCGTATTAATAGGACCTATGACCTTTTCATCCTTCTTTCAGACGATAGATGATTACAGCTTCAGACCTATGATTCCATCTTTTATACGACTCCTTCGTTTCACTGGGCTATTTATTGCAATATTTGCTCCTGCTCTTTATATTGCTATGATTTCCTTCCATTATGAAGTGATTCCGCTCAAATTGTTGTTAACGATTGGAGAATCTCGAGCCAAAATTCCTTTTCCTCCCATATTAGAAGCTTTATTAATGGAATTAGTTCTCGAAATGCTCCGAGAAGCAGCGATTCGGCTTCCTGGTCCTGTTGGACAAACAATCGGCGTCGTAGGAGGAATTGTAATTGGACAAGCTGCGGTTCAAGCTGGGATTGTGAGTAACGTTATGGTTATCGTCGTATCAATTACTGCGGTTGCCTCCTTCATTATTCCTAACTTAGAAATGTCAGCAGGAATTCGGCTTCTTCGATTCCCAATGATGATAGCCGCCTCTTTATTTGGCGTCATTGGAATTATGGTTGGAATGGCAATCATTATCATCCATATTCTTTCTATGGAATCACTTGGTGTACCATATGGTAGTCCTTTTTCTCCGTCATATGCTTCGGATTTAAAAGATACCCTTATACGTTTCCCATGGAAAATTATGAAGAAACGGCCACTATCTCTACAATTAAAACAAGATAACCGGCAAAGAGATGTTGAAGAAAAGGAGGAGAATTAGTGACAAAACGTGCAAAGAGGGAGATCACTTTATTTCAATACATTTTAACTATTAGTGGTGTTCAAGTCGGATTCGGCGTACTTACACTTCCGCGTGAAGTTGCACAAGGAGCGAATACAGATGGCTGGATGTCTATTATTATCGGATGTGTCATTACTACTTTAGTCAGTCTATGTATTGTAAAAATCATGGAAAAACATCCAGGATATACTTTACTTGATGTGCTGATACGCTATCTTGGAAAATGGCTAGGAAGAGTAGTAATGATTTTTTGGATTTTATATGCTGTACTCGCAGCTGTTTCCTTAATTTTTTCCCTCTTATACGTTATTCATATTTGGATTTTACCTAGATCTCCTATGTCTTTAATTATGATTTTGCTATCTATTCCAATGCTTATGCTTGCATGTAAAGGAGCACTTATTATTAGTCGTTTTGCTGTTTTCACTGTCATCTTTACACTTTGGATGCCATTATTATTATTTATTCCTCTTAAAGATGGGCATTTTATATATCTTCTTCCTCTTATCAAGGAAGGATGGCTACCAATTATAAACACCGTAAAATCAACTATCATTGCGTTTCTCGGATTCGAGTTTGCGTTTGTCCTTTATCCTTATTTAACTAACAAAGCATCTGCAAAAAAAGGAATTGTTATTGCAAATTTGATTACGTTATTTATTTATCTTCAAATCACGTTCGTTTCTTTTATTTATTTTAGTCCAGATGGTATAACAAAGTTTTTATGGCCGACTCTTTCTCTTGTTACACCGTTTCACTTCTCATTTCTTGAGCGGTTTGAAATTATCTTTTTGTCATTTTATCTCTTTATTATTTTTGATTCCTGTATTCCTTATATTTTTACTGCTTCAGATGGCATTAATCAATTACTTAACAAAAAAGGCAGTTCATTACCTATTTATTTTTTATTATTCGGGTGTATTTTCATCTTATTATTTTATATCCCTTCTTCTTATCAGATAAGTGCGTTGCGGGAATTTTGGGGAACCGCTAGTTATTTTATCGTTTTTCTATTCCCAGTTGTATTTCTCTTATACATGACACTTTATCAGCATTGGAAAAGGAGAAAAGTTTAAATGAGACGCTTTATTCATTTTATTATATTTTGTTTTCTCATAATTTTTTTAGCAGGTTGTGAAGATCGGCTTGATTTAGAAAAACAATCCATCTCATTAATTTACGGTTTTGACGCAAAAGCAAAAGGAAAATTAATTGTGTATCACGTAAACCCTATTTTCAATGAAGATGTAGAGAAAAAGTACGAAATTCATGAAGCGAAAGTACATACACCCCGAGAAGCAAAAGATACGTTTAACAGTTCAAGCAGCGGTTTAGTGTCCACAGAAAAGTTACAGCTTATATTGTTTAGCACGAATTTTTTAAAACAAGAAGGAGCTATGCCTTATCTGGATGTTTGGTATCGCGACCCTAAAAATACAGGGAATATGCGCATGGTTGCAGTAGATGGCCCCATTTCTTCTGTTATATATAATAATTTCAAAGATAAGCCTGCTCTTCCTGAATATTTAACAGATTTAATTAATACGAACAAACTATACAATCGGACCGTGTTTACGACATTCCATGAATTTCATAGACAAACTTTTAATAAAGGCGTAACTCCTGCTATTTCAGAAATAAAAAAAGGGAAGAAAGATGTTATTGTTACCGGTTCGGCACTATTAACCTCTCGTGGAACTTATAAGATGTCTTTAAATCGCTACGAAAGTGCCCTTCTTCTTATGGTGCAAAAGAAAGCTAATATACCCGTTTCACTTACAATGAAAATCCCCTCTAATTTAGTTGAAAGTAATAGCCATCTAAAAGATACAAAAGGCGACGATTTTATAACAATAAATGTTCTTAGTATGAGTCATGATATCGGTACAGACTATAGCGATAACCGCTTCAAATTTAATATTAAAATGGATTTAAAAATTGCCGTATCTGAACTTACATTCAACATGGATATAGAAAATGATAGAAAAAAATTAACTTCTCTTATTACAAAACAACTAAACAATGATTTAAACGATTTAATCCACAAAATTCAAAAACAGCAGCTTGATCCATTCGGATTTGGTGATTATGCGAGAGCGTTTCAATATGAAGAATGGAAACAAGTTGAAGATGATTGGCCAAGTTCCTTTTCAAAAGCTAATGTGAAAGTGGCACCAACTATTAAAATTTTAGAAAATGGGATTATTAAATAGAAAAAACACGCTACTTATTCTTATATGAATAAGTAGCGTGTTTTCATTTCCATTACAAGTATTATTTCAATGGACTATACTCTATTTCCATTTCTAACATTACTATGTTTTTTAGCATATACAAAATATATGAAAACGCCTATTATAATCCATGCCACAAAACTAATTAAAGTAAGCTTAGAAAGGTTCAAAGCCAAATATATACAACTTACTATTGAAACGATAGGTAAAAAAGGTACTAGAGGGGCACGGAATGGCCTCTTCATATCAGGATGCGTCTTTCTTAATACAATGACAGCTATAGATACAAACACAAATGCTGTTATCGTTCCCATATTCACTAAATTAGCTAATAAATTCAAATCCACTAATCCCGCTAATAAAGCTGCTAGTATACCTGTAACCCACGTATTAAAAAATGGAGTTTGTAAACGTTTATGGACACTTGAAAGTCTTTTTGGTAACAGTCCATCTCGACTCATCGAGTAAGATACACGAACAAATGCAAACATAGCTACTAACAGAACTGTTGTTAGCCCCGCTATCGCTCCCACCGATAACAACCCAGCAATTCTATCTTCTCCTACAGTGCGCAACGCATATGCAACCGGATCAGCAACATTTAATTCCGTAAACGGAACCATTCCAGTTAGCACGAATGAAACACCTACATATAGAACGGTACAAATGAACAAGGAAACAAGTAGCCCAATTGGCACGTTACGTTGTGGACGCTTCACTTCCTCTGCGGCTGTTGCAACTGCATCAAATCCTAAAAAAGCAAAAAATACAGTAGCAGCGCCCCCTACCACACCGTGAAAACCAAACGGTAGAAATGGTTGCCAATTCTCTGGTCTTACATATTGTGTCCCTACAACAATAAATCCTACAATAACAGCCAGTTTAATAATAACCATTATATTATTAATTCGTGCACTTTCTTTTGCACCACGGCTTAATAAAAATGTAACAACTAAAATAATAAGAACTGCTGGTAAATCAATGATTCCACCCTTCCCCATTCCTGGTGCCGAAGCAAAAACCGTAGGAATGTGAATATTAAAACCTAGTAGCAATGACTGAAAATATGCTGACCAGCCTGCTGCAACCGCAGAAGTCGCTAATAAATACTCCAGCATAACACACCAGCCAACTATAAATGCAAAAATCTCACCTAGTGTCATATATGTATATGAATATACACTTCCCGAAACTGGAACTGTAGATGCAAATTCAGCATAACAGAAAGCTACACATGCACATATAATTGCCGCTAATACAAAAGATAATACAATCGCCGGACCAGCATGTTTCGCTGCTACAATACCAGTTAATACGAAAATACCTGTACCAATAATTGCTCCAATACCTAAAAGAGTTAAATCAATCGCTCCTAAAGTTTGATTCAATACTTTTTTCTTTTCTTCATCCATTGCTTTCTTTATGAAAAGACTCATTCTTTGAAACCTCTTTTTCAAGTTTATCTCTTACTTGTTACATTCTTTATTACTGTTCTATTTTAAAAATAAAAATATACATAGTTCACTTCCCCTATAGACTTAGTAACCCACCTCATAAAAAAACAGAAAATTCAATCTCTTATACCATATTGAATTTTCAAAATATTAATCATACCAAAAAACCATTAAGAATGCTGATTGAATTTATCATACAATTAATTATATTGTCAATAATAAATCACTCAAAAATAATCGGTTGATTATGTATCAAATGTTATTTTTATACATAATTATTTTCTTAAAAAACATTGTTGTTTTCCACCTTAATATTCATATTCATTTTATTACATTGATTTTCATTACATACAATGTAATGAAAATCATAATAACCTCAAATTAATTATTATTCAAAAATAATAATTGATTTGAGGTTATTTCACCATTTTAATACTAACAAAAAAGTGCAGATTTTCATCTGCACTTTTTTTATTCTTCCACTTCAGCTTCTGCACTACTATTTTCAAGATGCTCCTTCTGAGCTTCCTCTTGCAACTCTGCTGAAATCATCCCATAATAAAGTTCCGGATATAACCCAAATATTTGATATACACTTCCTAAAAACGGCATCAGAATCCCTCTTTTCTAAAGTTGTATTGCCACTTTTAAGGATTCCCTTTTCATTCACTATACATTCGTTTTTGGCGTTTCTTCTTCATCTTGAATACTTAATAAATTTTGCCATTTTTTATACGGAGCGCTATTTGGATCTACATATCCTTTCGCATGCGAGCGATCCCACAATTGTTTAATAAACATTTCTTTCTCTTTCTTTGCAACCATATCAGCACCTGTACCGTAATAGTTCTGGAAATACAACTCGATTTCATCAAGGAATAGTCTTAATAATTCATCTGATGTTTCTTCTAACGTCGGATCATACTTCGCTTCACGGTCATACATTAAAATCATGTCTAAAAGATTGTGGACATGTTCTTTTCTAAGCCATCTTACATCTTGGGCTCCTAATACGAACGGATGTGTATATAAATGTCCACCTTGTATCATCGCCTTTTCTTGCTCTTCTTCAAATCGTGACAAGATGTTTTCATAAATAAACGGATTATGAAGCAATGCTCTGTGTAATTTATAACTTTCGCTTGAAATATTTTTTCCCATCGACTGAATTAAAAAGCTACGTCCCACACCGTTATATTGATACACAAACTGTCCATCAACAGCAACTAAACTAATCCAGCGATACATATATGCGTATAGTAATGCACGATTACATTTATCATAATCTAATTTTGTTTGAGTCACATTCAAATCTGGCATAAAGGCTGGTAAGTGCCAATACTTATCTAAATGCGGCGTTAAACTAGATTTTTTACTATTTAATTTGTTTACACGGCGATAATACGATTGGAAATAGTCCCCTTTATCATTCATAAATCCGTTTGAAATATGTCCTGATGATAATTTAGGAAAATCTTGCAGCGATAAGCCATAATGTGCTCGATAACAGATCACTTCAAATGGCGAAAAGGCTTCGTGTACTGTATCTTTTTCTTTAAACATTTCTTGAATCAATTCCTCTTGTAGCTCTTTCTTTAAAGAAGGATGTATACCCCAATATTGTAATTCCCTATGATGAGCAACTTTCGGAATGAATGGACTTGCTAAATGGAACAGGTCTTCAATTTTTTCACGCACGTATTCATCGCGATCACGTTTCTTATAATCTGCTTCTTTTCGCAACGCTTCAATAATATTCAATTCTAATTTATCACGATAGCGTACTTGCAGTTCGTCATAACAATAGCTCAGTATATGTTCGCGATAGAAATCCTCTACCTTTTTCGACTGAATCTCTTCTGTTTTCGCATCACGACAATATTCCCCATACAAACTCATATAAATTTCCGCTGATATATCTTTCGGTAGTACACCTAAATTTAAATGTTGCTGCATATCTTGCCATATCTTTTCTTGCAGCTGTTCCTCTGCTAATACATAAACATTCGTCGGGTTTGTTTTCCCTTCAAATTCCTTACTGCGCTTTTGGATTTCAAACAATAAATTTTCACGTGTTTCATGTAAATTATCAAAAAATCTTTCCCAATATTGAATCATTTTATTAACTGCCTGATATAGCGATTGATACACAAGTTCTAATAGCATTTCTTTTCGATATTCATTTAATTTGTGTACATATTGCGTTACGATGTCTTCAAATTCTCTTTTGAATGAACGTTGCTGATTATTAATCATTTTTCCGAACCAGCCTTGTTGTTGAGCAATTTCTACTCGGCGTACAGCCGTTACCGTTCCATCGATATTACCCACATTAAATTTTTTATCGTAGTTTTGAATTACATTACGCTTTTGTTCATTATTTTCATGTAGTCGATTCATTTTTTCTACTAACTGCTTTCGAATTTCATATAACATAAAACGTGCTGCTACTGGGTGAACTGGATCTGTTTTCTTTAAAAACCATGTATTTAATTGATAGGACTGCCCTTCAGAACCACTTGGTGAAAAGCGGTCTGATTCAATCATGTCATATAAAAGTGTCGTTACATGTTCATGTACACGGCTCGGAATCGCATACGCATATAAACGAACCGCGTGATCCACTCTTGCTACTTCACCTTTCATTTGTTCCATCATTTTCAGTTTCGCAGCTGAAATTTTACACTCATGTTGCAGACGATTTAATTCCTCATCTTTTTGCACCGTTCGTTGTACATAACTTTCTACAGCTTCTAAAAACAGTTTTGATTTCGCAACTCCGAGCTTACCACCCTCTGCTCCTTCACGTGTTTCATTGTACATTTGTCTATAGAAAATATGAGCTTGCTCTGGACGGGTAGCAAGATGCTCCAAGTCCTCTAAATAACTTTTACCTCTCTCCGGCTTTTCACGCTGCATCCCACGTTTTACATCTTGGTCGTATCTTTGCTTCTTCTCTTGAAACAGTTGATCTAAATGCAGCCACGATTCATCTAAACCTTGCACCGCCCATTTTAAAGCACAATATTTTAACACATGCTCATATGGATAAATGAGTTTTGCCGTTCCTGCCCCGCAATATCGTCCTTTTCCACTTGATTCTGCTAATTGCTGAATTTGATTGTCTTCTTGTGCAAAATGACTTGTAGACATCGGGCTAAATAACTGTAAATAAATTGTATTTGCCATCTGTTCCATATAGTCTGATAAATTGTGTAAATGGTGTCCATGTAGATTTTCGTAATCGTATAAGAAACAATAATTGTACGGTAAATGATGTTGTTTAATTGTATGATTCGTTCTTCCGTCTTCATCTACTTGATCAGGGCGATACTCTAATTCAATTGTTACACCACCGCGTTTTGATAATTCTCCAGTAGAACCGAGCGTAATAGCATGTAATTCTTTTAACGATGCATAGCCATTTGCTTGCACCGTTTCAAATTCTTTCGCACTAACCGTTCTCGTCTTTACTAAAACATCCGGCATTAAAAACGCACCGCGTATTAAAATGTTATGATGCTGCAATTTCTTCCGAAGCATTTCACGTAAATATAATGCAATTTGCAGAAACATCCCTGAACCTGTTCCGCCTGCTAGTGATGTTACTATAATGACACGCACACCATATTCCGTTTGATCACTTGTAACCGGAAAAATTTTCTCGATTTCTTGCCAAAAAGACGTCAATTTATCTTCTTTCATCGCAGCACGTAACGCTAAACGTGAAATGACGCGTAACTGTCCTGCTCCTTCTGTTAATGGCTTATCAAGTATAGTCGGATCCATCGGAAACCACTCTGGGATCGTTGGATCTCCCGCAATATACTCCCTAGGCGTTTTACTAGAACTTGTTTGTGTCTTAAACTTTCGAATATGATCAAATTTACTTAATGTATTCACATCTGTATCAAATACGTGCATTGCTACCTTTTTTCGGCGCTCTTCAGACAGTTTTTCATATATTTGATGCGTCACAGTACTACCGATTCCACCTAAACCAATTAATATTGTTGGAACTTGTAATGTCATGTGAACCACCTTCCTATTCTTGCTTGTTTGAAAAAAGGGAAAGAGAATCAATACTCCATCCCCTTCTTATCCATACCTACTATTCACATTCGTACTTGTAAATCTCCTTACCATATCCTCTATCAATTAGTAAAAGTTCATTTGGATATAGTGTCTTATGTTCCATTCCTACTTCATCTTTTGTTATAAACATCCCATCAATAATCATTCCAACTACTTGTGATTCTTTCGCTACAAAGACAGATTTCGAACCTTTCTTCGCTATAAATGTAACGGATTGCACAGTTTTTCTTTCTGCTCTAAATGGGATACCAAAATAATGGTTCCACCATTTATTTCGAAGTAATTCTGGCTCAGATTGATATAGCCAATCTTTCGCTACCTCTTGATCCCATTCATAATACAGTAGTGCTTTCCGGTGAAATCTTGGCCGAACAATCCATCCTAAAACAATGATTCCTACTACTAGCAGTAATAAAGTGATAGGAATGACAAACTTAAAAATAAGCGCATATTTTTCATACAACGGAGCATCTTGAATATGGAATGTTATGTTCTTCTTTACTTCTTGTAATTTTGAATCCTGCATTACGATGGTAGCTTCTACGGTGCCGGTATCTGTAAAATTAAATGTGTCGGAGTAATAGGGACGAGGATAAACATAGATCTGATTTCCATGTTGCTTTATTTCATAATTGATTGATTGTTTAGATGTGACACCAGTAGATTTTAATAGTTTTTTTACAGCTTCTTCTGTCATCGGCTTACCATCTAACTGTGGCTGCAAAACAAATGGTTTACTATTCTCTAAATTTGTCACTTTTTCTTCATAATCTTTTGTAACAGTTTGAAGTGATAATTTTGGTTTCTCAGCTGTTTCAATTTTAAATTCTTTCGTCTGTCTATAAAACCCCTTTATATTCATATGAACTTTCCCGCGTACTAACCCTTTACCAAGCTTAGTTTCGTAATAAAACACATGCCTCTTATCGTCCCACTTCATCGGATATTGTTTTCCGTCTATTTCTACTTCTGCCTGAAAGTAAGAAGACTGAACTGGCAACTCCGTAGGCTTTGCTTCAATAACAGCAGTAACACCTTCGTACATTTCCTCTACATTTTTTTGACTACTATCATCTTTGTCATAAGTAGAAACCGTATAATTAAGCGCTGGTTCAACTAGTACTTGTAGTCCTTCTTTCTCAATGTCCTGGTCCACTTCTATCGTATAAGTTCCTGGTTTAATAACTTCCTGATTTTCCGTACTTATATGAACTATATTTCCGAACAATTTTGCTTCTCCTGGTGCATGTATGGAAAAAGAAGATTGTAATTGTAATGGTTTAGAAATTTGTGTGACCTGATAATCGGGCAGAGAAGGCGATTGTCGTACAAGCGTCATACGCTTTAATGGAAACGGTGTTGTAATCTCTACTCTTTTCCCCACTACTTTCGTTTTTACAATCGATTCAACAGAGGAGAATGGATCACGATTTGCAACTAATGCTGCCACTTGATTTACACTTTTTACAATGCCATCTTCTCCGCTTGACGGCATAGTAACACCATTTATCTCTTTCTTCCATATTTCTTTGAACGTGTTTAATTGTTCTTTTTCTTGTTGTCCTAAATCTTCTTCCATCGTAATTAAGACTGGGTGTAACGATATCTTTTTTGCATCCATTTCTTTCTTAAACTGGGCTAATTTCTGCAAAATTTGTTCTTTTCCGCCAACCTTATCTTTCTCTAAATCATTAAATGCCCCGTCAGTTAATACAATAAGCCAAAATTCACGTTTTCCATCTATATCTGCTTCCTTTTTTATAGATTGCATCGCCGTTTCTACCGCGCTAAATGGAGTATTTAAATACGTTTTCCACGCTCCAATTCCCTCAATTTCTGTTTGCCTTTTATCCTTCGTTAACGAAATGTTTAATGGATCATTCGGCTTACTCATTGGAACGTAAGAAAATTTATCTTTTTCATCTAATAGCGCAACTAAACTTTGCAAAGCATAATTGGCATATTTCCAGCGATCGTTATTTCTCATGCTGCCCGAATCGTCATATACAAGTGAAACGACCCTTTCCTTTGCCTCCTCTCCTTTTGCAAAAGCTGATAAAGGTAAACATATAAATAGAAACAACATGAACGTGGCACAAATTCGAATTTTCATGATGAGGCTTCGCCACCTTTGTAGACAAATTCCTATGTTTAAATTTATGAGAGGAAACAAGATATATGACTTGTATTTTAGGACAACTAACCCACCATAACTTTATTATGTAAACAGATCATACACTTGGTAATATTCCTTCTAGCACTCTCTATCCAATTATATAAGTAAAAAAGCCTGTTTAAGCTCCACGCTTAAAACAGACTTTTCCTACTTTTTATTTTAAAAACACATAACAAAAAGTTTGATTTTTGACTTAACACATCACTTCTATTGTAAATCCACCAGGTGCTTCAACGTAAAACGTATACGCATGGACATGCTTAGGAGGCTCCACCAAAAATCCATCTTCCTTCAATCTTTGATTTATCTTATCTACTTGTTCTTCACTTTCTTGTGGAAATCCTACATGAAATGTTTTTGGATACTGAACTTCTTTTCCTTTCATTAAAGTTAGTATAAATCCATCATTATCACGCATAACTGCAAAGGCATTCCTCCTTGTTCCACTACAAATCAAACCAAAATACCTCTCTAAAAACGCTCTAGATGCTGTTACATCTGTAACTGTTAAATTAAGATGTTTAATTCCCAATCCTTCACCTTCTTTCTCAATTTTCTAACATTTTATCATATAAATAAAAAACACGCTTTTCACAGCGTGTTTCATTGCTTTACATACACTTCAACAATCGGATTTTCTTTATTGTCCGCATGCAAGCGTATATTCGCTTCACTTGTATTATAAATACTAGCTAATAACATTATCGTTAACACATTAGGTATCTTCGCATCACTTCCGTATTTTCTCTCAAGCCCTTCTTTATATTCAAAATCTAAATCCCCCTGCACATATGTATACACTTCAAAACCATCTTCTAAATTGCAAACTACTGTATCAATAATATCTGCCCCTACTTGCTTCTTCATTTCCTCTCGCAACGCTTCAATAAATTCTTCCCACGGTACTTCGTATGTCTGAAACTGATCTGTAGATTTCATGCCTTTTCCTCCTTATATATCCTCTTCTTATATTTCCCCTTTCCTATAACAATTATGATAGATAGGACATTCGTACAAGCCGCACTTGTCCCCCTTACATATCGTATTACTGTAATGCGGAAGGAGGAAAGAACATGCATAGACAAAAATGTTATGATACATGCCGACGTTATTTCGGAAAGGTTGTTCGGATTGAAGACCGTGATGGCCGTATACATTTAGGTAAAATAATCGATTTGACAAAAAACTCTGTATGGATCGAACCGGTGCAACAGCGCTCATCTTTTGATTCAGGATTCGGATACTATGATGCTTATGCAAACGGTGGTTGTGACCTTTGCGGCGGCCTTAGCAGATGTGATAGTTGCGGATTTGGATGCGGTGGTGGATTCAGCAGTTGCGGATGTGGTGGCCGTGGTTGCGGTAGTTGTGGTGGCGGCGGCTGGGGTGGCGGCGGTTGTGGCTGGGGTGTTGAACTCGGATTTGGTTTCATCTTCGGAATTACATTAGCTGCATTATTTTTCATTTAACATAGTAAAGAGTTGACTACCTTTAGCCAACTCTTTCTCTTTATTTTTCACATATAAAAATACGATGCCCTAAAATGTGTTGGTACATAAGCCGTACATTTTCATGCTGTACCCACGCCTCATATAACTCATTCGGAATATGTGAGGATACATTCCACTCTGGCTCTTCTACATAACCAGAGATCGTTTCTGCAATCGTGCCACCGCCAGCAATTGTAATTCTTTTAAAATTTGCTTTCTGAAATAATTGTACCCACTCATTCTCAGTTAATAGTTCTTTCATGCCATATAATTGGGCGATTTTTTCTTCCTCATCCTTATCAATGTGCCTATCAATAATCATTTCAATGACAACAAGCTTACCGTCCTGCTGTAATACACGGTAACACTCCGAGATAACCCTTTCTTTCTCTGTAAAAGCGATGATTGATTCTCCAAGTACGAACTCAAATGAGTTATTCAAACAAGGTAATTGCTCTACACTTCCTTCAATTAATTGTATATCTAACCCTTCAAACAACCATCTATCTTTTGCCTTTTGAATCATAATTTCATTCTTTTCAACAGTTGTTACTTTATAACCAAATTCCCTTGTCATATATGCCGCTGTTTTCCCCGTACCGCAACCTATCTCAAGGACATTCGCTCCATATTTAAAAGGCAGTTGTGCTAACAATTGTTTTGTTAACGTAAAACCACCAGGATGAGCACTTCCTATTCCGTAATAAGCTAGGAAATCGATGTATGTGTTTCGTTTCATAGGACTCTCCTTCAAGTTTTCTATAATACATATATTCATCCAGAAAAAAATCGTGCATAGAAAAAAAGCATTTTCAAGTGCGATACCGCAACTTGAAAATGCTCTTTTCTTTCACAGGGGAATGAGGAAAAATCCCCACTGGTTAAAATTTCACTTTATTATTTCTCTTCTACATACGCCCATTTGAAACTATATTCCGGACTAATATTATGTTTTACAATTCCCTTTACATTTGGTTTCATAACATACGATCTACCACTTTGATATAAAGGTACGAGCGCTACATCTTCTTCAAGTAACAGTTTTTCTGCTTTCCCTAGCTCTGTCCAACGTTTTTTTGCATCAGCCATCCATTCCGTCTTACTTTTATTAATAATGTCATCATATTTTGAATTTGAATAGCTCATCTGATTCTGTGAATTTTTCGTTTCAAACATATCAAGATATGTCATTGGATCCGCATAATCTGGATTCCAGCCGCCATATGAGAAATCATAATCTTGGTCTGATTCTAATTTTAGTTTTTGCTTAAATGGCTGAAGTTTAATATTTACTGTTACACCCTTTAAATTCTTTTCAATTTGATCTTTTACATACTCCCCAACCTTTTTCGCATTACCAGTATCATAATTTAATAGCTCTATTGTCACTTGATCTTTTCCAAGTTCTTTTTTCGCAGCTTCCCAGGCTGCTGCTGCCTTTTTAGAGTCTTGTTTTAAACCATTTTTAAACGTTTCTGCGAAATCTTTACCATCTGGTCCAGCTGCTAAACCTTTTGGTACTAAATAATCCACTGGTTTTGAACCATCATTTAAAATGACATTCGTTAAAGCTTTCTTATCGATTGATAATGCAATTGCTTCACGTAATTTTTTACTCTTTAACGGTGTATCTTGCCCACCACGTTTTTGATTTAGACGCAAGTAAAACGTACTTGTTTCTGAATATGCACCAAACTCTTCTTTATTATTTCTATACTTATCAACAAATTCACCTGATAAAAGTGTAAAATCAATCGCACCTGTATCATATAAATTTACTCTTGTAGCTGGTTCTTTTACTACACTATAGTTGATTTCTTCTAGTTTTACAGTCTTTTTATCCCAATACTGATCATTTTTCTTTAATTTCCAACCTTGTTCATGCTTCCAATCAGTAAGTACAAACGGTCCATTATAAACTGTCGTATCAGACTCTAAACCGTATTTATCTCCTTTTTCTTTTACGAACTTTTCATTTAATGGATAGTATGACGCGAATGCCATTAAATTTAAGAAATATGGTACTGGTCTCTCTAGTTCAACTTCCAGCGTATAATCATCTACCGCTTTTACACCTAATGTAGAAACTTCTGCTTTCCCTTGATTTATTGCCTCTGCATTTTTAAGATAGTAAGCAATAAACGCATACTCAGCAGCTGTTTTTGGATCTACTAGACGTTGCCATGCAAATACGAAATCTTTCGCTGTTACAGGATCACCGTTTGACCATTTTGCATCTTTTCGTAATTTGAATGTATATTTTTTGCCATCCTCGCTTTTCGTACTAGATTCTGCCGCCGCTGGAATTGGCTTGTTATCTTTATCTAGACGATATAACCCTTCCATCGTGTTTCCTAAAATTTGAGAACCTAACGTATCTGTATTTTTAGAAGTATCCATCGTCGGAATTTCATTCGTTTCTGTACGATTCATTACTTGCTGTGCCGCATATTTAATATCGGATTTTTTCTCTTCCCCGCCACTATTAGACGTCGTAGTCGTTTTCTTCTCCCCACCAGAAGATCCAGAACATGCTGTTAACGCCACACTCATTGCTAATACTGGCGCTACAACCGCCGTAAACTTTTTCATCTTTTTCTTCATTCTTGTACCCTCCCCAATTATATGTACGAAACTAACTTTGAGAGATTTCTAATTTAAATTATCAGAAAATTATTACTAATTATCATTCTACTAATTTTTCTCGAATTGTAAAGTATTTTTAAAAACATTCATAATAATTAATTTATTTACTTCAATAACAATCTATTACTACTATACGAATTCTCCCACATCTACTATATGTAAGTACCACTTTTCTTATTCTTCTCTATTTAATTTAATAGTAAAAGAGCGTTCTAAAAGTCATTTATGAAGTGACCCCTAAAAGTTAGACACGGTTATTTCATTAGGCAGCTTGATAAAAGTGAGTCCGGTATTGTACTGGGC
>NZ_JBXAEZ010000008.1:0-222981 GCF_058792475.1 Bacillus sp. MT94 | reverse complement strand
AGGTTAAGCTGAAGAGGCGGAGCCGCAGCGAAAGCGAGTCTGAATAGGGCGTTTAGTACGTGGTCGTAGACCCGAAACCAGGTGATCTACCCATGTCCAGGGTGAAGTTCAGGTAACACTGAATGGAGGCCCGAACCCACGCACGTTGAAAAGTGCGGGGATGAGGTGTGGGTAGCGGAGAAATTCCAATCGAACCTGGAGATAGCTGGTTCTCCCCGAAATAGCTTTAGGGCTAGCCTTAAGTGTAAGAGTCTTGGAGGTAGAGCACTGATTGAACTAGGGGTCCTCATCGGATTACCGAATTCAGTCAAACTCCGAATGCCAATGACTTATCCTTAGGAGTCAGACTGCGAGTGATAAGATCCGTAGTCAAGAGGGAAACAGCCCAGATCGCCAGCTAAGGTCCCAAAGTGTGTATTAAGTGGAAAAGGATGTGGAGTTGCTTAGACAACTAGGATGTTGGCTTAGAAGCAGCCACCATTTAAAGAGTGCGTAATAGCTCACTAGTCGAGTGACTCTGCGCCGAAAATGTACCGGGGCTAAATACACCACCGAAGCTGCGAATTGATACCAATGGTATCAGTGGTAGGGGAGCGTTCTAAGTGCAGTGAAGTCAGACCGGAAGGACTGGTGGAGCGCTTAGAAGTGAGAATGCCGGTATGAGTAGCGAAAGACGGGTGAGAATCCCGTCCACCGAATGCCTAAGGTTTCCTGAGGAAGGCTCGTCCGCTCAGGGTTAGTCAGGACCTAAGCCGAGGCCGACAGGCGTAGGCGATGGACAACAGGTTGATATTCCTGTACCACCTCTTTATCGTTTGAGCAATGGAGGGACGCAGAAGGATAGAAGAAGCGTGCGATTGGTTGTGCACGTCCAAGCAGTTAGGCTGATAAGTAGGCAAATCCGCTTATCGTGAAGGCTGAGCTGTGATGGGGAAGCTCCTTATGGAGCGAAGTCTTTGATTCCCCGCTGCCAAGAAAAGCTTCTAGCGAGATAAAAGGTGCCTGTACCGCAAACCGACACAGGTAGGCGAGGAGAGAATCCTAAGGTGTGCGAGAGAACTCTGGTTAAGGAACTCGGCAAAATGACCCCGTAACTTCGGGAGAAGGGGTGCTTTCTTAACGGAAAGCCGCAGTGAATAGGCCCAAGCGACTGTTTAGCAAAAACACAGCTCTCTGCGAAGCCGTAAGGCGAAGTATAGGGGGTGACACCTGCCCGGTGCTGGAAGGTTAAGGAGAGGGGTTAGCGTAAGCGAAGCTCTGAACTGAAGCCCCAGTAAACGGCGGCCGTAACTATAACGGTCCTAAGGTAGCGAAATTCCTTGTCGGGTAAGTTCCGACCCGCACGAAAGGTGTAACGATTTGGGCACTGTCTCAACCAGAGACTCGGTGAAATTATAGTACCTGTGAAGATGCAGGTTACCCGCGACAGGACGGAAAGACCCCGTGGAGCTTTACTGTAGCCTGATATTGAATTTTGGTACAGTTTGTACAGGATAGGCGGGAGCCATTGAAACCGGAGCGCTAGCTTCGGTGGAGGCGCTGGTGGGATACCGCCCTGACTGTATTGAAATTCTAACCTACGGGTCTTATCGACCCGGGAGACAGTGTCAGGTGGGCAGTTTGACTGGGGCGGTCGCCTCCTAAAGTGTAACGGAGGCGCCCAAAGGTTCCCTCAGAATGGTTGGAAATCATTCGTAGAGTGCAAAGGCATAAGGGAGCTTGACTGCGAGACCTACAAGTCGAGCAGGGACGAAAGTCGGGCTTAGTGATCCGGTGGTTCCGCATGGAAGGGCCATCGCTCAACGGATAAAAGCTACCCCGGGGATAACAGGCTTATCTCCCCCAAGAGTCCACATCGACGGGGAGGTTTGGCACCTCGATGTCGGCTCATCGCATCCTGGGGCTGTAGTCGGTCCCAAGGGTTGGGCTGTTCGCCCATTAAAGCGGTACGCGAGCTGGGTTCAGAACGTCGTGAGACAGTTCGGTCCCTATCCGTCGTGGGCGTAGGAAATTTGAGAGGAGCTGTCCTTAGTACGAGAGGACCGGGATGGACGCACCGCTGGTGTACCAGTTGTTCTGCCAAGGGCATAGCTGGGTAGCTATGTGCGGAAGGGATAAGTGCTGAAAGCATCTAAGCATGAAGCCCCCCTCAAGATGAGATTTCCCATAGCGTAAGCTAGTAAGATCCCTGAAAGATGATCAGGTTGATAGGTTCGAGGTGGAAGCATGGTGACATGTGGAGCTGACGAATACTAATAGATCGAGGACTTAACCATATAATATGTAGCAAATGTTATCTAGTTTTGAAGGAATATGCCTTCATAGTTTGGTGATGATGGCAGAGAGGTCACACCCGTTCCCATACCGAACACGGAAGTTAAGCTCTCTAGCGCCGATGGTAGTTGGGACCTTGTCCCTGTGAGAGTAGGACGTCGCCAAGCAAAAACCTAAGTCGTTTCGACTTAGGTTTTTTTGTGTTTATTTTTATTTACCGGATGTTATAATCCATAAATTTAAAAACGCTAAAGACGAAAAAAGAATGAAATAGAGACTGTTTAAAATAATAGCAATGATTTTTTGTGTTCCTGATTTTCCTAATGCCGCTAAAGTAATACTTAAAATAGGACACATTATTTCTATCATAAGTATATATTTTAAATAATGAGATGCTATAAATAAGTATTCAATAATTACAACAATTACTGCGATAGAAAAAATAAATAGGATAATAGCGTAGTTCTTTCTTTCATGTTTATCCTCCTTAGAAATTAAATCGTTATAATAAAAGTTCTATTGATGTGTAGAATACAAGATTGTACATATTGTGATTTAAAACATACTGAAGTACTATATAAACGATTATAAGTAAATAGATCTCTAGAAATATATATTCTAATTCCCTTTTCTTCTTGCATATAGTTGCAATTCTTGTTTTGAATATAACTAAAACACGAACGTTATTGACTACTAATAAAAAAACATTCGATTATTTATTGACATCGTTTATGAAATATTGTTAATATAGCCATAGAAACAATAATATAAGACCTCATATAATCGCGGGGATATGGCCTGCAAGTCTCTACCTAACGACCGTTATTCGTTAGACTATGAGGGAAAGTCACTCGGTATTTTTCTATTCACAAGGGATACGTATGCCTGAGTAGAGCGCTTTCTCTCATAGTAAAAGAGAAACTGTTCTATTTCAGGCTTTTTTTATTTGAATCGGGGGGATTCTAATATGAAATCACTAGTTGGAGTCATAATGGGAAGTACATCAGACTGGGAAACAATGAAATATGCTTGTGACATTTTAGATGAATTAAATATACCGTATGAGAAAAAAGTTGTATCCGCTCATCGGACTCCGGATTATATGTTTGAATATGCAGAGACGGCTCGTGAACGTGGATTGAAAGTTATTATTGCTGGAGCTGGTGGAGCAGCACATTTACCAGGAATGGTTGCAGCGAAGACAAATCTTCCTGTAATTGGAGTTCCAGTTCAATCAAAAGCATTAAACGGCTTAGATTCATTATTATCCATCGTCCAAATGCCAGGAGGTGTTCCAGTTGCAACTGTTGCAATTGGTAAAGCCGGTTCAACGAATGCTGGATTACTTGCTGCACAAATACTTGGATCATTCCATGATGATATACGTGATGCATTAGAATTGAGACGAGAAGCGATTGAAAAAGATGTGCGTGAAGGTAGTGAGCTAGTATGACGAGAATCATTTTACCTGGAAAAACAATCGGCATTATTGGAGGCGGCCAGCTAGGAAGAATGATGGCATTGGCAGCCAAGGAGATGGGATATAAAATTGCTGTTTTAGATCCTACAAAGCATTCACCATGTGCACAAGTTGCTGATATTGAAATTGTTGCACCGTATGACGATTTAAAGGCAATTCAGCATTTAGCAGAGATAAGTGATGTTGTCACATATGAATTTGAGAATATTGATTATAGATGTTTACAATGGCTTGAAAAACATGCTTACTTGCCACAAGGTAGCCAGTTGTTAAATAAAACGCAAAATCGTTTTACAGAAAAGAATGCAATTGAGAAGGCTGGGTTACCAGTAGCAACGTATAGATTAGTTCAAAATCAAGATCAGCTTACAGAAGCAATTGCTGAGTTATCATTCCCTTCCGTCTTAAAAACGACGACAGGTGGATATGATGGGAAAGGGCAAGTTGTTTTAAGAAGTGAGGCTGATGTTGAGACAGCAAGAGATCTTGTGGATAAAGCAGAGTGTATTTTAGAGAAATGGGTGCCTTTTGAAAAAGAAGTATCCGTTATTGTGATTCGTAGTGTAAGTGGTGAAACGAAAGTATTTCCGGTAGCGGAAAATATTCATGTAAATAACATTTTGCATGAATCTATCGTTCCAGCTCGTATTACAGAAGAGCTTTCTCAAAAAGCAATTGCTTATGCAAAGGTACTTGCGGATGAATTAAAACTTGTGGGAACACTAGCTGTAGAGATGTTTGCTACAGCTAATGGTGAGATTTACATTAATGAATTAGCACCAAGACCTCACAATTCAGGACACTATACACAGGATGCATGTGAAACGAGCCAATTTGGTCAACATATTCGAGCAATCTGTAATTTACCTCTAGGAGAAACAAATTTGTTAAAACCAGTTGTCATGGTAAACATTTTAGGCGAACATATAGAAGGGGTCCTAAGACAAGTGAATAGATTAACCGGGTGCTATTTACACTTGTATGGAAAAGAAGAAGCAAAAGCACAGCGAAAAATGGGGCATGTTAATATTTTAAATGATAATATTGAAGTCGCTCTAGAAAAAGCGAAGAGTTTGCATATTTGGGACCATCAAGAACAACTGTTGGAGGGAAAAAGATGATTAGTCGTTATACACGCCCTGAAATGGGTGCGATTTGGACGGAAGAGAACAAATTTAAAGCGTGGTTAGAAGTTGAGATTTTAGCTTGTGAAGCATGGGCTGAGCTTGGCGATATTCCAAAAGAAGATGTTAAAAAAATTCGTGAACATGCATCATTTGATATTGATCGTATTTATGAAATTGAAAAAGAAACACGTCATGATGTAGTTGCATTCACTCGTGCTGTATCAGAAACGCCAGCACTAGGTGAAGAACGTAAATGGGTTCATTACGGTTTAACATCTACAGATGTAGTAGATACAGCATTATCTTACATCTTAAAACAAGCGAATGAAATTATATTAAAAGACTTAGAGAACTTTGTAAGCATTTTAGCTAACAAAGCGAAAGAGCATAAATACACAATCATGATGGGAAGAACACACGGTGTTCATGCAGAACCAACAACATTCGGTTTAAAACTTGGTCTTTGGTATGAAGAGATGAAACGTAACGTAGAGCGTTTCAAACAAGCTGCTGATACAGTTCGTGTTGGTAAACTATCTGGTGCGGTTGGTACATATGCAAATATCGATCCATTCGTAGAAAAATATGTTTGTGAAAATCTAGGATTAGAAGCAGCACCAATTTCAACACAAACATTGCAACGTGATCGTCACGCACACTACATGTCAACACTTGCATTAATCGCAACATCTATCGAAAAGATGGCAGTTGAGATTCGTGGCTTACAAAAGAGTGAAACACGTGAAGTTGAAGAAGCTTTCGCAAAAGGCCAAAAAGGTTCTTCTGCAATGCCACATAAGCGTAATCCAATTGGATCTGAAAATATGACTGGTTTAGCTCGTGTTATCCGCGGTTATATGATGACAGCTTATGAGAATGTTCCATTGTGGCATGAGCGTGACATTTCTCACTCTTCAGCAGAACGCGTAATTTTACCAGATGCTACAATCGCATTAAATTACATGTTAAATCGCTTTGGTAATATCGTTAAAAACTTAACTGTATACCCAGAGAATATGAAACGCAATATGACAAGAACATACGGCTTAATTTATTCTCAGCGCGTAATGCTTACACTAATCGACAAAGGTATGGTACGTGAAGAAGCTTATGATATCGTACAGCCTAAAGCGATGGAAGCTTGGGAAACACAAGTACAATTTAAAGAGCTTGTAGAAGCTGATGAGCGCATTACAAGCAAGTTAACACAAGAAGAAATTAATGAATGCTTCAACTATGAGCATCATATGCAACACGTTGATACAATCTTTGAACGCCTTGGATTAAACGAAGCGTAAAATTTCATATGGCACAGAATAGAGTCATTCTGTGCCATTCTTTATAAAAATATTATTCACATTTTTCAAACTACAGGGGGCTTGCGAAATGCAAAAGCTAGAATTGCTGTATGAAGGTAAGGCAAAAAGAATTTATCGTACAGAATCAGCAGATATGGTTTGGGTAGAGTACAAAGATAGTGCGACTGCTTTCAATGGGGAGAAAAAAGAGACGATTACAGGAAAAGGTCGTTTGAACAATGAAATTACAACTTTATTGTTCAGAAAGTTACAAGAAGTAGGAATTAAAACACATTTTGTTGAGAAGTTATCTGAAACAGAACAACTTGTTAAAAAAGTGAGTATTATTCCTTTAGAAGTTGTCACAAGAAATGTAATTGCAGGAAGTCTTTCAAAACGATTAGGAATGGAAGAGGGAACTGTACTTGCAGAACCAATCGTAGAATTTTACTTCAAAGATGATAATTTAGGAGATCCGCTTGTAACGGAAGATCATATTCGTGTATTAAACGTTGCATCGCCAGAGCAAGTAAGCGTATTACGAGATATGGCTCTACAAATCAATCAAGTGTTGATTGATCATTTCGCAAGCTGTCGTGTAAGATTAGTAGATTTCAAATTAGAGTTTGGTGTAACGGAAGAGGGAGAAATCATATTAGCGGATGAAATTTCACCAGATACTTGCCGTTTATGGGATGAAACGAGCAATGAGAAGTTTGATAAAGACGTATTCCGTCGCGATCTTGGAAATTTAACAGATGCTTATGAAGAGATTTTAAAACGTTTAGGGGGAATTTCACATGTATAAAGTTAAGGTATATGTAACATTAAGAGAAAGCGTATTAGATCCACAAGGAACAGCGGTAAAAGGAGCTCTTCATAGTCTTTCATTCACAGAAGTACAAGACGTTCGAATCGGAAAGTACATGGAACTAACAATTGATAAATCTGTATCTGACTTAGATAGCAAGGTAAAAGAAATGTGTGAAAAACTATTAGCGAACGTTGTAATGGAAGACTTCCGTTATGAAGTTGAGGAGGTTGTCGCACAGTGAAATTTGCCGTAATAGTATTTCCAGGTTCGAACTGTGATGTCGATATGTTCCATGCAATTAAAGATGAGCTTGGCGAAGAAGTAGATTACGTTTGGCACGATACAGAGAATTTAGATGAATATGATGCAATTTTACTACCAGGTGGATTCTCTTACGGTGACTACTTACGCTGCGGTGCTATTTCTCGCTTTGCTAATGCAATGAAAGCAGTACAAAAAGCTGCTGAGCAAGGAAAGCCGATTTTAGGTGTATGTAATGGATTCCAGATTCTTGTTGAATCAGGATTACTACCAGGAGCGTTAATGAGAAACGAAAACTTAAAATTTATGTGCCGAACAGTTCAGTTACGTGTTGAAAATAATGAAACGATGTTTACATCACAATATGAAAAAGATGAAGTAATTAATATTCCAATTGCACATGGTGAGGGGAATTACTATTGTGATGAAGAAACGCTTAAAAGATTAGAAGAGAATAATCAAATCGCATTCCGTTACGTAGAAAACCCGAATGGAAGCGTTTCAGATATTGCTGGTATTGTAAACGAAAAAGGAAATGTACTTGGTATGATGCCACATCCAGAGCGTGCTGTAGATGAATTACTTGGCGGTGCCGAAGGGCTAAAAGTCTTTCAATCTATCTTAAAACAGTGGAGGGAAACATATGTCGTTAATGCTTGAACCAAATCCAACACAAATTAAAGAAGAGCGCATATATGCGGAAATGGGGCTAACAGACGAAGAGTTTGCCATGGTTGAAAAGATTTTAGGCCGTCTGCCAAATTATACAGAAACAGGGTTATTCTCTGTTATGTGGTCTGAACATTGCAGTTATAAAAATTCAAAACCAGTGCTTCGAAAATTCCCAACAACAGGTGAGCGCGTCTTGCAAGGACCTGGGGAAGGTGCTGGAATTGTAGACATCGGTGATAATCAAGCGGTTGTATTTAAAATGGAAAGTCATAACCATCCTTCTGCTATTGAACCATATCAAGGAGCAGCAACAGGCGTTGGTGGTATTATCCGTGACGTATTCTCTATGGGAGCACGCCCAGTAGCTCTATTAAACTCACTTCGATTTGGGGAATTACAATCACCACGTGTGAAATATTTATTCGAAGAAGTAGTAGCAGGGATTGCAGGGTACGGTAACTGTATCGGTATTCCAACTGTTGGCGGCGAAGTACAGTTTGATCCATGTTATGAAGGAAATCCACTTGTAAATGCAATGTGCGTAGGCTTAATTAATCATGAAGATATTAAAAAAGGGCAAGCGCACGGTGCTGGAAATACGGTAATGTACGTAGGAGCATCAACTGGTCGTGACGGTATTCACGGTGCAACATTCGCATCTGAAGAGTTATCTGAAAGCTCAGAGGCGAAGCGTCCAGCAGTTCAAGTAGGAGATCCATTTATGGAGAAACTTCTTATTGAAGCTTGCTTAGAGCTAATCCAATCAGATGCACTTGTTGGAATTCAAGATATGGGTGCAGCTGGTTTAACATCATCTTCTGCAGAAATGGCAAGTAAAGCAGGAATGGGTATTGAAATGTACTTAGATGATGTACCACAGCGTGAAACAGGAATGACACCATATGAAATGATGCTATCTGAATCACAAGAACGTATGCTAATCGTTGTGAAAAAAGGTAGAGAGCAAGAAATAGTAGATTTATTTGAGAAGTATGGTCTTGCAGCCGTTACGATGGGGAAAGTAACGGAAGACAAAATGCTTCGTTTATTCCATAAAGGTGAAAAGGTAGCTGAAGTACCAGCAGATGCTCTTGCAGAAGAAGCACCAATTTATCATAAACCATCAAAAGAAGCAGCATACTTTGCTGAATTCCAGGCAATGAAAATGGAAACACCAAAAGTAGAAAATTATAAAGAAACGTTATTCGCTCTATTACAACAACCGACGATTGCAAGTAAAGAGTGGGTTTATGATCAATATGATTATCAAGTTCGCACAAGCACAGTTGTTACACCAGGTTCAGATGCAGCAGTTGTACGTGTACGTGGTACAGAAAAAGGATTAGCAATGACGACAGATTGTAACTCTCGCTACATTTATTTAGATCCAGAAGTGGGCGGTAAAATTGCGGTAGCAGAGGCAGCGCGTAATATCGTATGCTCTGGCGGTGAGCCACTTGCAATTACAGATTGCTTAAACTTCGGTAACCCAGAAAAACCAGAAATCTTCTGGCAAATTGAGAAATCAGTAGACGGTATGAGTGAAGCTTGTCGCACATTACAAACACCAGTTATCGGCGGAAACGTATCGATGTATAACGAACGTAGTGGCGAAGCTGTATATCCAACACCAACTGTTGGGATGGTCGGACTTGTACATGACTTAAAACATGTAACAACACAAGAGTTTAAGCAAGCTGGTGATTTAGTTTATATAATCGGTGAGACGAAAGCTGAGTTTGGCGGAAGTGAATTACAGAAAATGATTCACGGAAAAATTTTCGGTCAATCACCAAGTATCGATCTAGATGTAGAATTAAAACGCCAAAAACAAGTATTAGAAGCAATTCAAGCTGGTCTTGTTCAATCTGCACATGATGTTGCTGAGGGTGGTTTAGCAGTTGCAATTTCAGAAAGTGCAATTGGTGCTAACGGCTTAGGTGCTACTGTGAAATTAGATGGAGAAGCAACAGCAGCATTATTCGCTGAATCACAGTCTCGCTTCGTGATAACTGTAAAACGTGAAAATAAAGAGGCGTTTGAGAAAGCGGTAGAAGCAATCCAAGTTGGCGAAGTAACAAGTACAAATGAAGTAACAATTCATAATGAAGAAAATGAAGTATTACTTACAGCAAATGTAGATGAAATAAGAAAGGCTTGGAAAGGGGCAATCCCATGCTTGCTGAAATAAAGGGGTTAAACGAAGAATGTGGCGTTTTCGGAATTTGGGGGCATGAAAATGCAGCACAAGTTTCATACTACGGATTGCACAGTTTACAGCACCGTGGGCAAGAAGGCGCAGGCATTGTCGTAAATAATGGGGAAAAAATCGTCGGTCACAAGGGATTAGGTTTAATATCAGAAGTGTTTTCAAGAGGTGAGTTAGAAGGATTAAATGGAAAATCAGCAATCGGACATGTACGATATGCAACAGCTGGTGGAAGTGAAGTTGCTAACGTTCAACCATTGTTGTTCCGTTTTTCCGATCATAGTATGGCGTTAGCTCATAACGGAAATTTAATTAACGCAAAAATGCTTCGTCGTGAATTAGAAGCAGAGGGAAGTATTTTTCAAACTAGTTCAGATACAGAGGTACTTTTACATCTTATTAAACGTAGTACGAAAGACTCTTTAATTGAAAGTGTAAAAGAGGCTCTAAATAAAGTGAAAGGTGCGTTTGCGTATCTTTTACTAACTGGAAATGAAATGATCGTTGCGTTAGATCCAAATGGATTCCGTCCGCTTTCAATTGGAAAGATGGGGGATGCTTACGTTGTAGCATCTGAAACATGTGCTTTTGATGTAGTAGGTGCAACATACATTCGCGATGTAGAACCTGGTGAATTACTTATCATTAATGATGAAGGAATTCACGTAGATCGTTTCACAAACGATGTAGAACATGCGATTTGTAGTATGGAATATATTTACTTTGCACGACCAGATTCTAATATTGCTGGTGTTAACGTTCATGCAGCGCGTAAAAATATGGGAAAACGTTTAGCAGCGGAAGCTCCTATTGAAGCGGATGTTGTTACTGGTGTACCAGACTCTAGTATTTCAGCTGCGATTGGCTATGCGGAGGCAACAGGCATTCCGTATGAATTAGGATTAATTAAAAATCGTTACGTTGGACGTACTTTTATCCAGCCTTCTCAAGAACTGCGTGAGCAAGGGGTTAAGATGAAGCTTTCCGCAGTAAGAGGTGTGGTTGAGGGGAAACGAGTTGTTATGATTGATGACTCTATCGTAAGAGGAACGACAAGTAAACGAATTGTTCGTATGCTTCGTGAGGCTGGAGCGACAGAAGTTCATGTAAGAATTGCTTCACCACCTCTGAAATATCCATGTTTCTATGGCATTGATATTCAAACGAGAAAAGAATTAATTGCAGCAAATAATACAGTAGAAGAAATCCGCGAAATGATCGGAGCAGATTCTTTAACATTTTTAAGCGAAGATGGATTAGTAGATGCAATTGGACGTCCATATGAAGGGAAATATGGCGGCCTATGCATGGCTTACTTTAATGGGGACTATCCAACAGCTCTTTATGATTATGAGCAAGAGCTTTTAGAAAGTATGAAATAAGAAAAGTGAAAAAAGCTTCTACTTCTTTTGCTGTAGAAGCTAGCTTTTTTCTTAAAACGGCCCGCCCTGGATGGGGAGAAATTAAAAGACGAGGTGTAAATAACGATGGCGAATGCATATAAGCAAGCAGGAGTAGATATTGAAGCTGGATATGAAGCGGTATCTCGCATGAAAAAACACGTACAAACAACTATGAGAAAAGAAGTACTAGGCGGTTTAGGCGGTTTTGGAGGTATGTTTGATCTATCAAAATTTGCATTAGAAGAACCTGTATTAGTATCTGGAACAGATGGCGTGGGAACAAAATTGATGCTCGCTTTTATGGCAGATAAACATGACACAATTGGTATTGATGCAGTAGCAATGTGTGTAAATGATATTGTTGTCCAAGGAGCAGAGCCGCTTTTCTTCCTTGATTATATTGCTTGTGGTAAAGCTGAACCTAGTAAAATTGAAAACATCGTCAAAGGTATATCAGAGGGCTGTCGCCAAGCTGGTTGTGCATTAATCGGTGGAGAAACAGCTGAAATGCCAGGAATGTATTCTACGGAAGAATATGATTTAGCTGGTTTTACAGTTGGGATTGTTGATAAAAAGAAAATTGTAACAGGTGAAAAGATTGAAGCTGGTCACGTGCTAATTGGCTTAGCATCTAGCGGTATTCATAGCAATGGTTACTCTTTAGTACGAAAAGTGTTACTAGAAGATGGAGAACTATCTTTAGAGCGTATTTATGGACGCTTAGAACTACCTCTTGGTGAAGAATTATTAAAACCAACGAAAATTTATGTCAAACCTATTTTAGAACTATTGAAGAAGCATGAAGTATACGGTATGGCGCATATTACAGGGGGCGGATTTATTGAAAATATCCCACGTATGTTGCCAGAAGGAATTGGTGCTGAGATTGAACTAGGATCTTGGAAAATTCAGCCGATCTTCCATTTACTTCAAGAAGTTGGGAAACTGGAAGAGAAAGAAATGTTCAATATTTTTAACATGGGTATTGGTATGGTAGTAGCAGTGAAGGAAGAAGATGCAAAAGAAGTTGTTCGTCTTCTTGAAGAGCAAGGAGAAACGGCTCGTATTATTGGACGTACTGTACAAGGAGCTGGCGTTACTTTTAATGGGGGCAAAGCACTATGAGTAGATTAGCAGTTTTTGCTTCTGGAAGTGGATCTAACTTTCAATCTCTCGTTAATGCGGTAGAAGAAAAAAGATTGGATGCAGAAATTAGTTTATTAGTATGTGATAAACCAGAAGCACGTGCTGTTGGGCGAGCGCATTATCATCATATTCCGTGTTTCGCTTTTTCAGCGAAAGCATATGAGTCCAAAGAAGCGTTTGAAAAAGAGATATTAAAGAAGCTAGAAGAATATGAAATTGATTATATTATTTTAGCTGGATATATGCGTTTAATCGGGCCGACGTTACTAGAAGCATACGGCGGAAAGATTATTAATATTCATCCATCATTACTACCGAGCTTTCCGGGTAAAGATGCTGTCGGTCAAGCGTTAGAAGCAGGTGTGAAAGTAACTGGAGTAACAATTCATTATGTAGATGCAGGTATGGATACAGGGCCAATTATTGCGCAAGAAGCAGTGGTTGTTTCTGAAGGGGATACGAGAGAAAGCTTACAAAAGAAAATTCAGCAAGTTGAACATAAATTATACGTAAATACAGTGAATCAAATTGTTCAGTCTGTGAAAGAAACAACTGTTAACTAACATACAACCAGGGGTGAAGGATAAATGAAAAAGCGTGCATTAGTAAGTGTTTCAGATAAAACAGGAGTAGTAGAATTTGTTAAAGGGTTACTAGAGCAAGGGATTGAAGTTATTTCAACAGGTGGTACGAAAAAGTTACTAGAAGAAAACGGCTTACAAGTAATTGGTATTTCTGAAGTAACTGGTTTCCCTGAAATTATGGATGGTCGTGTGAAAACTTTACATCCAAATATTCATGGTGGTCTATTAGCAGTTCGTGATAATGAAACACATGTAGCGCAAATGAATGAATTAGGTATTCAAGCAATTGATTTTGTTGTTGTTAACTTATACCCATTTAAAGAAACAATCGCTAAGCCTGATGTAACATTTGCTGATGCAATTGAAAATATTGATATCGGTGGCCCGACAATGATTCGCTCTGCTGCGAAAAATCATAAATTCGTATCTGTAATTGTAGATCCAGTAGATTATGATATTGTGTTAGCAGAACTGAAAGAGAACGGTGAAGTAGCAGAGGAAACGAAACGTAAACTAGCAGCGAAAGTATTCCGTCATACAGCAGCGTATGATGCGTTAATTTCTAACTACTTAACAGAGCAAATGGGTGAAGAAAGTCCAGAAACATTAACTGTGACATTTGAGAAAAAGCAAGACTTACGTTATGGCGAGAACCCACATCAAAAAGCAACTTTCTATAAAGCGCCATTCGCAGCAACTTCTTCTGTTGCATACGCAGAACAATTACACGGTAAAGAATTATCGTATAACAATATTAATGATGCAGACGCAGCGCTTAGCATCGTAAAAGAATTTACAGAACCAGCAGTAGTAGCAGTAAAACATATGAATCCATGTGGTGTTGGAGTAGGAACTAATATTCACGAAGCATATACTCGTGCTTATGAAGCAGATCCAGTATCAATCTTCGGCGGTATTATTGCAGCAAATCGTGAAATTGATAAAGCTACAGCAGAAAAGTTACATGAAATTTTCTTAGAAATTGTTATCGCACCTTCGTTCTCGCAAGAAGCTTTAGAAGTGCTGCAAAGTAAGAAGAACTTACGTTTATTAACTATAAATATTGAAAAAGCGACAAGTGCAAGCAAAAAACTAACTTCTGTACAAGGTGGACTTCTCGTTCAAGAGGAAGATACGTTATCATTAGATGAAAGTACAATTTCAATTCCAACGAAACGTGAACCTTCAGAGCAAGAATGGAAAGATTTAAAACTAGCTTGGAAAGTTGTAAAACATGTGAAATCAAATGCAATTGTTTTAGCGAAAGATGACATGACAATTGGTGTCGGTGCGGGACAGATGAACCGTGTAGGCTCTGCAAAAATCGCGATTACACAAGCTGGTGAAAAAGCACAAGGTAGCGCGCTTGCATCTGATGCTTTCTTCCCAATGCCAGATACATTAGAAGAAGCAGCAAAAGCGGGAATTACAGCAATCATTCAACCAGGCGGATCGATCCGTGATGAAGATTCTATTAAAGTGGCAGATACGTATGGGATTGCTATGGTGTTCACTGGCGTACGTCATTTCAAACACTAATAGAGGATGTTTAAAAAGTCCGGTCAAGATAACCTTCGCATGTCGTCGTTGCATCGCCAGTGCGGTACTCATGTAGGAAAGCTACACTCCGTGTCCTCCTGGCAAATGCGCCTAGATCTGCTCGGTGCTCTTGATCCTCCTTTTTAAACCTTTATTGAGATGGATGTTTAAAAAGTCCGGTCAAGGTAACCTTCGCATGTCGTCGTTGCATCGCCAGTGCGGTACTTATGTAGGAAAGCTACACTCCGTGTCCTCCTGGCAAATGCGCCTAGACCTGCTCGGTGCTCTTGATCCTCCTTTTTAAACCTTTATTGAGATGGATGTTTAAAAAGTCCGGTCAAGATAACCTTTTATTGATATGAAAAAGCAAACTAGGAGCATAGCTTCTAGTTTGTACTTATTTAATTATTGGGGGATGAAATATGAATGTTTTAGTAATTGGCCGCGGTGGGCGTGAGCATGCTTTAGCTTGGAAGTTTGCACAATCTGCAAAAGTGAAAAAGGTATATGTAGCACCAGGTAATGAAGGTATGCGAGATGTTGCAATACCAGTTGATATTGATGAAAATGATTTTGATGCATTAGTTTTATTTGCCAAAGAGAATAATGTGGAATTAACTTTCGTTGGACCAGAAATTCCACTTATGAATGGAATTGTTGATCGTTTTAAAGAAGAGGGACTTCGCGTATTTGGTCCGAATAAAGCGGCTGCTGTTATTGAAGGTAGTAAAGCTTTTACAAAAGAGCTTATGAAAAAGTATGATATTCCAACTGGGGCGTACGAAACTTTTACCGATTATGAAGAAGCAGTACAGTACATTCAAAAAGTTGGTGCACCAATCGTTATTAAAGCTGACGGATTAGCTGCTGGTAAAGGGGTAACGGTAGCAATGACGCTTGAAGAGGCATTACAAGCTGTGAAAGAAATGCTACAAGATGTGAAGTTCGGCGCGGCAAGTAAGAAGGTTGTTATTGAAGAGTTTTTAGATGGACAAGAATTTTCATTAATGGCATTTGTAAATGGAACAACTGTACATCCGATGGTAATCGCTCAGGACCATAAACGAGCTTTTGATGCTGATAAAGGCCCAAATACAGGCGGAATGGGTGCATATTCTCCAGTACCACAAATTCCAGAATCAGCAGTCCAAGAAGCGATTCAAACCGTATTACATCCAACTGCTCAAGCGATGCTCCAAGAAAATCGATCGTTTACAGGGATTTTATATGCAGGGCTTATTTTAACAAATGATGGTCCAAAGGTAATTGAATTTAATGCACGCTTTGGTGATCCTGAAACAGAAGTTGTATTACCTCGCTTAGAAAATGATTTAGTTGATGTATGTAACGCTGTATTAGATGAAAGTGAGTTAGTGTTAGAGTGGTCAGAGGAAGCAGTAATTGGTGTTGTACTTGCTTCAAAAGGATATCCAGAAGCGTATAAAAAAGGTGAAATTATTACAGGATTAGATCGTTTAGAAGATGCTATTGTCTTTCATTCAGGTACAGCGATGAAACATGGGGATTTTGTAACAAATGGTGGCCGTGTACTATTTATTGCTTATAAAGCGAAAGACTTACAAGAAGCGAAAGATAGAGTGTATAAAGAAATCGCAAAGATTGAAAGCGATGGCTTATTTTATCGTAGTGATATAGGATATCGTGCGATTGGGCATGAGATTACGCGAAGCTAACATATGTTAGCTTCTTTTTTTATAGGAAATAGAGTATAGTACGTTGAATCTTTTCAAGAGATTATAAACTATTTGTATCTATATACACTTTTTCTCTACCTGCTTACATCTTATTTCTCCAATTAATAATAGCAGTATTGAGATGATTAACGTAAGAGCAGCGACAAGGAGTGGGAGGGAAAAACTTTGCATTTGCTCTGCAATAATACCTGTAAAGATTGGACCGATAATTTGGCCAATCCCATAAACACCTGTCGTATAACCAATGATTTTATTACTTTCATTCGGTCTTATTCGTTTTGCTTCTGTAGTTGTTAAAATTGTAATTCCGACGAATGTAGCACCTAGAAGGACTGCACTTAGAAATGCCCCAAAAAGGTTTGGAATAAGGAGTAGAGAAAGTAAACTTATAATTTGTAACATATAGGCGGATGTAAGAGCTCGTGTTGGTCCGTACTTCCGAGCAACAGTGGACCAAATGTAACTAGATGGGATGACAGCAATACCGACAATAATCCAGCTACAAGATGCATAGAAGGGTGATAGTGTAATTCTTTCTACAATGGTGACAAGGAAGGTCCCTGTAATGATATAGCCAAACCCTTCGAATCCGTAAGCTAAAATAAGCCAAAATAAATAGTTTTTTCTATGAGATGTAGCTTGTATAGTACTTTTTGGTTGCTGTATAGTACGTCTACTGTCCTCTCTTAACCATTTCCATACAAGGATAGCTAAACTAAAACTAATAAGTCCTAACCCAATCCATGCACCTTGCCAATTCCAAATTGAGTTGAATAAAGGTGCGAAACTTCCAGAGAAAATAATGCCAATTCCAACACCGCTATAAATCATGCCACCTAGCATGACTTTATTACTTTGAAATAAATAATCTAAAACAATACTAGAGGCAAGAACAAATACAATTGCACTTGTGAAACCACCGATAAAGCGAAGGGGAAACCATAAAAAGATATAAGAGGTTAAGCCCATACAAAGAGTTGAAAGAACATTGAAGAATAAACAGAGGTGTAATATTTTTTCACGATTTTTTATCGTAATGAATCCAATAAAGAATACCCCAAGTAAATAACCAAGATAATTACTGGACGCTAAATATCCAGCGAGGTCATCTTCTATATGGGCTTGCTTTTCCATAAAAGAAATAATCGGTGTGTAGGCGAACCGACTAATACCCATGACAGCTATTAAAGAACATATCCCAGCTATAATCATTTTCCATGTTTTTGTTTCTTTCATATAATCTCCCTTCTTGAAATATCTTCTAATATATATGATAGAGGAATATATATGGGGCGTAAAATACTGATTTTTTATATGTAATATCAAAATTAATGATATGAACGAAGGGATATGAACGAATGAACTTACAAGATTTTGTAGCTTTTTATATGGTCGCGCAGGAGAAAAGTATTTCAAGAGCAGCTATTCGGTTGAATTTTGTTCAATCAAACATAACAGCAAAAATAAAACGGCTAGAAGCTGAATATGAAACACAATTATTTTATAGGCATCGAGATGGAGTTACATTAACACCAGCCGGAGAAAAGTTGTTAACATACGCTGAAAAAATGATTCAATTATTAAATGAATCAAAAAGGCAAGTGAAACATACAGCGGAGCCTGGAGGAGTATTGAAAATTGGAGCGATGGAAACAGCAGCAGCTGTTAGATTGCCCACGATTTTAGCTAATTATCATATGCGCTATCCAGAAGTGGAAATTATGTTGCAAACGCACAATACGGAAGAATTAACGAAGAAGGTACTCTTATATGAAATAGAGGGGGCATTTGTAGCTGATTGTATAGCTGATCCAGCTTTAGAAAAGATAGAAGTATTCCAAGAGGAAATGATGTTACTTTCAAAGCGGAATGTTTTGTGGGATAACGGATATTCGGAATCGCAGTCTTTTATCGTTTTTCAATCAGGTTGTTTTTATAGAAAAGTTTTAGAAGAATGGTTACTATCTGAAGGGATTGTTCCCAAAAAAATAATGGAATTAAATTCTTTAGACGGTATTATTGGATGCGTAAAAGCTGGACTTGGGGTGTCTATGTTACCACGTGAAGTAGCAGAGCAATTTGATAGCCATAAAGAACGTATTCATACACCGTTAGTACATGAAAACAGGTTTATTCCGACTTATTTTATTTATCGGAAAGATAGTGTGAGAACAGCAGCGTTAAGCAAGTTTATTGATGACTTGCTTTGTATAAAAACAGCCCGCTGAAAATTCAGTGGGCTGTTTGTTCATGCATCTTTATCTTTCTTCAATTTTCCTTTTTGCTTTGCCATTTCTCGAAGTAAATACTCGATGTGTGCATTGACGCTACGAAACTCATCATTTGCCCATTTTTCGATGACTGCGTGTAATTCAGGATCAATACGTAATGGAAAGCTTTTCTTTTTAGCCATAATTACTTATAGCCCTTAGTATAGGCTTCCTGTATTAATAACTGGTTGCGCACCTTTATCTGAAACGATGGCAACTAATAGGTTGTTTACCATATTCGCTTTACGCTCGTCATCTAATTCAAGTACGCCTTCCTCATCTAACATATGGATTGAATCCTTCGCCATCTTCACAGCACCTTCAACAATCTCTTTTCTAGCAGCTAATACCGCTTTTGCTTGTTGACGTTGTAGCATCGCATGGGCAATTTCTGTTGCATAAGCTAAATGTGTTAAACGAGTTTCTAATACTTCTACGCCTGCGATTTCAAGGCGCGCTTCTAACTCACGCTTTAATTCTTCAGAGATTTCTTCAGTATTCCCGCGTAACGTAATGCAAGTTTCATCTTGGAAATTGTCATAAGGATATTTTGTTGCGACGTGGCGGATTGCTGTTTCACTTTGAATTTCTACAAATCGATCGTAATGTTCAACACCGAACATTGCTTTTGCAGAATCAACTACTTTATATACAATAACAGCTGCAATTTCAATCGGATTTCCCTCAACATCGTTTACTTTTAATTTCTTACTATTAAAGTTTTCAACACGTAATGAGACAGTTTGACGGAATGCGAATGGAATTGTTAAAAATAAACCATTTTGACGAATTGTTCCTAAATAATTACCAAAGAACGTAATAACTTTCGCTTGATTCGGTTGAACAATACCGATACCTGTAGCGAGAATTGCGGCTAATATAATAGTTAGTGCTGCTCCTACGAAAATTTCTTGTGCAAGGAAAAATATACCGATAGCAGCTAAAATCAAAATTCCAATAATACCGAGAAAACCATTTACATAAAATACTTGTTTTTCTTTCATATGATCGCCTCCTGATATAAAAATGATATCACTTTTATATCATTTTAAGCAAGGGGTATGCACCTAATTTTCTGAAATTTATTGATTGATATCTTTTATGTACATTTTAAAGTTAGAAATAAGAATATACGTTCTGTTTTATGGTAAAATAAAGAAGACTTAACCGCCCACTGCAGCAGCTAAGTCCCTTTGAGAGCATCTTGCATCGTGACAAATGATTCAAAGCGGTTTTGCCAGGATTATTTCTTCAATCGCTGACTCAATCTCTTTGTCAGAAGCGTCATAACTTCCCTTTGACTTTGGCTTGTCATGAGCGGAAGTTTGATTCACTTCTTCTTTAGCATGTCCTTTTTCAGTAAAATTCATGCCAGGCATTTTAAATGCTCCCATATTCATGTATTTTCCAAATTTCCACGCTTCAACAATAGGGCAGAAGCGAACAATTCCCTCTGCAACTTTCATTGCACCAATCCATAGAAAAATGTTAGACCAAGTGCACCACGGCTTGCGTACAAGTTTAGTTGCACTACATCCGAAGAGGACAAGCCCAAGTGTAATTCGAATTAGAGCGTTTATTGTCCCGATGTTTTGCTTCATTAGAAAAACACTCCTTTTTATGAAAATTGAAATAGTAAATACTACTTCTCTTATTAGTATCCCGTGTGATTTTTGGGATATGTAATCCAACATTTGACGTTGAAAAAGATGTTGGATTCGGCGTGTGTGTCAGTAGCTTTTTTTGTTATAATGAAAGAATGCATAAAAAGAAGGTGAAATTAAATCCTTCTTTTTGAAAAATATTTAATAGCTATTTTAAAAAATCAAGATAAAAACTAACTGTTATTTTAAACAGAACTATAGATATAACTAGAGAAAAGGAAGGGTGTTTTCATGTACGATATTTCCGGATGGAAACATGTATTTAAGCTTGATCCAAATAAGGAGTTAAGTGATGAATATTTAGAAATGATTTGTGAGTCTGGAACGGATGCTGTTATTGTAGGCGGAAGTGACGGAGTTACAATTGATAACGTATTACACATGCTAGTTAGCATTCGTAGATATGCAGTTCCTTGTGTATTAGAGGTTTCTGATGTAGAAGCAATTACACCAGGATTTGATTTTTATTACATCCCAAGTGTTTTAAATAGCCGAAAAGTAGAATGGGTAACAGGTGTTCATCATGAGGCATTGAAAGAATTTGGGGATATTATGGACTGGGACGAAATTTTTATGGAAGGGTATTGTGTTTTAAATCCCGAAGCGAAAGTAGCCCAGCTTACAGATGCGAAATGTGATTTAACAGAAGATGACGTTATTGCATATGCGCGTTTAGCAGACAAGTTATTACATTTACCGATATTTTATTTAGAATATAGCGGTACGTATGGAGATGTTGAACTTGTTAAAAATGTAAAAGCAGAATTGAAACAAGCCAAGTTATATTATGGCGGTGGTATTTCTAATGCAGAACAGGCGAAAGAAATGGCGCAATATGCTGATACAGTAGTTGTTGGAAATATTATTTATGATGATATAAAATCGGCGTTAAAAACAGTTAAAGCAGTAAAAGGAGAGTAGGTGCAGGCGTATATGAGTATGACAGATAAGTTATTAAACGGTTTAAATCCACAGCAACAAAAAGCAGTACAAACAACGAATGGACCACTGCTACTAATGGCAGGTGCAGGTAGTGGTAAGACACGCGTGTTAACACACCGTATTGCGTATTTGCTTGGTGAAAAAGGTGTAGCACCATGGAATGTACTAGCTATTACCTTCACAAATAAAGCAGCTCGTGAAATGCGCGAGCGTATTGATAAACTTGTGGGACCAGAAGCAGAAGATATTTGGATTTCGACGTTCCACTCTATGTGTGTACGTATTTTACGACGCGATATCGATCGTATTGGTATTAATCGTAACTTTACAATCTTAGATTCAGGTGATCAGCTAACTGTAGTCAAAAAAATTATGAAAGAGCGCAATATTGATCCGAAGAAATTTGAGCCGCGCTCTATTTTAGCGGGTATTAGTAATGCAAAAAATGAACTGTTATCTGCGGATAAATATGCAAAAAAAATTACAATGGCTGATCCATATGAAAAATTAACGAGCGATGTATACACAGAGTATCAAAAACGTCTTTTGAAAAATAATTCATTAGACTTTGATGATTTAATTATGACGACTATTCAGCTATTTGAACGTGTTCCAGAAGTATTAGAGTTTTATCAGCGTAAGTTCCAATATATTCATGTTGATGAGTATCAAGATACGAACAAAGCGCAATATCTTCTTGTTAAACATTTGGCAGCACGTTTTAAAAATCTTTGCGTTGTAGGTGACTCTGACCAGTCTATTTATCGCTGGCGTGGTGCAGATATTTCTAACATTTTGTCATTTGAAAAAGACTATGAGAATGCACAGGTAATTTTGTTAGAACAAAACTATCGTTCATCACAAAATATTTTAAATGCAGCGAATGCTGTTATTGAAAAAAATACGAATCGTAAACCGAAGAAATTATGGACAGACAATCAAGTTGGAAGTAAAATCTCGTATTATCGTGCTGCAACTGAAAAGGACGAAGCATATTTTGTTGCGAAAAAAATACGTGACGATCTTCAAATGGGGAAACGAAAATACACTGATTTTGCAGTGCTATATCGTACGAATGCTCAGTCTCGTATGGTCGAGGAGATTTTCCTTAAATCTAACATTCCGTACAAAATTGTTGGGGGAACTAAGTTCTACGACCGTAAAGAGATTAAAGATATTTTGGCGTACTTACGTTTAATCGGTAATCCAGATGATGAAATTAGTTTTGCACGTATTATTAACATGCCAAAGCGTGGTATTGGTGCGACTTCTATCGATAAAATTATTAATTACGGTGTACAAAACGGAATTTCATTAACTGCTGTATTTGATGAGATAGAGCATGTTGGAGTAAGTGCAAAAATTACAAAGGCAGTAAAAGAATTCGCAAGTTTATTACACAACTGGGTAAATATGCAAGAGTATTTATCTGTTACAGAATTAGTAGAAGAAGTTATTGAAAAAACAGGCTATCGCGATATGTTGAAAAATGAGCGTTCTTTAGAAGCGGAAGGTCGTTTAGAAAACTTAGACGAGTTCTTATCTGTTACGCAAACATTTGAATCTCAAAGTGAAGATAAGAGCCTTGTTGCATTCTTAACAGATTTAGCACTTGTTGCTGATATTGATCGTGTAGATGAAGACCCAACTGCTGGTGAAGAAGTTATTTTAATGACGATGCACTCAGCGAAAGGATTAGAGTTCCCGGTTGTCTTTATTGTTGGTTTAGAGGAAGGGATATTCCCTCATACTCGTTCTCTTATGGAAGAGGATGAAATGCAAGAAGAACGTCGTCTTGCTTATGTAGGTATTACTCGTGCAGAAGAAGAGCTATATTTATCTAATGCGCAAATGCGTACTTTATTTGGTAGAACAAGTATGAACGCTGCGTCTCGCTTCATTACAGAAATCCCGGCAGAACTAGTGGAATCATTAAATGAAACAGCGCCGAAGCGTGAAAATTCGTTTGGTGCAAAAGGCAGAACAACAAGTAGCAGTAAAATGACAACGACAACCGCAACACGCTCTCGTTCAGCTTTCGCGCGTCCAGCAGCTAAGACGACAGGCGGTGAGCAAATTGGCTGGGCAGTAGGCGATAAAGCTTCCCACCAAAAATGGGGAATCGGTACAGTTGTAAGTGTAAAAGGTGAAGGTGATGCAAAAGAATTAGATATTGCGTTCCCAAGCCCGATTGGTGTTAAACGTTTGTTAGCAAAATTTGCACCTGTGACGAAACAATAGAAAGGAATGAGGATATGTCAAAAGAGATAGCAAAAAAACGTATAGAAGAACTGCGTGATTTGTTAAATACATTTAATTATCAATATCACGTATTAGACAATCCTTCTGTTTCTGATGCGGAATATGACCGTGATATGCAGGAGCTTATAAAATTAGAAGCAGAGAACCCAGAGTTTATGAGTGAAGATTCTCCCTCCGTTCGCGTTGGGGGAACTATTCTTGATATATTTGAAAAAGTAACACATAAGTCACCAATGTTAAGTTTAGGGAATGCATTTAACGAAGGTGATTTACGTGATTTCGACAGAAGAGTATGTCAAGGAATTGATGGTGCGAATGTAAGATATATATGTGAATTAAAAATTGACGGGCTTGCCGTTTCGCTTCATTATGAAAAAGGACGCTTCATTCAAGGGGCGACACGTGGTGATGGTGTAACGGGTGAAGATATTACTCAAAATTTAAAAACGATTAAAGCTATCCCACTTCGTTTAAATGAAGAAGTAACGTTAGAAGCACGAGGCGAAGCTTATATGCCGAAGCGTTCATTCGTTAAACTAAATGAAGAAAAAGAGCAAAATGGAGAAGATGTATTTGCGAATCCGCGTAATGCAGCAGCAGGTTCAATACGTCAACTTGATCCGAAAATTGCAGCGAAGCGTAACTTATCTATGTTTGTGTACGGTCTTGCGAATGTAGAAGAAAAAACAATTCCATCGCACAGTGAATCGCTTGATTTCTTAGGTGAACTCGGATTTAAGACAAATCCAAATCGCCGTACATGTGAAACAATCGAAGAGGTTATAGCTTATGTAGAAGAATGGCAAGAAAAACGTCCGCATCTTGATTATGAGATTGATGGAATCGTTATAAAAGTAGATGATGTTGCTCTTCAAGAAAGTCTAGGAACTACAGCGAAGAGTCCACGATGGGCGATTGCTTATAAATTCCCAGCTGAAGAAGTTGTAACGAGACTAACAGGCATTGAATTAAGTGTTGGCCGAACAGGGGTTGTAACGCCGACTGCAGAGCTAGAGCCAGTGAGAGTTGCTGGTACGATTGTTCGCCGTGCTTCTTTACATAACGAAGATTTGATTCGTGAAAAAGACATTCGAATTGGTGACTACGTTGTTGTGAAGAAGGCTGGAGATATTATTCCTGAAGTTGTGAACGTTATTTTTGATAAGCGTACTGGTAAAGAAGAAGAATACCGTATGCCAACGCATTGTCCAGCATGTGAGAGTGAACTTGTTCGTTTAGAAGAAGAAGTAGCACTTCGATGTATAAATCCGACTTGTCCGGCTCAAATTCGAGAGGGATTAATCCATTTCGTTTCAAGAAATGCGATGAATATTGATGGACTTGGAGAACGTGTCATTACACAACTCTTTGATGCAGATTATATTCGTACATTTGCTGATTTATATGCATTGACGAAAGAGCAATTATTACAGTTAGAACGTTTTGGTGAAAAATCAGCAACAAACTTAATACAAGCAATTGAAAATTCTAAAGAAAACTCGTTAGAGCGATTATTATTTGGTCTTGGAATTCGCCACGTTGGAGCGAAAGCAGCACGTACATTTGCAGAGCACTTTGAAACGATGGATGAGCTTGTAAAAGCAACAGAAGAAGAACTAAAAGCAATTAATGAAATTGGCGAAAAAATGGCTCAATCTGTTGTGACATATTTTGATAATGAAGATGTATTAGAATTATTACAGCAGTTTAAAGAGTATGGCGTGAATATGACATACAAAGGTATAAAAATTGCAGATTTACAAAATGTTGAATCTTACTTCGCAGGAAAAACGGTTGTTTTAACAGGTAAGCTAGAAGTTATGGGACGAAGTGAAGCGAAGAAGAAGATTGAGGCATTAGGTGGAAAAGTAACAGGAAGTGTTAGTAAGAGTACGGATTTGGTTGTTGCAGGTGAAGCAGCTGGTTCGAAATTAGCACAAGCGGAGAAACATAATGTTGAGGTTTGGAATGAAGAGAGGTTCTTACAAGAGCTAAATAAGTAAGAGGTGCAAACTTACCATGAAAAAAATAGCATTAGCGATATTAAGCCTGGGCCTACTTGTAAGTGGGTGTAGTGCAGGTGCCGACAAAGATGAAAAAGTGGCTGAGAAATCGGGGAAAGCAAAAGAACAATCAGTTGTTCCAAAATACGCTATTTCGGATGAATATTATAAGACGACTATTCCATTTGATGGTGGAAATGCACGTGGTTTAGTGGTGCAAGGGCTAAATAGTCGTCTTGATATAGATGAATTTGAAACAGGATTAATGCGAATTGCAAAAGAATCATTTAATACGAAAGATAATTTTTTAAAAGGCGGAAGTGCTCTAGATACTCAAGTGATACAGATGCTTGTTAAAAGAAAACGTACAGATGCTGAACAAAAGGAACTAGAGGACAAATTAAAAAAAGATGCAGTTAAATTTCCTAATATAGGATTAAACCCTGCGTTAGGAACGGGATCCGAATCACTAGAAGTGAAAAATAAAAAAAATCCAATATATATTTCAAATATTTTAGAGCATGATTATTATGTGAAAAAAGGCGATAACAGCGAGGAACGTGTTGGTATGGTAGTTGGATTAGCAATGAATTCTGTTCAATATTTTAACGAAGAGCATGGTTATCCACGTGAAGCTGCAATCCCGGATGAAAAGATGTTAGCTGAAGGGAAAAAAATGGCGCAAGAAATTTTGAAAGTCATACATCAAAAACAACCTGATACAAAAAATATTCCGATAACATTTGCGATTTATCGCCAATCTCCAAAGTCTTCGCTCGTACCAGGTAACTTTGTTTCTTATGCAAATGTAGAAAAAGGTAGTGAAACGGTTGAAGATTGGAAACAAATTAATGAGAAATACTATTTGTTCCCATCAGAGCAAGCGAAAACAGATAATAAACGTGAAGATCTTGCAAGAGTATCCAACTTTAAGGCAAAACTAAGCGATTATTTCCAAGGCGACTATACAGCTGTTATTGGTACTGGTATGTATAGAGATGATGAATTAAGAGAAATGAAGCTTGATATTCCTGTCCAGTTTAATGGAAAAGCTGAAATAATTGGTTTTACACAATATGTGGCAGGGCTTGTTATGGAATACTTCCCGAATTATATGAAAGTACAAGTAACGATTAAATCTGTAGAACGCCCAGAAGCTATTATTATACGTGAAGCAAAACAAGATGAACCACTTGTGAAAATTTTAGATTAAATATGAAGGCTGTTCCTCTATGGAACAGCTTTTTTTCTTATGTAATTTTGTTATAATTTAAAATGTTGTAAATAATAGGGGTAAGGGGTAAAGTTCATGGAAGAATTAAGTTTTCAAGTCATTATTTTATTAATTGCATTCGGTTTTTTAGCAGCTTTCATTGATTCCGTTGTTGGAGGAGGAGGGTTAATTTCGCTTCCTGCGCTTATGTTTGTTGGCTTAACGCCGGCTTCAGCAATTGCAACGAATAAATTAGCGGCAACAATGGGGACGTTTACGAGTGCGATGTATTTCATTCGATCAGGAAAAGTTGATTTTAAAATTGTAGGAAAGTTAATCCCGTTAACTATTGTTGGAGCTGTTGCAGGTGCTTTAGTAGTAAAATTTATTCCATCGGATATTTTACGCCCATTAGTACTTGTAATGTTGGTATTTATTGCTATTTATATTATTGCAAAAAAGAATTGGGGAAGTGTGTCTACCTATAAGAAGATGACGCAAAGAAAAACATTAATATTTTTCTTTGTTATTTTAATGATAGGATTTTATGATGGATTTTTTGGACCAGGGACAGGGTCATTTTTAATTTTTGCATTTTTATTAATTGGTTTGGATTTTATTCAAGCGGCAGCATCTGGAAAACTTTTGAACTTTGTTAGTAATATTGTATCTTTAATTACTTTTTTATTTTTAGACATAATTCATTTTGAATACGGTATTATCATGGGATTATCAATGATCTTAGGTGCTTATTTGGGATCGAAGTTTGCGGTTCAAAAAGGCGTTGGATATGTAAGGACTTTATTTTTATTAGTTACTATATTATTGATCGGGAAAAATGTTTTGGAATATACTCATATTTTGTAGATTCATACGCATGTATGAATCTCTTTTTTTTATTATATTTTAAAAATTTATTAATTTTTAAAATATAAGTCTAGGAATATTTGAATAAATCTAAATTATCGTGTAGAATAATGTTGTAAAATGTAAACGTTTTTCTAAGGGGAGGCTAAAAAAAATGGTAGTAGCATACAAACATGAGCCATTTACAGATTTTTCAGTGGAGGCTAACAAATTAGCGTTTGAAGAAGGTTTAAAGAAAGTAGAATCTTATCTTGGACAAGACTATCCATTAATTATTGGGGGAGAAAAAATCACTACAGAAGACAAAATTGTTTCTGTAAACCCTGCAAATAAAGAGGAACTTGTTGGTCGTGTTTCAAAAGCAAGCCGTGAGTTAGCTGAAAAAGCAATGCAAGTAGCGGATGAAACATTCCAAACTTGGAGAAAATCAAAGCCAGAAATGCGTGCAGACATTTTATTCCGTGCTGCAGCAATCGTTCGTCGCAGAAAACATGAATTCTCTGCTATTCTTGTAAAAGAAGCAGGTAAGCCATGGAATGAGGCAGATGCTGATACAGCAGAAGCAATCGACTTTATGGAATATTATGGTCGTCAAATGTTAAAATTAAAAGACGGTATTCCAGTAGAAAGCCGTCCAATTGAATATAATCGTTTCTCTTACATTCCATTAGGAGTAGGTGTTATCATTTCTCCTTGGAACTTCCCATTCGCAATTATGGCAGGTATGACAACAGCTGCTTTAGTTTCTGGTAACACAGTATTACTAAAACCAGCTAGTACAACTCCTGTAGTAGCAGCGAAATTTATGGAAGTATTAGAAGAAGCTGGCTTACCAGCTGGCGTAGTAAACTTCGTTCCAGGTAATGGTTCTGAAGTTGGTGACTACTTAGTAGATCATCCTCGTACACGTTTCGTAAGCTTCACGGGATCTCGTGATGTAGGTATCCGTATTTATGAGCGTGCAGCGAAAGTAAACCCAGGCCAAATTTGGTTAAAACGCGTTATCGCTGAAATGGGCGGTAAAGATACAATCGTTGTTGATAAAGAAGCAGATCTTGAATTGGCAGCTAAGTCTATCGTTGCATCAGCATTCGGATTCTCAGGACAAAAATGTTCTGCATGTTCTCGTGCAGTAATCCACGAAGATGTATACGATCACGTATTAAATCGTGCTGTTGAATTAACAAAAGAATTAACAGTTGCTAACCCAGCAGTATTAGGTACAAACATGGGTCCTGTTAATGACCAAGCTGCATTCGATAAAGTAATGAGCTATGTTGCAATTGGTAAAGAAGAAGGTAGAATCTTAGCAGGTGGCGAAGGAGACGATTCTAAAGGCTGGTTCATCCAACCAACAATCGTTGCTGATGTTGCAGAAGATGCTCGCTTAATGAAAGAAGAAATCTTCGGACCAGTAGTAGCATTCTGTAAAGCAAAAGACTTCGATCATGCACTTGCAATTGCAAACAATACGGAATACGGTTTAACAGGTGCTGTTATTACTAACAACCGTGACCATATTGAAAAAGCACGTGAAGACTTCCACGTTGGTAACTTATACTTCAACCGTGGATGTACTGGTGCAATCGTAGGTTACCAACCATTCGGTGGCTTTAACATGTCTGGTACAGACTCTAAAGCTGGTGGACCTGATTACTTAGCACTTCACATGCAAGCAAAAACTACTTCTGAAACTTTATAAGAAATAGTAGAGGAGCTCTTCACAAAGTGTGGAGAGCTCCTTTTAAAGTTGAAACCCCATATATTACCGTCGTTCGAAGAGAATGAGCTAAAACCTATTAATAGCGGGATAAACATGTAAACAGAAATAAAATAATGAGAAAAATTGACGTATTAGTCATATTTTTTAGTATTCATTTTGAGAATTTCCTGTATAATACAATTTGAAAGAAAATCTATGGTTCGACAAGGAACACTCCTTTCGGTTTTGCTCACTGAAAGGAGTGTTTTTTTATTGACATAGATCAAGAGTCTTGATTTCGGAATCTTCAATAATTAGATAGAAGAAAAACTCTCTATTTAAGTAGTTGATTTGGAAAATATTAAATATATAAGAAAAAAATTAAATTTATTTTTAGGATTTTGTATAGTATACTAAGTGATTTTATAATCGAATATCGAGATTTTAAGTTTTAATTATTGTTTTAATATTTATTATATTCTGGCATAATAGATTTGTACTTTTGGAAAAGACAAAAATGGTGAGGGGAAATGTTATGTGGGAAGGGATGATTGTTAGATGAATAAAAAGAATTATGTTGAATATGTTGACGTACTACGTGTATTTTCGATGTTTGCGGTAGTGTTTCTTCATACTGCTGCAGGAAGTTTACGGGGGAATATCGGTTCGGGTACTTGGCATATAACGAATGCACTGACAACTGTATTTAGTACGAGTGTACCTATCTTCTTTATGATTTCTGGTGCGATGTTAATGAGGAGTAGTAAAACGGAATCACTTAAAATAACTTATACAGAACGTTTGCCAAAATTAATTGTGCCATTTATTATATGGTCAACTATTGCTGTGTTATACTTTACGCCAAGGCCGATACAAATAACAAATGTTATTAAGAGTATTTTATACATGCCGAATCAAGCAGCGACAGTACATCTTTGGTTTATGTATGCCATTATTCCTTTGTATATTCTTTCTCCTCTTTTGAAGAAAATGGTAGATGCTTTAAGTAAAGAGCTTATAAAGTACATGTTAATTCTTTGGTTTATAGTAAGTTCGCTATTGCCAACAATTGCAGTACTAGTTCCAAATGAATTAAAACCAATATTTACGTTGTATCCTAATTTTGATATGAACTTTTTAGGCGGATATATAGGGTATTTCCTCATAGGTTATTATTTAATGACATATGAGAAGAAGGTATCCAAAAGGTTGTTACTATCCATAATCGTTATAGATACATTTTTAATTATATTGGGTACTTGGTATGCAACGGTTAAAATAGGGGAATACTCTGAGGATTTTAAGGCATACGTTAGAGTATTCGAAGTAATGCTTTCAGGTTCAATCTTCTTATTAGTAAAAGAGTATTTTAGAAATTACTCAATGAATCCGTTTATGTTTAAGTGGATACAAATTTTATCTGCTTTTTCATTTGGTGTGTATTTAATGCATAATTTAGTAGTTGTATATATTGGGAATAGATTGAATATTTGGCCAGCGCAATCAATTTGGATGTTATTAGTTGCTTTCATAATAATTACAGTTATAACAATGATAGCAATTATAATTTTTGCAAGTATAAAAATCACATGTTATCCATTAACAGGAATGAGTTTTAAGGAAGCTTCTCGTACATGTAATATTCAATTTTTATGGGGAAATTGGACTCAATCAAAAGATATTAAAAATGATAATGTATCAATGTAAATAATTAGTGAGGTTTTTATAAGTAGAATATGAATTCCTCAAAATAGGGCATGAATAGATGGTAAATATAATATAGTCGAAAAAAATCCTTTTGAATTTTCAAAAGGATTTTTTTCTTTGGACAAACTCTTTTTTGCTAAGTATTTCCGCATATATATTATTCAAACTTGCTAAAATTGTATTATGAATATAAACAGCTGGTATAGTAGCGTTCTTAAAAGAAAGGTCTTTTGTAGCACAAGCATCATGTATAACGGTACATTGAAAGCCAAAATCGAATGCAGCCCTTACTGTAGCATCAATACACATATGAGTCATCATCCCGCATACGACGACATGTTCAATGTCTAAACGCTGTAATTGCTCTAGAAGATTAGTTTCTCGGAAGCTATTTGGATAATGTTTGACTATAACGGTTTCTTCTCTAAGCGGACGTACGCTTTCGTGAATATGTACACCTTCTGTATTAGGTAGGAAAAAAGTAGCGTCATCTTTTATAGCTACGTGCTGGATATGAAAAATAGGTTCGCTGTTTGTTCTAAAGTGTTGTAATAACTGATTAGCATATTCGCTTGCTTCTACTGGATTACGCAATTCCATCTTTCCATTTGGAAAATAATCGTTTTGAATATCGACGAGTAAAAGAGCTGTTTTCATATATTTATCTGCCTCCGAGTTTCATATTCAAATAAATTTATTCAATTTGTAGAGAGGATTCTCCTGTTTAAAAATATGAGGAAGAAGAATTTTAAATAACCTTGAAAGTTACTATTTTCTCATGAATTTTCATCTGAAAATTTTAATAAAGGAATAATTAATATTTTTCTAAAAAATGTATTGACTCTTATTATTCTGAGTTCTATAATGAGAATTAATTAAATGACAATTAAATCGATACATTCTTATCCAGAGAGGTGGAGGGACTGGCCCTACGATACCTCAGCAACGGGTTTTTTAATACCGTGCTAACTCCAGCAAGCCATATAAAGGCTTGGAAGATGAGAAGATGTGAACGAGTACATATAAGTGCTCTCCTTCTTATCTTTATGGTTGATAAGAAGGAGAGCACTTTTTATTTTACCTCGAAAGCTCTACTTCAAGTTTTTACAGCATATAGGAGGGGAAAAATGATTTCTTTTAACAATGTAAGTAAAGTGTATGAATCAGCTGGGCAATCTGTTCATGCGGTGGAGGATGTAACATTATCAGTTGAGAAAGGCGAAATTTTTGGCATTATCGGTTTTAGTGGCGCTGGAAAGAGTACATTATTACGCTTAGTAAATATGTTAGAGAGACCAACGTCAGGAACGATTGCAATAGATGATAAAGATATTACATCATTATCGACGAAAGAATTACGCAAACTAAGACAAAGAATCGGAATGATTTTTCAAAGCTTTAATTTATTTAATTCAAGAACAGTGTTTGGGAATATTGCTTATCCATTAAAGTTAGCGAAATTGCCAAAGAACGAGATAAAGGAACGAGTGAATGAACTGCTGAAGTTTGTAGGGTTAGAAGATAAAGCAAACTATTATCCAGAACAGCTATCAGGGGGACAAAAACAACGTGTTGGTATTGCTAGAGCACTTGCGACATCGCCAGATATTCTTATATGTGATGAGGCAACATCAGCCTTAGATCCAGAAACGACGACAGAAATTCTAAACTTATTAAAGAAAGTAAATCGAGAATACAATTTAACAATCCTTCTTATTACACATGAAATGCATGTTGTGAAAGAAATTTGTCACCGTGTAGCTGTAATGGAGAAGGGAAAAGTTATTGAAGAAGGAAAACTGTTCGATGTTTTCACGCAACCAAAAACAAAGACGACTCAAAACTTTGTACGTTCTGTTATTAATGATCATTTACCAGAAAGTGTTCTAGCGAAAATTCAAAATGGTGGTCAAATTTATCGTCTAACATTTACTGGTGAGGAGACAGGACAGCCGGTACTATCATATATCGCAAAAAACTATAACGTCGATGTAAATGTACTGTACGGAAATATTATTGAACTTCAAAATGTGCTATTTGGAAATCTGCTTGTAGAATTGCAAGGTGAGCAGAGGGAAATTCAAAAAGCATTACAACATCTAAGACTGCAAGTGCAGCTGAAGGAGGTAGAAGCTCATGCGAGTTGATTGGAGTATATTTTGGCCGCGCATACTAGATGCGACGGGGGATACCCTCTTAATGGTAATTGTAACCCTTATATTCGCTACAATTCTGGGTATACCTCTAGGTTTACTTTTATATGTAACGAGAAAAGGAAACTTTTTAGAAAATAAATGGGTCTTTTCTATTCTTAACATCATAATTAATACAATTCGTCCGGTACCATTCATTATCTTTTTAGTAGCTTTAAGTCCACTAACGAGAAGCGTTATTGGAACGACGATTGGAACAGCAGCAGCAATTTTCCCGATGACGTTAGTCGCATCAATTGGTATTGCTAGAATGGTTGAAACAAATCTTGTTTCCGTTCCGAAAGGAGTAATTGAAGCAGCGCAAGCAATGGGCGCCTCGCCAATTAGAATTGTTTTTGAAATCCTTGTACCAGAAGCGTTAGCACCATTAATCTTAGGTGTCACATTTATGACAGTTGGTTTAATTGAATTTTCTGCAGTTGCTGGGCTTGTCGGTGGTGGCGGTCTTGGTGACTTGGCAATGACATATGGTTATCAACGTTTTGATACATCAGTTATGTTTGTAACGGTTGTTTTACTTATTATTCTCGTACAGATAGCTCAAAATTTAGGAAACTACTTTGCGAAAGTCTTGTTACGTAGATCATAAAAAGGAAGAGAGGAAAAGAAAATGAAGAAAATTTTAGCATTTGCATTATCAGCGATTGTAGGAGTCTCAGCATTAAGTGGCTGCTCAAGTGGAGACACGGGTGCAGGAGCGAAAGAAAAAGTAGTTCGCGTCGGTGTAACTGGAACGGATGGAGACGCTTGGGAAATTTTGAAGAAAAAAGCTGAAAAAGAAGGGATTAAGATTAAACTGGTGGAGTTCTCTGATTATACAACTCCAAATAAAGCTTTAGCTGATGGAGATATTGAATTAAACTCATTTCAGCATATTGCTTTCTTAGAGCAATTTAAAAAAGAGCATAAGTTAGATATTACAGCTGTTGGTACAACACAAATTGCGCCAATGGGTTTATACTCTGAAAAATATAAGAAGGCAAATGAAATTCCAGATGGTTCAGAAATTGCAATTCCAAACGATCCAACGAACCAAGCACGTGCATTAAAACTTCTTGATGCAGCTGGAGTATTAAAGCTTAAAAAAGATTTTGGCTTATTTGGAGATCCAAGCGGCATTGCTGAAAATCCGAAGAAGTTAAAAATCACGCCGGTTATCGCACAGCAAACACCTCGTGTGTTAAAAGATGTAGCGGCATCAGTTATTAATAACGGTGTTGCTGGTCAAGCTGGATTAGATCCAGCGAAGGATCCTATTTTCTTAGAAGATCCAAAGAATGAAAATGCGAAGCCTTATATTAATATTTTCGCAGCTCGTACGAAAGATAAAGATGATCCAACACTGAAAAAAGTAATTGAACTATACCATTCAAAAGAAGTAACAGATGCAATTAAGAAAGAAACAAATGATGGTTCAATTTCAGTTGATCTTTCACTTGAGGAGCTTGAAAAAATCGTAAAATAATGATTGAGTTTAATGGACTAACAGAAGGAACCCCTCCGCTGTTAGTTCGTTCAACATATAAACTTAACAAACGAACCCTAATTCTGTACCTTCCAATTTTGTATAACGTAGAATCCAATGTTTGTTAAGTAGAGTAATGGACCAGGAGTTTTCCTGGTCTTTTTTTATGAATGAAAGTAGCTAGCGAACAGTAAGGTAATCTGAAAAAACAATTGTTTAGATTGTTTTTTCAGATTAGGCAGAAAACTTTCTTTAAAATAGTATTCTTTTATGATAGATTTATAAATATAAAACTAGAATTTACATAAAAATCCATCATGGTAAATATACTTATCTATAATGGGTATACAGCTAACGAGGGGGAGAACGATGAGAAGACGTAATACGCAAGCGTTCACGTTTTTAGCATGGACTTCATTTGTTTGTGCGCTTTCAGGTATGCTAATTGGGATTTATACGTTAGATGAAACGCTTAGTGTAAAAGGATACTATTTAATTGGAACATTATTTTTAACGATGTCTTGTTTTGTATTACAAAAAACAATTCGTGATAATGAAGAAGATAACGAGAGATTTCCGAAAAATAAACCGTTAGATAAAGAGTAAATTGTAAAGAAAGGCATTTGCCTTTCTTTTTTTATGTAAAAATGGCGTAAGTACTCTGTGTTGACTTGCTTGAAGTACTGAAAATTTGGTATCATCAATAGTATTGTAGATTGAACGATATATTATGGAGGTGGCCTAGCCGTGTCAAGAATTTCCGTTGAGAATGTAAAGCACGTAGCACATTTAGCACGTCTTGCAATTACTGATCAAGAAGCAGAAAAATTTCAAAAACAACTAGATGCAATTGTTACATTTGCAGAACAGTTAAATGAATTAGATACAACAGATGTAAAACCAACAACTCATGTATTAACTATGAAAAATGTTATGCGTGAAGATGTACCAGAAAAAGGTTTACCAGTCGAAGAAGTATTAAAAAATGCACCGGATCACAAAGATAATCAAATCCGTGTTCCAGCAGTATTAGAATAGAGGAGGGGAATTTCGATGTCATTATTTGATCATTCAGTATCAGAGTTACATAAGAAGTTAAACAACAAAGAAATTTCCGTTACGGATTTAGTAGAAGAATCTTACAAACGTATTGCGGATGTTGAAGATAACGTAAAAGCTTTTCTTACATTAGATGAAGAAAATGCACGCGCAAAAGCGAAAGAATTAGATGCAAAAATCGGCGCTGAAGATAATGGTTTATTATTCGGTATGCCAATTGGTGTAAAAGATAACATTGTAACTAACGGTCTTCGTACAACTTGTGCGAGCAAAATGTTAGCAAACTTCGATCCAATTTATGATGCGACAGTTGTGCAAAAGCTAAAAGCTGCTGACACAATTACAATCGGTAAATTAAACATGGACGAGTTCGCAATGGGTTCTTCAAATGAAAACTCAGGATTCTACGCTACGAAAAACCCATGGAACTTAGATTACGTTCCAGGCGGATCTAGTGGTGGTTCTGCAGCAGCTGTAGCAGCAGGAGAAGTACTATTCTCTCTAGGTTCTGATACGGGTGGTTCTATCCGTCAGCCAGCTGCATATTGCGGTGTTGTAGGTTTAAAACCAACTTACGGACGCGTATCTCGTTACGGATTAGTAGCATTCGCATCTTCACTAGACCAAATCGGACCGATTACACGTACAGTAGAAGACAATGCATACTTATTACAAGCTATTTCAGGTATTGACCGCATGGATGCAACTTCTGCAAACGTTGAAGTTGGAAACTATTTAGCTGGTTTAACAGGCGATGTTAAAGGTTTACGCATTGCTGTACCGAAAGAATACTTAGGCGAAGGTGTTGGCGAAGAAGCTCGTGAGTCAGTACTAGCTGCTTTAAAAGTATTAGAAGGTATGGGCGCAACTTGGGAGGAAGTATCTCTTCCACACTCTAAATACGCTCTAGCAACGTATTACTTACTATCTTCTTCTGAAGCATCTGCTAACCTTTCACGCTTTGATGGCGTGCGTTACGGTGTTCGTTCTGATAATGTAAATAACTTATTAGACCTTTACAAAAACACACGTAGTGAAGGTTTCGGTGATGAAGTTAAACGTCGTATTATGCTTGGTACATTTGCTCTTAGCTCTGGTTACTATGATGCATATTACAAAAAAGCACAACAAGTACGTACATTAATTAAGAACGACTTTGAAAATGTATTTGCTAACTATGATGTTATTATTGGACCAACAACACCAACTCCGGCATTTAAAGTGGGAGAAAAAGTTGACGATCCAATGACAATGTATGCAAATGACATTTTAACAATCCCAGTAAACTTAGCGGGTGTTCCAGCGATTTCAGTTCCATGTGGATTCGGTGCTAACAACATGCCACTTGGTCTACAAATTATTGGTAAACACTTCGATGAAGCGACAATTTACCGCGTTGCACATGCGTTTGAGCAAGCAACAGACTATCATACAAAAAAAGCAAGTCTGTAAGGAGGCGAGCATAGATGAATTTAGAAACAATTATTGGTTTAGAGGTTCACGTTGAGTTAAAAACAAATTCGAAAATTTTCTCTGCGAGTCCAACAGAATTCGGAGCGGAGCCAAATACACAAACAAGTGTAATTGACTTAGGATACCCAGGGGTACTTCCTACTTTAAATAAAGAAGCAGTTAACTTTGCAATGAAAGCTGCAATGGCATTAAACTGTGAAATCGCAACGGAAACGAAGTTTGACCGTAAAAACTATTTCTATCCAGATAACCCGAAAGCTTACCAAATCTCTCAATTTGATAAGCCAATTGGTGAAAATGGTTGGATTGAAATCGAAGTAGACGGTAAAAAGAAACGTATCGGTATTACACGTCTTCATTTAGAAGAAGATGCTGGTAAATCAACGCATACAGCTGATGGTTCATTAGTAGACTACAACCGTCAAGGTATGCCTTTAATCGAGATCGTATCTGAGCCAGATATGCGTACGCCAGAAGAAGCATATGCATACTTAGAGAAGTTAAAATCAATCATTCAATACACTGGTGTATCTGATTGTAAGATGGAAGAAGGTTCCTTGCGTTGTGATGCGAACATTTCTCTTCGTCCAGTTGGACAAGAAAAGTTCGGTACAAAAGCGGAACTGAAAAACTTAAACTCATTCACTTACGTACAAAAAGGTCTTGAGCATGAGCAAGTGCGCCAAGAAAAAGAATTGTTATCTGGTGGCATCATCCAACAAGAAACACGTCGTTATGATGAAGCAACGAAGAAAACAATCTTAATGCGTGTGAAAGAAGGATCTGACGATTACCGTTACTTCCCGGAGCCAGACTTAGTTGAACTTTACATCGATGATGAGTGGAAAGAAGCAGTTCGAGCTTCTATTCCAGAACTTCCAGATGCACGTAAAGCTCGCTACGTTGCAGAACTAGGCTTGCCAGCTTATGATGCACACGTGTTAACATTAACGAAAGAGATGTCTGATTTCTTTGAAGCAACTGTTGCAGACGGTGCTGATGCGAAATTAACATCGAACTGGTTAATGGGTGAAGTACTTGCATACTTAAACAAACAACAAAAAGAATTAAAAGACGTTGCATTAACGCCTGCTGGTTTATCTAAAATGGTTCAATTAATTGAAAAAGGTACAATTTCTTCTAAAATCGCGAAGAAAGTATTTAATGAATTAATTGAAAAAGGTGGAGACCCAGAAGAAATCGTTAAAGCGAAAGGTCTTGTTCAAATTTCTGACGAGGGTACACTTCGTAAAGTTGTAACAGAAATTCTTGATAATAATGAGCAATCTATCGAAGACTTTAAAAACGGTAAAGACCGTGCAATTGGCTTCTTAGTTGGTCAAATTATGAAAGCTACAAAAGGACAAGCAAATCCACCGCTTGTTAACAAAATCTTACTTGAAGAGATTAATAAGCGATAATAGTAGTGACTTTTAAAGATTAAGCAGAAAAACACCCGTACATGGGTGTTTTTCTAGGTTAATCAAACGTTTGTTTAAATGAGACAAAATCGTTTAAACAAACGTTTGATTAACTGTCAAAAGTGGAAAAATGTTTGTATAGCAACTATGGTATGATAGTTGCAAAAAGGTGGGAATAATGATAAATCTAAACATAGAGGTTTTTTTCATCTCATGAAATAATAGATAGTTATTATTCGTTATATGTAAATTTTTATGGAAGAATGGATAGAAATAAAGTGAAACTTTAATCAGTAGGAGGTTCATCCAACACTGATTATTAGCCCTCACCAATCGGGCATTTACTGCCCGCAAATAGCGGGATAAATTTTTGGGTCAAATAAAAAAACCATTGAAATGAATATTTACTTTTGATGGACTACACGAATCGGGTTCTTACTGCCTGTTTGAGCGGGATAAAAGAAGGATAGCAAGATGAGAGGAGGTAGGCATGGGAATACTGAATAGAAGTTCAGTATGTTCTTTTTCGATACATAAAGAAATTTCCTGTGCTAATAAATGATGAAGCGAGCAAGAATTATTTATAATCCTACTTCTGGGCGTGAGCTATTTAAGAAGAGCTTACCAGAAGTATTACAAAAATTAGAACAAGCTGGCTATGAGACATCTTGTCATGCGACAACGGGTCCTGGAGACGCTACTGTGGCGGCGAGGCAAGCTGCGGATCGTAAGTTTGATGTTGTTATTGCGGCTGGTGGCGACGGTACGTTAAATGAAGTAGTAAACGGTTTAGTTGGGCATGAATTCCGTCCGAAATTTGGAATTATTCCAGTTGGAACGACAAATGACTTTGCACGTGCGATTGGTGTACCTCGTTCTATTGAAGAGGCAGCAGATATTATTTGCGAAGGAAAAACAGTGCCATTAGACCTTGGTAGAGCGAACGATACATATTTTATTAACATCGCTGGTGGCGGTCGTATTACAGAATTAACATACGAGGTACCGAGTAAGTTAAAGACAGTATTAGGACAACTTGCTTATTACCTAAAAGGTATCGAGATGTTACCATCATTACATCCAACATATGTTGAAATTGAGTATGATGGAAAATTACTACAAGAAGAAATTACGATGTTTTTAATTACGAATACTCGTTCAGTAGGTGGATTTGAAAAGGTAGCACCGTATGCATCTATTAACGATGGGTTATTTGACCTATTAGTACTGAAAAAAGGTTCTATCGCTGATTTAATTAAAGCAGCAACACAAGCACAACGTGGTGAACATATTAATAATCCAAAAGTGTTATATACACAAGCGAACCGAATTAAAGTACATTCACCAGATAAACTAATGATTAATTTAGATGGTGAGTACGGTGGAGATGCACCGATGGAATTCGAAAATATATATCATTGTTTAGAACTATTTGTTCCTGAACATCAAGAGGATGCCCTGTAAAGGCATCCTCTTTTACTTTGTTAAAATGAATTGTAAATTGGGAGTTAGTTTGATTTTTATGGTATTTTTACAATTCTTTTATGTTACATCCATATTTTATTGATACACTGGAGGAGATAAGAAACGAGAGGTAGGATGCTATGGAGAAGGTAAAAGCAATACTATTTGATAAAGATGGGACATTAATGGATTTTCATTCAATTTGGATAAAAGTAGCTGAAGAACTTGTAGCTGAATGTATAAGTTTATATCATTTACCAAGTACAATAGGGCAGACCTTATTAGAAGAGATTGGTGTAGAGGGAGCATTTGTTAATCCGAGGAGTGCAATAGCTGCTGGAACAAGCCTTGATGTAGCGAAGGGGCTTTGTAATTATATTGAGTCTGCTAGAGAAGAAGAGATGCATCAGTGGGTAAGTGAGAAGTTATTTTCCCTTATGTATGAGCATCGTTCGCATATGAAAATGACAGCGGATTTACCGAAAGTGTTACAGGCATTAAAAGATAAAGGATTTATATTAGGGGTTGTCACGGCGGATGATTTCGCACCAACAGAATTATTTTTAAAACAATATAAGTTGGAGAACTTTTTTGATTATATTATAGCCTCGGATACATTCCTTGCGCAAAAACCAGATAAAAAGATTATAGAAGTGTTTTGTGAGAAATTTAATTTAGAATCATGTGAGGTTGCGGTTGTTGGAGATACGCCAACTGATTTACATTTAGCTAAAAATGGCGATTGCTATGCAATTGGGGTGCTATCTGGTACGGGAGACCGTCCAACATTAGAACCACTTGCTGATTTAGTGTTAGATTCTGTTGGAGAGTTTATTTCTCAATCGGGTGAGTTTTTCTGGGAGAAAGAAAAGTCTAATGTGTAAGGAAAATAAGTCTATAAAGACTCTTAATGAGTCTTTATAGACTTATTTTTTATGCCTGGATACAAAGAATATAGGATAAATGCTAGAAAAGAAAGTTGGCATATATTTTGCAATAAGAAGAGAAAACAATGTAAAGAAAAGGATGGGGTACGCAATGAACACAAAAAAATTTGCTAAAGTAAATGAACAAATTCCAGGACCGAAAGCGGCATCTTTATTAGAACGCCGTCAAAATATAGTACCAAAAGGAGTAAGTAACGGCATCCCAACGTTTGTACAATCTGCAAATGGTGCTCTTGTAACAGATGTTGATGGCAATCAGTACATTGATTTTGCAGGAGCAATCGGGACAATTAACGTAGGGCATTGTCATCCAACGGTTAAAGAAGCGCTCCATAAACAAGTCGATCAATACATTCATACTGGATTTAATGTCATGATGTATGAGCCATATATTGAATTAGCAGAAAAGCTTGCGGCATTGGCACCAGGAAGTTTCGATAAGCAAGTCCTATTTTTAAATAGTGGTGCAGAAGCAGTTGAGAACGCGGTGAAAATCGCTCGTAAATATACGAAGAGACCTGGTATTATCGCATTTTCTAAAGGTTTCCACGGTCGTACATTAATGACAATGACGATGACAAGTAAAGTGAAGCCATATAAATTTGGGTTTGGTCCCTTTGCTCCAGAAGTATATAAAGCGCCATTTCCATACGAATATCGTCGCCCAGAGGGATTAACGGAAGAGCAGTATGATGATTTTATTATTGAAGAGTTTAAGAACTTCTTCATATCGGAAGTAGCACCAGAAACAATTGCAGCTGTTGTAATGGAACCTGTTCAAGGGGAAGGTGGATTTATCGTCCCAAGTAAGAAATTTGTTCAAGAAGTACGCCGCATTTGTTCAGAGAACGGCATCTTATTTGTAGCGGATGAAATACAAACAGGCTTTAGTCGTACAGGAAAATATTTTGCAATTGATCACTATGATGTCGTTCCAGATTTAATTACAGTGTCTAAATCATTAGGGGCTGGTGTACCGATAAGTGGTGTCATTGGACGTAAAGAAATTATGAATGAATCTGCACCAGGTGAACTTGGTGGAACGTATGCAGGAAGTCCATTAGGATGTGCAGCTGCATTAGCTGTTCTCGATGTAATAGAAAATGAGAAATTAAATGATAGAGCGATAGAATTAGGAAAAGTCGTAATGAACCGATTCGAAGAGATGAAAAATAAATATCATTGCATCGGTGATGTGCGTGGGTTAGGAGCAATGTGTGCATTTGAGGTCGTTCAAGATCGTAAGACGAAAGCACCTGACAAAACGTTAACGGCTAATCTATGTGCAGAAGCAAATAAGCGTGGGTTACTTTTATTATCAGCAGGAACGTATGGAAATGTTATCCGTGTGTTAATGCCTTTAGTTATTACAGATGAGCAACTTGAAGAAGGTTTAACAATAATTGAAGAATCATTGCAAGCTTGTTATGAGCAAACGAACATCGCTCGCGTTTAAAAACTGAAGTATAAATAGCAAACATTCTAGCTGACTCTATATTAAATGCAGAAAATTCGCTTTATAATAAAGATAGTGAAGTGGATCGATGGATTTGAAGTTAGGGGTGGCTAGGATGGTTGCAGAAAAGGAACGAGTGTTAATGGATTTAAAAGATGTATTTGAATATGCGTTTGACGAAATTTTTGTTACAGATGAGCAAGGGATCGTTGTGCGTGTAAATAGTACATGTGAAAGGCACTACCAACTAGCTGCAGAAGAGTTAGTTGGTAAGCATGTAAAAGAACTACAAAAGGATGGAATCTTTTATCCATCAGCGACATTAGAAGTGATTGAAAAAAAGAGGCCAATTGAACTCGTTCAAACTACAAAATCAGGAGAGTATTTACACGTTCGTACAAGGCCTGTTTTTGATGATGAGGGAAATTTAAGAAGAGTGATTAGTTATTCTCGCGACCTTACTGAACTCTATCAATTACGTCAAAAGGTAGAGGAAATGGATAATCAGCTAAAAACATATAAAAAAGAATTAAGAGAAACATATGAGCATGAAGGACTTATTTTTAAAAGTCTAGCTATGCAAAAAATAGTCGATACAATCAAAAAAGTATCTGTAGTGGATAGTACTGTTCTCGTTTTAGGCGAGACTGGAGTAGGAAAAAGCCGATTAGTACGCCATTTACATGAAGTGAGTCACCGTAAGAATGAAAGTTTCTATGAAATTAATTGTGCGGCATTGCCAACTAATTTAATTGAATCGGAGCTCTTTGGATATTCAGGTGGATCTTTTACAGGTGCGAATCGTGAAGGGAAAAAGGGACTATTAGAATCCGCGCATAAAGGAACTCTTTTTTTAGATGAAATCGGTGAAATGCCGATTGAAATTCAAGCGAAGCTTTTGCAAGTATTGCAAGAAAAAACATTTCGTCCTATAGGCGGAAGAGAATTAAAAAAAGTAGATGTTCGAATTGTGGCGGCAACAAATAGAGATTTAAGCGAGATGGTGAAACAAGGAACATTTCGGAAAGATTTATACTATCGTCTGAATGTCATTCCAATTGCAATTCCCCCGCTTAGGGAAAGAACAGAAGATATTTTACCGCTTATTTATCATTACTTGCAGCACTTTAATAAAAAGTACGGACGTGATGTGAAACTAGCACCGGGTACATTACAAATGTTTGTCGGATATCCGTGGGAAGGAAACAATAGAGAGATAGAGAATGTAATTGAGAGAATTGTTATTACTGTCGATGATGTTGTAACGGTAGAGGATTTGCCACTCTCTATGCAAGAGGCTGCAGTTGAACAATCGGGGCAAAGCCTTTATAAAATGCTGGAAGAGGTAGAGAGAAATATTATTCTTAAAGCGTATAAAACGTATGGATCAAGTTATAAAGTGGCTGAGTTTTTGCAAATTAGTCAATCTGCTGCTACTAGGAAAATTAAGAAGTTCATAGAGGAGGAAGAAAATATTGGATAAAAAGGCGACTTTCGTAAGTATAGATAAAAAGGCGATGTATATAAATGGTGAGTGGATTACACTACAAGAACAAATTGAAGTAAATAATCCTGCGACGAAGGAAATATTTGCAACTGTACCAAAAGGCGGAGTAACAGAGGCAAAGCAAGCTGTTGATGCTGCGCATGAAGCTTTTAAAACGTGGTCTAAGTTAACGGCAGCAGATCGTGCCACGAAGTTAAAAAAGTGGTTTACGCTTATTGATGAAAATAAAGAAGAGATCGCAGCGGTTATGACGAAGGAACAAGGAAAGCCGTTTGCAGAAGCGCTTGGTGAAGTAAATTATGCAAACAGTTTTGTTGAATGGTATGCAGAAGAGGGGAAACGCGTATACGGTGAAATGATTCCTGCTTCTCATCCGAATAAGCGCATTTTAGTTATGAAGCAACCAGTTGGCGTTATGGCAGCTATTACACCTTGGAACTTCCCAGCTGCTATGATTACGAGAAAGGTAGCCCCAGCGCTTGCAGCAGGCTGTACAGCCGTTGTGAAACCAGCAAGTCAAACGCCATTAACTGCATTGAAATTAGCTGAATTAGCCCATGAAGCAGATATTCCAAAGGGCGTAATCAATATCGTAACAGGTAGTGCAAAAGCAATTGCTGATACATGGATGGAAGATGGTCGCGTTCGAAAAGTGTCCTTTACAGGGTCAACGGAAATCGGGAAAGAGTTAATGGCTAGTGCGGCGCAAACGATGAAAAAAGTTTCGCTTGAGTTAGGGGGACACGCTCCGTTTATCGTAATGAATGATGCAGATTTAGATAAAGCAGTAGAAGCGGTGATTGGTTCGAAATTCCGTAATGCAGGACAAACGTGTATATGTACAAACCGAGTATTCGTTCAAGAAGAAGTATACGAAGTATTTGTAGAGAAGTTCCAAAAGGCAGTAGGGCAGTTGAAAGTAGGAGACGGTTTCGGTGACGGAACGACTGTCGGGCCACTTATTGATGAGAATGCAGTTTCAAAAGTACAAGAACATATTGAAGATGCTATTCAAAAAGGTGGAACAGTTTTATATGGTGGTCAAAAGGTCGCAGAGTTAGAGGGACATTTCATTCAACCGACTGTAATTGGGTTGGCAAATGATACGATGCTTTGTATGAATGAAGAAACATTTGGGCCAGTGGCACCAGTTGCGAAATTTAAAACAGTTGATGAAGTAATTGAACGTGCAAATAATACACCATACGGTTTAGCTGCGTATATTTTCACGAAAGACATTAGCCAAGCATTCCAAATTAGTGAAGCGCTAGAGTACGGTATTATTGGTCTAAACGATGGTCTTCCATCAGTTGCACAAGCACCATTCGGTGGATTTAAAGAAAGTGGTATCGGCCGTGAAGGAGGCCATTTCGGCATCGAGGAATATTTAGAAATTAAATATATTTCATTAGGACTATAAGTAGTATACTAGAATCTCTATAAGGTAACAGAGAAGGAGATTCTAGTATGGTATATTGGCTATTATTACTTGTTACAATTATTTTTGAAGTAGCTGGAACAATCGCAATGAAACTATCAAATGGTTTAACAAAGCTCGTTCCAAGTGTACTTATTTTCGTATTTTATGGAATTTGTTTCAGCGTGTTTGCTATCGTCGTTAAAAAGATTCATTTAAGTATTGCTTATGCCATTTGGTCTGGCGTTGGAACGTTACTTATTACAATCATTAGTGTGTACTTTTTTAAAGAGCATATTAGCTTATTCCAAGCATTTTGTATTCTCTTTATTGTTTTGGGTGTCATTGGGCTTAAGGTTTCATCGGCATCATGAAAGCTATCTTTTGTAGAAGATAGCTTTTTTCTATTTGTGCAGTTAGCAATTAATACGACAAAATATGACAAGAAAGAGTAAAGCGTTTTGTTATGATACATATGAAATATTGTCTTATGTGGAGGAAAGAGTATGTTAAAAAAGGTGAGTCAAATTGTTTTAATTTTTGGCATAGCTTTTAGTTTAAGTGCTTGCACTGAGACTAAAGATAGTAATGAAAGTAAACAAGAAGATGTTCAAGATAAAGTGTATAAAATAGGGGAGACAGTAGACGTAGATGGTTTGCAAGTAACTATCGATTCAGTTGAATTAGGATATCCGGATTATGATGAGGATAAAAAGAAAGAAGAGATTTTGGGGGTTATTTTCAAAGTGGAAAATAATAGTAAAAAGGAAATACCTTTTGCATTTTATGAATTTGAGATTACCGATAAGAAAGGTACAAGATTTAAAGAATATAATAACCCTGATAGCTTTATTAGTAAAAAGTTAGCACCAGATGAAAAAATTCAAGATATCATGCTATTTGACGTAGCGAAAGAAAATACGTATATCGCTACATATAGACCGGAGTTTACGCATGAAAATAGAACGATAAAATTTGAATTGAAACCAAATAAATAAAGAAACACATTGGATTATCCAATGTGTTTCTTTATGGTAATAAATTTAAAACGCCCAGTTACCTTTACGGAAGATAGGCTCATGTCTGCCATCAGCAGTAATACCGTCAATATCAAGCTCAGCTGATCCAATCATGAAGTCGTTGTGTGTGATACTAGCGTTTGCGCCGTTTTCAGCAAGTTCTTCTTTAGACATTGTTTTTCCGCCAACTAAGTTAAATGCATAAGCATTTCCGATTGCAAGGTGGCAAGATGCATTTTCGTCAAATAGTGTATTGTAGAATAAAACATTTGTGTTTGAAATTGGTGAGTCATGAGGTACTAAAGCTACTTCTCCTAAGAAGTGAGAACCTTCATCTGTTTCTACTAAATGTTTTAAAGCTTCTTCACCAGCTTCAGCTTTATAGTCTACGATACGCCCGTTTTCAAATGTTAACGTGAAATTATCGATAATATTACCTGCAAATACTAACGGTTTTGTACTAGAAACTTGGCCGTTTACACCTGTTTTAAGTGGCATTGTAAATACTTCTTCAGTTGGAATATTAGCCATAAATGGTACGTTCTTTTCATTTAAGCTACCAGCACCAGCCCATACATGTTTTTCTGGAAGTTCGATTGTTAAATCTGTTCCAGGACCTGTATAGTGAAGAGCTTTATAATGCTTTTCGTTTAAGTAATCCACTTTTGTATGTAATGTTTCATCATGTTCTTTCCATGCTTCTACAGGATTTTCTAAATCAGCACGAGTAGCTTTGAAAATAGCATCCCATAACTTTGCTTCTTGTTCTTCTGGCGCTACGTCAGGGAATACTTTCGCAGCCCATTCTTTCGTAGGAACAGAAATGACACACCAACTTACTTTATCTGCTTGTACGTAATCACGGTATACTTTCATTGCTTCTCCAGCTACTTTATGAGCTGTTGCAATACGCGATGCTTCTACACCTTTTAATAAATCAGGGTTTTCTGCATAGATAGACATAAATGCAGCGCCTTCTTTTGCTAATTCTTCACGAGCATGTGCTTTCCAAGATGGAAATTCAGCGAAAGCTTCTTCAGGAGCTAGATCGAACTTTAAGCGTGTTAACGTCTCATCATTCCAATCTACATATACGTGTTTTGCACCAGATTTATATGCTTTTTCTGTAACGAGGCGTACAAATTGTACAGCTTCAAGAGGTGCACTAATTGATAAAGTTTGTCCAGGTTGAATATTAACACCAACATTAACTGCAAGAGCAGCATATTTCTCTAACGTTTGTTCAAATGACATATGTATAATCTCCTTTAATTTGAAAGATTTCTTACTATATATAATACAAGAAAATTCTAAAAATATATATAAATATAAAGTAAAAAGAGAGCTCAAAATGTATTGAGCCCTTATATTTACTTAATTGAAGAAGCAAACTGCTCTACAGTCGTTGTATGGTGTATACGAACGCGCTTCATCTTTAACAATTCATCAGGTTCACCCTTCGTAATGAATTGCCCAGGCTTTGTCGTCGTCGCAAATTGATAATACTTCTTCGTTTCTGTAACAACCTTATCATCTACATGACCGAATGGATAAGCAATCGCGATAACAGGCTTACCTGTTATTTTTTCTAGTTTTTCTTTTGAACCTTTTAACTCTTCCTCATAGTTTGTAATTTTCGGTAAGTCTGCATGTGTTGCAGTATGAGATTGCACCGAGAAAATGCCGGAATCAACCATTTCTTTTATTTCAGAAGTAGACAATGCTCCTTCTACATCAACGTTATCAACAATCATATATTCTGTTGCTGCCGGTTTAAAAGTATCATCTTTTAGCTTTTGTAAAACGCGAAATGCATTCATATTATTTTTCATACCGTCATCAAATGTAACGAAAATCGGCTTATTTACTTTATTTATATCGCCCCAGCGTTCAAACGTTAACAGCGTATAACCATTGTCCTTTAAATGTTTCATTTGTGCTTCAAAGTTAGCTGGTGATACGAATAAGTCTTTAATACCTTGACCATGATAATCATCAATTGCGTGATACATAAGAACAGGAACCTTTTGTTCGAAAGTAATAGTAGATTTCGTAAGCGGGATTGTTTTCCCATCTTCTTTCATTCCTGTTGCTTCAATTTGGAACTCACCGCGTTTTCCTTCAAATTCCTTTATATCAAAAGGAAGTGTGAATTGCTTCTCTTTTTCTTTAGAAGAAAAAGATTTAGCACTTTCCTTGCCATCAGCTGTGCGCCAAATTTTATATTGTACTTCATTTAAAGAATCTTTTATGTCTGTAATATGAATACTTGTGTTTGTAGATTCGTGTGTAACTGCATTATATGAGATTTTACCTTGTTTTTGCACAGTCTCTTCTTGTTTCTTAATCCCTTGAGCCGTTTTCTCTTTTTTAGGTTCTAGACTTACATTGTTAGTATTACAGCCTGCTAGAATGGCAGACGTACATAAAGCAATTGCTGCGTATTTTCTCATGAAAATCACCTTCTATTGTGTAGTATGTTGCATATTGACATTAAAATCCCCACCGCTATAAGAGTGGTGGGGATATACCCTTGTTCATCATATCATTTGAAGAAAATGAGGGGAATATGATTTTTAGGAGGCTATTAAGGTAATAGATTAGTGACTTTGAATAGATGTATTTTTTTGTTTCTTATTAGAATTAATAATGATATAACCGACTACAAAGATAAGAGGAATAATGAAGACATAGATAGGCATTCCCCATACATAATAGCTTTTCAGCGTTAAGACTAGTAAATGTAAGAAATCGAAAATTGCGTGGGCTTTCATAATATCCTCCGATGTTTTTTTGAAAATTATAACATTTTAAACTTGTTATTTGTATAATTTGGAAAGTAATTTAAGCTAATTTTAAAGTAAGAAGAAGACTTATTGATATGCAATTTTGCATACAGATATGGATTTTATTAAAATATAAAGATTTTATACTATAATAAAACCCGCTATAAAACTAAGTAAGAATAATGTATGGAGTGGAGAATAGAAATGAAATATAAAAAAATAATATATATCTTTTTCATATCACTATTTATAGTTGGTTGCCAAAGTGAAGTGAGTAAAGCGAATAGTGTGGAAGAGTATATTCCATCGCATCTTATGAATGCGGAAGTGACGGCGGATATCATGACACTAGAGATGGATCGTGATACACGTAAAAAAGTAGAGGTTATTACTAAAAAGATGAGTGATCATGTGAAGAATGATAAAGAGTGGTACGTAAACTACATATCAGGGCATATAGATAAACAGGTGAAGCCGTATCATCCTAACTTTGGTATTACAGAAGAAGAATATAACTTTTTTAGAAACGCCGTTGAGAATAGTAGTTTATCTAATACAAGTGATGGAAAACTTCAATTTAAGCAAAAAAGTAACCATGAAATTGAAATTGTTTCAAGTAGAAACCTAGAACTATTCCAGCATCTAGTAATTGATACAGAGAAGAATATAATAAAAACTTCTTTTGGAGAATGTCAGTATGTTGGAGAAATAAAGCCATCTTCAGAAAAAAGAATATTAGGTCGAGTAAATGGCAAACAATGGATGTTACAAAAAGAAAATTTAATCTATTTATTCTCTTTAGGAAAGCTTGAAGGAGAAGATAAATCTGTTATGGTTATTTCAGTAAAAGGCATACACGAAGGAAAACTTATTAGTAACGAGGAAGTAGTCGAATTCCGTTCGGTTTCATAAAGAATCAAAAAAATCACCTTACTTGTTAAAGTAAGGTGGTTTTTTATTAAATAAACAATCCAGCGATTGTCGCAGATAAAATAGAAGCAAGTGTTGATGCAAATAGCATTTTCCAACCAAATTTAGAAACGACGCTTCCTTGTTTTTCAGAAAGGGCACGGATTGTACCAACGATTGCACCAATTTGGCTAATACTTGCGAAGCTAATTAAGAATACTGTAACGATTCCAACTGTACGTGGAGCTAATGTTGTAGCTGTGTCTTTTAAATCAAGGATTGCTACAAACTCATTTAAAACAATCTTCGTACCCATAATACCACCAGCTGGGATAATATCTTGAGTTGGAATACCCATTAAGAATGCGAATGGAGAAAGTACGTAACCGAAGATTTGTTGTAAAGTAACAGCATGTCCCATTGCGCCTGAAGCTGCACTAATTACGTAGTTTACAACTTCCATCACACCGATAAAGGCGATCATTAATGCGGCAACGATACCAGCGACTTTTAAACCATCAAGTGCACCGTTAATCATTGCGCCGATAAAGCTGTCTCCGAATAGAGTTCTATCAAATTTCTGAATCACTTCATCTTCTTTTTTCGTATCAACTGGTGTTAATAACGAACAAACGATTAAGCTTGAGAATAAATTTAGCGGAAGAGCTGCTAGTACGTATTTTGCATCTAACATCATTACGTATGATGCTGTAACAGAAGCAGAAACGGAGCTCATCGCAGAACAACAAATGATAAACATACGATTTTTATTGAAATGCTGTAAATCGTTTTTAATAACGATTAACGCTTCACTTGAACCGAAGAATACAGAGTTTACTGCGTGGAATGATTCAACGCGTGGTAAACCAGTAATTTTTGAAATAGCACCGCCGACAACGCGAACGATGAATGGTAAAACACCTAAATAACTAAAGATTGAAAGTAGTGCTGAGAAAAATACGATAATTAATAATACGTTTAAGAAAAAGACAAAATCTCTGTGAATTCCATTAAAGAGAAAATCGACACCTGTCGTACCAAGTTTAATTAGTTTGTTGAAAACTTTACTAATGAAAATAATGATTTGTTGACCAACCTTTGTAGCAAACATAAACCAACCGATTAAAATTTGGAAACCAATCATAATTGCAATTGCACGGAAGTTGATTTTACTTTTGTTGTTTGACAAAGCAAAACATAAACCTAACACGGCAAGAATACCGATAATGCTCATTACATATTGCATGTAGTTGCCCCTTTCAGAAGTTCGTATAAAGTTTGTACATAAAACGCTCGTTATATTACTAAAAATAAAAGAACGAGGTTTTATGTCATACGTAAGATGTCTGACCTTTTAGAAAAATAAAAATAAAAAAAGACCCATATGGATTCACTTTCATCTATGAGAGAAAGCTAATCAATATGAGTCCTTTTTTGCGCATAGGCTAATATTCATTAGTTTTCCCCATAGTCCAGCAATTTAAGGTTGCCGGGTAGAAACTCTCGATCCATATTATCAAGTATATATGAGGTAACATCGTCCGTATTAAATTAGTAGTAGCGTAACATTAACAGAGAACTATCGTCAATAGCTTTTTTTCTTCCAATAGAAAAAGACCATATAAGTATGATAAAATGTAACGCAGTGTTATGAAAAAGAGAGGTCGGAAAATGAGTACTAAAATGACGCCACCAGTTGAGAAAAACGAGTTTATAGATGTAGTATTTGAAGATTTAACACATGATGGTGCCGGTGTTGCGAAAGTAAAGGGCTATCCTATTTTCGTTAAAAACGGATTACCAGGTGAAGAAGCGCAAATTAAAATTATTAAAGTGAAGAAAAACTTCGCATTTGGTCGTTTAATGAAGCTTCATACAGAAAGTCCATATCGTAAAGATGCAGAATGCCCAGTATATAACCAGTGCGGCGGTTGTCAGCTTCAGCATTTAACTTATGAAGGACAGTTACAAGCGAAAGAAAAACAAGTACGTGACGTTATGCAGCGTATCGGAGGACTAGGTGATGTTCCTGTTCATCCTGTACTTGGCATGAAGAACCCGTGGGTATATCGCAATAAAGCACAAGTACCAATCGGAGAACGTGAAGGCGGACTTGTAGCTGGTTTCTATCGCCAAGGAACGCATGACATCATTAATATGGAATCATGCTTAATTCAGGCAGAAGAAAACGATACATTAATTCAAGAAGTAAAACGTATTTGTGAAAAGCACGGTATCAATGCGTACAACGAAGAGCGTAACAAAGGAACACTTCGTCACGTAATGGCTCGTTACGGACAAGTAACAGGGGAAATTATGCTTGTCTTCATTACGCGTACAGCAGAATTGCCGAACAAAAAAGCAATCATTGAAGAAATTGCAGCGAAATTCCCAGAAGTAAAATCGATTGTTCAAAACGTAAATACGAAGCGTACGAATGTAATTTTCGGAGACAAAACTACAGTACTATACGGATCAGAATATATTTATGACTTTATCGGTGACATTAAATTTGCGATTTCAGCACGTTCATTCTATCAAGTAAACCCAGAACAAACGAAAGTGCTATACGATAAAACGTTAGAATACGCAAAATTAAATGGTAACGAAACAGTAATCGATGCCTATTGCGGAATCGGATCAATCTCGTTATTCCTAGCGCAAAAAGCGAAAAAAGTGTACGGCGTTGAAATCGTCCCAGAAGCAATCGAAGACGCAAACCGAAACGCAGCACTAAACAACATGACAAACGCTGAATTTGGCGTAGGAGAAGCAGAAGTAGTCATTCCAAAATGGTACAAAGAAGGCGTAATCGCCGACACAATGGTCGTAGACCCACCGCGTAAAGGCTGTGACGAAGCATTACTAAACACAATCATCGACATGAAGCCAAACCGCGTCGTATACGTATCGTGTAACCCAGCAACATTAGCACGTGACTTAAAAGTACTAGAAGAAGGTGGATATAAAACACAGGAAGTACAACCTGTTGATATGTTCCCGCATACGACGCATGTGGAGTGTGTGGCTTGGCTTAAGTTAGTATAATAGGAAAGCAGTTGATATAGAAAAAATCTATACCACCTGCTTTTTGGTTTACAAAAATACCATTCATAAGCGATTTTAGTTAAAATAAATATTGCTGATTTTCACAAATTATAAATTGAGATTTTGAAATTGTATTCATAGTGAGAGGATTTGAATTTGAAATGATAGATAATTTTTGGCGTGAATTACCACGACCATTTTTCGTACTTGCACCAATGGAAGATGTGACAGACGTTGTTTTCCGTCACGTAGTAAGTGAAGCAGGTCGTCCGGACGTATTCTTCACAGAGTTTACAAACTCGGATAGCTATTGCCATCCAGAAGGTATGAAAAGTGTACGTGGCCGTTTGATTTTTACAGAAGATGAACAACCGATGGTAGCACATATTTGGGGAGATAATCCTGAATACTTCCGTCAAATGAGTATCGGTATGGCAGAACTAGGATTTAAAGGCATCGATATTAATATGGGTTGCCCAGTACCGAATGTAGCATCAAGAGGAAAAGGCAGTGGTCTTATTCTACGTCCAGACGTTGCAGCAGAACTTATCCAAGCAGCAAAAGCGGGCGGACTACCTGTCAGCGTAAAAACAAGACTTGGCTTTAAAGAGTTAAGCGAGTGGGAAGATTGGTTAACGCACATTTTCAAACAAGATATTGCAAACCTTTCTATTCATTTACGCACAAGAGAGGAAATGAGCCAAGTAGATGCGCATTGGGAACTAATTCCGGAAATAAAAAAATTACGTGACCGCATTGCACCAAATACGTTAATAACAATCAATGGAGACATCCTTGATCGTAAAATGGGGCTGGAACTTGCTGAAAAATACGGCATTGATGGCGTAATGATCGGGCGAGGCATCTTCAAAAATCCATTTGCGTTTGAAAAAGAGCCAAGAGAGCATAGCAGTAAAGAACATCTAGATCTTTTAAGACTACAGCTGGATTTACAAGATCAATACGCAGAAGTACTGCCACGCTCAATCACAGGGCTTCACCGCTTCTTCAAAATTTATGTAAAAGGCTTCCCTGGAGCTGCTGAATTGAGAAATCAATTGATGAGTACGAAATCTACTGATGAGGTGCGTGCTTTGTTGGATAGGTTTGAGGATAGTGTTGGTGTGGCTCAGGATAGTGAGACGGTTTAACGCTCTGAAGATAGAGGAAAATGGACTGTATTAATTTGTGGGTAGTTATTTTATTTAGTTTTGAGTTTTTTTGTGAATGTAACTTTTTTTGTTGATACAGTCTGCTTGCTGAAAAAAGAAGTCTTTGAGAATATAATGAACTAACGAATACTCGTAAGGAGAAAAATGACAAGAGCTGGAGTAGAGTACATTAGGCTCTATCGAGGTATGAAATGTAATCTGAATAATAGACAGAAATAAAAAATCTCTTTATTTGAGCATGGCCATCAAGTTAAGAAAATGTATGATTTTTATCTAAATAGGACCTCCTTACATGCAGAGTGCATGTAAGGAGGTCCTATTTTATGTTTAAATTAATTAATTTAACAGAGGAAAAAATAAATCTGAATTTCCGATTATAAAAATATTGTTTTTCGACTTCTTTCGACATAATTTATAAAGTTAATTATTTAGTATTGGTATGAAGATCTTTTGAATAATAGTTATTTTTAAATATTCGATAATAATTTTAGAGTACTGTGGAATTTTCTTCTGATTTGAAGATTTTTTCTTATAGGAGCTACCAGAATTTTTTTATTTTAATTGGAGGGAAATTATGAAGAAAGTATTAATAGCTTTACTTACAGCAGGATTAATTACATCGGGTTGTCAAAAATCAACAGAATCAGTACCAACAAAAGAAGTAAGCCAAAATGTTAAGCAAGATGAGAAGAAAATTATGACGAATGAGAGCAATGATATTTCGACTTCAAATTTAAGTGGAATAGCAATGTACCTAAAAAAAACTTATCGACTTGAAGATTTAGAGAGAACGCTTTCATCCCCAAGAACAAAAGAGGAAACTAGATGGTTATATGTAGATAATTATGCTAAATATACATTTGAAAGTGATGGGAAAATTATTAATCATATTAAGATTGAATTATTAGAGCCAAAAGATTTGAAGTATAAGGATGCCTTCAAATTATTAGGTCTTGATATTATGTTAGGTACTAAAATTGAATCAGAAGGCACTGAGGCGGAAGGGTATGCAAAATATGATGTTCGAGGAAATGATGCGGAAAGTGTGCAGATTGAGAAGTTTTCAGGAACTGGGGGCGGTAGCATATCTGTAAGTGTGGATGGGGCTTTCAAAAATAAAGAAGGTACTGTTTGGTTGGATTGTGACCGGGATGGTAATGTGAAATTTATTGAAATGAATTATAAGGGTAAGGCGGTAGGAAATGAAACAAGTGTTGCTAACGAGAAATTAGAACCCTTTGATGCAGAGGCAGGATCGGAAGTAGGAAAGAATATTGCAAATATAAAAGTTTATGATACGAAGGATTTACTTATTGAACAAACCGGATTAGCCCCATTTTTATTTCAAGCAACGCTGTATGATAATCCAAATATGTATTATACAGCTGATTTTCCGATAAAAGTTCGAGTTGATAATAAGTCTACGGTAGAAGAAGCTGTGAAAATCGGAAATGAAATTAACAATTTAGTGGTAAGTGCTGTAAATAAAAAGTTTCCACATAAAAATTTTAGAGTCAAAACGTACATTTATCATACAGAATTGGATTCATCAGGTAATTTTAATGCTACTACATCAAAAAAATTGAAAATAATAGAAAATTAATATGTGAAACTTTGGGGATTTGATTTTAATAATAGGGCAGGGAGAAATAAAATAATGAATTGTACAGCATGTAATAAGAAATTATTGAAAACAAATAAGTACTGTACTAGTTGTGGTACAGAGAGAATAAATTTGGATGAATCAGAAGAACTATTTGATAATGGAGAATTCCATAACGATATTACGCCCCAAAATAGAAATGATAAAAACATAAAATTAATAAGAATTGCAAAAAAATCTCCTTGGTACGTGTGGATAATTGGGATTGTGTTTATAGTTATATTAGTTAACGTTCTAATTCAAAATAATAGTCCACAAGAAACAGTAAAAGGCTTTTTTAAAGCTCTTGAATCAAGAGATTTAAACAAAGCAGGTGAGTATATACATCCGAGTCTCCCTTGGGATGTAGAAGCTGGAAAACGTATTGGAATTCCAAAAAATGCGTCAATAGATATATTGAATATAGAAGAAAGAAAAGTTGGAGATAGAGCAAAATTAAAAGTTACGATAGATATCTCTCCAAAACCTTTATACGGCCCTAATCCTGACAATATTACTATTGATTTGAAGAAAGTTGACGGAAAGTGGCTAATTTATGATATGCAATAGTCTCCTATATGGATAAAATTCATCGAAACCCATAAACTCTAGTTTGTATAGAAGAAATATAACAATGTAAGAGACGAGCAGTGTATTTGAGGAATCAATGCACTGCTTTTATAGTTAACAAATATAAAATAGAATGTAGATCTAATGAACTAAGAAAAAATGAACCGAAAAGTTACCGTAACCCTTCTATAGAATCAAATTATTGCTTGGATTGTAGTATAGCCTCTATAATCATAAATTTGGTTAAGACTACAAAACCTCCCCCTAAAATGTTAAAGTAGTAACTTAACGACATTAATTTACACATGCTAAAAGCATTACTATAATCAACATTTCAGGAGGAAACCCAATGGCAATGAGCAACAACGATATATTAAAAAGAGTACGATACGCTTTAGACATAAGAGATATAGATATGGTAGAAATCTTTAAACTTGGCGGGATGGAAGTAACGAAAGAAGACGTAGTTGATATGCTTACAAAAATAAAGAAAACTCCGCAACATGAAGCTGAAAATGATGAGGTAGCTGAAGATGAGTACGTAAAAACATGCGATATGATGATGTTAGAGGCATTTTTAAATGGATTTATTACTTTAAAAAGAGGAAAGCAAGATCCGAAACCAGGGCAGCCTGCACCTGTACAGAGCAAGGAGAGTGCCAATAACCTTCTTCTAAAGAAAATGAAAATCGCACTATCTTTAACGAGTGAGGATGTACTTGATATATTAGATAGCGTAGGCGTTACGGTAACAAAAGGAGAGTTAGGCGCTCTATTAAGAAAAAAAGGTCATAAAAATTACAAAGAGTGCGGCGATAGATACGCAAGGAATTTCATTAAGGGATTAGGTGTAAAGTATAGAGGATAATGAGTTCGTTAAAGCAGTAAATGATATAATAGGTAGAGTAGGATGTTCGTATCCTACTCTTTTTTATTTGTAAAAATACTATGCTAGGTGATGAAATGGTACATACATATTTAGGTGAGACAATTAATTTTCATATAACTTATAAGAAGAAAAAGTCCGTGCGTCTTTTTGTAGATTCGTATGGAAATGTGGAAGTGCAGGCTCCGAAAGGGACACCTGTTGAATACTTAGTCCAGTTGCTAGAGGAAAAGTGGGATTGGATTCAGACAACACGTAAGGAAATGGCGGAGCGAGCGCGTGGACCACAGGAAAAGGATTACGATCAAGGAGAAGGCTTTTTGTATTTAGGGAATACGTATCCGATACAGATTTCCCAAGATGTAAGCATTGAGCAAGACAATGCGATTTTTGAAGGGGATAAGTTACATATTTATGTAAAAGAGCTAAAGGATGAGAAAATACAGCAAGCTTTAAAACGATTTTATTATAAGCAGTGTAAAACTTTAGTAGAGAAGAGCATTAAAGTGCATCAAAGTAACTTTAAGACAAAACCACGTTCTATTCGTATTACAGATAGTAGTCGTACTTGGGGTACTTGCGATTCGAATTTACAACTAACGTTCAATTGGAAGCTAGCGATGGCACCACAGCGAGTAATTGATTATGTAGTTGTTCATGAAATGTGTCATATGGTTCATTTAAATCATGATCGATCTTTTTGGCGTCTTGTCGGGAAGATAATGCCTGATTTTAAAGAAATGGAGAATTGGTTAGCGTTATCTAGTTGGAAGATGACGGTTTAGGAAGGGATATCGATTTTTGTCTGTAAATCGATATTTCTTGTCGAATCGTTGATATATTGTGAGTTTTGATAGATATATTTTAAAAATCGTTGATATATTGTAAGTTATGATAGATATATTCGAAAAATCGTTGATATAATTTCATTTACTACAGGATTGTTCAACAAATCGAAAAGAGAAGAGGTCACAGCAGACATCTCCTCTTTTCGAGTATATAGATTATCGCCCAAACTTCACAATGAAAGTATCTGCTGTTTTCTCCATCTCATACCCACGATACCCCTCCGAAAGTAAAGCCTGCTGTCCACTAGTATCACTCATTAGAATACTTTGAACATCTATCCAATCTTTTTCTTTATCTTCGCGCAATTCCTTCACAAAAACATACCGCGGACTACCACCATACTTCTCTTTCAGCGCAGCAATCTCCATCCCTTGCGCAAATTTATCCTTCAAACTTGGAATGTTAAAAGGAGCAACGGTGCAGCATACGTAATCATATTTGCTGTCTTCTTTTTGTAATTCTTCCATAATGACTTTCGCTAATATTTTTTGCATCCCATTTCCTCGGCAGTTCGGATGAACGTTTGAGATTTCTTGATAGATGACGCGGTGCAGTTCACTTTCTGATAGACCAATATCAAGCCCTAAATGTTCATCGTCGATAGGAGGGACGAGTAGAGCGCGAAATGCGATGAGTTTGTTTTCGATAAAAGCACCGATCATCATGCCGTTTCCTTCTAGAATGTATTGAAATTCTTCTTGTGAGAGTGGTTGTAAACGACTTTTATCTTCTAGTGCTTCAACTACGATGTTTTGTAGTGATAAAATTTGTTCGATGTGCTCTAGTGATAGTAATGTAACGTGAAATGATTCGTTATTTTGTTTTAATGTTCCTTCGTATAGAACCGTCATATGATAGTCCTCCTTTAGCGTACAACGTCTTGAAAGACGGTTAGTTCTTGTAGTGTATCTTCATTTATTTCAATGCCCAGTCCGGGCTTTTCGTTTAAGCGAATGAATGGTATATCGTAATGTAAGTTTCCGATGTCTTTCGTGAATTTTAATGGTCCCGTTAGCTCTACGCTCGTAATGATTTTCTTTGAGAAAGCGACATGGAATCCTGCGGAAGAGGCAACAGATGATTCGACCATTGATCCCACTTGGCATTCAATGCCGGCCATTTCAGCTTGATGAGCGAGCTTTACAGCTGGATATATGCCACCGCATTTCATTAGTTTTATATTCACTTTATCAGCAGCTTCTAATTTAATAATTTGGCGCATTTCACGAGAACTTTTTAGTCCTTCATCAATCATAAGCGGGAGGTCTGTCTTAGAACGGATATGAGCCATGGCATCAATATCGTCCGCGATAACAGGTTGTTCAATCCAGTCAATGTTTAAATGTCCTAATGAACGCAGTGCTGTTAATGTGTTTGCGCTATTTTTCCAGCCTTGGTTTACATCAACGCGAATAGCGATGTCATTTCCTACACGTTCTCGTACAGCTTCAATACGTTTCACATCTTCTTTTACATTCGTACCAACTTTCATTTTGAAAGATTGGTAACCTTTTTGAATCATAGAAGCAGCTTCTTCAGCCATATCTTCAGGATCGGCAATACTTAAAACGTGAGTGACATGGAATTCTTCATGATAGCGCCCGCCAATTAATTGATATACAGGTTGATTTAGTTTTTTGCCCATTATATCAAAACAGGCAATATCAATTGCGGCTTTCGCTGTTGGAACACCGTAAATTGTATTGTCCATCATGTCGTGTATTTTTTCGATATTCATTGGATTTTTCCCAATTAGAGCAGGGGCTAGCGTATGTTTTAAAGTATGGAAAGTACTTTCCCACGATTCACCTGTGACGTGATCATCAGCAACGCCTTCACCGTAACCGATAATACCTTCATCTGTTTCCATTTTGACGATAATAGAGGGCATATCAGAATAAGAGCCATAACTAATAACAAACGGATTGCGAAGCGGTAAACGAATTGCGTAAAGATGAATAGCTGTAATTTTCATTGAATAGAAACCCCTTCCTGTTTACAATAGTTTTATACATTTGATATAGTTGACGTTAAATAGTCGTTAATTAATGATAAGGAGTTAGAGAAAATTATGATAAAAATTGCAGTTGTCGGTTCAAAGGAATTTATGGACAACCTTTTTCCTATTGCTCAAAAATTAGAAGGAATAGAAATTGATCCATATATTTACCTTCATCCAGCGGAATCTTCTGAACTATTAAAGTGTCTAAAGCCTTGTGATGTCATCTTTTTCTCAGGTGCTTTACCTTATTATATGGCAAAAGAAATAAGAGAACAATTACGAATTCCAAGTACATACTTACAGCAAGACGAGACAACTGTCGCATCTTCAATTCTTTCTATCATGTATCATCAAAGTATTCAACCACATAACATTTCCATCGATTTAGTAGACCGCTCGTTTATTACAAATGTGTTCCATGATATCGGTATAAAAGAAAGTCCACAAGTGTTGGATTATGAAAATATGCTGTGGAGTAAAGATGAGATAAATAGAGTTATCGATTTTCATGTAGCTAAATATCAATGTGGAGAAGCTCATTTAGCTTTAACTAGTATTCACGCTGTTTACGACGAGCTTCAAAAAATAGGTGTTCCTTCAGAGCGCATGATTGATCCAACACAATCCATTATACATGGGCTAAAAGATGCAAAAATAAAAGCTGAGTTAGCAAAAAGCTATTCAGCTACTGTTGGTGCTTGTATTATTTCTTCCTTAGAATTACGAGCGAGTTTGCTTGAAAAACTAGATGTGATTTCAAAAGAACTACGTGGTTCATTTAAACAAGTGGATGAACTGACATGCATTTTGTATACAACTCGTGGTGATATCGAATCAATTATTAAAACAAATGCGATAGATAACTTGTTTGCGAGCGTAGAAGGAACGATAGCTATTGGATTTGGTTATGGGAAAACCGTGAAAGAAGCGGAGCAAAATGCAAAAATTGCTCAAAGTTTTGCAAAGAACAATCCAATAGATCGTTGTTTTTATATACTAACAAGTGATAAAGATTTGTTTGGTCCGTTCCCGAAAGAACAGAGAGTACAAAGTTTGAAAAATGATAATCCGGAACTAATGAAAATAGCGAAGGAAACAAAACTTAGTCCGGCCAACTTGTCAAAAATCATTCAATTTAGTCAATCGCACCCGTCATTGAAGTTTACAGCAGCTGACCTTTCTGAGTACTTACAAGTGACTCGAAGATCGACAGAAAGGTTGTTAAAGAAATTAGTTGATTACGGGTATGCTCATATTTGTGGGGAGGAAATGCCCTATCAACAAGGGCGACCTCGCGCACTATATGAACTGAATTTACCGCTATTTTTAAGCTTCTAGTTGAGCTTTTTGTTTCTTTAGTAGTTCTGCTTTTTCAATGTCTGATAGTTTGACAATTGTGAAGCCTGTTATACCATAAATGATTGAGATAATAGGTACGATGAAATTCAAAATAGCATAAGGAGCATATTCAAATGCACCTACGCCAAGTGTTGCGAGAATAAATACACCGCACGTATTCCAAGGAACGAAGACAGAAGTTAATGTTCCACCATCTTCTAATGCTCTGGATAAGTTTTTTGAATGTAGTCCTTTTTCCGTGTATGCATTTGCGTACATTCTTGAAGGGACAACAATTGAAATATATTGTTCAGAGCAAGTAAGGTTTGTTGCAAAACAAGATGCGATAGTAGAAGCGATAAGCCCTTTTGCTGATTTCGCTAACTTTAAAATTTGATTTACAATTGAGCGAAGAATACCTGTATGTTCTAATACTCCTCCGAAAGTCATAGCGACAATTGTCATAGAGACTGTATTCATCATCGAATCTAAGCCACCGCGGTTAAATAGTTCGTCTACTAGCTTGTTTCCAGTGTCTATAACAAATCCAGCTTGGAGTGCACCGACAGATGCTGAGACAGAACCACCTTGAATAAAGACTTGTGATAAGAATCCTAAAATAATACCGACGAGAATCGCTGGTATAGCAGGGACTTTTTTAGCGACCAATACCATAACGACTACGGGTATAATGAGTAGGAAAGGCGAGATAACAAAGTTTTGTTGCAATACTTGTAACGTTTGATCGATGCTTTTCGCATCAATATTGTTAGCGCCGAAGCTTCTTCCTAAGACTGCGTAGACGATAAGAGTAATAATTAAACCTGGAACTGTAGTAAATAACATATGACGAATGTGTGCGAATAAATCTGTATTTGTTAATCCTGCGGCTAAGTTAGTTGTATCTGAAAGCGGTGACATTTTATCGCCAAAATAAGAGCCTGAAATAATGGCACCAGCAACCATTGGAGCTGGGATTCCCATACTTAGGCCAATTCCCATTCCAGCAACGCCAATTGTTCCCATTGTAGACCAAGAGCTACCAATTGCTAATGCAACGATAGAACAAATGACGGTAATGGAAACTAAAAATAGTGATGGAGTTAAAAGTTTTAAACCGTAATAAATCATCGTTGCGACGATTCCACCGCCAATCCAAGCACCAATTGTTAAGCCAACAAGAATAATAATGACGATAGCAGGTAATGCAAGACGAATCCCTTTATACATTGCTTCTTCAAGATCATTCCATTTGTAACCGTAACGCCAAGCGACAATAGAAGCAACGGTTGTACCGATAATAAGTGGAACGTGAGGGGTTTGTTTTAATACAACAATTGTAATCATCATAACTGCAACGGTAATGATAATAGGGATAATCGCTATTCCAAAAGGTATTTCTTTTTTCATAAAGTTCCTCCTTGTTACGTATGTTTGTTTGTATTTTTAGAATTGTCGTAAAATAGACGTTTATTAGGTTATGATAACTAAAAGTTTATGTAAGCGTCAACATAAAAAACAGAAAATAAGGAATGTTCTAGTTGTTTGTTTAGTTTGTAATATAGGTGAGTAGTAAGCTTTTTAAGTATTTAAAAATAAACAATTGACTTTTTTCTTAAAATTCAATATGTTCATAAAAACATCTGTTTTTCATAAGTATAATTAACCCGAATCGTTTGTAATGTGGGAAGGAGACTGGAACGTTGAAAACATTAGAACTACAAGAGCGCTTAACGGAGATTTTTCAGCATTTACACGAAAACCCTGAAGTAAGTTGGAAAGAATATGAAACGACAGCGTATATTACTGACTTTTTAAAAGAAGAAGGAATTTCATATAGAACATTTGATGATTGTCCAGGTGTAATTGCTGAGATTGGAGGCGGGAATCCAGTTATTGCGATTCGTGCTGATATGGATGCACTTTGGCAAGAAGTAGATGGAGAATTTAAAGCGAACCATTCATGTGGTCATGATGCTCATATGACTATTGTAATGGGACTTATTTTACAATTGAAAAATATGAGATGGAAAAGTGGTACGGTTAGATTTATTTTTCAGCCGGCAGAAGAGAAGGGGAATGGTGCTTTGAAGATGGTGGAGAAAGGTGCTGTAGATGATGCTGATTTCTTATTTGGTGTCCATCTAAGACCGATTGAAGAACTAACTTTGAAACAAGCAGCCTCATCTATTCGCCATGGAGCAGCAGGATTTTTAGAGGGTATGATTCATGGGGAGGATGCACACGGGGCAAGACCACACCAAGGTGTGAATGCAATTGATGTCATTTCCATGATTAATATCGGTTTGAAAAATATTTGGCTGTCACCGCAAAGTTCTTATTCAGTAAAAATGACGAGATGCCAAGCTGGTGGTGATAATTTAAATATTATTCCGGGAAATGGTCATTTCAGTTTAGATGTAAGAGCAGAGAGTAATATACTATTAGAAGAATTAAAGAAAAAGATTGAGCATGTAATAGAATCAGCTGCATCGATGGGATCAAAAACTTCATACGAATGGATGGATCTTGCACCGGGAGCGGAGGTTTCTGAAGAAGCAGAGCGCTTTATGCGTAAAGGTATTCTCGAAGCGTATGGGGAAGAGAGATGTACGGGACCTCTCTATACGACGGGAAGTGATGATTTCCATTACTATACAGTGAAAAGACCACATTTAAAAGCTGTCATGCTTGGACTAGGAGCAGATCTACAACCTGGATTACACCATCCGTATATGAGGTTCGATCATAGTTGTATTATGGATGGGGTAGAAATATTGAAACAAACTGTATTGAAAGTGTTAGAAGACAGGGGCTAGAGAGCTCCTGTTTTTTTGTCGTGAATTGTCAGCAAATCGATATATTTTGAGTTATGATAGATATATTGAGAAAATCGTTGATATATTTGAAGTTACGATAGATATATTAAGAAAATCGTTAATATAATTTCACATACCTATTAATTTGATGAAAAATGAGCCTCCAGTACATGGTGTATAATAATAAGTACCATTTTTTAATAGGAGAAAACGAATGAACGAACAATATTACGATGCAGTTTTACATATAAAAACAGTCGGTGAGCAAAAAGGGTTTAACAAGTCTATGCATTATCACCGCTATGAACCGACGCCGTATAGCGGGTTAGATGAGTTATTGAATCAATATGAGATACGAAGTAGCGACCGAATTGTAGACTTTGGGTGCGGAAAAGGGCGATTAAACTTTTATATGCATCATAAATGTGGTGCTTCAGCAGTTGGAATTGAAATGAATGAAGAGTTTTATAAAGAAGCAATGGATAATCGAGATCGTTATGCACGAAAGGCACGAAACAGTAAGGGGAAAATTCAATTCCAATGTTGTTTAGCGCAGGAATATGAGATTGATCCACATGATAATAGGTTTTATTTCTTTAATCCATTTTCTGTACAAGTGTTTATGAATGTAGTAAATAACATTTTGCTTTCAGTAGAAGAAACGGGGAGAGAAGTAGATATTATTTTATATTATCCTTCTGAGGACTATATTTTCTTCTTAGAAAATCAGACTGCGTTTGAGCTGAAGAAAGAAGTTAGATTGCCAGGTGCTTATGAGAAGAATGGGAATGAGAGGTTTTTAGTTTATACATTAGGGTAATAAAAAACAGGTGCCAAGGCACCTGTTTTTTTATTAGTTACGGATTAAGTAATCAAATGCACCTAAAGCTGCGTTTGCACCTGAACCCATAGAGATGATGATTTGTTTGTACGGATTATTTGTACAGTCACCTGCAGCAAACACTCCTGGTACGTTTGTAGCGCCGTGCTTGTCTGTTACGATTTCACCGCGAGCGCGTTCAACTGTTTCGCCTAACCAGTCTGTGTTTGGAACAAGACCGATTTGTACGAATACACCTTGTAATTCAACGTGATGAACTTCTTCAGTTTCACGATCGATGTAAGAAATACCGTTTACTTTGTCAGTACCAGTGATTTCTTTCGTTTGAACGTTTTTCAGAACAGTTACGTTTGGTAAGCTGTTAAGACGCTCTTGTAATACAGCATCAGCTTTTAATTCTGGCATGAATTCAAGAACAGTTACGTGCTTAACGATACCTGCTAAGTCGATAGCCGCTTCAATACCAGAGTTACCTCCGCCGATAACTGCTACGTCTTTTCCAGTGAATAATGGACCGTCACAGTGTGGGCAGTATGCTACACCTTTATTTTTGAACTCAGCTTCACCTGGTACGCCAACATTACGCCAGCGAGCACCTGTAGAAACGATTACGCTCTTACTTTTCAGAATGGCGCCGTTTTCAAGTTCCACTTCAATAAGTTCTTTTTTCTCTAAACGTTTCGCACGTTGTAGATTCATTACATCGATGTCGTATTCTTTTACGTGCTCTTCAAGGCTTGCTACTAGCTTAGGACCTTCAGTCTTTTTCACGCTGATGAAGTTCTCAATGCCCATAGTATCCATTACTTGACCACCGAAGCGCTCAGCAACGATACCAGTGCGGATGCCTTTACGTGCTGCGTAAATTGCTGCACTTGCACCAGCAGGGCCGCCACCAACAACAAGAACATCGTATGGATCTTTATCAGAAAGCTCTGATGCATCTGGACCGTTACCCATTTTAGCTAAAATTTCTTCAAGTGTCATACGACCGCTTCCGAAAGATTCGCCGTTTAGGTAAACAGTTGGTACTGCCATGATGTCTTTGCTTTCTACTTCCTCTTTGAATGCAGCGCCGTCAATCATAGTATGTGTAATACTAGAGTTAAGAACGCTCATTACGTTAAGAGCTTGTACAACATCAGGACAGTTATGACAACTTAGGCTGATATAAGATTCAAAATGATATTCGCCTTGAATGTTTTTAATTTGATCGATTAATTTTTGTTCAATTTTTGGAGCGCGTCCACTTACTTGTAGTAAAGCTAACACTAATGATGTAAATTCGTGTCCTAATGGAATACCAGCGAATACGACACCAGTGTCTTCACCAGGGCGGTTTACGCTAAAACTTGGTGTTCTCTCTAATTCAACTTTTTCTACTGTAATCTTAGATGACATAGTAGCTAATTCGTCTACTAGAGCTAACATATCTTTAGATACGTTATCGTCTCCTGCGCTTACTTTAAGTAAAATATCGTTCTCCATTAACTGAAGGTATTGGGATAGTTGTGTTTTTATATCTGCATCTAGTATCATTTTGATCGAACTCCTTAGATTTTGCCTACAAGGTCAAGGCTTGGTTTAAGTGTTGCAGAACCCTCTTGCCATTTAGCTGGGCAAACTTCACCTGGGTTGTTACGTACGTATTGAGCAGCTTTAATTTTGTTAACAAGAATGCTTGCGTCACGGCCGATACCGTCAGCATTGATTTCCATAGATTGGATAACGCCGTCTGGATCGATGATGAATGTACCACGAGCAGCAAGACCTTCTTCTTCCATTAAAACGTTGAAGTTTGTAGTGATTGTGCGAGTTGGGTCACCAATCATGATGTACTCGATTTTGCCGATAGTTTCTGAGCTATCATGCCATGCTTTGTGAGTGAAGTGAGTGTCTGTAGATACAGAGTATACTTCAACGCCTAAGTCTTTTAGAGTTGCATATTGGTTTTGTAAGTCTTCAAGTTCAGTTGGGCAAACGAATGTGAAGTCAGCTGGGTAGAAACAAACTACACTCCATTTTCCTTTTAAACTTTCGTCAGTAACTTGGATAAATTCTCCATTATGGTAAGCATTAGCTTTAAACGGTTTTACTTCTGTGCCGATTAATAACATGTTAAAATTCCTCCTAAATGTTGGTTTGAGCATCAAAAAATAGTGTGCTCATAAAATATATTTTTTAATTAACTATAATAATTCTAATTCGATATTAATTATCATATAGAAGTGGTTATTTTGTCAAGAGAATAAACCAACTTTATACCAATTTAATTAATATTTATTCTCAATTAAGACTAACAGGGAACGGAAAGGTAATTTTAAGTCTATAAACTTTAGATGAGTGGTTGAAAGTTTATTGTGTATGTTAGAGAGTGTGTATAAGTTTAATTTCTTAGGAAGGAAATATTTCTTAGAAGTTGTGGTTTTGAAAAGGAACTGCTTACTTCTATTTTACAAAGAATTTTGTGATAAATAAAATAAAATGAATCGGAAATTTTTTGAACAATTTTTGTCATCTCAAATATATAATTAGGAAGTATATTACGATGATAGTTAGAAACATTGACTCAAAGTGCTAACAAGATATAATAAAACCTAGATATACCTTTCAAAAAGAAGAATACATATTTATAGGATGAAAAAATTCAACCTATTATTTTTTATAGCTTTTAGAAAACGCTTACAATTAGTGTGGAGGGGAAACCATGTCTAAGTTCACGAAGTATTTTTTAATGGAAGCTAAAGATGTGATTGCATATGTGAAAGAGAAATTATCTAAGTTTGAAAATGCAAAGGGGTTACAGTGTAAAGAAATAGGTGATGGCAATTTAAATTATGTGTTCCGCGTTTGGGATGAAAAAGAGAACATGTCTGTCATCGTAAAGCAAGCTGGGGATACAGCTCGCATTTCAGATGAGTTTAAGTTGTCGACGAATCGTATTCGTATAGAATCAGATGTTTTGCAGTTAGAGGATGAGTTAGCACCTGGACTTGTTCCTAAGGTGTATTTATTTGATAGTGTGATGAATTGTTGCGTAATGGAAGATTTATCGGATCACACAATATTACGTACAGCACTTATAAATCATCAAATATTTCCGAGGTTTGCGGATGATCTAACTACTTTTATGGTAAATACACTTTTGTTAACATCGGATGTTGTAATGAATCATAAAGAGAAGAAGGAACTTGTGAAGAATTATATAAATCCTGAATTATGTGAGATTACAGAGGACCTCGTATATTCAGAACCATTTACCAATCATAATAAGCGTAATGAGTTATTTCCGTTAAATGAGGGATGGATTAGGGAACATATTTATAGTGATAAAGAGCTTCGTATGGAAGTAGCGAAACGTAAATTTTCTTTTATGACGAATGCACAGGCATTACTTCATGGTGATTTACATACTGGCTCTGTTTTTGTAAGAGATGATTCTACAAAGGTTATTGATCCTGAGTTTGCTTTTTATGGACCTATGGGATATGACGTTGGGAATGTAATGGCGAATTTAATGTTTGCTTGGGTGAATGCAGATGCAACGATGTCACCTGGAGCTGAGAAAGATACGTATATGGATTGGTTACAAACTACGATGGTAGAGGTAATTGATTTATTTAAGCAGAAGTTTTTAGGTGCTTGGGATATTCATGTGACCGAGATTATGGCGAAGGAAGAAGGCTTTAGCGAAGTCTATTTGCAATCTGTATTAGAGGATACAGCTGCAGTGACAGGTCTGGAATTAATTCGCCGTATTGTTGGATTAGCGAAAGTAAAAGATATTACTTGTATTGGGAATGAGGAAGCACGTGCTAGAGCGGAGCGAATTTGTCTTCAAGTAGCGAAGAGTTTTATTTTACGAGCGAATCAATATAGAACGGGCACAAGTTTTGTAGAAACGTTAAAAGAACAGTCAACGCACTACGCGAAGTAAGGGGAGAATATGATGGAAGAGCAATTAATACCAATTCAGTGGAAAGATGATGCTTTAGTTTTGTTAGATCAAACGTTATTACCAAATGAAATTGTCTATGAATCTTTTAAAACAGCTGAAAGTGTGTGGGATGCAATACAAGTAATGAAAGTACGAGGTGCACCCGCGATTGGTGTTTCAGCTGCTTATGGAGTGTATTTAGGGATAAAGGAATTTGCTGAAAGTACGGAAGAAGGATTTATGGATGAAGTAAGAAAGGTATGTACATACTTGGCGACATCAAGACCGACTGCAGTAAATTTATTTTGGGCGCTTGAAAGAATGGAAAGTGTAGCGACAGATAATGCTCACTTATCAATCTCACAGCTGAAAAATAGATTACTAGAAGAGGCAAAAGAAATTCATAGAGAAGATGAAGAAATTAATCATCAAATTGGAGAGCATGCATTAACATTATTCCATGATGAAATGGGAGTATTAACGCATTGTAATGCAGGTGCTTTAGCGACGACTAAGTATGGTACTGCGACGGCTCCAATGTATTTAGCGAAAGAAAAAGGATGGAATTTAAAAATTTATTCGGATGAAACGCGTCCTAGATTACAAGGTTCAACGTTAACAGCATTAGAACTGCAGCGAGCGGGTATTGACGTTACTGTTATTACGGATAATATGGCAGCTATGGTCATGTCACAAGGGAAGATTGATGCAGTAATCGTTGGATGCGACCGTGTGGCAGCAAATGGTGATGTAGCAAATAAAATTGGCACATTAGGCGTATCTATTTTAGCTAAGTACTACAACATTCCGTTTTATGTAGCAGCGCCAACACCGACAATTGATTTAAAGACATCGACAGGAAAAGAAATTCCGATTGAAGAAAGAGATGCTTCTGAAGTGATTAATCGCTTTGGACAATATTCAGCTCCGAAAGAAAGTAAAGTATATAATCCAGCATTTGATGTTACTCCACATGAAAATGTAACAGCGATTATTACAGAAAAAGGGATTGTAAAGGCACCGTTTACGGAGAATTTAAAAAAGTTATTTCAATAAGTAGATAAATATAAAAGTCAGTCATCATAAGCTTCATACTTAGGGGGATGTATATGTTATTACAAAAAGAAAGAGAAGAAATTGTAGCGTATGGAAAGAAAATGATTTCTAGTGGTTTAACAAAGGGAACGGGCGGTAATGTTAGTATCTTTAATCGTGAACAAGGTCTTGTTGCGATTAGCCCAAGTGGTTTAGAGTATTATGAAACAAAGCCTGAAGATGTAGTTATATTAAACTTAGATGGTGAAGTAGTAGAAGGAGAGAGAAAACCATCAAGTGAATTAGATATGCACCTTATTTACTATAGGAAGCGTGAAGATATAAATGCGCTTGTGCATACACATTCTCCTTACGCGAAGACGATTGCATCATTAGGATGGGAGCTTCCTGCTGTGTCATATTTAATTGCTTTTGCAGGCCCGAATGTACGCTGTGCGCCGTATGAAACATTTGGTACGAAGCAATTAGCGGATGCTGCTTTTGAAGGCATGATTGATCGTCGTGCTGTGCTACTTGCAAATCACGGTTTAATTGCTGGTGCAAATAATATAAAAATGGCGTTTACTATTGCAGAAGAGATTGAGTTTTGTGCTCAAATTTATTATCAAACGAAAAGCGTCGGAGAACCGAAGCTTTTGCCAGAAGATGAGATGGAGAATTTGGCGAAGAAGTTTGAAGGGTATGGGCAACAGTAGAAATCTAACGGAAATGTTATTCAATGTGTATTAAAATGGCCGTGAAAGAATATATATTCTTCCATGGCCATTTTAGGATTTTAATTATTTAGATATATTTTTGAGTTGCGAATCTAATTTCCAAAAACCGATTCCTGAGAATAGTGCTGCTAATGAACCAATAATTGCAGCAATACCGATATCTCCGAACATCATTCCGCCCATTAAGATACCAAAAATTCCAATTAAGATAAGAATAATAGAAATAGCTTTCATTATACGATACTCCTTAAAACGTAAAAGTTATATGTGATAATATAACATTAATAGAGTTTATAATCAAAAATATTTTGTTCAGGAATTGTATTGAGGTAGGAAATATGAATGGTGAATAAAGGGTTAGGAGAAGGAAACGAAAGGAAAAAACATCCTCAAAATTGAGGATGTTTTTACGCTTTCTTAAGCAACAAATACATAAAGTAAGGAGCCCCAATTAAAGCAACGACAATACCTGCTGGAATGCCATTAGGATCAACGATATTTCGTCCAATTGTATCTGCTAATAATAATAGCCATCCGCCGATTAAAAGGGCGATAGGCATGAAGATTTGATGTCTTGGACCTACTAAAGATTTCGCGATATGAGGAGCCATTAATCCGATAAAGCTAATTCCTCCTGTTACGGAAACAGCTGCAGCTGCAAGTGCAACGGCTGCAACTAATAAGTACCTGCGTTCTTTTTCAATTTCAATTCCAACGCCGATTGCGACTGGTTCGTTTAATGCTAAGATGTTTAATCGATTTGCTTTATAGAAAATAAATGGAATGAATACGATTAACCATGGGAGCATTGCTAAAACGAAGATCCAGTCATCTCCCCAAATATTTCCGGCAATCCATTTTGAAATAAAGTCTACTTTCATACGATCCGCGGATGAAATAAGGACAATCATCGTTCCAGATAGTGCAAATGCAAAACCGATACCGGTTAATGTTAATCGCACCGGCTGAAGTCCAGTTGATTTACTATATGAAAATACGTAAATTAGAACAGCTGTCAGAAATGCCCCAATAAATCCAACGACAGGTAGTAAGTAAAGAAATGAACCTACGTCTATTGGAAAGTATAAAAAGAAAATAGCAACAGCAACACCAGCTCCAGAGTTAATACCAAGAATACCAGGTTCAGCTAAATCATTTCGGGTAATTCCTTGCAGAATAGCCCCTGATAAAGCGAGAGCCATACCAGCTAATAATGTAATGACAATTCTAGGTAGTCTTAAAGAGTATAAAACGAACTCCTCTTTAAAAGTCCCTTGCCCCATTAATGTTGGGAGTAGTCGATCATAAGATAAAGATGCTGAACCAAGTCCCATTCCAATTACAATGGTTGTGATGATTACTATAAGTAAAGCGAGTATAATGAGACGCTGTTTTCTTAAAATAGATTGCATCATGAGAATGTTTTTCCTCCTTTACGTACAATGAATAGGAAGAATGGTAATCCTACAATCGCGACAATTGCCGCAACTGGTGTTTCGTACGGAGCGTTAATAGTACGTCCAATTGTATCTGCAAGTAGCATAAAGGAAGCTCCAGCAATTGCTGACATCGGTATAACAAATCGGTAATCTGGACCGACAATTGGGCGTACCATGTGAGGTACCATTAAACCGATAAATGCCATATTTCCAACAAGCGCTACAGATGCACCTGCAAGTAAGATAATAATGATAAATAAAATAGTTTTAATAACAATAATTTTTTGACCTAGTCCAATAGCCACTTCCTCACTGAAACTAAGAACTGTCAATTTTTTTGCTAGTAAGATAGCGATAAAGATACTAATTGAAATGACTGGAATAATAATTTTTAATTGGCTCCAAGTTGTTCCAATTACGCCCCCAGCAGTCCAAAGTGATACATCTTGTGAAATTTTAAAGTAAATGCCAATTCCTTCTGAAATTGCGAGTAGAAATGCTGAAACTGCAGCGCCCGCTAATACAATTCGAAGAGGAGAAAGGCCGCCTTTTTTCACCATACCAATTCCAAATACCATAATTGCGCCAATTGCAGCACCGATAAAGCAAGCTAACGTTAAGTAAAGATAGCTGATGGAAGGATTGAAAGCAAGTGTTAGTGCAAGCGCAGCATTTGCTCCACCAGATAGCCCTAATAATCCAGGGTCCGCAAGTGGATTTCGTGTTAATCCTTGCATAATTGCTCCAGAAACGGCTAATCCAGCTCCTACAAAAATAGCAGCAACTTCACGTGGTAAACGTATTTCTCGAATAATAGATATTTTGTCTCCTTTAGCGGAGGAAGTGAGTGCTAACCATACATCTTTTATCGAAGTATCTGCAGCACCTAATACCATTGCAACCATAAAAATAAGAAAGAATGCAATTAAGCTTAAAATTAGTTTGTATGTAAAAGCTATAGAACGTGGATTTTCATGATCTTTTGTCATTCGTTTCACATCTTTTCTGTTCATAGAATAAAGGAAGAGGAATTCTTAAATTAAGAATTCCTCATGTTTGTATTATTTACCAAGAAAGCTCTTCTTGAAGAAGTCTAGTTGGAAATCTAATGTAAGTGGATCATTGAAATAGAATTCCATCATGTTTGCTTCATATACACGATTATTTTTTACTGCTGGGATGTTTTTATATGATTCTGTCTCTTGGAATGAGTTATCAGTATCTTTGTTTTTACTTACGATTAAGTAATCACCAGCAAATTCAGGTAATACCTCAGTAGATAATGCGTAATAACCTTCTTTTAATGCTTTTTCTTTTACTTTTTCAGGCATTTTTAATTTCATTTCTTGGTACAGAATTTCTGTTCCGCGGCCCCAGTTCTCGCCGTATACATAAAGCTGTTTGTTGAAGTTTTCTACAACAGAAACTGTTGCATCTTCACCGATTTTTGCTTTAATTTCTTTACCAGCTTCTTGTGCACGTTTCTTGAAGTCATCAACCCAAGTTTTTGCTTCTTTTTCTTTGTTTAATAACTTACCAATTTCTAAATGCTGTGTTAAGTAATCAACTTTTCCGTAAGTGTATGTTACAGTAGGAGCGATTTTCTTTAACTTATCGACATTTTTAACATTTGATAAACCAATGATTAAATCTGGATTTAGTTCAGCGATTTTTTCAACATTTTCATCTGATACTTCAGCAACATCTTTAAGTTTACTATCAAAACGTGGGTTTTGTTTAGACCATGAATCTACCCCAACAAGATTTACACCTAATGACATTACGTTACCAGCGAATGATGATAGTACAACAACGCGTTTTGGATTTGCAGGAACTTCTACTTTTTTACCATCTTCAGATTGGTATGTAATTGTTTCTGATTTGCTACCTTTTGCATCGTTCTTTTTGTCTGTAGAGCCATTGCTACAAGCACTCATAACAAGAACGAAAAGAACTGTTAGTGAAATAAATAACTTTTTCATCGTCTTTCTCCTTTAACATAGATGATATGTGTATACAATAATTTGTTTAACTGCAATCTTTTTGAAAGAGTAGTGGTAAAGCAAAATGATTTATTAAAAATCTTGAATATGAGATTTTATAATATAGTATTAACCATATTAATGAAAGAAGATGTAATCTCAAATTTGCTAATTATTAACAAAATGATAATGATTATCACTATTGATTCTTTAAATAATATAATTTTATATAGGTGTATTGTCAATAGTAATTTTGATTGTAAATTTTGCGGAAACAGGTTATATTTTATTGAGAATGATAATCAATGATTAATAGCTGAGGAGTGAGCACGAATGAATCGAGAAGAATTGTTTGATGTAACCGTGATAGGCGGAGGACCTGCAGGGCTTTATTCAGCTTTTTATAGTGGACTCAGAGAAATGAAAACAAAAATAATAGAATTTCAACCACATTTAGGTGGAAAAATACATGTGTATCCGGAAAAAATGATTTGGGATGTAGGAGGACTATTGCCAGTTACAGGTGATAAGTTAATTGAACAACTTGTACAGCAAGGGTTAACATTTAAGCCGGAAGTTGTATTAGATACAAAAGTAGAATCGATTATTCGTAATCAAGATGGTACTTTTACATTAAAAACAAGTACTGGCGAAGAACACTTTTCAAAAACAGTTATCGTCGCAACAGGAAGTGGTATATTGAAACCGCAAAAGTTATCTATTGAAGGTGCTGAGCGATTTGAAGTATCGAATTTAAATTATACAGTTAAATCTTTAAAGCGTTTCAAAGGTAAAACAGTTATTATTTCCGGTGGAGGCAATTCTGCTGTTGATTGGGCAAATGAATTGGAACCAATTGCGAAAAAAGTGTATGTAACCTATAGAAAAGAAGAATTATCTGGTCATGAAGCACAAGTAAAACAACTTATGAACAGCTCAGCGGAGTGTTTCTTTAATACATCGATTACAAAATTAATTGCTGGTGATAATCATGAAGCGATCGAATATGTAGAATTAACAAATCATGAAACAGGTGAGGTTTCTCATTTACCTATTGATGAAGTTATTATTAATCATGGATATGAACGCGACATTACATTATTAGAAAATAGTGAGTTAGACGTTGCAATTATAGATAATTATTATATTGCAGGTAATGCAAATAGTGAGTCTTCAGTAGATGGATTATATGCTGCTGGAGATATTTTAAAGCACGAAGGGAAACTACACTTAATTGCAGGTGCATTTCAAGATGCTGGAAATGCTGTGAATAAAGCAAAACAATTTATCCAACCAGATGCAAGTGAGTACGGAATGGTTTCTTCTCATAATGAAGTATTTAAGAAGAGAAATCGCGAACTGATTAAGCAGATGATGAAATAATAAGGAACAAGTATCCCCCCACGTATTTCTCTATTCAAGTGAATGAGAGATGTACGTGGGGGTTTTCCTGTTTACTATATTTTCTATCATTATAATGACACCGGTTTCATCAGTTCATATGATATGAACATTTTATTGGTAAAGCATCCTAGAAAACAATTTAGCTATGTTTTGCTTACACAGAACATGGCTAAATTACGCTGTCCCTTTAGCGCGTTTATTAGGAAATGGCATATTTAGTATAGAAGCAATATACTGTTTTCCGTGTTTTCGAGCCAATGATTCTAATATTTGACGGACGCGTTTTGTAAGATGACCTTGTTTTTGGATGGCTTCACAATATGCGTCATAGAAGGCATATTTAGCCCAAAGGAAATCATCTTGTTGGAATAAGAAATGATTTTTGTACCATTCACCAATTGTATGATAACAATTGTTTTCATGTATTGCTGTGCTTTGAGAAAGAAAACGATCAGATAAAGATACATTCAAATGAGAAATTGTGTTTTCTGTTTCAACTTGTAGTGTTTTTTCTAACATTGTAATGATGTGACGAGTAGCCATATGTTAACTCTCCTTTGTGTAAATGGGTAATACCATTCTATATTTAAAAAATTCTTACTATATAATACTATACAATATATGGAATGCATCTACCTGCTTTTTGAACTGCATTTACAAAATCTTTTTTATTTGTTTACAAAAATAAAGTAAAGTAAGATACAGTATAGATGAAAAAATAATAAAGGAATGAAGGCATTGTATATAACAATAGAAGAGACTGCGGAGTATTTGAATTTACCAAAATCGTATATTGAAGAGTTAATTCAGCAAAAGAAAATTCGTGCGCTATTCGATGGAGAGCAATATTTAGTAAATAAAGAACAATTTAATACACATTTAGAACAAATGGAGAAATATAAGCAATTAGTGGAAGAAATATTGAACGAACCAATTCCAGAAGATCTGGATGTTAAAGACGAAGATTAAACTATGGAAAATCCCTTATGAAGATATGCAGAAATGTATATTCATAAGGGATTTTTTGTTTGAAGATATCAAAAACATAAGGAGTTCTTAGCCTTTCTTCAAATTTTGATAGGTAGTAGTCTACCATGTTAAAAGCATATTTTTTTCTAGCTAGGACAAACATAGAGAACGTAACCTGTACAGATACATATACTATCAGTGCAAAAGCTTATAAATTAATGGAAGGGGTTTTCTCGTGAGTTTATTTCATTGTGATTTTCTGAAAGACTTAATTGGATCTTTTGTGAGAGTAAACAGGGGTGGTCCAGAATCTCAAAAAGGGACAATAGTCGCTGTATGTTCGGATTACTTTGTATTAAAGAATGAAAAAGGAGAGCTCTATTACTATCAGATTCGTCATCTGAAAAGTATTACAAAAAATGCGAAAGATTGTAAAGCAGATGATTGCAGATGGTTGGAATGTGAATGTGAAGATGACTTTGAAAAGTTACTTCAAAGCTTCAAATATTGCTGGGTGAAAATTAATCGTGGTGGCCCAGAGAAAGTTGAAGGTATTTTACAAGATGTTTCTTGTGAATTTGTGACACTAATTGTAAAAGAAGAAGTTATATTAGTTGCAGTATCTCATATTAAGAGTGTAACAGTACCTTGTAGAGAGAGCGAAGAAAGCGAAAGTGAAAGCGAAAGTGAAAGTAATGATTCAGGTCGAGCTCGCGCACAAAGACAGTCAAGAAGAGGAAGATAATAAGAAAGGAGGATACAAATTTGGAAAGTATATTATGCTGTGAACAAATTAAAGGCTTAGTCGGTGAGACTGTAAAAGTAAATCTTCGTGGACCAGAGAGTCGAGTGGGGGTACTTGTATCGTTAGGAAGAGATTACCTTACATTACAACTTCCTCTTGGTGAATTAGTATATTACCAATTGAAACATGTGAAGAGTCTAGTTAAGAAAGTGAAAGAAAGTAAATGTGGCGATGGCTATGTTTCATGTTTCTGCTCTGATGATGATACTTTCGTCGATGTATTACGTGACTTGAAGTATAAGTGGGTAAAGATTAACCGTGGCGGCCCAGAGTGTGTAGAAGGCCTATTAAGTGAAGTGCATGAAGAATGTATTACGCTAGTAAACGGTGATGAAGTTATTTATATCATTAATTATCATATTAAGAGTGTGAGTCAAGTAGTGAAATGTAAAAAGAATGAAGATGAATAATGTTTAATAAATAAGAGGGGCATTATGAGGGAAAGAGAAGAACAATTTCTTATTTCGATAGTATGAAAAGGAATTACTTACTATTAAGACAGAACATTGCCCTGATTATTTTTTTGAAAAGGAAGATAGGGAAGCTGAAATTCATAGGAAGGAGGATATAGATGAATGAGTTAAACAAAAGTATTGGGGAAAATATATATGTTAAATTAATCGGTGAAAAAAGGTTTAAAGGTATATTAATAGACGTAGGAAATGACATTATTGTTCTTTACAATGGACAAGACTATGTATATATATCTTTATATCATGTACAATACTATAAATTTTTAAGACCACATGACGAAGACATACTAAAACCAGATGTTGATTCTGTAATTAAGAGGGAATCCCCTTCAATTTCTTTGAGAAAAGTATTAAGTACTTCTAAAGGGATTTTTACAGAAGTTTATGTAGCAGGAAATGCTCCAATACATGGTTATGTTACAAGTGTGATGAACGACTATATTGTTTTTTATAGTCCGGTTTATAAAACGGTATATATATCTTTAAAACATTTAAAATGGTTAATTCCGTATAAAGAAAACCAAGTACCGTATGCCCTCAATAAAAATGAACTCCCCGTAAATCCGTTAAATATTACATTAGCTAGAACATTTGAAGAACAGCTTATTAAAATGACTGGGAAAATTATGGTGTTTGATTTAGGTGAGGAGTCCAATAAAATTGGAAAAATGGCGAAAATTGATGAAGGTCATATTGAAATATCAAAAGCACGTGATGCAAAAATGTATGTGAATATTCAACATGTAAAATCCGTCCATTGTCCGTAGATTAGTTGGAAGGGCTGACTTTTTCTTTTATATGCAGAAGAAAAGGTCGAGCCTATTTGTTTTAGTTTAATTTGAAGATGAGGGGAAAAATGAATTGAATATAAACATAGTATAGTGTGATTTTTTAAAAGGTAACTTTACACTAACTTATAAAAATTGTGTACGAGCTATCTTTTTATGTATTCAATTTATTTTTTGAGGAGGAGCTGCTCAACTAATTTATTAAAGGGGTTTTGTTTGTGGAGCAGTTTCCGAATTCGTTATCAATTACATTGCTTGGTAGTGCTGGTGGAGCAGCAAAAGCAGTTTTAGCAATTTTAAATCAAGCGATAGCAAATGAAAAAGATCCAATTTATGAAGTATTAAAGAATGCCAAATTTCATTTGGTGGATATAAAACAAAAAGATAGGACTTATTATGATGAGTTGTTTTCGAATTTGAAAAGTCAATTATATTTATATGAAATAAACCTTCAAAATGTAGTGGAATTTAAACAACATTTAAAAGAAAAAAGAACGAGTGTTGTGATTGATGTTTCAGGGGCAGATACAATTAGAGTATTAAGCTGCTGTAATGAACTAGGAATTTGTTATATTAACTCAGCCTTGGAAAATGAGGCAGTAGATCAGGACGATAGCTTAATCGGCTTTCAGCTTACGGAAAGATATACAAGGTTTGAGAAGGAGAAAGAGAAATTTACAAATACAAAAGCGATTATAGGTTCAGGTATGAATCCAGGTGTTGTTCAATGGATGGTTGTTGAGCTTATGAAGGAACGACCAAGTGAAAGGCCAAGAGCATGTTATATTGTAGAACATGACACATCGTTTTTGAATGATACAGCACTTATAAAGCCACATACACTTTATGCTTCATGGGCAGTAGAGCGATTTTTAGATGAAGCAATCTGGAGTTATCCGATGTATATGAGTCATCATCGTCCTCTTTACTTTTATGAAGATGTATATGCTTCAGAGTATAAAGTGAAGTTAGGAGAAAAAGAATTCTATGGTTGTTTAATGCCACATGAGGAAGTATTAATTTTAGGGAAAAACTTCAATATGGAAGTTGGTTTTCTTTACCGAATTAATGAGTATACAACAAATATAATTAGACAGAACTTAGATCAAGTAGAAGATTTATGGAACTGGAATCGTAAAGTGTTTAATCCAGCGGAAGAAGAGATTGCTGGAGAGGACCTGGTCGGTGTGTTACTCGTTTATGAAAATAGTGAGACATATATGTATAATGTGATGAATAGTAGCCAAGTTTTTCGTAAGTATAAAACGAATGCAACGTATTTCCAGGTAGGGTGCGGGATTTATGCGGGCTTGTGCAGTTTACTTTTAGATCAATTTGAACAAGGTGCTTATTACGTCGAGGAGTTGTTATTAAATACAGAAAGTAAGTACGGTGAGTATTTAAATTTATATATGAAGGATTTTGTAATGGGGCATAATAAATTTACTGATGGATTGTTACATGATAGGGTAAGATGGATGTAAGTTGTTACCAAAAGGAAGGAGAAATCTCCTTCCTTTTAGTATTATAAGGTTAAATATTGCCCTGAAAGCAATTTCATACTTATACTTTAAGGAGATAACAATGAAAGTTTTTTGTATCGATCAAGGGGAGTTTTTATATGAACAAATACAAGAGCTTGATTTATGAAGAAAGAAGAGCCTTAAAGGTATTTATATTATTATTCTATATTATATTCTTTTTATATGACGCTATATATTATTTTGTATATCCTGCTATGAATATTAGTGGAACAGCGGTAGGGTGGCCAGAAGGTAGTCTTGGGATAGGTGTGCCTATATTTGTAATAGCATTATTTCCTATTTCTATATATCTTCAAAAAAGAGGGTATGTATATTCTGTAAAATATTTATTTTTATTTGGGTACATGTTTATCAATCTTGTTAATAATTTAATGATTTATTTGCGAACGGATAGACCTTTTGAACATGGTAGTATGGTAGAAATGTTATTAATTTTATTTGCCCCAGTTTTCGTGAATAGGAAATACTTTTATTTAGTGTCCTTTAGTGTAATTGGAAAGTACGTATTTTTCACATTGCTATTACAAGATTTAAAAGTGATAATTCCACTTGTTTTATGTGTATTTTATTTCATTATTTCACATTCTTTATTAAAACGATTTCAATCTTATGTAAGAACAGTGGTTGAAATGATGAACAATATGAAAGAGACGGAAAATTTAGCTGTGATTGGGACTATGTCTACAACAATTGCCCATGAAATTCGAAATCCGCTAACGGCGTTAAAAGGGTTTACGCAAATGCAAAAAGAAAGAAATCCAACTGATACGATGAGCTACGACATTATGCTACAAGAAATTGAAAGGGTTAATGGATTTGTTAGTGAATTGATGTTGTTAGGAAAACCAAAGCCAACAAATTATGAAAGGTGTAATATACGAGACATCCTTCTATATGTTGTGCATCTAATGGAAAGTTATGCAACGCAATATAGAGTTAAATGTCATTTACAAGTAGATGGGAATTTACCGGCTATAAACGGTGATGATAAGCAATTAAAACAAGTGTTATTAAATATCATTAAAAATGGAATAGAATCAATGCCAGAGGGTGGAGAAATTTATATCCGTGCATATCAAAAAACGCAAGGACATTTGTGTATTTCTGTTGAAGACCAAGGATTTGGTATAGAAAATGAGAAGTTAGAAAAAATCGGCAAGGCGTTTTACACAACAAAGGAGAATGGTACAGGACTTGGATTAATGATTACATATAAAATTATTAAGGAACATCAAGGAAGTATCACAATCCAAAGTAGTGTAGGAGTAGGAACGAAAGTAGAAATTTTTCTTCCGAGCGTTTAATGTATTGAGAGAAAAGATTTTTCAGAAAAGTGTTCTTGTTGTGTAAATATAAACATTTTATAAAATGTTTCAAGAAGGGTTTTTTTTATAAAATACTTCGTTTATAATGGAGGAAAATATCGACATGAGATTGATTGCTCATGTAACGGTTCAGTAGTGTTATGAAAAGATAAGAAGGGGTGCACGCGCATCCTTTTTTCTATGCAGATATTATGAAAGAGGTGGTATGATGGAATTAACATTAAATTCGACTGTATGTTTACATACAATTCAATTTAGAAAAGAGCAAAAGAATTATATTGTAAAAGATACAATTACAGGAGAAAAATATGAAATGCCGCCACTTTGGATTGATGCACTAGCAATGATGCGTGACGGTTTTTTATTGGGAGAAATTGAGGAGAAATTAAAAGAAGAGTATCCAGCTGAAGAAGTAAATATGTTAGCGTTCACGAGGCAACTGTTAGAGCTGGAACTTGTTGAAATGGTAGATGGTGAAGAGATAGCTTGCACAAAGAAGAAAGAGATAGACTGTTTAGCTTGGGTGCGTCCTCGTGTGGAACAATTCTTTCTTAATTTAAATAGAAAATATAGAAGCAAAGGTCAGTAATGACCTTTGCTTTTTTTGTAGCCTCATTTAAAAAATAACAGCGAATGCTCTTGCGAAAGCACCGTCACTATCTTTAATTTTTAAAGGTGCTGCCGAGAAAAAGAAGCGTTTCGCTTCGATAGCATCTAGATTTGTTAAGTTTTCAATTAAATAAATATTATTCCCTAGCAATATGTGATGGATCGGTGATGTTTCTGTCGTTACTTCATCAGGAGAAATGAAATCTAAACCGATAGATTTTACTTTTAATTGAACTAATTCTTCAGCTAACTCTTCAGAAAGATAAAATGCTTCTTTCTCATAAGCTTCCGTATTCCATTTAGTGGATAGATTGGAATGAAAAATAACAATATCACCTTCGTTTATGTCAGCATTATGCAATACTGCCTTAGGTAATTTTCGCTCTTTAATGTGAGTTACATCGATAAGAACGGCTTCGCCTACAAATTGATCAAGGGGTAATTGATCGATGGTCGTTGCGCCTGAAATAAAATGCGCAGGTGCATCACAATGCGTGCCCACATGAACGACGGAATGAAAATCTGTAACTTGATAGCCTGCTTCTTCAACGCTTGTAACAGCTTCTAGTTGTATTTTTGGTGTTCCAGGAAATTGAGACATATTATTTTCAAATGTTTGCGATAGATCAATTACTTTCATTTTACATACCTCCAATATATGTTTTTCAAATAATAAAAAGCTCATCCTTCAATATCAAGAAAGATGAGCTTTGCATGCTAGTTGAGTTTTATCTTCCAAAATGCAATGCATTTTGCAGGAATTAGCACCTATTCAGTTTGTATAAACTGAGGTTGCTGGGCTTCAAAGGGCCGGTCCCTCTGCCTCTCTTGATAAAGAAGTATTCAGTTTTTAAAATCGGAATTTTCCGATAGTTAAATTGTAATTCATTTCCTTTTTGTGTGCAATACAAAATAGGTATTCACCCAAATAAAGCCGCTCGCATATTGTAGCTTATGTAAATACAATGCTGCGAAGGAGTGAGTGCAGTGACAGGAAATGTATTGAATTATTATGCTGGTGGTAATACAGCTAGAGGATTTCATAATTTATACGAAGAGAATTTAAAAGAATTAGACAGATTATTTATCTTAAAGGGTGGTCCAGGAACGGGGAAATCTTCTTTAATAAAGGCAATCGGTCGTGAATGGGTTGAAAAAGGATATGATATCGAATTTTTACATTGTTCTTCTGACAATAAATCGGTTGATGGTGTAATTATCCCAAAATTAAAAGTAGGAATTGTTGATGGGACATCACCGCATGTTATTGAGCCAAAAATGCCAGGAGTTGTTGAAGAGTATATAAATTTAGGAATTGCTTGGGATTCAGATAAACTAAGAAAGCAGAAGTTAGAAATTGAAAGATTTGTTTCAGAAGCAAGCAAAGCTTTTCAGTCTGCTTACGCACGTTTTAAAGAGGCATTGGTTATACATGATGAGTGGGAGAAGATATATATTGATAATATAGATTTTAATAAAGCGAATGAACTAACCGATCAGCTAATCCAGAAATTATTTGCAGATAAAAGCGGGAGACAATCTCTTGTAAAACATCGTTTTTTAGGAGCTGCTACACCGAAAGGAGCAGTTGATTTTGTCCCTAATTTAACAGAAGGGTTACCACATCGTTATTTTATAAAAGGGCGCCCAGGTTCTGGAAAATCAACGATGCTCAAAAAGTTAGCTAAGGCAGCTGAAGAAAAGGGGTTTGAAGTTGAAGTATATCATTGCGGATTTGACCCGAATAGTCTTGATATGGTTATCGTAAGAGAATTAGGTTTTGCAATTTTTGATAGCACGGCACCACATGAATATTTTCCAAGTCGCGAGGGTGATGAAATTATTGATATGTATGCCCTTATTGTTACGCCAGGGACGGATGAGAAATATGCGAAGGAAATTCGTGATGTTTCCATTCAATATAAAGCAAAAATGAATGAGGCGATGTCTTTCTTAGCGAAAGCAAAATCGGTTCGTGATAAATTAGAACGAATTTATATTGCTGCTATGGATTTTTCAATAGTAGATGCATATAAAGAGGAGATTCAAAAAGAGTTTGAACGAATTGCTACTACTGTAATCGAAAAGCAACAATAGACGTTTCATTAGGCTGTCAGTAATTTCTGACAGTTTTTTTGGTATGTAGTAAAATTAGTATTGTATTTGTCGAATTTCCAAGGAAATAATCAAAAAATGGAGGTGTTATGCAATGAGAGAGAAAATCGAGTTGGAGTTAGAAAGAATTGAAAAAGAGAATGATGTGAAAATTTTATTTGCGGTAGAATCAGGGAGTCGTGCTTGGGGTTTTCCATCGAAAGATAGCGATTATGATGTTAGGTTTGTTTATATACATCCGGTAGAATGGTATTTATCAATTCATGACAAACGAGATGTAATTGAATATCCAATTAGTGATGATTTAGATATAAGTGGTTGGGATATTAAAAAGGCGTTGCAACTATTCGCGAAGTCGAATCCTGCTTTACTTGAGTGGATTCGATCACCAATTTTTTATTCGAAAAACTCTAATTTTCCAGAACTACTTCAACAGATGAGTGAGAAGAATTTTGATCCAAAAGCAACGATATATCATTATTTACATATGGCGTCGAAAAATTATCGTGAATTTTTGCAAGGTGAGAATGTAAAGCTGAAAAAGTACTTTTATGTATTACGTCCCATTTTAGCTTGTAAGTGGCTAGAAGAGAAAACGACTTTACCTCCTGTAGAATTTGACCGATTGATTACAGAATTATCATTAGAACGTAGCGTATTAGATGAAATTGAAAAGTTGTTAATAAAGAAAAAAGCAGGTACTGAATTAGATGTTGGATTGAAAATTAAGGTGCTAAATCAATTTTTAGAAGAACAAATTCATTACTATCAGGAATATGTAAAAGGAATTGAAAAGGGATCAGGAATCGATATTGAGAGTTTAAATACATTGTTTCGAGATATGTTGTTTGAAGCATATGAAAAAGAGCACAAGTAAGTTTGTGCCCTTTTTATTTTGTAGGAATGAAGAAAACAGATATAGCTGCGATAAGACCTGCAAAGGAGAATAAGTAAAAATTCCATGCTAAGTCATATTGCATTGTCATAATAATACCGACGAGAATTGGGCCAGCAATTGCACCAACTCGGCCAAGTCCCAGTCCCCAGCCTAAGGAGGTAGCTCGGATATGTGATGGGAAGTATTGTGTTACATATGCATTTAATATTTGAGTAATACCGACCGATCCAATACCAGCAAGGCCAATTAAAAGATAAATGATTGTAACAGATGGCTTAATTGTTAATAGTCCGATACATATGGCTGCCATAAGATAAGAGATGCTAATAACAATTTTTGCGCCTATACGATCAGCAATTGCTCCAGCGAATAACGCACCAACAGCTGCGGTAATATTTAGCATAAGTAGAAAAGACAGACTAGATCCAAGAGGATATCCCGCCTGGCGCATCATCTGTGGTAACCAAGTGTTTAAACCGTATATTAAAAACATTCCCATTATATAAGTGATCCAAAAAAGTAGTGTTGCTTTTATGTATTCTTTTGAGAATAAAGTAAAAAATCCATTTTTCTTTCGTATAGTAGATGGAGCTTGATGAGTTTTATTTTTTACATGAAATTCAATTTGAAAACGATTAAGGATTTGGTTCACTTCTTCTTGGCGATTACGTGATAATAAAAATTGAATGGACTCAGGTAAATAGCGAATAATGAAAGGAATGAGGAGTAGTGGAATCATTCCGATACCAAACATAATTCTCCATCCGAAATCTTCTAACATAAACATAGACAAAATAGCACCTAATACGATACCTAAAGGATAGCCAGTAAACATAAGAGCATAAATAAAAGATTGCCTTTTTTTTGGTGAATATTCAACAGTAAGTGCTGAAGCCGTTGGGATAACACCGCCTAATCCGATTCCTCCTATAAATCGAGATAATCCAAATAACTCAGGAGAAGAAGCGATAGCCGCTAAACCCATTGTGATAGAAAAAAGTGCTAAACAGCATATAAGCGTCCATTTACGCCCAATTAGATCTGTAATCGTTCCAACTAGAATAGCCCCAATAAACATCCCAAATAAAGCATAGCTTGCAATTGTACCAGCGTGCGCTGGTGATAGCGCCCAGCTTTTGTCTTCTAGGAGCTTTGGTAGAACGGCACCGTAAATACCTAAATCATATCCATCAGCTAAAATGGCTAGCCAACAAATAAAAACAACAAGTTTTGTAATAGAGCTTGAAAAGATATTTTCTGTAGATTCTAGATGAGGTGGAGCTGAAGGTTGCATAATATTCACCCCTTTTAATTTGTAGATGAATATATTATTTTATTTAATGTTAATATTTTCCTTCCTGTGTCGAAATTTATCTGAACAGGTTTTATAACAAATAAAGAAGTTCAACCGTAATTCTGTTGAACTTCTTTATTTGTTTACTCATTATCAACGCGTTTTAACGGTTGATCTGCTGGGCCTTCAAGAACGTCTCCCTCAATTGAAAAACGAGAACCATGGCAAGGACAATCCCAAGTACAATCACCATTATTCCATTCAACTTCACAGCCGAGATGTGTACAAGTTGTATCGACGATATGTAATTTTCCTTCTTTGTCCTTATAAGCACCTGCTCGTTTACCGTTAACATGTACGACAGATCCTTCACCAACTTCGAGATCTTCTGGCTTACGTAATGCGGTTTCAATCTTTCCTTCAATTAAATGTTTCGCAACATCAATGTTCTGGGAGAGGAACGTTTTTATATCTGGATTTGCATGGAAGCGTGATGGTGCATACAGTTCTTTATAGGGACTGTGGACTTTTAAGATGGAGTCCTTCAGTAGGTGAGCGGCAGCAGTTCCAGTTGTCATGCCCCATTTGCGATATCCAGTTGCAACAAAGATATTTGGATTTCTTTCGTTAATATGTCCGATATAAGGAAGCTTATCTAGAGTGATTAAATCTTGTGCTGACCATCTATAAGGAACCTCGTCTATTCCAAAAGTTGCTTCAGCAAAAGAATAGAGTGCTTCATAATGAAGCATCGTATTTATTCCTTGTCCTGTTTTATGACTCTCTCCACCAATCAAAATTAATTTTTCTCCATTGTTTGTTATATAGCGTAAGGAGCGCTTTGGATCATCAATACTTAAATACATGCCACCTGGATAATCCGTTTTTGCTTTTATTGCAAGAGCGTAGGAGCGTTCTGCGTACATTCGCGTAAAGAAAAAGCTATTTGCATCATAAAAAGGAAAATGTGAACAAGAGACGACATATTCACAAGTGATATGATGGCCCTCTTTTGTAATTATTTGTGGATGATCTCCCTTTTCCACATCCATAGCTGTTGTTTGTTCGTAGAGCTTTCCGCCCATCTCCACAAACTTTTCTAAAAGTGTTTTTAAATAAAGAAGGGGATGGAATTGTGCTTGATTTTTCATTATAAGCGCAGATTGTACTGGAATAGGAATCGATAGAGATTGAACATAGTCACAAGGTATATTTAATTTTTGATAAGCTTCATATTCTTTCGATAAATTTCTTAATCCGTTATCGGTAGTTGTATATAAATATGAATCTTCATTTGAGAAATTACAGTCGATTTTATATGTTTGAACAGTTTCATTTATGAATTGTAGAGCCTGATTATTTGATTCATAGTAAAGCCCGGCCTTTTCTACACCGAAATGGTTTATTAATTCATCATAAATAAGATCATGTTGTGCTGTTACTTTCGCTGTTGTATGCCCAGTCGTTCCGTTTAAAATACGACCAGAATCAATTAAAACAACATCGATGCCTTCTTTTGCAAGTAAATAGGCAGTAGTAATACCTGTAATACCAGCACCGATAATAGCAACTTTTGTCTTTATATTTTCGGATAAACGAGGGAAAGTAGGAAACTGAGTAGATTCAATCCAATAAGATAGCGGCAGTTGTGGAAATGTATCACTTGTCATTGCGGAAACCTCCTGATTTTAGAACAATTTTCCTTTTAATATTTCCATAATATATGAAATTCATGTGTGTTGTTTTAGAAGTAGTCTATTTTTATTAAAAGAGGTTATAAATTATTTTAATATAATTAATTAGATGGGGCATTATGAAGTGGTAGGATTTATATAAAACTAAATTCAAGTGATTCTGTTTGTTGATTACATAGGGAGTTATTGAATGAGATAGAGTCTATGGCGTTTAAGAAAATGTCTATATATAGTGGGTAAATCCTTATGGAATCTATACATTTTCTTTAGTGAAATAAAGTATGATTATAAAAATATAACCACCTTTTATTACTAGGTCATAAAAGGTGTTGACAATATAGAAATTCTATTGTTATGATTCATCATGTGGAAAGGTTGATAGAGAGTAAAAAGAGAAATGTTTTTCATTGATAATAAAAGCGAAAAATAAGTGACGATAGAGTGAGTATATTTTCCTTATAATAGATGCTTTTTGGATCATCTAGTAAAATCAATCTGGAAGCAAGAATTGATATATGTAAGTTGCGCAAGGCGCGGCATAAGAAAGGAGCAAAAGGATGAAGGAGCTTCATACGTTTGGGTGGTATGCAGCACGTGTATCACCACATTTGCCGAAAAAAGCATTTAAACCAGTGCCTACTCGTTTATTTGGTGGACTGGCTTATTTGCTTGTGGCATTGGCGGGGTTAATATCGATTGGTGTATTTGAATTGAATGTGTGGGCGAATCTAGGAATTGCGATTGTTCTTGGATTATGTTTTGCTTCACTAGGATTTTTAGGGCATGAAATTTTACATGGAACTGTTGTAAGAAAGGCATGGCTTCGTGACTTCTTAGGCGCGATTGCATTTATGCCATTATCAACAGGGCCAAAGCTTTGGAGAAAGTGGCATAATGCAACGCATCATGTTCATACACAGCATGAAGAGAATGATCCGGATGCATGGCCGACACTTGAGAAACTTAAGAAGAGTAAGTTTTTGAGTTGGGTATATCGTATGCCTCTACATGTACGTTCATTCTTTAGTTTTCTGTCACTAACAATTCAATTTACATTGCATTCGACTCGAATGTTCTTTCATTTTATAAAAGAGTTCAAGTCATCCAATCAAAAATCTGTATGGCTTCAACTTCTTTTGCCTTGGACAGTTTGGATTAGTTTATTGTTTATTATGGGACCTGGAAAATGGTTATTTGCATATGTCATTCCGTTGTTAATTGCTAACTTTATTGTAATGGCATATATCGCAACAAATCACCGCTTAAATCCAATTGTTCCAGTAAATGATCCGTTAGCAAACTGTTTATCAGTAACAGTGCCGCGCTGGGTAGACGTTTTACATTTCAATTTCTCATATCATACAGAACACCATCTGTTTCCTGCTATGAGCTCTAAATACTATCCGTTAGTAAAAGAGAAGATTAAAGAAATGTGGCCGGAACGTTATCACGAAATGCCGATGACAAAAGCATTAGCAGCCCTATGGAATACACCACGTGTGTATTATCACGGAAGTGAATTAGTGGATCCGCATAGAGAGCATTTCTATGGTTCTTTAGGAAATGGACTAGATCCTCATAATATTTCATATCGTGAGGAACATATAGAGGAAGACGAGAGTATTAAAAAAGTAAATCAGTAAAAATTAATATATTTTTGCAGTGAAAAAGCAAGCCATCTCAGGCTTGCTTTTTCTTATAAAGAAACTTCCTTTTTGTTCTTTTTATGGACTTGGACGGAGTTAGTTTCTTTTCGTTGTAATCGTTTTTCTAAAAGATTAACAAAATAAGTAAATAGAAGAACAAGTACGAGATAGTATGCACCAACGATTATGTAAGTATCTAATTGTTGGAAGTTACCTGCTGCAATTGATAAACCTGATCCCCATAATTCGGACATTCCTACATAAGCAACAAGTGAAGAATCTTTTAATCCGATAATAAATTGGTTTCCTAGAGGAGGAAGAGACAGACGAAATGCTTGTGGTAATATAATTCGTCGCATAGCTAAAGGATAAGGCATGCCTAAAGAGCGAGCTGCTTCTAATTGTCCCCGGTCAACGGATTGAATAGATCCACGGAAAATTTCCGTAATATATGCACCGTTATGAATTGCTAAAGCGATTGCTCCTGCCCAAAAAGGGGTGAAAACAACAACGGATGTAATTCCAAAATAGAGAATGGCAATTTGAACAATTAAAGGTGTACCACGAATAATAGCAATGTAGACATGAGCGATACTATTTAAAACTTTATTGTTAGAGATTCGAAAGAAAGCGAATAATAATCCAATTAATGAACCGAGTACTAGGGAAGTTAATGTTAATTGTAATGTGACAATAGTAGCCTTTAAGAGTGTGGGATAGGAAGAGATAAAAATTTCAAACATGCGTTTCACCTCATATTGTATAGATTTTAGTAGAGAATGAAATGCCCCACATAAAATGAATACTTAATCAGTGGGGCACTGTTTATGAATCTTTTGAATGGCTAACTTACTAACTTACTTACTTCGTTTTTTCCTCTTCACCAAGAATATTACGCCCGAACCATTTTTTACTGATCTTTTCATACGTACCATCTTTAATGATTTCATCTAACGCTTTATTTACTTTCTCAACCATTTCTTTATCATCTTTGCGAATAGCAATTCCCATTTCATCAAGATTTAATGGTTTTCCGGCTTCTTTTATATTCGATTTTCCTTCTTTTATCATACGTAGACCAACCATTTGATCCGTAATTACTGCATCAACACGCCCAGGCTCTAAATCCATAAGAGCAGTAATATCACTGTCATATTCTGTGATTTGATCTGTATATTTTGCAACAAGATTTTTAAAGGTACTAGCTTTTACAACACCAATTTTCTTACCTTTTAAATCTTCTGGAGAAGAGATAGCGGTATTCTTTTTAGCCACAAAAATTTGGGCGCCAGACCGATAGTACGGATTTGAGAAACTAACAGCTTTTAAGCGCTCCTCTGTAATTGCCATACTACCCAGTATTACATCATATTTCTTCGCTTGAAGACCTTGAATTAGCGTTTCCCATGGGTTTGTAACTGGCGTAGCCTTCATGTTCATCTTTTTAGCAAGAGCTTCACCGATTTCTACATCAAAGCCGACAAGTTTGCCGTCATTTTCTTTATAGTTAAAAGGTTTGTATAATCCACTCATCGCATAGCGAAATTCTTTTTCACCATTTGATGAAGTAGTAGAGCTTTCTTTGCTACAAGCTCCTAGTATGAAAGATGTACATAGTGTAATGCTAGCAACAATGGTTAATAGTTTCCTTTTCATAAAACCCCTCCTATATATTGATCATACGGATGGTTTTTTAGTATGTTATTGAAATAGTTTATTTGGATGATTAGTTGTGCACCGTATGAATGTATTCCTTTTCGTTTGAAACAGAAGTTACATTATAAAACGTTGCGTAAAAATTGTTTTGCCCGTTCATGTGATGGAGCTGAAAAGAATTGTGCTGGCGGAGCATCTTCTACAATCTTTCCATCATCCATAAAGATGACGCGATCAGCTACATCTCTTGCGAAATTCATTTCATGAGTAACAATAACCATTGTCATCCCTTCTTCAGCAAGTTCTTTCATAACTTGCAATACTTCTCCAACAAGTTCAGGGTCTAAAGCTGAGGTAGGCTCATCAAATAGCATAATCTTAGGGCTCATTGCAAGAGCTCGTGCAATGGCAATGCGCTGTTTTTGACCACCTGAAAGAAGATGAGGAGTTACATCCGCTTTATCTTGAAGGCCGACTTTTTGGAGAAGTTGATTTCCAATATCCTTTGCATTTGCTTTCTCTAATTTTTTTACGTGAATAGGTGCTTCTATGATGTTTTCTAGTGAGGTCATATGAGGAAAGAGGTTAAAGTGCTGAAAAACCATACCGACATTTTCACGGACTTTATTTAAATTTGAATGCTTTGGATCAATTCGCTCACCTTGTAAGTGAATTTCGCCTTCATCGTACATTTCTAAAAAGTTAAGACAGCGAAGTAATGTACTTTTACCAGAACCACTGGCACCAATTAAAACAACAACTTCTTTTTCTTTTACTTCTAAATCAATTCCTTTTAACACATCAAGTGAACCGAATGATTTTACTAGATTTCGAACTTGAATCATACAAAACCCCCAGTTAAAAATATATTTTACAAATGTTGCCCCTTATTTCTGTTATTAGTCACAAATTGTCAGAATCCTTTATTTTTTTCGTGCAATTTGATATTCAAAGAAATAATAATTTTTAAAATCCCTATATCCTTCTATAATGAAAATATGGATAATAATATATAGGTAGTATTTATATTGCTTATAAAAAGGGGGAAAGGGAAGATGGAAAAAGAAAGGAAAACATTTTCTTTTGGATTACGTACACAACTTATGCTATTCACTACAGTTTTAGCTTTCATTACATATTCAACAAGTATATTTTTTATTTACGTGATATACGATTATTTTCAAAGTTATGTAAGTCAAACTGTATATAATATTCTTGTTATGTTATTAGGGGTAGTATGGTCTGGGATTTTAGCATATGGAGCAGCCGTATTTTTAATTAAACCGCTTCGCAAGTTAGAGGAAGCGGCAAGAAAAGCAGCTGAGGGTGATATTCGTGAAGATGTTCCATTACCGAAGACAGATGATGAAATTAAATCTTTAAGTGTTGCATTTAATATGATGTTAGGAAACTTAAGGGGCATGGTAAAAAATATTGATACAACATTTTCGTATACAAATAATCAAGTACAGCAGATTAGAAAACAAACAGGCGAAGCAACGAGACAAGCGCAAGGTGTATCTGAGACACTTGCAGAAATTTCTTCAGGCGCTGAGCAATCAGCGGCATCAATTCAAGCAATTGTTTCTGCTGTTGATACAACGACTTCTATTGCAAGTGAAGTAGAAGAAAAAGCGAAGCAGTCTGATACATTGTCTTCAGAAATGGTTGAAGCTTTAGGGCATAGTACTCGTGTCTTTACGTCTTTAATTCAAGGTATTCAAACATTGGCAAAAGAAAATGAAGATTCAATGCAAAATGTACAGAAGTTAGAAGAACGAATGAAACAAGTAGAACATATTGTGTCTGTTGTGAGTGCGATTGCTAGCCAAACGAATTTATTAGCACTAAATGCTTCTATTGAGGCAGCTCGCGCAGGAGAGCATGGAAGAGGCTTTGCGGTTGTTGCGGAAGAAGTACGTAAACTTGCTGATGAAAGTGATCATTCTGCAAGAAACATATCGCAGTTATTACGGAATATGCAAGATGAAGTACAACAAGTTGCAATGAAAATGACAGAACAAGTGAAAATAGCTAAAGAAGAGGCGAAACGTGGGGAAGCTACGGAATTAATTTTAAAAGAAATGTCATCAAGTGTTATGGAAGTAGCCGATGCAACTCAGCAAATTAGTAGTTATATGAATGAACAAGTGAGCCACATTCATCAAACAGGAGCACAAACAAAAGCTGTAGCAGCAATTGCTGAAGAAACGTCAGCTGGTTCGCAAGAAGTGGCGCGTGTGACGCTACAACAGTCTAAAAATATGATAGTAATCGATCAATTATTAAAGGATTTAGAGAAACAAGCAACTGATTTGAAACAAACAATTGAACGATTTTCAATGTAAAAGGAAGAACAGAATGCTGTTCTTCTCTTTTTTATTTAGCTTGATTTAATATTTACAGTTAAACTATGAACGTTTCCGCAACATTCTTTTCTGTCCCTTTCGGATGAAAATTATAGCGAGCTATAATATTAAAAGGGGTGTCTTTTATGAAAAAAGAAAAAAGACAACGGTTAATTAAACAATTTGTAAAGGAGTATGAAATAGATAAGCAAGAAAGATTAGTAGAATTGTTAGCAAAAAAAGATGTATTAGTAACACAAGCTACGGTTTCTCGCGATATTCGTGAGTTAAACTTAACGAAGGTACCTTCTCAAGAAGGATTAATGATATATAAAGTTTTCTCAGAAGAGCATGTACAAACTGATATAAAGTTAAAGAAAAAATTACGAGAAGTTGTTGTGAAAATTGATTGTGTAGATCAATTAATGGTTATTAAAACATTACCTGGTAATGCACATGTTATTGGTGTTTTATTTGATGAGTTAGATTGGAAAGAAAAAATAGGATGTATATGTGGAAATGATACATGCCTTATAATTTCACAGTCGAAATCAGATAGGGAGATTATAGAAGAAAGATTAAATTTAATTATTTAGATGCAAAAATCCTGTTTTTAATAAAATTAAAAACAGGATTTTTGTTTAAATACGGAAGTTAAATATTCAACATATATGCGTAATATATGTATTTTTTATTGAGAAAGCGAGATAGTTTGTTATAAAAATACATATTCGTATGATTTTAAAAAAATAACTTGTTTAATATTTCACAATGATAATGTGGATACTTTCACAAAGATGAAAGTGCAGAGCATTTATTATGTACTTGTAAGACATCAAACATATTTAAAAGGAGGTACAACAAATGAAACATCCGATACATGTTACTTCAGAAATTGGGGAATTACAAACGGTTTTATTAAAACGACCGGGTAAAGAAGTGGAAAACTTGACGCCAGATTATTTGCAGCAATTATTATTTGACGATATTCCATACTTACCAATTATTCAAAAAGAGCATGATTATTTTGCACAAACGTTACGCAATCGGGGTGTTGAAGTTCTTTATTTAGAAAAACTAGCCGCTGAGGCGTTAGTAGATAAAAAACTTCGAGAAGAATTTGTTGATCGTATTTTAAAAGAAGGACAGGCCGACGTAAATGTTGCACATCAAACTTTAAAAGAATATTTACTTTCCTTTTCAAATGAAGAATTAATTCAAAAAATTATGGGCGGTGTACGGAAAAACGAAATTGAAACAAGTAAGAAGACACATTTATATGAATTAATGGAAGATCACTATCCGTTTTACTTAGATCCAATGCCTAATTTATATTTTACTCGTGATCCAGCAGCTAGCGTGGGCGATGGCTTAACGATAAATAAGATGAGAGAACCAGCGCGTAGACGTGAATCATTATTCATGGAGTACATCATTAAATATCATCCAAGATTTGCAAAACATAATGTACCAATCTGGTTAGATCGTGATTATAAATTTCCAATTGAAGGTGGCGACGAGCTAATTTTAAATGAAGAAACAATTGCGATTGGAGTATCTGCTCGTACTTCAGCTAAAGCAATTGAACGTTTAGCTAAAAATCTCTTTAGCCGACAAAATAAAATTAAGAAAGTGTTAGCAATAGAAATTCCAAAATGTCGAGCATTTATGCATTTAGATACAGTATTTACAATGGTTGATTATGACAAGTTTACAATTCACCCAGCCATTCAAGGGCCAAAAGGGAATATGAATATTTATATTTTAGAAAAAGGATCAGATGAGGAAACTCTTAAAATTACACATCGTACTTCTTTAATGGAAGCATTAAAAGAGGTATTAGGCTTAAGTGAATTAGTTCTTATTCCATGTGGAGGAGGAGATGTAATTGCTTCTGCTCGTGAACAATGGAATGATGGCTCGAACACATTAGCAATCGCGCCAGGTGTAGTTGTTACATATGATCGCAACTATGTATCTAATACGTTATTACGGGAGCACGGTATAGAAGTAATTGAAGTGCTAAGTTCGGAATTATCTCGTGGTCGTGGGGGTCCACGTTGCATGAGTATGCCAATTGTTCGTAAAGATATTTAGTATAAATAACGGAGAAAGTAGGGATGAAGTATGTTAATGACTAGACCAAATTTAAAAGGAAGAAGCTTTCTAGCAGAAAAAGATTTTACACAAGAAGAATTGTTATATTTTCTAGATTTGGCAGCAGAATTAAAAGAGAAAAAGAAAAATGGTATCCCGCATCATTATTTAGAAGATAAGAATGTAGCGCTCTTATTTGAAAAAACCTCCACTCGTACGCGCTGTGCATTTACAGTAGCATGTACAGATTTAGGGGCGAATCCTGAATATTTAGGGAAAGGTGATATTCAGCTTGGGAAAAAAGAATCCGTAGAGGATACAGCAAAAGTGTTAGGGCGTATGTTTGACGGAATTGAGTTTCGTGGATTTAATCATGAGACTGTAGAATCTTTAGCACAAAATTCTGGTGTGCCAGTTTGGAATGGATTAACAGACATGTGGCATCCAACACAAACACTAGCAGATTTATTAACAATTAGAGAACATGTAGGGAAGTTGAAAAATGTGAAGCTCGTTTACGTTGGAGATGGACGAAATAATGTTGCTAATAGCTTACTAGTTGGTGGAGCAATCGTTGGAATGGATGTACGTATTTGCACACCAGAATCTTTATGGCCTGCACAAGAAGTAATTGATTTAGCAAAAAAATATAATGAACAGGTAATGATAACAAGTAATGTGGAAGAAGCTGTTGCGAATGCAGATGTAATTTATACAGATGTATGGGTGTCTATGGGGGAAGAAGAAAAATTTGCTGAACGTGTCGAGTTATTAAGACCTTATCAAGTAAATATGAAAATGATTAAAGAAACAGGGAATGAAAACGTGATTTTCTTACATTGTTTACCTGCATTTCATGATGTTGAAACGATGTATGGCGAAGAAGTTTACGAGAAATATGGGTTGAAAGAAATGGAGGTAACTGACGAAGTATTCCGCAGTAAACATTCAAAAGTATTTGATCAAGCTGAAAATAGAATGCATACAATTAAAGCGGTTATGGCAGCTACTTTAGGAAACATGGAGTAAAGAAGAAAGGGAGTCTTCCTTTCTTCTTTCTCCTCCTTTAGACACTATCATTCACTATTGCTTTTGTATTGTTATTGCAATTAAAGAGAGGTGAGTGGAATGGGTGAAGATAAGAAATTAGGGTTGTTTACACTAACGGCTCTTGTAGTTGGGTCTATGATTGGCGGTGGAGCCTTTAATTTAGCGAGTGATATGGCAAAAGGTGCTGGTGCTGGAGCCATTATTATTGGCTGGGTTATAACAGGAATTGGGATGATTGCACTTGGATTATCTTTTCAAAATCTAACTGTAAAACGGCCAGATTTAGATGGTGGTATTTTTAGCTATGCAAAAGCAGGATTTGGTAATTTTATGGGATTTAATAGTGCGTGGGGATACTGGCTATCTGCTTGGCTTGGGAATGTAGCTTACGGTACATTATTATTTTCTTCATTAGGATATTTCTTCCCGATCTTTGAAGGCGGTCAAAATGTAGAATCCATTATTGGTGCAAGCGTATTATTGTGGTGTGTTCACATGTTAATTTTACGTGGAGTTCAATCAGCAGCACTTGTGAATTTAGTAACTACAATCGCAAAATTAGTACCTGTATTTGTATTTATTGTCATAGGAATCTTCGCGTTTCATATTGATACATTCTTAGATGGATTTTGGGGGCAAACTGGTTCTTTTTCATGGGGAGCAGTTGGTAGCCAAGTTAAAAGTACAATGCTTGTAACTCTATGGGTATTTATTGGGGTAGAAGGGGCGGTTGTTTTATCCAGTCGAGCAAAAAATAGAAGTGATGTAGGGAAAGCAACGGTTATTGGCTTAATTGGTACACTCATCATTTACATTTTAATCACATTATTGTCTCTTGGACTTATGCAGCAAGCAGATATTGCTGGTTTGAAAAATCCAGCTATGGCTTATTTATTTGAAAGTGTTGTTGGAAAATGGGGTGCTATCTTTATAAATTTAGGTTTGGTCATCTCTGTATTAGGTGCTTGGTTAGGTTGGACTTTGCTCGCTTCTGAAATTCCATATTTAGCGGCTAAAGATGGAGTATTTCCAAAATGGTTCGCAAAAGAAAATAAAAATAAGGCTCCAGTAAATTCATTATGGATAACAAATGGTTTAATTCAAATATTCTTGTTAACATTCGTCGTTTCTGATCAGGCGTATAACTTTGCATTCTCTTTAGCATCTTCAGCTATTTTAATCCCATATGCTTTTTCAGCGTTTTATCAACTGAAGCATAGCTTAAAGTCTGAAGAAGCAGATCGAAATAAAAATATAATAATTGGCTTGATAGCCAGTATTTATGGCGTGTGGCTAGTTTATGCAGCTGGTTTAGAGTATTTATTATTAACAATGACTTTATATGCGCCAGGTATTTTTATTTTTTACAATGTTCAAAAGCAAAAGAGTTCGAAGCAAATATTTACTCGAGTGGAATTAGCATCATCCGTAGCAATTGGTGCTTTAGCATTCTTTGCTATTTATGGATTAATTACAGGCAGTATTACTTTATAAAGCGCTGTGAAAGCGAAATGAACTGGAGGGCTGAAATATGGCACGAAGAAAAATTGTAGTTGCACTAGGGGGAAATGCGATACAGTCTGGAGAAGCTACTGCGGGAGCGCAGCAAGAAGCGTTGGAAAAAACGGCGGAACAACTTGTGAAAATAATGGAAAATGATGTGGATATAGTAATTGCGCATGGAAATGGCCCACAAGTGGGGAATATTTTATTACAGCAAAAAGCTGCAGAAACGGAAAAGACACCTGCAATGCCATTAGATACTTGTGGGGCAATGAGCCAAGGGATGATTGGATATTGGATGGAAAATGCGATTGAAAAGGCATTAAAAAAACGGAATATACAAAAAGATGTAGCAACGGTTATAACGCGCGTTGTTGTGGACAAAAAAGATGAGGCATTTAAAAATCCAACTAAACCAATTGGTCCTTTTTATACAGAAGAAGAGGCCAGAAGATTAATGGATGAAACAAAAGCAGTGTTTAAAGAAGATGCTGGTAGAGGATGGAGACGTGTTGTTCCATCACCGAAGCCTGTAAGTATTCATGAACATAAAGTGATTAATTCTTTGGTGGAAGATGGAAACATAGTGATAGCTGTTGGCGGGGGTGGAATTCCAGTAATTGATTCCGAAGAAGGGTTAAAAGGAACTGAAGCGGTTATCGATAAAGATTTCGCTGCGCAGAAATTAGCAGAATTAGTAGGTGCCGATACGCTCGTTATTTTAACTGCAGTTGATCATGTGTATGTAAATTATAATCAACCGAATCAAAAAAAATTAGAGCATGTCACAGTGAATCAATTAGAAGAATATATTGAAGAACAACAATTTGCTGCGGGAAGCATGCTTCCAAAAATTGAAGCTGCTATTAATTTTGTTAATACAAATCCAAAAAGAAAAACAATTATTACGTCTTTAGAAAAAGTATATGAAGCACTAGAAGAAAAAGCTGGTACTATTATTTCAAAACAGAATGTATGCATGTATGTTTAAATTATTATGTACGCTACTTAGTAGTAAAAAAAAGAATGAGGTTAATAACTTCATTCTTTTTATTTATTAATATTTTTTGTACTCATTGTTCATAAAGTTTTCATGATGAAATCTGAATATATAAGTTAATTATGATAAAATTCAAATTGAATACGCTTTCTTGATTTTTCGCTCCAACATACAGCAAGAGAGAGGGAATTTTATGAATAGACGGAACGTAGTGAAAGACTTAAAGCAGTTCGAATTATTTGCTCATTTAACAGAAAAAAAATTGAAAGGCTTAACAGAGTTTGTTTATTGGCGAACTTATAAAAAAGGTCAATTTTTATTTTTAGAAGGGGATTCAAGGGAAAGAATTTACTTCATGTTAGATGGTTTTGTAAAGTTAGAGCGGGTTAATCAAAATGGGAACTTATTATACGATGACTATGTAAAGCGGTATTCTATTTTTCCTTATGGTGGTATGTTTACAGACAGAGGATATAGCTATACAGCAGAAGCAATGACGGATGTGGAGGTATATTATATTCCAACGGTAATCTTTGAAGATATGGTAAAATCCAGCAGAACGCAATTGATGTACGTTGTTCAGCAATTATCATCTATATTAAAATTGAATGAAAATCGAGTGCAAAATATTACAATTCCTAATGCACAAGATCGTGTTATCCAAACGTTAAATTATTTAATGCAGGATTTAGGAGAACAGAGTGGGGAAAAGATTGTAATTTCATGTCCACTTACAACAATTGAAATATCCAAAATATCTGGAACATCTCGAGAGACAGTTAGCAGCGTATTAAAACAATTAAAAAATGATAGCATTGTTACAATTTTAGATAAAAAAATTACAATACACAATCCAACATATTTTGAAGAAATCTCAATGTGAAAATTGTATATTAATTTTTTAATTCATAATGTATATTAATAAGGTTATTTATATATTTATAAGGAACTTTTTTACGTTATCCTCTATAAAAAGATTGTATAGTATGGTAATAATAGCTAAAATCGATAATAAAAAACAAAGTGAAGGGGAGAAAGAATGATTCGTATTGAGTATGATCGATTAGTAGCTATTTGTTACAGTATAGGGGTTTTGTTATTATTAAAAATTCCAAATGATAATGAATTAATTGGGGAAAAACTATTCAATGTCTATAAGGTTCCGATACATACGTATGTTTATATGAATTATAAAGTCTCAAATATATTGATTGTTTCTTTCATACTACATGTAATTGCATTTATATTATTTTTAAAATGGCTAGGAAAAAAGGAGTCTAGTACATTTAGAAAAATGAATAAGATAAAAGTAGTAGGCATTAGTATATTGATTGTAATGATGCCGTTTATTTTAAATAACATCATCCAGACATTGAATAAAACATGGTACTACGCAGGAAAAACAGGGGTAGAAGCAATAGAATATAAAAAAGAAGATAGCCAGTGTAGTATGGAGAAAAATGGAGATAATATCCAACCGAAGTGCATTGTTACTTTAAAAAATTATCGTAATCATTCACAAGCATTAAAAGTTGTTTTATATGATAATGCAAACGAGAATTCAAAAAGCTATCCAGTACCGAAACCAGTCTATTTACAAAAACACGAGACAAAACAATTCGAATTTCAAGTTCCTGTTTCTTATAATAATGGTATTGAAAAAGATAAAGTACCAGATATTAAATTACATTTATTGCATGAAAATGATACGAAGTACAATTAATCTGTAAGTAAAAGTTTATGAGTAGGAGCAATAATTTGAAACGATATAGAAAATCAACTTGAATCATCCAACATACTGCAAGGTAACGGTATATTGGATGATTTTTTATGTTATCCCCTTGTTTCACGTATGAAAAGGAGGAATACTTTGTTGGAAATGAAAAATATCACAAGGATCATACATGGTTTTTACTTTACGCAATCTGTGAAAGTTAGAGCCATAATAACTAGTTTGCCAATTTTTAATGTCGATATCGGGCCAGTTCACATAGTCACCTAGTGTATAAGGATCTAAGCTTTCTCGTAAATCTTTAACCCAGCGTATATTTTGATTTTCTTCATCATCGCATTTCCAAGAGGTAATGTATTCTTGAGCAATAATTGCTTTACGATGAAAATAAGCCGTTTCATTCGGCGAAATATTTTCAACAGCACCTATGAGCGATTGATGCCAAATACTAGCATCTTTATTTGGTGCATGAGAAAGAAAGTATTGCATGATTTGAATGCCTTTAAGGGGAATAGGTTTATAGACATAGGAACCAGAGCGCTTGAAATTTTCAGGGATGTTACCGCCATTAAAAAATTCGACAGCCTTTATATAAGGAACTTCTTCTATAAAGAGAGAGGGGCTACCAGTTTCAAGAAGAGGGGATAATAGGGAATGGAGTTCAGAGGGAGAACCGACAAACTCGCCTTGTGCTTCAATTTTATTTCGTTGCTTGGCGAATAATTCGATCGATGAAGTGAGACGTTCATCTATATAAGGTGCCCAGTTTTGCCACGCTTGAAATGCAGCAATAAAGTCTTCCCATTCCCATGTAATTGAGAAAATTGATACATTTTTTATCGGGTGGACTCGAAAAGTTAAGGAAGTGACAATTCCGAAGTTTCCACCACCGCCACCACGGCATGCCCAAAAAAGGTTAGAGTTTTCTTGTTCATTTGCACGAATGAGTTTTGCACCAAATTTTCCACACGCTTGTACCATTTCCACTTCCATTAATTGATCACATGTTAATCCAAATAAGCGCGAAAGCATACCAATACTACCGCCAAGTGCTAATCCAACAACTCCAACGCTTGCACTTGTACCAGCAGGAATTGTAACACCGTAATTCCAAAGTTCTTTATAAACAGTGCCAAGATTTGCACCAGCCTCAATTGTTGCTGTTAATTTCTCTGTATTAACAGTAATGCGATGCATTTCACTCACATCAATAATAAGTCCTCTATTTAAAAGAGAAAAATTTTCATAGCTATGACGTCCACTTCTTAACCGAAATGGTATATGACGTTCACGTGCCCATTTTAAGGCGTTACAGATATCCTTGCTATTTTGACAAAAAACAATAATACAAGGGAGTTTTGGAATACTTAAATTTAAATTCATTCGGGCTACATTGTAGTCAGGATCTGTGGGAACAACGATACGACCTGTTAATTTTGTTTGCTTCAATTTATTACTCCTTTCTAAAATAATCAGAGCTTTTTATTAATATATGAAAAATGTCTGTAATACGCGTGGACAAGGAGAGGTGGAGAATGAGATTTACCTTTGTGAGAAATAAATAAAGCATAAGAATAAAGAATCTACATAGAGTTCAATGAAAACAGTTGCAAACTGTTCATATTTTGTTATGATAGTGTTACGAAAACGTTTGCATAAAATTCCGATGGGATGCAAAAGGAGAGAAGGACTATGAATAAGACATGGTGGAAAGAAGCAGTTGCTTATCAAATTTATCCACGAAGCTTTATGGATTCAAATGGTGATGGTATTGGAGATTTACAAGGTATTATTGCAAAACTGGATTATTTAAAAGATTTAGGTATAGATGTAATTTGGATTTGTCCAATGTATAAGTCACCTAATGATGATAATGGTTATGATATTAGTGATTATCAAGATATTATGGATGAGTTTGGTACAATGGCAGACTTTGATGCTTTACTAGATGAAGTTCATAAGCGTGATATGAAGCTTATTATTGATTTAGTTATTAATCATACGAGTGATGAACATCCATGGTTTATTGAATCACGTTCATCTAAAGATAATCCGAAGCGTGATTGGTATATTTGGCATGATGGTAAAGATGGTGCGGAGCCAAACAACTGGGAAAGTATTTTTAATGGTTCGGCATGGGAATATGATGAAGAAACAGAACAATATTATTTACATCTATTCTCACGTAAACAACCAGATTTGAACTGGGAGAATAAAGAAGTTCGCGAAGTACTATATGATACGGTTAATTGGTGGCTTGATAAAGGTATTGATGGTTTCCGCGTTGATGCGATCAGTCATATTAAAAAAGAAGAAGGCCTTAAGGATATGCCAAATCCAAAAGAGTTAAAATATGTGCCATCTTTTGATAAACATATGAATGTGAAAGGTATTCAACCTTTATTAGAAGAGCTAAAAGAAAATACATTCTCTAAGTACGATATTATGACTGTTGGTGAAGCAAATGGCGTTAAGATTGAAGATGCTGAGCTTTGGGTTGGAGAAGAGCAAGGTAAGTTCAATATGGTATTCCAGTTTGAACATTTAAGTTTATGGGATGCAGAGAAGAAGAAAGACCTTGATGTTGTAGGATTGAAAAAAGTATTAACGAAATGGCAAAAAGGATTAGAGAATAAAGGATGGAACGCTTTATATATTGAAAATCACGATAAACCACGTATCGTTTCAACATGGGGAGATGATAAACAATATTGGCGTGAAAGTGCAACAGCTCTAGGAGCGATGTATTTCTTTATGCACGGTACACCGTTTATTTATCAAGGACAAGAAATTGGTATGACAAATGTTCAGTTACCAAATATTGAAGATTACGATGATGTAGCAATTAAAAACTTATATCGCGAGAAAATTGCAGAGGGCGTACCACATCAAGATATGATGGAGATTATATGGGCTTCTTGCCGCGATAATTCACGTACACCTATGCAGTGGAATGATGAGATGAATGCTGGTTTCACAACAAGTACACCTTGGTTTAGCATGAATCCAAATTACAAAGAAATTAATGTTGAAAAGCAAAAAAATGAAGAAAAGTCTATTTTCAATTTCTATAAGAAAATGATTGCCCTGAAAAAAGAGCACGATGTACTGAACTATGGTACGTACGATTTACTTTTAGAAGACGATCCACAAATTTATGCATATACACGTACGTTACAGGATGAAAAAGTCATTGTAATTAGTAATATCTCAAAAGAGGAAGCAGTGTATAATGAGGATTTATTTGCACTAGAACGCAAACGTTTGCTTTTAAATAACTATGAAGTTGCGGAACATGAAGAAGTAACAACAATTGCTTTAAAACCTTATGAAACAAGGGTTTATCGCATTTCATAATAAAAAAGGATGCTCTTTGAGCATCTTTTTTTATGAAAAAAAATAAATTTCTATTGCAAAGTGAAAACGCTTTTATTAAAATAGATTTATGAAAACGGTTGCGTAAAGATAAAAATAAAGTAACATAAGGAATCGTTTTCATAAAGGGAACAGAAATTATAATTTAAATCATTATGTTGTTATAAATAAAGGGGAGGAAGAACAGATGAAAATTACGTCTTTTGATTTTTGGCAAAAGTTCGGGAAAGCGTTATTAGTTGTTGTAGCCGTAATGCCAGCAGCTGGTTTAATGATTTCCATCGGTAAGTTAATTGGTATGTCTGCTGGGGATGTTAACGCAGTTCATACAATTGCTCGCGTAATGGAAGACATCGGTTGGGCAATCATTACAAATCTACACATCTTATTCGCAGTAGCAATTGGGGGATCTTGGGCGAAGGATCGTGCAGGTGGTGCATTTGCAGCGCTATTAGCATTCGTCTTAACAAACCGAATTACAGGAGCTATATTTGGCGTAAACGCTCAAATGTTAGCGGATTCAAAAGCGACAGTTTCTTCAGTAATAGCAGGAGATTTACTTGTAAAAGATTACTTTACTTCTGTACTTGGTGCACCAGCATTAAACATGGGAGTTTTCGTGGGGATTATCACAGGTTTCTTAGGAGCTAATCTATATAACAAATATTATAACTATAATAAACTGCCACAGGCATTAGCATTCTTTAATGGAAAACGATTTGTACCATTCGTTGTAATTCTTTGGTCTACAGTTACTGCGATTGTATTATCACTTCTATGGCCATTCATCCAAAGTGGGTTAAATGAATTTGGTCGCTGGATTGCAGCTTCAAAAGATAGTGCACCAGTTGTTGCACCGTTTGTATATGGAACGTTAGAGCGTTTATTATTACCATTTGGTTTACACCATATGTTAACGATTCCGATGAACTATACAGAGCTAGGCGGAACATATACGATGCTAACTGGTTCAAAAGTTGGACAAGTTGTAGCAGGACAAGATCCATTATGGCTTGCATGGATTACAGATTTAAATAATTTATTGGCAAATGGAGATACGAAGGCATATAACGATTTATTAAATAACGTTGTACCAGCTCGTTTCAAAGCTGGACAAGTTATCGGCTCAACAGCAGCGTTAATGGGGATTGCATTTGCGATGTTCCGTAACGTTGATAAAGAAAAGCGTGCAAAATATAAACCAATGTTTTTATCAGCAGCATTAGCAGTATTCTTAACAGGTGTAACAGAACCAATTGAATTCATGTTCATGTTTATTGCTCCAGTATTATATGTTGTATATGCTATTACAACAGGACTTGCATTCGCATTAGCTGATTTAATTAACTTACGTGTTCATGCATTTGGATTTATTGAGTTAATTACTCGTACACCAATGATGGTTAACGCAGGTTTAACAAGAGACTTAATCAACTTTGTTATTGTTTCATTAGTGTTCTTCGGTCTTAACTTTACACTATTTAATTTCTTAATTAAAAAATTCAATTTACCAACACCAGGGCGTGCAGGTAACTATATTGATAATGAAGATGAGGCATCAGAAGGAACAGGAAATGTACAAGATGGTTCATTAGCAACAAAAGTTATCGATTTATTAGGTGGAAAAGAAAATATTGCTGACGTAGATGCTTGTATGACACGCTTACGTGTAACAGTAAAAGACTTAGATGTTGTTGCACCAGAAGCACAGTGGAAACAAAATGGTGCTTTAGGGCTTATTGTAAAAGATAAAGGTGTACAAGCGGTATATGGTCCGAAAGCTGACGTATTAAAGTCAGACATTCAAGATATGTTAGGTGCGTAATAATATGAAATTGCTAACTTTAAACTGTCATTCTTGGCAAGAAGAGAATCAAATAGAAAAGATAAAATACCTTGCTAAAGTAATTCAAGAAGAAGAGTACGATGTCATCGCATTGCAAGAAGTAAGTCAGTCCATACAAGCTGAAAATGTATGCGGTAACAAGAAAGAAGATAATTTTGGACTTTTACTATTAGAAGAGTTAAAAGCACTACATGTAAAAGATTACAATATTACTTGGGATTTCTCTCATATTGGTTATGACGTGTATGAAGAAGGATTAGCGATTATAACGAAGCATAATATTATAAAAGAAGATACGTTCTTCATTTCAGAAAACGAGGATACAACGTATTGGAAAACACGTAAAATTGTAAGTACAACAATTGCTTATAATGGTAAAGATATAACGTTTTACTCTTGCCATCTCGGTTGGTGGAATGATGAAGAAGAGTCATTCAAAGGTCAAATCAATCGTTTGATGGGGCGTGTAGATAGCAATAAGCTCGCCTTCTTAATGGGGGATTTTAATAACAATGCTCGCTTGGAAGGCGAAGGTTATGAGTATATGATGCAAAAAGGGTTGTATGACACATATGAATTAGCAATAGAGAAGGATGAAGGAACGACTGTCCAAGGCGAGATTGCTGGTTGGGATGAAAATAAACATAATTTGCGAATAGATCTAATATTGTGTAACCAAAGTAAAAAAGTTCATTCTTCAAAAGTTATTTTTAATGGTACAAACAGAAATGTAATTTCAGATCATTTCGGTGTAGAGATTCAATTGGATATATAATAGAAGAAATCCTCACAGAGAATAAAAGCTGTGAGGATTTTTTTTAGGAATACAAGTATTTCCAAGAGAAAATACTTGTATTTTTTATGACATTTCATATATATTTGTTATTATTGAATGTAAAACCGATTTGGTCATTTTGTATTCATACTTTGACTCACTTCGTTATATAATAAAGTAAGTGAAAGTTAATGGGAAAAAATAGTACGTTTTTGGTTAATACACGATGTAGAAAGTGATATAATTGCAAAATGCATGTATCATTTTCTAAAGAAGGAAAAATATATAATTAGGTGATAACTTCTATGAAACAGATTTGGCGTATTTATAAGACAGATTTACGGAATGTAGCCAAACATTGGGCTGCAATTGTTATTGTTTTAGGATTAATGATTTTACCATCGTTATATGCATGGTTTAACATTAAAGCTTCTTGGGATCCGTATGGAAATACAAAAGAGGTTCCCATTGCAGTTTCTAACCAAGATGCAGGTTCTAATTTAAGAGGGAAAGATATTAATATCGGGAAAGAGATTGTAGACTCCCTTAAGAAAAATAAAAATCTTGGCTGGAAATTTGTAGATGAAAAACAAGCGATTTACGGAGTTGAGCGTGGGGATTATTATGCAAGTATTACGATTCCAAAAGACTTCTCTGAAAAAATTGCAACTGTTCTGGATGAAAATCCTAAAAAACCAGAACTGGATTACTATGTGAATGAAAAAGTAAACGCGATTGCACCGAAGATTACAGCAAAAGGTGCATCAGGTATTACAGAAGAAATTAGTAAAAACTTTGTAAAAACAGCAAACGGTGAGATTTTTAAAATTTTCAATGACCTTGGAATCGATTTAGAAACAAACTTACCAAGTATCGAAAAAGTAAAAGATCTTGTATTTAAGTTAGAAGCGCAGTTCCCAGAAATGAATACACTTATGGATAAGGCATTAGATGATGCAACTCGAGCAGAAGATGTTGTGAAAGTAGCGCAAAAAGAGTTGCCAGTTGTAGAGAGTGTTATGAATGATGGGCAAGAAGCGTTAGGGAATTTAGATAAATTCTTTGCGAGAAATGATGAAACATTGAATCGCGCTCCGGGAACTATTAAGAATAATTTAATGGTAATGCAAAAAGGTTTAGATGGTGCCGCGGCAATTACGGATTTCTTAAAGAATCCATCATTGGATTTCAATCTGGCACTTCCAGATCCATCCAAGTTCCCAGACTTACCGAATATAACCATCCCGCAAATACCAACACTTCCAGAGTTACCGCAAGTGAATGGCGAGGGATATAAAAATATTGCTAAAAATATTAATCAAACTGTAAATAATGTTTTTAGTTCAATACGTGTCGGAACAACTTATGCACAAGGCGTTATAAACGGATTGCAAAATGGTAATTTTGATCCAGAAAAAGCAAAACAAGACCTTAATAAGGTTTCTGAAAATCTTCAAGGTCGTGCAGATAGTGTTTCATATTTAATTGATGTCTTTACTAAATTTAAGGAATTTGCACCAACTGATTCTGGAAAAGACTTCTTCCAAAAACGAATAGATAAATTAACGAATCTTAAATCAGCTATAGAAAATGCAAATGGCGGCGTTAAAGATATCGCTAATATTATTGGTACAGGGCAAGAAGTGAAACAAGATGTCAGAGATGCTGCTAATAAAAAGTTAGATGCAATAAATAACTTGGTAAATCAAGCAGAAGCAGATTATAATGCGACGTTTGTAGCAGATTTTGAAAAAGCAGTAAGTACAGCTGAGCAATTGAAAAATAAGGCTGACAATGTAAAAGAAGATGCTCAGCAGCTTAGAGGCAATTTAAATCAAGATATAAATAAGGCTAATGAGATATTAAACAATGGTAGAGAGAACTATGATCAGGCTGTAGCGGATTATGCAAAACTAAAAACCAGTCTTGAAAAGGCAAAAGAAGATTTAAGTAATAAAGGTGTTAACGGCTTAGATTCTACAAAAGTAGCCTTAAATGAATTAAATGGGCAGTTTAAAGCAAGTTGGAATTTAGTTAATGACATGATTCCAGTTCTGGAAAGTACAAATAAAGTGTTAGCTGATGTGAATAGTGATAAAAACCTTAATGGTACAATTTCTAAGTTAAATAAAGCAAAAGATGGTTTGCAAAAAGGAATGGAGTTAACTGATAAAGGAATTGACGCTATTAATAAAGGTCAAAAACCAGCAGCTGATGTTATTGAAAGTATTAATCAAGTGTCTAAAAGTGTTTCGGGTCAAATTGGTGACATTTTAGCTAAATATGACTCAGAAATCACTCCAAATTTCAATGCAGCAATTGCTCGCACAAAAGAGATGTCTAAAAACACATCTCAAATTTTAAAAGAGGCAGACAAAAAGCTTCCAGATGTTAAAAAATTACTAGAAGATTCATCAAAAGGCTTAGTAGATGGTAAAAAGAAATTAGCAGACATTAAAGCTGAAATGCCAGCTACTGAGAAAAAGATTAAAGAATTAGCAGATAAAATTCGTGATTTTGAATCTGAAGAGGATTTAAAAGACATCATACGTTTATTGAAAAATGATGTTGAAAAGCAAAGTGATTACTTTGCGAATCCAGTAAATTTAAAAGAGAATAAATTATTTGCGATGCCGAACTACGGTTCAGCAATGTCACCATTCTATACAGTGCTTGCATTATGGGTAGGCGCATTATTAATGGTTTCATTATTAACAGTAGAAGTACACGAAGAGGGCGCGAATTATAAGAGCCATGAAATTTACTTCGGACGTTTATTAACATTCTTAACGATAGGTCTTTCACAAGCGTTTATCGTATCGATGGGAGATATATTCTTACTCGGTACGTACGTAGTCGATAAGTTCTGGTTTGTGTTATTTAGTTTATTTATTGGTGGAGTCTTCGTTTGTATCGTATACTCACTCGTTTCTATTTTCGGAAACGTTGGGAAATCGATGGCGATCATTTTACTTGTACTACAAGTAGCAGGATCGGGCGGAACATTCCCAATCCAAATGACACCAGCGTTCTTCCAAGCAATTTATCCGTTCTTACCGTTCACATACGCAATTAGTGCAATTCGTGAAACGGTTGGCGGAATGCTTTGGGATATCGTAATAAGAGACTTACTTGTGTTAAGTGTTTTCGTAGTAGTTATGATTGTTGCTGCGTTATTACTGAAAACACCAATTAACAAATCAAGTGAAAAATTTGTTGAGAATGCAAAAGGAAGTAAAATCATTCACTAAGAAAAGGTTCCTACCGAGAGCGGTAGGAACCTTTTTGTTTAATCGAACTTTAATTTTTTTAATGCGTCTGCGAACGGGTTGTTTAATGGTTCTTCTTCTTTTTTCTGTTGTTTCATATATTTTTGGACGTCACGTTTATCAGCTTTGTTTCCAGATTCTTTTTTACGTCTCTCTTGGAATGTAGAAAGTTTCTCACGATAGCCACATTTACATGCAAAGATTTGACCTGCACCTTCACCACGTAATTCTAGTTTCTTCTTACATTGTGGGCAACGAGCGTTTGTTGTGCGAGATACATTTTTACGATGACCACATTCACGGTCTTGGCATACGAGCATTTTTCCTTTTTTGCCGTTTACTTCTAACATCGGTTTACCACAGTCTGGACAAGACTTCGTTGAAATGTTGTCATGTTTATATTTTTTATCACTCGATTTAATTTCAGAAACAATTTCTTTCGTATAGTTCTTCATTTCAGAAATGAATACTTCTTTTTTTAGCTTACCTTTTGCGATAGCCTCAAGTTTTTGTTCCCATTCACCAGTTAGTGTAGGGGATTTTAACTCTTCTGGTACTAAATCAAGTAACTGACGGCCTTTTGAAGTAATATGAATATCTTTGCCGCGTTTTTCAATTAAGAAAGAGTTGAAAAGTTTGTCGATAATATCTGCACGTGTCGCTACAGTACCTAATCCACCAGTCGATTTTAACGTATCAGCAAGTTGTTTATTTTGCGTATCCATATATTTTGTAGGATTCTCCATTGCTGAAAGTAAAGTTGCTTCATTAAAGCGTGCAGGTGCTTTCGTTTGGCCTGATGTTTGCATAATTAACTTTACAGTTAATGTATCGCCCTTTTCAATGCGAGGAAGAAGCTGCTCTTTTACGTCATCAGTTACATCATCGTCTTCAAATCGATTTTCGTATACTTCCTTCCAGCCAGCATGTAAAATCGTTTTTCCGCGTGCAATGAACGTTTCACTACCAACTTTAGTACGTAATGTTAGTTGCTCGTATTCGAATGCTGGGAATAAAACAGCTAAGAAACGTTTTACAACTAAATCATAAATTTTGCGTTCTTTATCTGTGAATGCTGAGAAGTTAACGTATCCTTCTGTTGGAATAATCGCATGATGATCGCTTACTTTACTATCATCAACAAATGATTTGTTAGGTTTGATAGGCTTTTGTAATACTTTATGTGCGAAGGGACGGTATTCTCCAACACCACATGCTTTTAGACGTTCTGGAAGTGTTCCAACGATATCAGATGAAATGTAGCGTGAATCTGTACGAGGGTACGTTAGCACTTTATGCTGTTCATACAATTTCTGCATAATATTTAATGTTTCTTTAGCAGAGTAACCGAACTTTTTATTTGCATCACGTTGCAATTCAGTTAAATCGTAAAGACCAGGAGAGAATGACTTCTTCTGTTTCTTATCAATTTCCACAACAGTAGCATGTTGTTTATCTAAACTTTTTACAATACCATCAATTTTTTCTTTATTAAAACTACGGCTATTGCCATTTGCATCTTGCCAAGTAAGTTTGAGTTTCTCCATCGTTTGAGCTTCGATGCCGTAGTAAGTTTGAGCTTTGAAGTTCTTTATTTCATCCTCACGACTAGCAATCATAGCAACAGTAGGGGTTTGTACACGGCCGCAATTTAACTGGGCATTAAAGCGAGTCGTTAAAGCACGAGTTGCATTAAGACCGATATACCAGTCAGCTTCTGAACGCGCAACTGCTGAAGCGTATAAATTGTCATAGGCTTTACCTGGTTTTAAATTTGCAAAACCATCTTTAATTGCTTTATCGGTTACAGAAGAAATCCATAAACGTTTGATTGGTTTATTTAGCTTAACTTTATCGATAATCCAGCGTGCGACTAATTCCCCTTCACGTCCAGCGTCTGTTGCTACAATAATTTCATTTACATCTTTTCTAAGTAGCTGACTTTTTACAGCATTAAATTGTTTACCAGTTTGTTTAATAACCGTTAATTTCAAACGCTCAGGTAGCATCGGTAAATCTTCTAAATTCCACTTTTTATATTTCACATCATAACTTTCTGGATCTGCTAATGTAACGAGATGACCTAAAGCCCAAGTTACAATATATTTACTACCTTCAAGATAGCCGTTTCCTTTTTTATCACACTTCAGTACACGAGCAATATCTCGTGCAACGGAAGGTTTTTCAGCGATTACAATACTTTTTGCCATTTAATTGAACTCCTTTATTAACTATATATCGTCTAATATACCACAGTTTTCAAGAGGAAATGTAAAGGAGGCTCCTATCTTATAGTCAGATGTTTCTTTCTAGAAATTCCTTTTAAAATTATTAATTGAACTAATATTTTTTGATTAGTTGATTAAGTGGGGATGGGATTTTTATGGGATTTATCCCGCATTAACGGGCAGTAAGACCCCCACCTCAAAATTCAGTGGAAGCAAAGAAGTTAGGTAGGGTCGGGCTGCCCGTAAAAGCCCGATTGGTGAAGGCTAATAATCAGTGAGGGATGAACAAAACCCCACTGATTAAAGTTTCACTTTATTATTTAGTGCTCCTTTTTTGATCTTATTAAGAGTATCAAAATATAAGAATACATTTTGATACATGAGAGAAAGTGCTCATGTATCATATTTAAAAATCTAAAAAACTATTTTTAGAAAATTCTATAAAAGGATATTGCGTATATTTAACTATAATGGTAAACTTTAGTAGAACCCGGGGGATGTTGAGAAGAAGAGTGGAATTATTATTTTTATATTAAAATTAAGTGGATGTTCAAGGAGGATATTTATAATGAAAAAAGTTATGATTATGAATCTTATTGGATGTAGCGCAGCTACTGCATCAGCAATTATGGCCGCTTTAGATTGGATTTCTTATGCTTCTTTACTATTGTCTCTAACTGGAATTGGTGCTGCAGCTTCTGCAGCTGTTTGGAGCTATCGTGCTACAATTTTAGGAATGACTAGAATGGGTAAGAGGGCTGCAGCAAGAGCTCTTTAAAAAGGACATTAGGGGGGCAAAATTGCCCCCTAATTATGATGAGGTGTATTCTAAAATTTAATTTTAGAATGATATGTTTATAGGGTATTAGAGTTATGTAATAGAAGAGGCACACAGCTATTTGTGTATTAAAAAACATAACGATTTATTAATTTACTTATATTAGGGAGATAAAAATGTTTAAGTTAATACATAAAAGGGGCATAAATTTATTATCTTTTTTGCTACTCATTCTAGTAGTGGTCGCAAATTCACTTTTTACAATTAAACAGTTTAAAGTTATTGAAGAATTTCATAAAATGGAAATGCCGTTACAATTATTTACAGATTCTTTTGTCACAGTCTTTTTAATTTTAATACAATTGGTTGTGAGTATTACAGTAGTAGTAATAGAAACATTATTTATTACTTTTAGTACAAATTTTATTACTCATAAAAAACTAAAATTCAGCAATTTTTTTCCAATAATAGTTTCTGCGAATATAGCATCTGTGCTATTAAATATGGTTATTTTTTCGATTGCTGGTTTAAACAATTTATACGATGTTCAATGGATAGGGTGGTCTCCAGGATCTCAACTATTTTTGGCAGGTTTTGTTTATCTATATTTACTTAATTTAGATGATTCTATTTCGAATAGATTGAAAATAAAGCTAAGTACAATTATATTTTTAATAACTTATGGTTTGACAGTTATCTTTCAAATGATGATTACTTTTATTTAGTCTAAATAACTTTAGGAGGGTGTAATAGATGGAAAAGAATTTTAAGTTTAAGATGAAAGTAATGTTAGTAGTATCGATTTTATTTGGTGTAGTAGCGGCATATAGTTTGATAAAAACTGTTATAAATTTATTAGGAAATTAAAGCGGATGAAATACTTTAAATTTAAAAGATTGATGAAAAAAAGAAAAGCATTTGCAAATATGGAAGTTTTATTTGGGGATTTTTTAAACAAATTTGCCGATGGCGATAAAAAATTATTGCTATCTTTTTTTTATAATATAAATATATGTATTACATTTGTTTCAATTTTGGCACCAATCTTTGTTTATGAATTAATGCATTATTTTCGTTCGTCTATAAATCCCTTTTATAGTGCGACTGTCTATCTTTTTTTAACAATTTTGATGACAGATATTAATAATGATGATTATGATTCAGAAGAAATTGAGAATATTTCTCAATGGATGCATAAGGCTCAAAACAATAATTTTAAATTACTTATCATAGAAAAATTGCTACGGACATTTGGAACAAAAATTCTTTTTTATTGTATTTTTAGTATCATTTTTATGGTTGAGCTGCAGTTTAGTTACATAACAATATTTATATATGAATGCTTGGTGATAGTAATAGTTTCAGCGATTATTCTATCAAAATTTTTATGGAGTAATCATCAGATTATCTTTTTCTTTATTCATGGACCAAACTATACGAAAAAGAAAGAGCATATAATCAAGTATCAAAACGGCAAGCAGTTGGATAAGTATCGAATGGCGTTAGCTCGATCTTGCCAAAATAGAACTTTCTTTTTACATATATTTTATACTTATCTGTTTGCAATAGCTTCACTATTGATAATCGGCATTTTAAATTTTTATTTTAGCATTAATAAAATTATTATAATTTCCGTTTATTTAGCTGTTGAAAGTGCGATTCTTAGTTTTCTATCTCAAGGAATTATAAATAGCTCAAAAATGTTACAAACTTCTAACTTGAGTGATTTTTATTATATAAGGAAGTTTGATAAGAAAACATATTTTGAGGATTTACTTTCCAAATTTCTGTCAAGAAAGCTTATAGTAATTCTAATTAGTTATTATATTGGTGCATTTATGTTTTATGGAACTTCATTGTTTACAGGTATTACTATTTTTGGTTCAACAATTATTTACTTCTACTCAATAAAAATCATAACTAAAAGAGTATACCGCTTTAAAAAATTATCAATAGAAGATATAAAAAATAATTTCTTTATGTACTTTTTTAATCCTATTGAAGATTTGTTAGTTTTAGGTTTACCATTTGTAACATGTAGTCTTGTGGCTGTTTATTCAATGAAGCTAGGGAATTTATATCCTGTAATGGGCTTTTTTATCGTTTATTCTATTTATTTGGTATTTTATAATTTCCTAAAAAAAGAGAGGTAAAATATGCTGGAATTAATAAATATAAAAAAAAAATATGGTGAATCAACTTATATTTTTGATGGAGTAAATTTAAAGGTAGATGAAATGAAGATTTTAGAGTTAGTTGGTAAAAATGGGATAGGAAAATCAACTTTATTGAATATAATTGGTGGAATGACAAAGTTTGATGGGGAAGTTATATTAAAGAAATCTTCATTAAAGAACGATTTTAAAGAGTATATTGCAAATGTCTCATTAATTGGTAATACACCGTTCTTATACGAATATTTAACGCCTTCGGAAACAATAGATATGGTACTATCTTTTATTAATAGAACTAGATTAGATTCGTCTTTAGAACATTTGATTCAAGAGATTGGGCTTGATAAATATCAAAATACATATACACGTGAATTATCTTTGGGAACTAGACAAAAGCTGTCATTAATATTGGCTCTTCTAGCTTCACCTAGCTTAATTCTTCTTGATGAACCTTTTGTTAATTTTGACATTAGGTCAAGGAAAGTTACTTTGGATTATTTAAAGGATTACATAATTCAAAATAGATCAATTTTAATTTATGCCACGCATTCAACAGATGTTGATTTAGCAAATTTTTCGGATGGAAAAATAATTTTAAAAAGGGATGAGCGATTGAATAAATTAATTTTGGAGAGTGATAACTGTGAAACCTAAATTATTTATCCTTTGTTTTATTGCTTGTTCAGTTATAGGGAGTTTATTTTTCTTTCTGGGGTTTTTATTGCTGCCTAATGAACAGTTTAGTCCTAATTTAAAGCCCTCTTTCATTACAATTTTTAGTAATAATTTAGAAATTCATTTGTTTACAATAATTTTCTCGATTATTAGTTTTGGCTTTTTTTCTTTAATTTTTTTATTTGAACAGTTTTTTTACTTAGGTTTTTCTTTCCATAGCTTGATAGAGAGAACGTCTTTGAAAACAGCAGCATCTTATTTTGCAGGCCATGGAATAATTGAGATCATAAATATGTTTTTTACTGCAACAATAGGTGTATATGTAGCGGTATCCATTATTAATATAATTAGAAAAAAAGAACTTAGTAAAAATTCTTTTATCATATTAGGGAAAAAAATTTTGATTTTACTAGTCATAGATCTAGTACTTTTATTTGTTGCTGCATTATTGGAAACATATTTATCTCCGCTATTAGTTGATAGAAGTTATATAATTTAATTTATTATGATTCAGATTCATATTTTTTACTAAATTACACCGATAGGGGAGCAAGATGAAGAGACTTACAACGAAATTACAGTAAGTCTCTTATTTTGTTATGTAAATACAAATTGTAACTTCAAAAGTTTAATATATTTAAGAGTAATTTTTTTATCTTTTTAATTGAATAGATAAATTTATATTAACGAAATGAAATTGTTAACTTCTTCGATGGTGTGTACTTCATTTATCTTCTATATAACTTGGATGGAGCAAAGAAGTTAGGCGGGGGTCGGGCTGCCGTAAACGCCCGATTGGTGAAGGCTAATAATCAGTGGGGGATGCCCCCACTGATTAAAGTTTCACTTTATATGGAAAAGTAAAGAACTTGTTATTTTACTAGAATAAGAGTAGACTTTGAAGTAGATGAATAAGAAACACATGGGAGTTTGTGGATACAAACTGAGAGTATGGCTACTAGTCCGTCATTGACCATTTGAACCTGTTGGATAATGCCAGCGTAGGGAGAGTGTAAAAGCACATGTTCAGGCACTTTGCGTACGCGCAAAGTGTCTTTTTGTGTATCTCCCATCATTATAGTTAGGAGATGAAAAGGATGAATATGAAAGAAATTAGTAAAGTAGTGGATTTGGTGAGAGAATCTAATCCGCTTGTTCATAATATTACAAATGTTGTTGTAACAAATTTTACTGCTAACGGTTTGTTGGCACTTGGGGCATCGCCTGTAATGGCGTATGCAAAAGAAGAAGTAGCAGAAATGGCTAGCATTGCTGGAGCGTTAGTATTAAATATGGGGACACTTCGTCCTGAAGAAGTAGAAGCTATGCTACTCGCGGGTAAATCAGCAAATACGAACAATGTGCCAGTACTATTTGATCCAGTTGGTGCAGGAGCAACTTCGTATCGAACAGAAGTTGCGAGACATATTCCGGCTGAAATCGATTTAGCAATTATCCGCGGAAATGCAGCTGAAATAGCAAATGTTATTAATGAGAAATGGGAAATTAAAGGGGTAGACGCTGGTACTGGAAATGGAAATGTTGTAAGTATTGCAAGGCAGGCAGCAGACGAACTAAATACAGTTGCGGTCATTACTGGAAAAGAAGATGTTGTTACAGATGGAGAGAGAACTATTGTTATTCGAAACGGTCACCCTATTTTAACGAAAGTTACGGGAACAGGTTGTTTACTAACTTCTGTAATAGGAGCATTTGTAGCAGTAGAAAAAGATTATGTAAAAGCAGCAGTAGCCGCATTAACGTTTTATGGTGTAGCTGCGGAACTGGCAGCTGTTAAAACAGTAGAAAAAGGGCCAGGTAGTTTCCAAATTGAATTTTTAAATCAATTAGCGAATACAACTTCAGCTGATATCGAGAAGTATGGGAAGATTGAGGAGTTAGAGTAAGGGGGATGAAACATACGATGCGCATTGAAACAAAGAAAATGTCTAAGTTATTACAAGTGTATTTTATTATGGGAAGCAATAACTGCACGAAGGATCCTTTAGCTGTATTGAAAGAAGCGTTAGATGGTGGAGTGACACTTTTTCAGTTTCGCGAGAAGGGGGAAGGTTCTTTAATCGGAGAAGATAGAGTGCGCTTTGCAAAAGAATTGCAGACGCTTTGTAAGGAATATAGTGTTCCTTTCATTGTAAATGATGATGTAGAATTAGCCATTGAATTAGATGCAGATGGTGTTCATGTAGGACAAGATGATGAAGGAATTACATCTGTTCGTGAAAAAATGGGAGATAAAATTATCGGCGTATCTGCTCATACAATTGAAGAAGCACGCTTTGCAATCGAAAATGGAGCAGATTATTTAGGCGTTGGACCTATTTTCACAACGAGTACGAAAAAAGATACGAAAGCGGTTCAAGGAACGAAAGGATTAGCTTATTTTAGAGAACAAGGAATTACAGTGCCAATCGTTGGTATTGGTGGGATTACAATTGAAAATACAGCAGCAGTTATAGAAGCGGGTGCGGACGGTGTTTCAGTTATTTCAGCAATTAGTTTAGCTGAATCTGCGTATGAAAGTACGAGAAAATTAGCTGAAGAAGTAAAGAGAAGTTTGTAGGGAAGGACGTGTAGTATTTTAAGTGCTACATGGAGAAATGGACTGCCCCAAATTTTAAACAAACGTTTGATTAAAAAAGCACAAACCTTTTTAAATAAGGGTTTGTGCTTTTTCTTTAAAACATAATAGAAATTAAAAGCATTCCAATGCCGATAGAAGTAAATGTTGCGATTAAACCTGGAATCATAAAGCTATGATTTAATACGTATTTACCGATACCTGTTGTACCAGTACGGTCAAAGTTAATGGCAGCAACGATTGTTCCATAGTTTGGAATGAAGAAATATCCGTTTACTGCAGGGAACATTGCAATCAGTAGTGCTGGTGGAATACCAAGGGATAGTCCAAGTGGCATTAAGGCACGTACTGTTGCTGCTTGGCTGTACAGTAAAATAGATAGAATGAATAGCGCGATGGCAAATAGCCAAGGTGCACTTGTTACTAAATGCTGAATGGATCCTTGAATCATATTTAAGTTTCCGTTAAAGAAAGTATCTCCCATCCAAGCGATACCGAAAATAGCAACAACTGCTGTTGCCCCTGCTTTAAAGACGTTACCAGACACAATGCTTTCTACATTTGGTTTACAGAAAATAATAATAAGAGCCGCGATAGTTAACATGACCATCTCAATTGTGTTCGGCATGGAAAGGCGAGCTAACTTCCCATCAACTATCCATCCTGGACGAAGTGCTTCAAATGAACCAAGAAGTACAACAAGGAAGGTTCCTACAAGGAAAAGGATAACTGATAATTTTGCGCCCTTTACACCTACAAATTCTTTTTTCTCTTCAAGCTTAGGAATCATTCCTTCTTTTAATCGTTTTAAGTATTCAGGGTCCTCACTTAATTCTTTTCCCATCTTACTAGCAACGAATGCTGCTAACATACAAGCAATGAAAGTGGAGGGAATACTCACTTTTAAAATATCTAATAAAGTGATTTTATAGTCAGCTAACATTGCTAAAAGAGCAACTGTGGCAGCTGAAATTGGACTAGCTGTAATTGCTTGTTGAGAAGCGATTACGGCAATCGACATTGGGCGTTCCGGTCTAATCCCTGATTCACGAGAGACTTCTGCAATAACAGGAAGTACAGAATAGGCAACGTGACCAGTGCCTGCACATAGTGTGAATAAATAAGTAACAATTGGAGCAAAAAAAGTAATACGCTTTGGATTTTTTCGTAATGCCTTTTCAGCTAGATGAACAAGATAGTCCATTCCTCCAGCAGCTTGCAAAGCACCAGCAGCTGTAATTACTGCCAAAATCATAAGCATTACATCGATAGGAGGCGCGGTTGGTTGTAAGTGGAAGACAAAAACGAGTATTGCCATACCAACTCCACCCATTACTCCTAAACCAACTCCGCCTAGGCGTGCACCAATAAAAATACAGAGTAACAAGGTAAGAAATTGTAGCCAAAACATGATAAACTACCTCCGAAATTCATTAGTTAAGATATATTCGAATAGTTTAATTTGAATGAAAATTAAATAAATACCCGAAGAAATCCTTGTTGTTTATACATTTTTTATTATATAACACAAAAAAAGTAACATTCACGTACTTTTTGAAATTATTTTGAAAAAGCAATGCATTAAAAATTTGTATTTATATCTCTAAATAAGTAGACATTTTGATTTATATGTTGTAATCTTTGAAAGAGAATAAATTAATTCTCATAGAACTCCCATATCGTTCAACTCGTTCAGCGAGAAAGGCAAACTGATGGAAACATGAGGACGCAAAACTACAGGAGCTAAGGTCGAAAGGCTACGCTAGCCAGTTACCGGACGGATAGGGTTGGTCTTGGCCAATGCTTTTACATTGGCTTTTTTTTATTCTCGAACATATTGAGAAACATTTTCAAACAAAATATTCATATATTTTGTTTTTTTGTTTATGTTAATTAAGGAAGGTGGATATTAATGAAAAAATATTGGCATAAGTTATCGTTCCTTCAAAAGAACGTCTTATTAACCGTATTAGTTATTTTGACACTTGTTGGAAGTATGGGTGCACTAAGTTTCAACATGTTTCAAAATAGTATGATGTCTTTATTTGAAAGGCAGTCTATTGAAACAGGAGAAATAGTATTGAAAAAATTGGATGTAGAATTAGTTAGAGACATGGCGAAAGATCCTACAGCCGAAAAAGTGAAAAAAGAAAAGTTAACAGAGAAATTAGATGAAGTGTCAAAAGAATTGAAAAGTGTTGGACAAACGTATGTTACAGGAGCAAAGCCGAATGAAAAGCGAGAATTACAACTCGTTGGTTTGACTACAGAGTTAACAAAAGCGTTCCCTATAAAGCCGGGAGATTATTATGAACAACCCGCTCATTGGATGAAGGCATACGATAAAGTCATTGATACGAAAAAGGCCCAAATGACAGAAGTATATGAAGATGAAATAGGTTCGTGGGTGACAATATTAGAACCAATTACAGATGGAGAAAATAATATTGTTGCAATTATTGCGGCTGACTTAGATGCTTCCATTGTTCCTATTACAAAAGAGAAGTTTATGATACAGGGCTTACTCTTTATCATTATTTCATTAGCAATTGCGACTATTACTCAATTCTTTATCGTGCGTCACTCGTTAGCTCCATTAAAAGATTTACGAGAAGGGTTACGTAAAATTGGTGAAGGTGACTTAAGTATTAAATTAAAAGAAAGACCAGATGACATTGGAATTATTAATGTTTATTTCAATAACACGATTGAAAAATTTAAAGGGATTATAGATAAAGTAAGGCAAACTGCTGAGCAAGTTTCTTCTTCTTCACAAGAATTGTCGGCGAGTACAGAGGAAAACAGCATGGCAGTTCAAGAGATTGCAAGTTCTATTGAAGGTTTAAGAGTAGGGGCACAGTCTCAAAAAACTTCAGTACAACAATGTTTAGGAATTGTACATGGAATGGAAGATAAGGTAGAAGAGATAACTGGGGCTGCGAAACAAGTTGCGGTTGCTTCTGAAGGTATGGAGCAACATTCAATTGAAGGTAATGAAGTGATTGGACAAATTATTAATCAAATGAGTTTAATTCAAAATGCAGTACAAGATTTATCTTCCATCATTTATTCGTTAGAAACAAGGTCAAAAGAAATTAGTGATATCGTAACTGTAATTACAGGTATTTCAAATCAAACAAATTTATTAGCTTTAAATGCTTCTATTGAGGCTTCACGTGCTGGAGCAGCGGGGAGAGGGTTTGCAGTTGTTGCTGATGAAGTACGAAAATTAGCAGAACAAACGGAAGCGTCTGCTAAAGATATAGCGAAATTAATTGGTGAAACACAAGCTGAGACAGAAGATGCTGTAGTTTCAATGCAAAAAGGTTCAAAAGAAGTAGAAACTGGAATTTCACTTGTTCAAAGTAGTGGAAATTTCTTTGAAAAAATCTCCAAATCAGCGCAATCTGTTACAGATCAAGTAAAAGCTGTTTCGGGTAATTCGAGTGACATTTTACAAAATAGCCAGAATATCGTTCAAGTCGTAAATGAATTATCACATATTGCAAACACTTATGCCAACAGCAGTAGTAATGTTGAAGAAAGCATGAAAGAGCAAGAAATATCAGTACAAGATATTGCAGAATTAGCGACTTCTTTAAGTTGGCTTTCTCAGGAATTACAAGAGCTTATTGGTGAGTTTAAAAGCGAATAAGGAGAAAGTTCAATTCTAATCAAAGGGGATATCTCCGCTACTGATTATGAATTGAACGAATCTGCCCGTTAATAAGGGATGAAAAAGGTGTGAATTTTCACACCTTTATTATATTTAAGAGAGGAATTTACATAAATATGAAATTAGCAATTTCTTATAATGAGATGGTAAAAGAATTTTTAGGGAAAGTAGAAGGAAGTATTAAAATACCTAAAGATGTGCAAGGAACGGAACTTAGGATAAAAAGGAAAACTGAACTATTTCCAAATTTGACTCATATTGTAGATTTAATAGGAGCGACTGCAACGTGGTTATATCATATTTCTAAAGAAAAACATATTGTCGTGCTTTATCATGTAAGAGGAAGTTTATTTCCGATTACTATTGAAGTTTCTAATTTTCTCTCCTATGAAAGTTTGAATTTACAGATTGAAGAGCAACTGGAACAAATTAAAGAAATGAATGAGGAAGAAATAGAAGAGTTTCAAAACGGTAATACATTATATGAAATGTCACCTATTATTATTGGTAAAACATATTATGAGCTACAAGACACGAATACATTACAATTTGTATTTAGTAAAAATATGCAAAGTGTAGAAATAATATTTAATAGTGTTAATTGGAAGGAAACAACGATTACTCGTTATGCACAACAAATACAAGGTGTTTTAATTGGTACATCACGAAATAAGAATAATTATATAAAGAATTTTAATATTATTACAGAGGCCGAGATGGCACTTTATAGTCAAGTGAATGATACGACAGCAGTATATCCTGAGAAAAGTATCGTCGATATGTTCTATAATACTGTTACTCAATTTCCAAATCGTATAGCTTTATCTTCAAGGGAAGGTACTTTAACTTATGAGGAGCTAAATAAAAAAAGTAATCAAATAGCTCATATGTTAATTAAAAATGGCGTCCAATTAGGAGACTATGTTGGAATATTTATGAAACGTAGCATAGACACAGTAGTAAGTATGGTAGCTATATTAAAAGCTGGTGCAGCGTATGTTCCGATTGATCCAGATTATCCGGAAAGTAGAATACAGTACATTATTCAAGATAGCCAAGCGAAAGTTATATTGATGAAAGAGACGCCTATAACATGTGATGGAGTTCAAACAGTTTCAATGTATGATAGTGAAACTTGTGAAGATATAGATGTAAAGTTGTCTATTCATTGTGATGATGTAGCTTATATGATTTATACGTCTGGTTCAACAGGGAATCCAAAGGGAACGATGTTAGCACATAGAGGGGTTGTTAATCTGTACACTTGGATGCAAAAGCAATATGAATTGACAGAAGAGGATGTATTTGCCCAATTTCCTTCTTTTAGTTTCGATGCTTCTGTATGGGAGTCATTTGCTTCTTTATTCTGCGGAGGAAACTTGTATGTATTATTAGAGGAAGAGCGATTGTCTGTAGAAGCATTTGCAAATGCAATCTATAAAGTGAAAGCAACTTCGATCTTGGCATTAGCAACAATTTTTGTTCGACAAGTAGCAACTTATTTAGCAGAAGAAGATATATATAAGCTAGCTTCCCTAAAAAGAATTGCGATTGGCGGTGAAATGTTGCCTGTAGAGGTTATTAAATTGTGGAGAGAAAGGATAGGTACAAATGTTGAAATTCATAATGTATACGGACCGACAGAATGTACTGTAGTGACGACAACCTATAAAATACCTAGTCAGTTAAATGAGGATGTTGCGAGTATTCCCATTGGTAAACCATGTGCTAATTATCAAGTTATGATTTTGGATGAGAATATGAATCTTTGTCCAATTGGTGTACCTGGTGAATTATATATAGATTCAGTAGGATTAGCAAAAGGGTATTTTAATAAGCCTAATAAAACAATTGAAGCTTTTATTCAGAACCCTTTTAATCCTATAGTTAATATATACAAAACAGGTGATATTGTTAAGTTGTTAGAGGATGGAAATATAGAATTTTTACATCGGAAAGATGATCAAGTAAAGATTAGAGGACATCGTATTGAACTAGGAGAAATCCAAAGTAAAATTTCTCAAAATCATAATATAAAAGAAAATGCTGTTTTTGCTAAGAAGAGTAAGGAAGGTAGCCAATATTTAATCGCGTTCTATACAACTTTAAATAAAAAAGAAATACCAGAATTAGTTTATCAGTTACAAGAGCAATTACCAGATTATATGGTGCCATCTAAACTAATTTATATTAATGAATTACCACTTACACCTAATAAAAAGATTGATGTTAAGAAGTTAGCTCAGTTAGAAGAAAAGTATGAACCGGTTCGTCTACAAGAATATGTTGCACCTTCTAATAAAGCAGAGAAACAAATAGCGCGCGCTTGGGCGGAAGTATTAGGAATTTCAAAAGTTGGAGTGCATGATGATTTCTTTACAATTGGTGGACATTCATTAAAAGTATTACGAGTCTTAACATTGTTAAAAGAAGATTTTTCACATTTAACAATTCAAGATTTCTTTAAAGAAAGAACGATATATGGATTAGCTCGAATTGAGCGAGAAGTAAAAGTAGAGAAAGAAGAAGTATTTCGTGAATATAAACTGATTCACGAACCAGATAATATTACGTATGCAAACGTTTTGGAAGAAACCCAGATTTCAAATGTCTTTTTAACAGGAGCTACTGGTTATTTAGGATCACACATATTATATGAATTGTTGAGAGATACATCTGCTACTATTTATTGTTTAGTAAGACCAACCAAAGATGTGCAACAAAGAATTATAGATACATTAACAGGCTACTTTAGTGATATATGTGAAGAATGGTTACAGCGTATACAGGCCGTAGCTGGTGATCTGGGGGAAGAGTATCTTGGGATGAGCGAAGAAGAATTTATGTTCATCAGTTCTAAGATGGATACGATAATTCATTGCGGTGCAGATGTAAGACATTTTGGAGATGTAAAACAATTTGAAAATATAAATGTCCAAGGAACTAGCCGTATGCTAGCATTAGCGGAGAAAGGTGCTACATTCCATTTTATTTCTACAATTGGTATCCCGTTAGAATTAGCGGTAGATCAATGGGATACATACATGAAAACTGGTGATTTTAATTACAGTGTAGACTTAGAGAATGTATATTCAAATAGTAAACTACAAGCGGAAAACATTGTTCGTGAAGCAATGAAAAATGGTTTGCGCGGAAATATTTATCGTGCAGGTAATTTAGCATGTCATTCAGAAACAGGTTCGTTCCAACAAAATATTGAAGGAAACGCATTTTATCGTCTTATTAAAACAATGCTATTAATTGGGAAAGCACCAAATGTGAAGTGGAAAGTTGATTTCACACCAATTGATTTTGCTAGTAAATCAATTGTATCGTATTTAAAAGATTCGCAAATTGTAGGAGAGACGTTACATATTTGTCATCCACATCAAATTGAGTTTGAACAATTTATACAGTTAATTGGAGAGTGTGGATACAATCTTGAAATGGTTCCACTTTCAGAATATGTAAATACCGGACTTGAATTAGCGAAGGAAAATGAAGTAATAGCAGAGTTAATTGCTTCTCAAGTTGCAGGAGATGGAGCGCAGCAATCTGAAATTGTAATGGGTACGCGTAGAACGAATGAATGGATTAAGAAAAAAGAATTGATAGTACCAGCAATCAATAAAGAATTTATACAGCAGTTATTAGCTCATGGTGAAAAAGTTGGATATTTTCCAAAAATAATGAAATGATTATGCATGCTTTTGTTTGTTCAATAAAATAAATCATGCTACAATGAAAACGAATTAAGGACCGGGGAGCCAATTGGCTGAGAGGATGTAAGTAAACATCGACCCTCAACCTGATCTGGATAATGCCAGCGTAGGGAGTTACTTAAAGTGATGTAGCATATGTTATTCTATAATAACTTGCATACAAGGCTTTCCTACGCAGTAGGAAAGCCTTTTCTTATTTTTGAAATCTAATTTTATAAGGGGGATTTTATTATGTCACAACAAGTTACAATGTCATTTTCAGTAGTACCACAAGCGAAAACGAAAGATGTATATTCTGTTGTCGATAAAGCAATTGAAGTTGTGCAACAATCGGGAGTTCGTTATGAAGTAGGGGCAATGGAAACAACTTTGGAAGGAGAATTAGATGTACTTCTTGATGTCGTTAAACGTGCGCAACAAGCTTGCGTCGATGCTGGAGCAGAAGAAGTGATTACTTCTATTAAAATCCATTATCGTCCAAGCACTGGTGTAACGATAGATGAAAAGGTTTGGAAGTACCGTGATGAATATGCAAAACCAGAAGCAATCTAAACTTATTACAACTATTTGGCTTATCCTTCTCATTGCGATATGGGAAGGATCTGTTTCATTATTTAAAATCGAACCGTGGATTTTACCAAAGCCTTCTGCCATTGTTCAAGAATTAATTGGGATGAAAGATTTACTATTACCAAATACGATGCAAACACTGCAGGAAGTTATAATTGGACTATTCTTTGCAATTTTATTGGGGACGAGCATCGCAATTATTATGGACGTTATACCGTTATTTCGTATTTTAATAAATCCATTGCTCGTTATTTCGCAAACAATTCCAATTGTTGTACTTGCACCGCTATTTATTATTTGGTTTGGATATGGGATGTTGCCGAAAGTAATGGTCGTAATACTCGTTTGTTTCTTCCCAATTGCGCTTAGTATTTTAGAAGGTTTTCAAACAGTAGATAAAAACATGTTGAAGCTTTTACAAACAATGAAGGCGACAAAATGGCAAGTTTACCAGAAAGTAAAATTTCCAGCAGTGCTTCCATACTTTTTCTCCGGTTTAAAAATTGCAGTTACATATAGCGTAATGGGGGCAATTATCGGAGAATGGCTCGGTGCAAGTGAAGGATTAGGCGTTATGCTTACGAGGGCTACAAAATCCTTTTTGACTGCCCGAGTATTTGGTGTTGCAGCAATCATCGTTATAGTGACATTATGCCTGTATTTTATCGTAGAGTTTATGGCAAGAATAACAGCACCATGGATATATAGAAAGGACGGCAGAAAATGAAAAAAGGTTTGAAAGTTATGTTAGCTGCCTTAGTAGCGGTAGGTGTGGCTGGATGTAATCCGGCGAAGAAAGAAGAAAGTGCAAGTAAAGATCAAAAAGTAAAAGTAGTATTAGATTGGTTTCCAAATACGAATCATACTGGCTTGTATGTAGCGCAAACGAAAGATTATTACAAAAAGCAAGGATTAGATGTAGAAATTATTCAACCAGGTGACAATGTAACAGCAGAGCAAATGATAGCATCAGGAAAAGCAGACTTCGCAATAAGCGCACAAGAAAATGTAACATTAGCTCGTGTGGAAGGAATTCCTGTTGTATCTGTAGGAGCGATTATTCAGCATAACACTTCAGCGTTTGCATCGCTTAAGAAAGATAATATGACGTCACCGAAAGATTTTGAAGGTAAACGTTATGGCGGCTGGGGAGGACCAGCGGAAGAAGCGACATTAAAGACGATTATGGATAAGCATCAAGCTGATTTTAATAAAGTTGAAAAAATCATCTTAGGACAAACAGATTTCTTTAAATCAATCGGCCGTGATGCAGATTTCGAATGGATTTATTACGGTTGGGATGGTATTGAAGCGAAGCGCCAAGGAAAAGAGTTAAATACGATTATGGTGAAAGACTTAGATCCAGCGCTTGATTTCTATAGTCCTGTTATTATTACGAGTGAAAAACATACGAAGCAAGATAAAGACTTTGTGAAAAAGTTTATGAGTGCAACAACAGAAGGTTATAATTTTGCAATTAAGGAACCGAAAGAAGCTGCTGATATTCTAATTAAAGCTGTTCCAGATGTAAATAAAGATTTAGTTCAAGAAAGCCAGAAATGGTTAAGTACGAAGTATCAAGATGATGCGAAAGCATGGGGAGTACAGAAGGAAGAAATTTGGACGAATTACATGAATTTCTTATATGACAACAAAGTTATTAAAAAGAAAATCGATGTAAAAGATGCTTTTACAAATGAATTCCTTCCAAGTGAAAAATGAGCGGATTACAAATAAAAAATATAGTGAAATCTTTCGACGGAAAGAATGTATTAGAGAATATTAGTGCCTCTATACAAGAGGGAGAGTTTGTTTCTTTTGTAGGACCGAGTGGTTGCGGGAAAAGCACATTATTAAACATGATTGCAAATGTTGAAAAACCAACAAGCGGGAACGTAATGTATAAAGATAAGCAAGTACAAGAGCAAGATGTTGTTAGTTATATGCCACAACAAGATTTATTACTACCGTGGCGATCAGCTTTGCAAAATATCGTTCTTCCGTTAGAAATTGAAGGAAAGCCGAAAAAACAAAGGCTGACAGAAGGAATGGAAGCATTAAAGCAGTTCGAACTAGATGAATATGCAGACCATTATCCAGATGAATTGTCTGGTGGTATGCGTCAAAGAATTAGTTTTCTGCGCACATATTTATGTGAAAAGCCAATTATGCTGCTTGATGAGCCTTTTGGAAAGTTAGATGCATTTACAAAAATGGAAGTACATAGCTGGCTTTTAAACTCTTGGCATCAAGAGAAGCAAACAATCGTTATGGTGACACATGACTTAGATGAGGCAATCTTGCTTTCAGATCGCGTATTTATTTTATCTCAAAGACCAGCGTCAATTGTTGGCGAGGTACAAGTGAAATTACCTAGACCGAGAACGATGGATATGTTAACATCACTCGAATTAAAAAAGGATAAAGAAGAGATTTTAAGTGTGTTAGCTCCTTATATGAAAAAATAGAAAAAGCCTTTTAACAGTTTTTAGTATAATTACTGTTAAGAGGCTTTTTTTAGAATATGAAAAGATGGAGAAGGAACAAAAGGGAAAATAGAGAATAGAATATAACAGAGTAGTTTATACTCTTAATATAACAAATGTTAAAGGAGTGAAAGGATAAAATGACTTTATCAACTGTTCTTCAAATGGTTTTAGCTTGATATGGGAGAAGTCTGCCCATTTTTTAAGATTAAGCTAAATTGAAGACAGCAGGTAAAGAACCTTAATCCTTTTTTACGATAATATGTAATGGGTAAGGTGTATTCACCTTACCCATTTTTATATGCATAATTAAATAAGGCTTCATACTGTTGGTCTCTCTATTTAGCTTATGGACGATAAGTAAAGGAGAGAAAAAAATGAGTATATTAACAGTAGAAAATTTAAGTCATTCGTATGGTGAGAAAACCATCTTATATAATGCGTGCTTTCGATTATTAAAGGGGGAGCATGTTGGGTTAGTAGGGAAAAATGGGATTGGAAAATCAACACTGCTAAGAATTTTAACAGGAGAACTTATACATGATGATGGGAACATTGAATGGTTTCCACATGTGAAGGTTGGATTTTTGCAGCAGCATATAGATTTACCAGAAGGGATAACAATTGAAGGATACTTGCAAAGTGCATTTTCTAACTTGTATGCAATTGAATACGAAATGTTAAAAATTTCAAAAGAGATGACTGAGGCAGTAGAAGTAGAAAAATTGTTAGTAAGGTATGGAGAGTTACAAACTATATTGGAAAACTCTAATTTCTATCAAATTCATACAGAAATTGAAGAAGTAGCAATTGGTTTAGGGCTGTTTGAAATAGGATTGGAAAAGGATGTTTCAAAGTTAAGTGGAGGACAGCGGACAAAGTTATTACTAGGAAAGCTTCTTCTAGAAAAAGCTGATGTTTTATTGCTAGATGAACCAACGAACTATTTAGATACAGCACATATAGAATGGTTACAATCGTACTTGAAGTTGTATGAAAAAGCTTATATTATCATTTCGCATGACGAAGTGTTTTTGAACAATATTACGAATGTCATTTACCATCTAGAAGAACGAAAAGTTAAGCGATATGTAGGGGATTATGAAAAGTTTTTACAAAGTTATCAAGTGCAAAGGAAACAATTACAATCGGCGTATGTGAAACAACAAAAAGAAATTGCTCAGTTAGAAACATTTATTCAAAAAAATAAAATTCGAAAAGCAAAACAGGCAAAAAGTCGAGAGAAAGTATTGGAGAAAATGCGAAGGGTTGAAAAGGTAAATAATGTACCTCAGTCCTGTTTTGCTTTTACTGTTTATAATGAACCAGTAAGTCGTATATTACAGGCTGAGAAACTAAGAGTGGGTTATAGTGAGCCGTTATTTCCAGACTTGAATTTACAAGTGAAAAAAGGAGAAAAGATAGCTATTGTTGGTCAGAATGGTATTGGAAAAACGACAATATTAAAAACGTTATTAGGTCAAATAAAGCCGCTAAGCGGTTCGATTTTTGTTGGGGACCGAGTAAATCCTGCTTATTTTGCACAGGAAGAGTTTGCTTCAGAAATAACACCGTTAGAGAAAGTTTGGGCACAACGACCAGATATGACAAAGAAAGAAGCGCGCCAAGCATTAGCGAAGTGTGGATTAAAAGAAGAACACGTATTAAAACCTATTCGTTTATTAAGCGGTGGAGAGCAAACGAAAGTGCGTTTATGTGAACTTATCGTAACGAAAAGCAATGTTTTAATTTTAGACGAACCGACTAATCATTTGGATGTAGAAACTAAGATGGCTTTACAGGAAGCGTTACAACAATACAAAGGAACGATTTTAATTGTCTCACATGAACCTTCTTTCTATGAATCGTGGATAACAAAAGTATGGAATATAGAAGATTGGAATGCTGAACAATATGAATAAAGAAAAGGCATTAGCTTTTATGAGCTAATGCCTTTTCTTTGTGATTAACATGATTTTCGAGAACTCTTACATGAGAATTGTATGAAGAAGCACTCTTATGGTGCGCTTATAAGCGTGCTTTTTCTTTTGTTATATTTATAATAATACGAAAGCCTTTCCCTAACAGGTGACTATCTTTCTTTATATATATAGATAGTTCAAAACGGAATGAAAATAATTCCTATATGTAAAGGATAATGTGGATATTATAGGAAGACAATAGAAATTAAAGGAAATTCATGTAAAATTCAAATGAACTTCATATAAACTTCATATTAGAAACTAAATATAATTATAATAGGTTATTGTGATATTTTTGATTTTTCATAAAATTAAAAGTTTGAATTTAGGAAGTCTTGCTCGAACCTAAATTCAAACTTTAGTGAAATAATTAATGGATATTACGTCTAGTTTTCGCTAATGACGGCATTTAAAAGTTCGGCAGGATTACCCGTTCCTGCACCACCAATTGTAATAGATCCACCAGGAGGAATTTCGCCATTCCATCCTGCGTTCGTAATTACATAATGATTATTTGTTTTACTACTAATTTTAGAATCCCAAACTTGTGTTAAATTGCCGCTATAATCAAATTCTAATTTCCAATTTTTAATAGGAGTCGTTCCATTATTTTTGATTATAATCGAGAAGTTATAACCGCTGCCCCAATTCGAAGTGACTGAAAATGTAGCAGTGCCATTTCCATCAGGAGGTGTCGTATTAGCTTCATCCGTTTTGACAGTAAGAGCGGTAGGTTGTGATTTATTTCCAGCAGCATCTTTGGCAATTACTGAAAATGTGTATTCCGTATTAGGTTTTAAGTTTTTAATTGTAATGCTATTTGTTGTTGCACTCCATTTTTCTTCTCCGGCAGTAATTTCGTATTCAGTAACGCCTACGTTATCAGTGGATGCAGTCCAACTTAATTGAACTGAGCTTGAATTTTTATTCGTAACTACAATATTTTTAACATTTGTTGGTGGCTCAGTATCTTTTTGACTAATAGGTCCACCAAGTAATTCTTTTACTAGCGTATCAAGTAATTTTGGACCACTACAACTATATTTTGGACTTGTACGGCAATCCCCGCTTAGTTCCCAAAACATTGCTCCACTTAAACCCTTCGTCTTTATATAGTCTGTTTTATATTTCATAGATTCATTGTCATCGTAGCTAATAAATGTGCCTGTAGTCGCATTATATAAGTAAGGTACTTTAGCTGTGTCATTCCAGTAGCGTACAAAACCATTTTTATTAACGTAATTGGCTGCTAAATCACCGTAATCATACACACCTGTGTCACCGGTAGAATAATCATCCCAAGTACCTTTAGAAGCAAGTTTCCCATCACTACCTGGTTTGCAAGGTTGATATTGTCCGTTATTTTCTTTTCCACAACTTTTCCAGCCACGTCCGTAAAAAGGTACGCCTAATACTAGTTTATCCACTGGAACACCTTCATTTGTATAAACATTTATAGCACCATCTACGTAAAAATTCGTATTTGCTGCTGGGTCATTTGGATCCTTGTATAGAGCTGCATTATGATTAGAAGTAGCTTCCCATCCACCGTGGAAATCGTATGTCATAATATTAATCCAATCGAGTATTTGAGAAATTTTCTTTAGCTCTGTATGATCAGCGTAGCGTTGGCTTGCACCTGACGCGATTGTTAGTAAATATTGTTTGCCATCTTCAGCACCTGCTTTATTCAAAGCATTTCGGACGTCTTGAAGAAGGAGAGTGAAATTTTGTTTATCTTCAGGACGATAACTACCACCAGGAATCGTTTCAACGCCCGGATATTCCCAGTCTAAATCTACGCCATCAAACCCATATGCGCGAAGAAAAGCTACTGTAGATTCAGCAAATACTTTTCTTGTTTTTTCATCAGCGGCCATATCAGAAAAGCGGTTAGACCAAGTCCAGCCACCAACGGAAATAATTGTTTTTAAGTGAGGATATTTAGCTTTTAATCGTTTTAGTTCTCCGAAATTTCCGCAACGGGCATATTTATCGCAATCTTCCCAAGTTGTACCTGAGCCAGGATACGATTTGGTAACATCAGCCCATGGTTCACCGAGTACGAGAGTACCATTAGGAACCTCTTTATTTTGCAATGGTACACCAGATTCTTTACAGTTCCACGTTTGTTTATTTGGATTATCAGGATGGGTAGAAGGATTTCCATGTTTTCCATTCCAACAAATATCCGCGAAAGCATAGTTAAGGTGAGTAAGTTTTGATGCATCAATGTCAGCAACTTGATAATTACGTCCGTAAACGCCCCACGAAGGAAAGTACCCAACAATTTTTTGACTTTGCTTTGGTGAATCTGCTAATGCGAGATTTGGAGTAATAAAATTTGTGAGAAAAAGAGGTAAGAAAAGTAGTAAAGATAGTAATAGCAGTGTGAATTTTTGAGACCTCATAGCCATTTCTCCTTTCAAAATAAAAGATATATTTAAAGGCATACGCCAATAAATCAAAATGAATCTAGACGTATGAAACGTCTAGATAAAATGATCAGACATCACGAAGTCTATACAAGGGAGCTGGGGGTGATTAAATCGTAACAAATGTAAGATTTAGTGTAAACGCTTTATTCAGTTGTAAAAGACTTTCTCAATACAAAAAGGCTTGAATACAAACTATATATGAAAACGAAAGGTCGGTATGGGAGGAAATAGCTCATTATAAATAAATTTGAGAAAAAATTGTATGGAGCCAATTATTAAAGACGTAGAAAGATAAGGAAATATCATGTAAAATAATAGTAAAAATATGTAAAGGAGGGAACAGTGTGGATGTGTTTTTGAACATTGCTGAAGAAAAAATTCGACAAGCGATACGGAATGGTGATCTTGATTATCTTCCGGGAAAAGGAAAACCACTACAATTAGAAGATCTTTCAATGGTACCTCCAGAACTTAGAATGAGTTATAAAATTTTAAAAAATGCGGGAATGATTCCACCAGAGATGGAACTACAAAAAGATATATTAAAAATAGAGGATCTAATTGCTTGCTGTTATGATGAAGAAGAGAGAAAGAAATTAAGAGAAGAGTTAACAGTAAAAACGCTTCGTTTTCAGCAGGTAATGGAAAAGAGAAAGATTAAAGATAGTTCAGCTTTTCGTATGTATCAAGACAAAGTATTTCGTAAACTACGCTAAGAGGGATAAGATGACTACATTTAAAACGATAGAAGAATTAGCGACCTATATCGAAGAACAACAATTGGTACTTCTGTTTATTAAAACGGAAAATTGTGGTGTTTGTGATGTTATGCTAAGAAAAGTAAATTGCGTATTAGAGAATTATGATTACTTAGAGAAAATAGAGATATTACTACAAGACATGCAAGAGATTGCGGGGCGATATGCCGTATTTACAGGACCGACAATTTTATTATTTTATAATGGAAAAGAGATCCTTCGGGAATCGCGCTTCATTTCAATTGAAAATCTAGAGAGAACCATTCAATTATTCGAGGAATAAGGGAGGCTTTTATATGGAATTTATTATTGTCATACTATTATTTGTTGTAGTTGGAATAATCGTAACAGCAGTTCGATCGAACAAAAAGAAGGTAAATCTTACAAAACAAAATAACATTCATAATTCATCTAACAGCTCATCACCATTATTTTTCTTTGCTGGATCTGATAATGATAGCTCGCATGATGGTGGCTCACATGATTGTGGAGGGTCTTTTGGCGGAGATAGCGGAGGAAGCTGCGGTGGCGGTGGTGATTGATGAAAATGCGCCTTATATAGGCGTATTTCTTTTTAAACAAACGTTTGATTAGTTGGCTTACATATTGCATAAACACAGTTAAACAAACGTTTGATTAATATTTTTAATATACTAAGGGGAATGGAAATGAAAAGGGAACCGAAAGTGAAAAATAAGGGGAAAGTAGTGTTATTTTTATTAGCTGCGGGAGGCGTATTTCTTGTTAAATTAGCATTTAAATTTGGAACGATACATATGATTCGAACTTGGTTTGAAAGTACGTTTTCTTAAATAAGGAATATATCCTCTTGCGATAGAGGTTTTTGATTTGTTATTATTAGACTGAACGGTCGGTTTAAAGAGGTGTGAATATGAGAAGAAGCGCAGAAGAGATAAAGAAAGAAATTGCATATAAAGCAGAAAGTCTATTTTCACAGAAGGGCTATGCAGCTACATCTATGGAAGAGATTTGTGAAATTACAGAGCGAAGTAAAGGAAGCATTTATTATCACTTTAAAAGTAAAGAAGAATTATTTTTATTTGTAGTGAAACAGCATACGTATGATTGGGTTGAAAAATGGAATGAAAAAGAGAAGTTGTATAGTACTAGTACTGAAAAACTATATGGTCTCGCGGAATATCATGTAGAGGACATACAGCAACCAATTTCAAATGCAATAGAGGAATTCTCTATGAGCCAAGTTGTAAGTAAAGAGATTCTGGATGAACTGTTAGCTTTAACTAGAGAATCATATGTTATGTTTGAGAAATTAATTGAAGCAGGTATACAGTCTGGAGAGTTCCGTGAAGATAATGCTCGTGATCTTATGTATATTGTGAACGGATTATTATCAGGGCTTGGAGTACTTTACTACGAGTTAGATTATAAAGAGCTGAAACGTATTTATAAAAAGGCAATAGATGTATTGTTAAAAGGAATGGCAGCTGAATAATAAGTCAGTTGCTTTTCTTACAAAACAAATTAGACCGAATGGTCGGTTTATGGAAGGGGAATGAAAGTGAAAGCTTTATTTAAAAACCGAGCATTTATGCTCGTTATGGCATCTGATATTTTACAACAATTTGCAATTTGGATCAGAAATATGGCTCTTTTATATTTCATAATGGAGCGGACAAATAATGATCCAGTTTCAGTGTCTCTATTATCTGTCATGGAGTATGCACCTATCTTTATTTTCTCGTTCATTGGTGGTGCATTAGCAGATCGTTGGAATCCGAAAAGAACAATGGTCGCTGGAGATGTGTTGAGTGTACTGTCTATTATAGGAATTGTCCTGTTGTTAAAGCTGGATTATTGGCAGGCTATATTTTTTGCAACACTCATTTCCGCGATTGTAGGTCAGTTTTCTCAGCCCTCATCTTCGCGTATATTTAAGCGCTATGTAAAAGAAGAACAGGTAGCAAATGCGATTGCATTTAACCAAACATTACAGTCATTATTTCTAATTTTTGGGCCAGTGGTAGGATCGCTTGTGTATACACAACTTGGTTTATTTACGTCACTATATAGCTTAATCATTTTATTTTTGTTATCTGCTATCGCCCTTTCATTTTTACCAAAATGGGTTGAAAAAGAGCAAGTGGCGAGAGATTCATTAAAAAATGATATAAAAGAAGGTTGGAAGTATGTTCTTCATACGAAAAATTTACGTATGATTACGATTACTTTTACAATTATGGGTTTAGCTGTTGGATTAACGAATCCATTAGAAGTATTCCTTGTAATTGAACGTTTAGGCATGGAAAAAGAAGCTGTTCAATATTTAGCGGCAGCTGATGGAATAGGTATGTTACTTGGTGGTATTGTTGCTGCAGTTTTCGCTTCAAAAGTGAATCCGAAAAAGATGTTTGTATTCGGTATGGGTATATTAGCGATTTCGTTTTTAGTAGAAGGGCTATCTACATCATTTTGGATTACTAGTTTCATGAGATTTGGAACAGGTATTTGTTTAGCTTGTGTTAATATTGTTGTCGGTACGCTTATGATTCAACTTGTACCAGAAAATATGGTTGGAAGAGTAAATGGGACGATTTTACCACTGTTTATGGGGGCAATGCTAATTGGAACTTCATTAGCTGGAGGATTAAAGGAACTAACTTCGCTAGTTACTGTGTTTTGTATAGCAATGGCACTTATTTTATTAGCGATAGGGCCAGTTCTACGTATGCAAATAAAGAAAGAAGATATCGCTAATAAAGAGGCACTAACAAATTCATTAGCTTCAAAATAACTATTGTAAGGGAGCAATATTGCTCCCTTTTTCTTTGAGGAACTTTTGACAACTATATGAGCCAATTATATACTGATGTTGTAAAAACGATTTTACAGGTTAGGAGCAATGGTGTGAAAAATCAAATCTATGAATTACGCACTGAAAATAATATTTCACAAGGCGCATTAGCTGATAAATGTAAGGTTTCTAGACAAACGATAAATGCAATTGAGAATAATAAATATGATCCAAGTTTAGCGTTAGCATTCCGCTTAGCTGAAGTATTAGGAACAACTGTTGATAAATTATTTTTGTACAAGCAGTAGAGTCGTTCATTATAAGGCGCACCTTTAAAAATAAAAAAGATCCTCTTCTTATGAGAAGAGGATCTTTTTTTAGAGCGTTTTAGTCTTTGGACTAGGTGGTGTAACGGATGTATTATTTTCTGGAACTCTAGTTAGTAAGAATCCTCCGATAATAAACAGAACAATAATACTAAGAACACCAGCGTTTGTTTTTCCTGTTAATTGCGTTGTAACACCGACTAATACCGGACCCATAATTGCGGCAAACTTCCCAAATATATTATAAAATCCGAAGAATTCATTAGCAGATTCTTTTGGTACTAGTTTTGCAAAGTATGAACGACTTAGTGCTTGAATACCACCTTGAGATGTAGCAACTAACATTGCTAAAATCCAAAAATCAAGTGTCGTTTTTAAGAAATAAGCATATGTGCAAATAATGATATAAATAATGATACCGACATATAACATTTTTTTACCAGTAAATGTTTCAGATAGTTTTCCGTATAGTAACGCAAATGGACAAGCGACAATTTGTGTTACAAATAATATGATTAATAGATTCGTTGCACTGATACCGAGGTCGGTTCCGTAAGCTGTAGACATAGTAATAATTGTATCGACTCCGTCAATATAGAAAAAGTAAGCAATTAGAAACATAAATACAGTTTTATATTCTTTAATATTTTTAAAAGTATCAGCAAGACGTTTGAAGCTCATTTTAATAGGTCTTGGATGACGCTCAATATAGTGTGTTTGCTCTACGTTTTTAAGCATTGGAATTGTAAATAACCCCCACCAAAGAGCAGTTATCGCGAATGAAATTTGACTAGCAATGCCAACTGATAAAGGGATAGTTCCTTTTTGAGCAAGAATAATAAGAGCGATACAACCGATAAAAGGAATAGTACTCCCAATATAGCCTAAAGCGAAACCTCTTGTAGAAATTCGATCCATTCTATCTTCAGAAGTGACATCTACTAAAAATGCATCATAGAAAATGTTGGCTCCAGCAAAACCAACTAAGGCGAGCATATAGCATCCTAATAATAAGTACCACTGAGATGTTGGAACGACTGCTAACATACTTGTAAATACGATACCAAGTCCAAAGAAGAATGTGAAAAATCGTTTTTTAAATCCTTTATAATCAGCAACTGTGCCGAGAATAGGAGCAAGTATAGAAATTAAAAGTGTAGCGAACGAGTTTGCATATCCCCAATATGCTGTTGAAGTTGCACCAGATAGCCCGGCTTCTTTTGCAGCTGCTTTAAAGTAAATTGGAAATAATGCAGTTGTAATGACGAGCGAATATACCGAGTTCGCCCAATCGTATAATATCCAGCTTTTTTCTTGTCTGGACATTTTTTTCATATAGTGTTCCCCCTTAAATTTGTTCTCCTAACAGTGTACAAAAATAAAAATTATAAAAAGAGAAACAGTGATGATTTTTACAGAACTTTTACATATATACACAGTTCTTTACAATTGGAGTAAATCCTCTACAATTGATCCGTCTGTTTCGCCTAAGTGTAAACCGAGTAGTCTAGCGATAGTTGGACCTTCATCAATAAGTCTCATATACGGGACGGTAACGCCGGTTTTTATTCCTTTTCCAGCAGCGATAAAAATTGTTTCATAGTTAGGTTTTGTTGGAGAGTATCCATGCGTACCAAATGTATATTTTTTACTAGGCGTAACATCTTTTTCAGTAATTTCTTTTATAAAATCTCCTGTATAGTTTTCAGTGAAATAATACCCCTCTTGCGCTTCTAACATAAATAAACAATTACCATCTGCACCGCAGTCTTTCGCAGCTTCATCATGAAGTATAAATTCAATTCCATTCTGTTTATTTTGCAGCAGTTCTTCAAGGAGTAGTTGTACTTCTCGAATTGTATCCGTATCATTTTTGTCTTTCACATATACATAGGCAGACCCGTCGCAACTTTGACAATAGGCCTTCCAATCTACTAATAGCCCTTTTTTATTTATAGATACGAGGCCTTTTTGTTGGAATAGCACATTTAATTGAATCGCTTTGTTTTCACTTAAAGCGCTATGGTCACCAAGAGCGATAATTGTACTCTCTTCGTATAGGTCACTGTCTTTTAAAGTTTGAATAATTTTCCCGAGCCGCTCATCATGTCTATGAATTGCAGCTATTGTTTCGTTAGATTCAAAGCCATGATAATGTCTTTGCGTGTCTAAATCAGTGAAATGTACGAACATAACATTAGGCTTTTTCGTCTGAATGGTGTGTACAGCAGAGGCGAGGACGAAATCATCCAGCTCTGGTTGTGATAAACCATTTCTTATATGGCCGAAACGAAGATTTAAATCTAATTGGTATAGTGGGCTACCGCTAAATAAGGAAACTAACACTTGATTTTGCCAAGGTCTATTGGGGAAAATTTCTGGTAAATTGTAATCAATGTTTGCTCTCCCAGTAACAGGCCATAGAAGGGCAGCTGTCGTTAAATTTGCTTTACGCGCTTCATCATACAATGTTGTTCCTTTTATCGATTTTCGGTACCAATGCCAATCAGGTGATTCACGTCCTGGTTGAAGTAACGTATTACTAACAACACCGTGCTTGTTAGGGTAATTACCGGTTACGATTGTTGAGTGGCTTGGATATGTTACAGAAGGATAAATTGGTTCTACTTTTTCGACAACCGTGCCCTTTTTTATTAGAGATTGGAAATGAGGTAGTTTTTGTAGTATAGGAAAATCTAAAGCTGATAAACAGTCGAATGATAAAATAATGACACGATTCGTTAATGCTTTATCCATAAAGTAATCCTCCTAATTATATAAAACCTATTCTTATATATTACTATTAATACCTAGTAATAAAAATATGTTTCTGAATAAAATTTATTGTTTATTTTCAGAAAAATTAAACATATAATAAGTATAAGGGAATCTATGGACGGAGGGAATAGTATGGACTGGTTAGATGGATTCGGTATATTTTACATCATTGGTGGCATCACAATTCTCCTTGTATTTGCTATTTCATATTTACTAAAGAAACGTTTTCCAGACAAACAGTTTGATATTATATTTGCACTGATTGTAATACTTCTTTGCTTAGCATCATTTCCTGTTACCATGATGTTTATTGGTGGGTGGGAAGGAATGGGATATGGATTTATTGGTTTCTTCGTTCTACTAGGTACACTTATTGGTATGATTGCACATCAACTTGTAAAAATCTCTCGAAAAAGCTACGTATAAAACTGTAAAAAATGAAAAGAATATATAATAATAAGAAAATTAGCTATTGTTTTAAAAAAGAATTTGTATTATGATAATCAACAAATTTATTTCGTTATAACGATGAAAAAGGACTAGTACATATTCAACCTTTTTAGCAGAGAGAGAATCCGCCAGGCTGAAAGATTCTTAAAAAGGCAATATGGAACCTGCCTTTGAGTTCTGCATATGCAGCGGGAATTTCCCGTTATCAAAAAGAGAGCATGCGCAATTTTTGTGCATGAATCAGGGTGGTAACGCCGGCAAAGCTCGGTCCCTATTTAGGGACGCGGGCTTTTTTGTATTTTCTAGAAGGAGGAAGACTGACTATGGCAAAAGAACAAGTGCAAGCCATTACGAAGATGGAAGAGGACTTTGCGCAGTGGTATACCGATATTGTAAAAAAAGCCGAACTTGTTGATTATTCAAGTGTAAAAGGGTGCATGATTTTACGTCCGTATGGTTATGCCTTATGGGAGAATATGCAGAAGGTGATGGATGAGAAGTTAAAAGAAACTGGCCATGAAAATGTATATATGCCAATGTTTATCCCAGAGAGTTTATTGCAAAAAGAGAAGGATCATGTTGAAGGATTTGCTCCTGAAGTAGCATGGGTTACACATGGCGGGGATGAAAAGTTAGCGGAAAGACTTTGTGTACGTCCTACATCTGAAACTTTATTCTGTGAGCACTTTTCAAAAATTGTGCAATCCTATAATGATTTGCCAAAGTTATATAATCAGTGGTGTTCAGTAGTTCGTTGGGAGAAGACAACTAGACCATTCCTTCGTACGACTGAATTTTTATGGCAAGAGGGTCATACAATCCATGAAACGGCAGAAGAATCGCAGGCTGAAACATTAAATATTTTAAACTTATATGCTTCTTTCTGTGAGGATTATTTAGCGATACCAGTTATTAAAGGACAAAAAACAGAAAAAGAGAAGTTTGCTGGAGCAAAGGCAACTTATACAATTGAAAGTTTAATGCATGATGGAAAAGCGCTTCAAACAGGAACATCTCATAACTTTGGGACGAATTTCTCAGAAGCATTTGATATTAAGTTTTTAGATCGTAACGGTAAATGGCAATATGTGCACCAAACATCTTGGGGTGTATCAACAAGAATGATAGGCGGGCTAATAATGGTTCATAGCGATAATAATGGACTTGTAATGCCACCAAAAGTCGCTCCAGTGCAAGTTGTTATTGTACCAATTGCTCAGCATAAAGAAGGAGTTTTAGCAAAAGCAACAGAGTTACAAGGACATATTCAAAAGGTTGCACGAGTAAAAATAGATGCTAGTAATAAAACGCCTGGTTGGAAATTTAATGAGTATGAAATGAAGGGTATTCCAATTCGATTAGAAGTTGGCCCTAAAGATATTGAAAAGAATCAAGTTGTACTTGTAAGAAGAGATACGAAGGAAAAAGAGTTTGTACCAATGGATCAATTAGAAGAACGTATTCCAGCATTACTTGAAGAAATTCATATTGCTTTATTTAATAAAGCAAAAGCATTTCGCGATGAGAATACGTATGCTGTGACAAATTTCGAAGAGATGAAAAAAGTAGCTGACGAAAAGCAAGGCTTTATTAAAGCGATGTGGTGCGGGGAATTGGCTTGTGAAGAGAAACTAAAAGAAGAGGTGGGAGTATCTTCACGTTGTATGCCTTTTGAGCAAGAGCATTTAGCTGAAGAATGTATTTGTTGTGGTAAAGAAGCTAAACAAATGGTGTATTGGGGAAAAGCATATTAATACTCTTTTGATAGGGGATAAAAAGGACTTTGGGCTGCATAATAAAATGCAATCCAAAGCCCTTTTTGGTTTTATACAGTATTTCATGTATTCTTTAGATGGAAGGATGTTGTTCTTATTTTACGTTTTTACGACGAATAAACAGTAACATACCAATTAGGAATGTTGAAAGACCCATTAAAATAGATATAGGGTAATGCGTTGCAGTATTAGGTAATTTATCACCTTGTTTTTTTGTATTATCTTTTACATTACCACCTTGAGAACCGTTGCCCTTCTGAGAATTGCTATCGCCTTTAACACGATTGCCGCCGTGAGAGCCATTACCGCCTTGAGAACTGCTATCACCTTTAACACGATTGCCACCTTGAGAGCCACTGCCACCAGAACCGTTACCGCCAGAACCATTGTCACCAGAGCCATTGCCACCAGAACCGTTACCACCGGAACCATTGCCACCAGAACCGTTACCGCCGGAACCATTACCACCGGAACCATTGCCGCCAGAGCCGCTACCACCAGAACCATTACCGCCGGAACCGTTGTCACCAGAGCCACTGCCGCCAGAACCATTGTCACCAGAGCCATTGTCACCAGAGCCATTGCCACCAGAACCGTTACCGCCGGAACCATTGCCGCCAGAGCCACTGCCACCAGAACCGTTACCGCCGGAACCGTTGCCGCCAGAGCCACTGCCACCAGAACCGTTACCACCGGAACCATTGCCGCCAGAGCCACTGCCACCAGAACCGTTACCGCCGGAACCGTTGTCACCAGAGCCACTGCCACCAGAACCGTTACCGCCGGAACCATTGCCACCAGAGCCACTGCCACCAGAACCGTTACCGCCGGAACCATTACCGCCGGAACCATTGCCGCCAGAGCCGCTGCCGCCAGAACTACTATCGTCCTGAGAACCGTTATTTCCTGGAGGTTTATTATTATCCTTTAAATTTCCTTCGGCAAAATGATCGCTATTTTGTACAATAGCGTTTGTTAATGGTTGGAAGTTCTCAGTTGCAGCATTACCGATATTTAAACCGCTAAAAAAAGATAAAGAGAGTGTTGATGCTAAAATGAAGATTTTCGTCATGGTTTTCCTCCTAAGAAATTAATATTCCATCTAAAATACATCCCTTTGTAATATTTCTTAGGAAAAAGAGTTTTATGCAAAAAAAACTATATATAGAAAAAGGTGGTGTATTTGTCAAAGCAGAAAAGAGTTAATGTAGATTTCCTACAAATAGTAGAGGCGGGGAATTTACATTCATAACGGTAGAGGAAGTGGCAGTAGATGAAAGAGTACATAGCGTTTGATATTGGCGGTACGCAAATTAAGTATGGCATTGTTTCAGAAGTAGGGAGAGTATTAAAGCGTAAAACAGTTGCAACAGAAATTCATTTAGGCGGAGAACAAATTATTCAAAAACTTATATATGTATCCAAAAAAATAATGAATGAACATACTATTACAGGAATTGGTATTAGCACTACGGGAATTGTTGATATTAATAAAGGAATTGTGACGGGAGGTGCGGATCATATTCCGGGATATAGTACTATTCCTATTATTGATAGATTGCAAGAGATATTAAAAGTTCCAGTATCGATTGACAATGATGTGAATTGTGCAGCGTTTGGAGAAAAGTGGAATGGTAGTGGAAGAGAGAAAGAGAACTTTATTATGCTCACCCTTGGAACAGGAATTGGAGGAGCAATTTTTATAGATGGAGAATTGTACCGAGGACATTCATTTAGTGCTGGTGAATGGGGGAATATGTTAATAGAAGGAAAAACGTTTGAAGAGGTTGCTTCGATTTCAGGATTAATTCGGCTTGTAAGAAAATATAAAGGCAAAGGCGAGTGGAATGGGAAAAAAATTTTCGAGTTGTATGATAAAGGAGATTGGGAAGTTGCTCAAGCAGTTGGGATCTTCTTTAAACATTTGGCGATCGGAATTAGTAATCTTGCTTATATTTTTAATCCAGAAACGATTATTATTGGTGGAGGAATTACCGATAGAGGAAATGAGTTTTTAAAAGAAGTAAAAGAGGAGGTCAGTAAATACTTAAATCAAGAGATTTATAATAATTGTGAGATTGAACTTGCACAAAACGGTAATTGTGCAGGAATGATTGGTGCTATTTACCACTTCTTACATCATCATAAGTAAATTATATGAATGTTTTCATATAACTGAGAATTTATCCTTTTTATCGCTAGGTAAATAATGCTACAATATAAGAGAAGAATACAATATTTTCCGATTTGGAAAATGCTTTGTAGAAAGGGAGAAACTTCATGCCTATTATTTTAGAAAAAGGTCAAAAGATCGATTTAACGAAAGGACAACCAAAAGTAGCAAAACTACAGGTTGGCTTAGGCTGGGATCCAATTGGGCAATCAGGTGGATTTCTGTCTTCATTATTTGGAAGTAAACCAAATGTAGATTGTGATGCATCTGTTGTTATGTTAGAAGGAGATCGTTTTTTAAACAAAAATGATTTAGTTTACTTCGGAAATAAACTTTCTACTTGTGGTAGTATTATTCATTCAGGAGATAATTTAACAGGCGAAGGCGCTGGTGATGACGAAACAATTTTCGTAGAATTACATAAAGTTCCGAGCCGTATTAATCGTTTAGTATTCGTTGTAAATATTTATGACTGTGTAAATCGTCGTCAAGATTTCGGGATGATTCGTAATGCATATATTCGTATTCAAAACCCGCAAACTGGTGAAGAATTAGCACGCTATAATTTATCGGATAATTATGCTGGCAAAACGACTCTAATTGCAGGTGAAATGTATCGTCACGGAAGTGAATGGAAGTTTTCAGCAGTTGGAGAAGGAACACAAGATAAAAACTTAAGTGAGATTGTATCACGTTATCAATAAAATAACCGAGGAGGAATTGTATATGGCATCAATTTCATTGAAAAAAGGACAAAAGGTAGACTTAACAAAAACGAATCCAGGTCTTTCAAAAGTTCTTGTAGGACTTGGTTGGGATACGAATCGTTATGATGGACAAAACGATTTCGATTTAGATGTTAGTATTTTCTTAGTAGGTGCTAACGGTAAAGTTTCAGGTGCAGAGGATTTCGTCTTCTATAATAACCCAAAAGGTGCGAATGGTGCTGTAGAGCATTTAGGAGATAACCGAACTGGCGAAGGTGAAGGCGATGACGAATCGATTAAAGTAGATTTGAAAAATGTACCTGCACATATCGAACGTATTTGCTTCACAATCACGATTTACGATGGAGAAGGACGCAGCCAAAACTTTGGACAAGTTTCTAACTCTTTCGTACGTATTTTAGATGAAGAAAAGAATGCAGAATTAATTCGTTACGATTTAGGAGAAGATTTCTCTATTGAAACAGCCGTAGTAGTAGGTGAATTATATCGTCATGCAGGTGACTGGAAATTCAATGCAATCGGAAGTGGATTCCAAGGTGGGTTAGCGTCTCTATGTAATAATTTTGGTTTAGATGTAGAGTAATAGATTTGATTTATATATCCATCGGTGAAATGCGTGTATACCGATGGATATATTTTTAAAGATAAAAATATAGAGGTGAATATAGATGGTTATTCAATTACAAAAAGGACAGAAAATCGATTTAGGTAAGACAAGCCCTGGTTTAACAAAAGCAGTAATTGGTCTTGGATGGGATATTAAATCTTATGACGGTGGATCAGATTTCGATTTAGATGCATCTGCCTTTTTATTAGATGCAAACGGAAAATGTACGAAGGAAACTGATTTTATTTTCTATAATAATTTACAGTCTCCTTGTGGATCTGTTTTACATACAGGAGATAACCGTACAGGCGAAGGCGAAGGCGACGATGAGCAACTTGTTGTAGATTTGAAGAAGGTTCCAGCAGATGTTCATAAAATTGCTATTACAGTTACGATTTATGATGCAGAAGGCCGTAGTCAAAACTTTGGGCAAGTTGGAAATGCGTTTGTTCGTTTAGCGAATGAAGAGACGAATGAAGAAGTTCTTCGTTTTGATTTAGGGGAAGATTTCTCCATCGAAACAGCAGTTGTCTTTTGTGAATTATACCGTCATAATGGACAGTGGAAGTTTAATGCAGTAGGAAGTGGATTCCAAGGTGGTTTAGGTGCGCTTGTAAGAGCGTATGGCTTGGATGCATAGAAAGGAAACGATATTCGTTTCCTTTTTTTGACCTTTCTATAAATCTAGCAAAGAATAGGGGATAAAGGTAAGATGAGTATTTTGCAAGGAATCCTTGATACGTATGCTCAGTTTTTCGACTTGGACATGTGGATTAAAGTGTTGCAAGATCCAGTATCTTGGGGATTAATAGGTACACTTGTTGTACTTGAAGGGTTGTTATCTGCTGATAACGCACTTGTGTTAGCGGTAATGGTAAAACACCTTCCGGAAGAAAAACGTAAAAAAGCGTTATTCTATGGACTTATTGGAGCTTATGTGTTCCGCTTTATTGCGATTGGAATCGGGATGTTCTTAATTAAATTAGCATGGGTAAAAGTGTTAGGTGCACTTTACTTAGCGTGGCTTTCAGTTAAATACTTCATTGATAAAAGAAAAGGTAATGCAGAAGAAGAGGAATCTCATGGTATGAACCAAAATAGTATTCTCTTCAGAATGTTCGGTGTCTTCTGGGGAACAGTTGCGATGGTTGAATTAATGGATATCGCATTCTCTGTAGATAGTGTACTTGCTGCATTTGGTGTATCTAATGAAGTTTGGATTTTACTATTAGGCGGAATGCTAGGTATTTTAATGATGCGTGGTATCGCTGGTGTATTCTTAAAATTGTTAGAGCGTATTCCAGAACTTGAAACGACAGCATATATTTTAATTTTAATTATTGCAGCAAAAATGTTATTGTCTGTTATTCATATTGAAATAAGCCATACAGTGTTCTTCATTATTTTAGTTGTAGCATTTGGAGCAACATTTATACTTCACTACATGAAGAATTCTGGACAAGCTAAAGAAGAAGTAGCAGCTACTAAAGAAGACAATAAATAATTGAAATGGGTTTGCTCGTTTTGCGAGCGCCCATTTTTTATAACCAAAAATAGTTTATAATAGAAGAAGGACTTAGAAAAAACGTAAATGTTTTTGGAGGTGAACTGTTGTGTTTTCACGTTTTACACTTCAACCATATGCATTAAAAGATGAATCAGATTTAAAGCAATTTGAAGCGCTTTTAGAAAAACGCCCACAATATGAGCTGACAGAGAATGAGATGAAATTTAGTTATATAGCATGTCGAATCCTAGGCGTTCCTAATGATGTAGATGAATATTTTAATGGACTGTTTGATTATAGTGAAGCGAAAGGAATCGAAGTTTTACACGAACAAAATTTAAACAAAGTGATTGATTCAGAAAAGCTTCGTCATATTCAAGAAGTGTTCGGATTACATCAAGAAGCACCAAATGGTCTGACAGTAAATAGGTTAGTTGCACACTTATCTGGGAAACAACTTTTACCGAAAGTAGACAACCCTGATTTACAGCATTACATACATACGACGTTTATTGCAGTATTGAAATTATATGAGAAACAACATAATCAGTCGTTAAAGACAGAAGGCTTCCGTCGTTTCTTAATCGACATAATTAAACTAAGCGAAAATTACGTAGCGAAGTGGTTCTCTACGATTAATTATAAGAAACAGATGCCACGTATCGTTTGGTATGGTGATGCACAGGAAAGCCGTATATATTTCTTATATTTTCTTATTATGCTCGGTTGTGATGTGCTTTATTATCACCCCGAAGGAAAAGATGGATTTGAAAATATTGATGAAGAGGGAAGAACTTTTATTGTGCCCCATCCGGGTCGCATTTCTCTTGAACCATTCCCTGATCGCCGCCGCGAGCGTGTTGCAACAGTAGCGTATCAAGCTTCGAAAGAAATTGAACAAGTACTTCACCACGATAATTCACTATTATATAAACCGTGGCAATTCCGTTCGTATACACCTGTAGCACGTACGTTAAAAACGACATATGATGAACTCTTTTTAATTACGAAAGAAAAGGCATTTGTACGTCCAACATTCTTTGTTGAAAATAAACATATTTATATTCCTTCTTTATTTGCGAAAATATCAGGCGTTTCAAAGAATGATAAAGAATATTTTCAACGATTAAAGGCTGTTACATCATTTGATAACAGTTTATTAATTAATACATTCCCGTTTACGAAAGAGCAAAAAGCAAACTTCCAATATCATTATCGAGATGCATTGGACCGAGCTGGAAAATTACATCCTGATCTAATTATGAATAGCCATTGGTGGCCGCATAAGCGTTTACCGGAAGGTTTACAACATGGGATTGCAGAGGCGATTATCCATACGTGCGAAAGTGAAATGTGCAAACCAATTGCGAAAGAGACGAAACAAGATGTAGCGCTATATGTTTTCGCACAACTTTCTCAAATACCACCCAATATTTTAGAACAGCTTGAGAAATTTGATTATTCACAAGATGTACCGAAAATTGTTATATTTAATAATGAGAAGAGCGGAGAATTAACTCGTTCTGACGCTGTTTTATTACTATTTTTAAATCAAATTGGAGTAGATGTATTCCATTTCAATCCCACGGGCAGAAACGATATTGAACCATATGTTGAAGCGGGAGCATTTGATTCCCATTGGCTTGAAGAAGTTAATTTCGATCTTGAGTTTCATGGTTCATCAGCCTATAAAAATTTATCACAAACAATAAAAGGACTATTTCGTCCATTTTTATAAGGAAAGGGAGAATACCATATGAATAACCCAGTCGTACTAGATTCGAAAACTGAATTGAATGAGCAAACCGCACAAGATGTTCGCTTGCAACTTAGACAAGATGCAGATGTGCAACGTATTTATAACGCAGTAGATATTAAAGATCAATTGGAATTAATTGAACTTGGAAAAGAACCTTCTATGGAAATTTCGCGTTTTGCTGATCAAATTTTACATACAATGTCATTATCAAAGATAGAAGATTCTGGTGAATTGTTAAAGCAACTTGGTAAAATTATGGACAGATTTGATAGTAAAGACTTTGCAGAAGAAAAAAGTGGTTTCTTCTCGCGCATGTTCAAAAAAGCGGATAAAATGATAGAACAAATCTTTAGTAAATATCAAACGATGGGCCGCGAAATTGATAAGGTTTATGTGGAAATTACGAAGTACCAAGATGAGATGAAAAAATCAATTGGAACGTTAGATGGCTTGTATGAGCAAAACTTAAAATATTATTTAGACTTAGAGAAGTACGTAGTAGCAGGAGAAATGCTATTAGAGCGTTTAAATACAGAATTAGTTCCGATGTATGAAGAGCGCGTGCGTAATAATGATCAATTAGCAGGTATTGAATTAGAGTCGCTTAAAAACTCGGTTGAAATTTTAGAGCAACGTATTGATGATTTAGAAAAAGCGCGTATGGTTGCGCTACTTACAGCGCCGCAAATTCGCATGATTCAACGTGGTAATAATAAATTAATTGGTAAAATCAATACAGCATTTATTACAACGATTCCTATCTTTAAAAATGGTATTATTCAAGCAGTAAATGCGAAACGTCAAAAGCTTGTTGCAGATTCTATGGCTGAACTTGATCGCCGTACAAATGAATTACTTAAGAAAAATGCACAAAATATCGCAACGCAAAGTGTAGAAGTAGCGAGATTATCAGGTTCTTCTAGTATTAAGATGGAAACGCTTGAGGAAACTTGGAACATTATTTCAAGAGGTATGCAAGAAACACAACAAATTGAAGAACAAAATAAACGTGAGCGTGAAGAAAGCCGCAAGCGTATGGCTACATTAACGGAGAATATCAAAAAAGAATTACAAGGATAAATGAAAAGGCAATGAGGAATATTCCTCATTGCCTTTTAGTTTCTCTTCACTAATTTAATAATCTCATTCACAATAAGTGGAATGATACTCAATAAGAGAACAAATCCCCAATCTCGCATCGTTAATGCATGTACACCGAATATATTTGCAAGGGGCGGGATGGAGATGATACAAACTTGCATAAGAACACCGATAAGAAGGGAGAAAACTAAATATTTATTTGTAAAGATCCCAATTGAAAAAATTGATTTCGTTCTTGAACGCAAGTTAAATGAATGAACGAGCTGAGAAAAACTAAGGACGACAAATGCCATCGTTTGAGCGTGTAATAGAGCATCGTCATCAATTCGCTCTGGGAAAAGAGGGAATAAATTTGTATCTCCAGTATAGAATTTTGCTCCGGCGATAAAAGCTATTAGCGTTAAAAGTCCAATGATAACTCCATTGAAAATTAGGAAAGGAACGCTGCCACTAAATAAGCTTTCTTTTGCATGTCGTGGTTTTTCCTTCATCACATCTGGATCTTCAGGATCAACCCCAAGTGATAATGCAGGCAGTGTATCTGTAATTAAATTCACCCATAAAATATGAATAGGTCGTAGTGGTGTTGCCCAGCCGAGTAAAATTGCTAAAAATAAAGCGATAATTTCTCCGAAGTTACAAGAGAGTAGGAAGAGAATTGATTTTTTTATGTTGCGATAAATATTTCTACCTTCTTCAACAGCTTTCACGATAGATGAAAAATTATCATCTGTTAACACAACATCCGCTGCCCCTTTTGCAACGTCTGTTCCTGTAATGCCCATCGCTACGCCGACATCGGCTTGCTTTAAAGATGGTGCATCATTGACGCCATCACCAGTCATAGAAACGATATTTCCTTTCGCGCGTAATGCCTTTACAATTTTCACTTTATGCTCTGGAGAGACTCTAGCGAATACATTTAAATGATTAATTTTGCTAGCTAGTTCTGTATCAGAAATGTTATCTAATTCAGTTCCAATCATAATTTCCGATATTTCTTCAGCAATGCCAAGTTCTTTGGCAATTGCAAAGGCGGTATCTTTATGGTCACCAGTAATCATAACTGTGCGAATACCGGCTTTTTTACATTCTGTAATTGAATCTTTCACTTCAGTTCGTGGTGGATCAATCATACCGACAAGACCAATAAAGATAAGATTTTCTTCAAGATGATTTATATCCACATCGTTTGAATTGTATTGTTTAAATGCGAATGAAAGTACTCTTAAAGCTTCTTGAGACATTGCTCCGGCAGCTTCTAATATTTGATTTTTATCAGAATCAGTTAAAATCTCGATTTTGCCGTTTTTAAAAATATGGGTACATCGAGGTAAGAGCTTATCAATAGCGCCTTTCGTCATGCTATAGTAGCTTTCATCGTATGTATGTACGGTTGACATCATTTTACGATCTGAATCGAAAGGTACTTCGTTAACACGTTCATGTATTTTTTCTAAATGATCTTTTTGCATGTTAAAAGTGGTTCCAGCAACGAGAAGTGCAATTTCAGTCGGGTCTCCCGTTTGTGATTCGTTAGTGTAAGAAGCATCATTACATAGCACCATATTTTCTAACAATAGACGTTGCGCATCATTATTTACATTTAAACTTTCTAAGCGATCGTATGTGTTATCACTATAAAAGTGAGTAACGGTCATTTTATTTTGCGTTAACGTACCTGTTTTATCTGAACAAATAATTGTGACAGAACCGAGGGCTTCAACAGCTGGTAGTTTCCGAATGATAACGTTTTGTTTAATCATACGTTGCACACCAATTGCAAGAACGATGGAAACGATAGCTGGCAAGCCTTCTGGAATAGCTGCAACGGCTAAACTAATAGCAGTCATAAACATTTCTAACGTATCCCGGCCTTGTAAAAAACCGATGAGGAACATAACGATACAAATAGCTACAGCGACAAAGCCTAAATATTTTCCGACTTGTGCTAAGCTTTTTTGAAGTGGTGTCATATCATCGTCTGCTTCATGTAAAAGGGTAGCAATCTTACCAATTTGTGAGTTCATTCCAGTTTCAACAGCAACACCGACGCCTCTTCCGTATGTTACAAGAGTGGACATAAATGCCATGTTTTTTTGATCGCCGAGTGGTACTTGCTCATCACTTTGCATGGAAGGGTGGTAGATTGCATCTTTATCAACAGGGACAGATTCACCAGTTAGAGCAGATTCTTCAACTTTTAAATTTGCGGTTTCAATAAGGCGTAAATCGCATGGGATATATCGTCCGGCGTCGAGCATAACGATATCCCCTGGAACGACGTGCTCAGATGGAATTTCTTTTAGTTCACCATTTCTCTTGACGATAGCTTTAGGTGTTGCCATCTTTTTCAATGCCTCTAAAGCTTGTTCTGCTTTCGATTCTTGGACAACACCGATAACAGCATTTAAAACTACAACAAGCGCGATAATACTGGCATCCGCCCATTCACCTACAAAGGCAGAAATAAGGGCAGCAATAATAAGGACATATACGAGGACGTCATTAATTTGGGCGAAAATACGCTGCCATAAAGTGCGTTTTTGTTTTGTAGCTAATTCATTAGAACCGTATTGCTTTAAACGTTCACTTACAATCTCATCTGTTAAACCGTGTTGTTCGTTTGTTTCTAGGTCAATCAATGTTTGATCTTTCGTCTTACTGTACCAATTGCTCATAAGTAAGCACCTCCAGTAAAAACAGTTAGCAATGGTAGTGTTGCTATTATTTGTGAGTAGTATGTATGGAGAAAAAATCTAAGGTGAGGTTCTACTTCTATTGTACAATATTTTACAGTTGGTTGAGGGAAAGAGAAGAGTTGTCATGAATTTGTTGGAAATAAAAAAGAGCCTCATATAAGAGAGGCTTTTTTACTTTTTAATTAATGTACCTAATTCTTCTGTAATAGCTTGCATTTCACTAATGCTGAATGTTTCACGTTTCATAACATGATCATAAATATCACGTAAATCTTCGTACATTTCTTCGTTAAAACTAGCAGCTCTCATCGCTCCAGCATTAACCATACGTAATTTTTCTTTAATAGCTTCGACCATGTATTCAACGTTTTCTTCTGACTTTACGGATAAATCCACCGAAGTGTCCCCCTTTAAAATAACATAAGGCTATCTTAACATTTTTTATCATTTTCGTTAATGGATCTTTTCAATCCTATTAAATTAGTAGGGATTTCCTTTATATTTCATAATTGGTTGTTTATACTATAAGTATATATGAAGAAATGCACCAAGAAGGGAAGAAACAAAAACATGGTTCAAGTATTGTTTGTTTGTCTTGGGAACATTTGCCGTTCTCCGATGGCAGAAGCGATTTTTCGAAATCTTGTCGTAAAAGAGGGACTTGAAGAGAAAATTGTCATTGATTCTGCAGGAACTGGAGATTGGCATGTTGGCCATCCGCCACATAAAGGAACACAAAAAATTTTAAAAGAAAATGCAGTCACTTTTGAAGGAATTAAAGCAAGGCAAGTAGAAAAAGAAGACTTAACAAAGTTTGATTATATTATTGCCATGGACAACAAGAATATAGCAGATTTAAAAAGTTTAGGTAAAACTGGAGGCTATATTGGTAGGCTGTCCGATTTTGTTCCAGACGGTGGCTGGACAGACGTTCCTGACCCTTACTATACAGGGAATTTCCAAGAAGTATATGACCTTGTAACAGAAGGGTGTGCAAAGCTATTAGCTTTCATTCGAAATGAACAAGGAATATGAGGAAGCTTAGAAAGAAATACTTTCTAACATAAGAAATGAAAGGGTGAAGGAATATGGCAAAGAAAAATAATATTGCTCGAAACATTGCGATTGGTGTAGCTGCAGGTGTAGCGGTATCCATGTTAAAGAAAGAAAACCGTGAAAAAGTAAAAAATACAGCAGAAAAAGCAAAAACAAAGATGATTGAAATTGGTGAAAATGCAAAGATCAAAGAAAAAGTGCAAACTGTTACAGATAAAGGACGCGAACTTGCTGATTTCAATGTGGTAAAAGCGAAAGTAGCAGAAATTAAAAAATTAACGCCATCTGTTGTAGAGACGTTAAAAGAAACGAAAGAAATTTTTAGTAAGAAAAAAGTTGAGCCAGAAGAAAAGCCAGAAACGATTGAAATTCAAGCTGTATCTCCAAAGGTAGATGAGCTGAAAGCAGAAGAAGAGCCAGTAGTTGCTGAAGATGGTGGTATGAAAGAAGCGCGTGAATTATTTATAAAAGACTCAAATGCAGTGGAAAAAAAAACTGAAGCGTACATTGAGTTAAAGCAAGATAAAGAAGAGAAGAAAAGCGTTTAAACATATATGAGAAAAATTTTAGAAAAGGTGAGAAGAAATCGTACTTATTCGTTTGGTAAAGATTTATATGACCGGACGATGCGCGATGATGTAGCGGGCTTGGCAGCACAGCTCGCTTATTTCTTCTTGCTTGCAATTTTTCCTGGGCTCGTTTTCTTAATTACGCTTCTTGGATTTATTCCCATTCAAACAGAGGATGTGCTTAGTTTATTAGAGGTTTATGTACCAGATGATGCAATGAACTTAATTGAGGTAAATGTAGATAAAGTTGTAAACCAGCAAAATGGTGGTTTATTATCATTTGGTTTATTATCCATGTTATGGTTTGCCTCAAATGGTGTTAATGCGGTTATGAATGCTTTTAACCGCGCTTATGACGTAAAGGAAACACGTTCTTTTATTACAACAAGAGCGTTATCAATTGTGTTTACATTAGCTATTATTTTTATGATTGTCTTTGCTTTAATTGTTCCGGTATTCGGACAAGTTATTGGAGCAGCAGTGTTTAAAGCACTCGGTTTATCAGATAGTTTTTCTTTCGTATGGAGCATTACACGATTAGTAGCGAGTTTCTTCGTACTATTTGCTTTGTTTAGTTTCTTATATACATTTGCACCAGATCGAAAGTTAAAAAGAAGAGAAGTTATTTCAGGGGCGTTATTTGCTACTGTAGGATGGATTGTGGTGTCTTACTCATTTGCTTATTATGTAGATAAGTTTGCGAATTACGCCAATACATATGGTGGTCTCGGTGGTATCATTATTTTAATGTTATGGTTTTATTTAACTGGATGGGTAATTTTACTTGGCGGTGAAATTAATGGTTTACTCCACCATTATAGAACCGGTGACAATAATTCCCGTAATGAATAATGAGTTCTTGTTCCATAATAAAAAGGAACAGGGGGGATATTTCATGAGTAATAATAAAAAGAACCATAATAATAAAAGTAATAATAAACAAAAGAGCAGTTCGCATCCAAAGCATAAAACGAGTAGCAGTGCGAACGGTCATAATAGCTATCACTAAAAAAAACGGGTCCTCTATGAGGGACCCGTTTTATTTGCTTCCTTTTAGTAATCGTAAGCCATTCAAAATGACAAGAATCGTACTTCCTTCATGGCCAATAACACCGAATGGAAGAGCTAAAAATTGCAAGAAGTTTGAACAAATTAGCATGGCAATAACGGCTAGCGAAAAGATTACGTTTTGCTTCACAATACGGTTCATTCGTTTTGATAAACGAATTGCTTGGGAAAGGCGAGATAGTTCGTTCTTCATCAGTACAACATCTGCAGTTTCTAAAGCTACATCTGTTCCTTCCCCCATTGCGACACCAATGCTAGCAGTAGCTAGGGCAGGTGCATCATTTATACCGTCTCCAACCATTGCTACTGTACCGTATTTTTCTTTTAACTTTTTAATCGTTTCAACTTTTGTTTCTGGTAAGCATGATGCATAATATTCCTTTATATTACTTTCAGAGGCAATTGCTTTTGCCGTTTCTTCATTATCTCCAGTAATCATAATTGCTTCGACACCAATGCTTTGTAAATCACGAATAGCAGCTATTGTTTCTTGGCGAAGCGTATCTTTTAAAGCGATAAGTCCAAGAATGCCTCCCTCATCACTAATATAAACGACAGTTTTACCTTCTTTTTCAAGTGAGGCAGAAATACCATTATGAAATGTCTTTGTTTCTTCACCGATAAAATCAGCTTTACCTATTTTATAAGCGTTGTTTTCCAATATTCCTTTTAGACCAAAACCAGTTACATCTTCAACCTTTTCTGGTTTTTTTAAAGTAATGTCGTACGCATGTTGTGCATATTTAACAATGGATTCAGCTAAAGGATGTGTAGAGTGACTTTCAATTGATGCTGTAATATAAAGTACTTCTTTTTCTGTTATATTTTCTCGAACATATACATCTGTTACGGTAGGTTTACCTTCTGTTAATGTTCCTGTTTTATCAAACGCGATTGCTTTCACAGAAGCAAGGCGTTCTAAATGTATACCGCCTTTAAAGAGAATACCGTTTCTCGCTCCGTTAGAAATGGCTGATAACGTAGCTGGTGTAATGGCAGCTACGAGCGCACAAGGAGATGCGACTACAAGTAAGATCATAGCGCGATAAAACGTTTCATTCCAGCTCCAGTCAAGTAAGAAATGAGGAACGAACATCATAAGCGCAACAACGAGTAGTACACCTTTTACGTATGTTCCTTCAAACTTTTCAATGAATAGTTGTGATGGTGATTTTTCACTTTGTGCACTTTGGACGAGACGGATAATCTTTTGGAATAATGTTTGATCGCTCGGCTTCGTAATTTTAACTTCGATAGCACCACGTAAATTTACAGTACCGGCAAATACTTCATCGCCATGTCTTTTCTCATTTGGAATAGGTTCTCCTGTGATTGCTGCCTCATCGATATTTGTTTCACCGTTATGAATCGTACCGTCAGCAGGAACACGTTCACCGGGTTTAATTAAAATAATGTCGTTAATTTGTAACTCTCCAACAGGAACACGTTCCTCAGTTCCGGTGGAAATACGTAATGCTTCTTCAGGCTGTAAGTCAAGAAGAGCGGAAATTTCTTTTTGGCTCTTACTTAACGTATAAGATTCCATAGCACCGCTGAGTGCAAAGATGAAGATTAAAATAGCCCCTTCTGCCCAGTAGCCAATAATTGCAGCACCAATAGCTGCAAAGAGCATTAGCATTTCAACATTTAGCTCTTTTTCTTCAATCGTATCTTCAATTCCTTCTTTTGCTTTTGCATATCCACCAACTATATAAGCAAGGATATAGCAAGTAATACCTACATTCATTGCATCGTTCTTTGTAAATAACCAACCAACTAAAATAAAAATACCAGATGCTACTGCAAATACAAGTTCATAATGTTTTTTTAATGTGTCCCATAAAGAGGGATGAGAAATTGTTTCTTTTGCGTGTAACGTTTTTACTTCTGAGTTCATTACTACTCGCTCCTTCCGAATTCTTATTGAGAAAAATAATCAAAATCGAAACCCCTATAAAACGACGAAAGCTGCCATCCATAATGGATAGCAGCATTTCTGTTGAATCTGTTTTTAATCGTTCTTATGTTGTAATTATTCTATAGTATATCATATGTTTTTATGAGATGGTACGGTTTTGTTTCAAGTATAAACGGAAAACTTGTGTTTTCGCAATTCCTTTGGTATATATGAATATTGTTCATAAAAAGGTCGGAAAGGAAGACAACAAGTGAAGACAGAGAAATTTTTTACCCATCCGATTGGCGTATTTATTGCTGCAATAGTAGCAACTTTTTTATGGGGAAGCGCATTTCCTTTTATTAAATTAAGTTATGTTGAACTTGGAATTCAACCACAAGAAGTTGGAGAGCAAATATTATTTGCCGGTTATCGTTTCTTTTTATCTGGATTCATGCTCTTATTATTCTTTAAAGTGTTAGGAAAAGATATGAGCTTCAAAAAAGGAACGGGGAAACAGTTAATACAAATTGGTTTATTCCAAACGTTTCTTCAATATATCTGTTTTTATATTGGAATGAGTTATAGTTCGGGAATTGAAGGAGCTATCATTTCAGGGACATCATCATTCTTTCAAATTTTACTCGCCCATTTTTTATATAAAGATGATGCCCTCAATATGAGAAAAATAATTGGCGTATCGATTGGCTTTTGTGGCGTCGTTTTAGTAAATATGCCAAGTGATGGTAGCTTATCATTTCATTTTGGAATCGGAAGCTTATTACTTCTTAGTGCAGCAATGCTGTATTCATATGGAAACATATTAGCGAAAGAAGGTAGTAAAACGTTAGATGTTGGCTATATGACAGCATACCAAATGATGTTTGGTTCTATAGGATTATTATGTATAGGGGCTTTACAAGTTGGAGTAATGCCATTTACATTTAGTCTACATGCACTACTTATGCTGATTTATTTATCTTTCTTATCTGCAGCTGGTTTTTGCATTTGGAATACAATTATGAAGTACAATAAGGTTGGAAAAGTATCTATGTATATGTTCTTTATACCCGTATTTGGTGTGTTATTATCGAGCATGATTTTAGGTGAAGCAATTCATTCATTTGTGTTACTCGGTTTAGCATGTGTAGCCGCGGGAATTATTGTGGTAAATCGGACGCCAGCTAAGCAAAAAATAGAGAAAGAAAAACAAGTAGCATAGAAAGCAGAAAAGCGATTACAATGGAAGAACAGTACTGTTCTTCTTTTTTTATAGAAAAAGGATAATAGACTAAGTGTAACGAAAAAAGATACAAAAAGCATTTATTGAGGAGAACATATTATGAATCTACTTTACGTGGTGTTAATTGGGCAAATACTTCTTTTTTTAATTGGTGCAATTTATGCAATGCGGCAGACAAAAAGAACGAAAGATAATATGCCGTTACCTTTAGCAATCCGTCTTATTCTTAGTTTTTCTTTAACAGGTAGTGCAATTTGGATATGGTTACAAGATCCATCTGTAGAGTATAGTACGTGGGTTGCACTTGGTATGACTTTATCGACTGTGGGAGATTTGTTTATGGCTGGGCTGATTCCAATTGGTCACAGGTTAATTGGTGGGATGGTTACTTTCGCTCTTGCTCATTGTTTTTATGTAAAAGCATTTTTGCAAACAGGAATTTCGTGGAATGGTTTTTGGATTGGCTTACTCGTATATGGGCTCTTTCTAATTGTAGGATGGTTCTTCTTTATCCGAAATGATAAACAGGATAAATTGTTTACGATAGGAGCTCTAATTTACGGATTGTGGGTTGGAGGAATGGCTTGCTTTGCATTCGCCTTATATTATGAAAATACAGGAATATGGTGGATACCAGCGTTTGGTGGTTTACTGTTTGTGATTTCTGATTTTATTATTGGCGTGACAGATATCGGAGGGCGTAAATTGAAGTATGAGCCACTTTGGATTTGGTTTACATATGTAGCTGCTCAAATGTGTATTGTATATGTGGGATTATAAAAAGATACTCTCAAAATAGTGAATAGACTATTTTGAGAGTATCTTTTTTGCTTGTTTAATTTGATCAGTATTGCCATTTTGAAATTTCTAATATTATAATTTTATAATTCAGAATTTTGTAGAAAAATAACGGTTGTATTATTTATAATAAAAGTAAAAAGATGATGAGATGGTGAAATGATGCAAAAGAAAAAACGTTGGCGTGAATTCTTTGGAACTATTGCAATTGCATGTTTATTGGTGTTTTTGGCGAAAATTTTTGTGTTTTTCCCTACGACTGTAAAAGGAGCATCTATGAGGCCAACGTTGCAAGATGGAGATAAGGTAATTGTTAATAAGTTAGCAAAACAATTTGAAAGCTATGGGAGAGAAGATATTATTGTTGTGAAAACAGATAATTTTTATGTCAAAAGAGTGATTGGATTATCTGGAGATATAATTGAGATGAGAAATGATCAATTATATGTAAATTCTGAAGTGAAAGATGAAGAGTATTTGGATAGTAATAAAAAACAAGCAGAAAAAAAACTTATGAATTTAACAGAGGACTTTGGACCGATTACAGTTCCTAAAAATAAGATTTTTGTTATGGGAGATAATCGCTTAATAAGTAAAGATAGTAGAAATGGTTTAGGTTTTATTGATAGAGAAGATGTGTTAGGAAAGTTAGCAGGCATTTATTATCCGTTTGAACATATGAAAATAATAAAGTAAAAAACCAAGCAAATTTTAGTTTGCTTGGTTTTTTTGTTAAACAGTAGGAGATTCGTTAGATACAAACATATCTTCATGTTTCTTTGTAGTACTTAAAACGAATTTATGTTGTAGCAATTGTAGTTTAAATAACGCCAAAGGATCATGATATGTTTCTGGATTGCTTCTTAGCGTTGCTAATGTTTGCTCGTCTTCCTTTATCTCAAGTTGAGCTGCATCCACATTTTGTTTCAATATGCTAAGTGGATCTTTAAAGAACATCATGATATCACGTTCTAATGCACCTTCAAATACTTCAAATTGTAGGAAGAATTGTTTTGAAATTGTGTGAGCAATTTCTGTATAGTCTTCTGTTTCAATATATTGTTTATATTTGTTGGCGAGCATAGATTGGTTTTTTTGCATATTACCAAATAATTTTCCGGCACTTTTTAAGAAAAACTGTGTTGGTGTAAAGCGTAATAAAATATTGATGTTCGTTACTGTAATTCGATTTGTCATTCGTACAACATCTCGATTCCAATCATCTAATAATTTGAAATCGCAAGGAAGTTTCATACGTTCTTCTTTATATAATTTATTAAACGTTTCACTCATTTCATCTAAATAAGCTTGAGCTTGAATAAATTCATTATGTGCTGTTTCAATCCATTCTTGAATAGACCCAGTAAATTTAGGAAGAAGTACCTGTTGTACATGCTTTTGAACTCGTTCATTCATTGCAGCATTTAATTCTTCATGAACTAGTTTGAAATCACTATCTTCTTGAACAAGATCAGAGCAGCTCTGTAATAATTCAGGAATTTGAGAATGTATATCTCGTGTAATTTCTTCTTTCGTTAAAAGATAGGATTCGGTAATAGAGCGAATTTTATCTTTTTCAAGAGCAGTAAGGTTATTAATAAATCCAGTAAGTTTCACTGAGATGTGTTTATTCCAGCGTACGGATTTTACTAATGTATTTTCTAATTCCACACGTTCATTTATGAGATAAGCAATTGTCTTTTGCGTAAACCATATTAGCTTTTCTATACGTTCTTTTTCTATATCGCGTTTTGCAAGATTAGAGAGAATAGATTCTGTTACATCTCCAAGTTGCTGACTACTCTCTTGCGAAGGAGAGTATGGGAAGAATTGTGCATCTGGAAAATGTACTTTAAGTTTACTAATTAGTTTTTCATTAGTAGTCGTATTATTTGTGTGTAATACGAAGTGAATTTGTAAGTTTGGTACTTGTTCACGTAAATAAATTAACGTATCAATTTCTTCACTATGCAATGGTGAAGAAGAATTTAATACGTAAACAAGGCTATCTGCTGCTTGTAAGTATTCAAAGTATGCATTGTTTTTATCCAATTGTCCTTGAATGGATGGTGTAATAAGAAATGTAAACTTATTTTTTCTTAAAAATCTACTTGGTAGCTTAATTTCTATACATTTTTTCTCAAGTTCTGACTGAGCAGATGTAGCCGCTATTTGATGGAATTCATCAAGGTTAGAGATATTTCTAATATCTAACTCGTTAAATTCTGTTATTTCAGTTTGACTAGCGTCTTTAAATAGAATAGGAGTTGTTAAAGTTTCAGTTAAGATGTTCTCTCCTAATATTGAATTAACAAATGATGTTTTATCATGGTCACTAGTTCCAGCTATTAGTAGTGGTGTGACATTTAAATCACATAGTTCATGGACGAGTAGCGTAAATTGATGACTTAAATCTACATCATTTTTCTCAGCCCATACAGCGATTGTTTCGAATAAATGAGAAACTATTTCCATATTTACATCTGCTTCAGCTGATGTATTAGAAAGTAAGGATCCAGCACTTTTTACGAGTAATGATTCTAAGGTTGTAGGTGAGACTTCATTCCATGCTAATACTGCTGCAGAGACAACTAGAGAATCTTTTGCTTTCGTTAAACTGAACCAATTTGTTAATAGATTTGGTACAAGTCCGTTTAATTCATGCATAAAATGATTTCCGGTAATTAATGCAAAGTATGTTTCTTGATAGCGAGTAGAAATTTCATTCCAATCGTCATTATTGTCTGTTTCAATATGCAAGAATAAATGATTAATACTTTGAATCCAAGGAAGGTATAAGGATTCATGTTGGTAGCTATTCCAAAGAGCAATAACAAGTTCTTTAAATTGAGCTTGATCAACAGCATATAGAGCTTTTAAAGACTCATAGAAATATTCAGGCTTAATATTTTTAGTAAATCCTTTGTTTATGTAATTTATTAATGTATCAAACCAGTGTAAAGATTGTGTTCGAATACCTTCTTGAACAGCTAGTTCGATAGCGTTGTTCCAATCTTCTTGTTTTTCATAGAAAGAACGTGCAATTGCAGTAATATTTGGGTAATCCGGTTGGAATGCAACAGCTTCACTAATCGTCTTAAAAGCAAGTCCTAAACGATCTTGTTCGATATAAAGAGAAAGAAGTTGTAATGAAACTTCCATCGTAAGAGTTGTATCTTCTGTTTGAATAGATTGATAAATTTCTTCTGCCTTTGGTAGGAATCCTAGTTCAAAATAAGCATCTGCAATATTTTTTGTTGCCCAAAGTGCAAGAGTATTATTAACTTTTTCCCATTTAAATATAGCTGCTTCAAAATCTTTATTTTGATAATAAAATTCACCTTGAGCAAATCGAATATTAGAAATGTTGGAGAATTCATTTTTAGATTCATTTATATATGCTTCACCGAGTACTTCCGATGCAGGAGTAGAAGTTTCTTCTGTTAAAAATGTTTTATAGTAAACTTTTTGAATAAATTGATTTTCAATGGTCATGTTCGTTCCCCCCTGTATAATTTAGAAAAATGATGTTGTATGTAAAAGGGTTCATGTTCTTTTAATAGGTAGAAGTTGTATTATATAGACCAAACTATGTTTTTGGTAGATATATCATTTTTCTTGAGAGTTAAACCGTTGCGAAAAGTAACTTTCCTTTATTGTAACAAAAAAACACGCATATGAATTTTTATTTTTTATCAGGACATTTGCAGGCAGTAAGAATCTAATCTCAAAATTAGTGAATGTAAGTGAGTTATGTGGGAGTCGGGATGTCTGTAGAAGCAAGATTGGCATAGGTTAATAATTACAAAACTCCCACTGATTAAAGTTTCACTTTATCTCTGTTAAAGGAAAGAATAGAAGTAGAGTTCATTATAAAAACAATGTATAGTGAATATGTATACCATGTTTGCCTTAAAGATAGAAAGGGTACAATGTGGAATAACGATCGTGCATAGGATGTGTCTTCCGAATGGAACAACATATTGGCGAGTTAATCGCGCATTATGGCTATTTTGGAATTGTTATAGCTTTGGCTGGTGGGATTGTCGGATTACCGATACCAGACGAGTTTTTATTGACCTTTGTTGGTTATAATGTTTCAAAAGGAGTTATGTCAGGAACTGCTGCTTTTTTAAGTGGGATGGCTGGTGCGATGTTAGGGATCACGTTAAGCTACATATTAGGTTTAAAACTTGGGCTCCCTGTTTTAAAGAAATATGGGCCGAAAATTAGAATTAAAGAACATCACATTGAAAAAACACATATTTTATTTGAAAAATATGGGCCATTTCTTTTAATGATTGGTTATTTTATACCGGGAGTACGTCATTTAACAGCATATTTTGCTGGGGTATCAAATTTGACACTTTGGCGTTTTTGTTTGTACGCTTACGGTGGTGCGCTCATTTGGATAAGTGTTTTTATTGGGCTTGGCTGGAAGTTAGGCGAGAAGTGGCGCTTCGTTGAGTATAGTTTACATCATTATGGAATATGGATTTTATTAATTTCAGCAGTTGTTACATGTGTTGTATGGTTGTACATAAAGAAAAAGAAAAACCGCTAATAGCGGTTTTTTTAGCTGAAAGCAATAAATAATACACCAGCTGTAATAAAGACTACACCAACACCGGTCATAAAGTTTAACTTTTCACCGAGGATAATCATAGCGAGAATGATAGAAAATACGACGCTTAATTTATCGACAGGAGCTACTTGTGAAACCTTTCCTGTTTTGAGGGCAAGAAAATAAAATAGCCATGACGAAGCACCTGCAATCCCACTTAATGTGATAAATAGCAGTGCTTTTTTATTTAGCAGTACGTCGCCGATATTTTGAAATTTACCTTGTATGATAATAACGCCTATCATAAATAATGCCATAATAATAGATCGAATTGTTGTTGCAACGTTTGCATCGATGCCGTCTAAACCAAACTTTCCAAAAATCGATACAAGGGCAGCAGCAATTGCTGATAATAGTGCAAATAAGAGCCACGAACTCATAGTAAAATTCCTCCAATCTTACAGTATTATACATGAAAATGATTCTCATGTATAAAGTTGAAGCAATTGAGGTTTATAGGAAGCGCGACTTCAACTTAACTTCTTGTTCCACCTGAATTTTAAGGTGGGAGTTTGACTGCCCGCAAATAGTGGGCTAAATAACGAAATAATCCCCACCTTATATTTTTAATAAGGTGGGGATTATTATACTACTCTGCAATTTCCTCATATAAAAAGTACGTTACATTATAAATATGTTCTACTTCATCGTCTGTCATAAACAGTAATTCATCACGCTCAATCCCTTTTTTCTTTTCAATAAACTCAATCATGTTTTTGCGTTCTTCTCTCTTCATCAATTTTATTTCTCCTCTCAATCTGTTTTAATACAGTTTATTTAAGTTACTGCTATTATATAACAGAATCTTTAGAAAGTTCCACCTATTTTATTGTTTTTTTCAAAAGAACTTTTCGACAAAACAAGCCCACCTAAGGGGGGGCTTGTTTTATTTTATAGTCGTAAAAACTCAGGCTCCGTCGTACCGGCACCATCGATGTAATAAATTGTGTCGGGATTGATTTTTATCAATACGTAATTAGGGTCTTCAGGACCGAGTAACCAACGTTTTAAGCTATTATTCCAAAACTTGTTTTTTAATGTCGAGTCTTCCTCGATTGAAGCTAACCCTTCAACTTCAATATAATCTTCATCTAATTTTTTTCCTTCTCGTCCGAGTAATACATGGACATTAGGATTGTTTTCAATATCTGTTATCTTTTTTGATTGTCGATCTGTTGCAACGTACAGTACAAAATCTTCATGGAAAAACATCATAAAGGCGCTATGAGGTTTCTCATTTCGTACTGTAGATAATACACCGGTACGTTGACCTTGAATAATAGTTGCGATTTTTTCTTTTAAGTGCATAATTTTAACCCCTTTTCACAATTTATAATTCTGTCTGTTTAAACAAGATAATTTAAATATCTTTCATACTGTTTTCTTCAATCCGATTTTTTAAACGTAATTGTGATGAAATCGGACAAGTTAGGAGAAGAATAATAATAATATTGTAGAGAAATACATACGATGGAAGGGTGAAAAGCATGTTTAATAAAATATTTCTTATAGTAGCACTTATAGGTGTACCACTATCTGTACTTGGAAAAACACTTCATTGGCCAGAAACAATTATGTTCGCTGTGTATTGTATTACGATTATCGCGTTAGCTGGTTTTATGGGGAGAGCAACAGAGAGTTTAGCAATTGTATCTGGTCCTAGAATAGGCGGATTATTAAATGCTACTTTCGGTAATGCTGTTGAACTTATCATTTCAATTTTTGCACTTCAAGCAGGGTTAATTGAAGTGGTGTTAGCTTCTTTAACGGGTTCTGTACTTGGAAATTTATTATTAGTAGGAGGACTATCCTTCTTTGTAGGTGGACTTAAATATAAAAGGCAAAGCTTTAACGTTTACGATGCAAGGCATAATTCAGCTTTATTAATATTTGCTGTTGTCGTGGCCTTTGTTATTCCAGAGATCTTTTCAATGAAGATGGACGTTGGCAAGACGTATCAATTAAGTATAGGTGTTTCTATTATTATGATTATCATGTACATTGCTGCATTACTATTTAAGTTAGTTACGCACCGTGGTGTATATCAACATAAAAGTGACGAAGTAGCGCATGAAGAAGAGCCAGAGTGGTCGAAAGGGAAGGCACTCCTTATTTTAGCGATAGCAACACTGGCGGTAGCTTATGTATCAGAGGCGCTCGTGCATACTTTTGAAACTGTTGCAAAATCATTTGGTTGGTCAGAATTATTTATAGGGGTTATTATCGTTGCAATTGTTGGAAATGCAGCGGAACATGCATCTGCAATTATTATGGCTTATAAAAATAAAGTAAATATTGCAGTCGAAATTGCAATAGGTTCTACATTACAAATCGCCATGTTTGTTGCTCCTGTACTAGTATTGCTATCTATGTTCTTCGCGCAGAGGATGCCTTTAGTATTTACCATACCAGAACTTGTATCTATGATTACAGCCGTTTTCTTAACGATTGCGATTTCAAATGATGGAGATACAAACTGGTTTGAAGGCGGCACTTTACTAGCGGCGTATGTCATTATGGGAATTGGTTTTTATTTATTATGAAAAATAGGCATAACAATTGTGCTCAGAGAAAACAATAAACAAAGTAGTATATATACCTTTACATAGGAAGGAGCCAGACAGGTGAAACGAGTATACAGCATATGTCTTTCAACTATGGTCTCGTTTATTTTATTATTTCCTAACATGAGTTTTGCAAAGACAACAGTAGGAACAAAAATGCCTTCATCTGTTTTAAATATTTCAAAAGACAATACATTTCCAAATGATGCGCAAGATTTGCCACGTTTACAGCCAAGTAAGTTTGCTCAAGAACTATTGAAAACAGCTAATATTAAAATTGAAAATCCAGACTTAATTCGGATGTTTAATGAAACGACAATTTCAAATGCGCCGCTTGCAGTAGGGTACCGGGCAAAAATTTATTTAGGTCAATGGGCTTTACATTATGAATCAGTAGACACATCGATTAATTGGGAATATAAACAAGTGAATCGAAATGTGTATGATAATCGCGGAGGAGACCGTTTATATCCACTTCGCTATAAGCAAGAAACACAAAAGACGGTTGAAGGCGATTTAACAGCAGATATGAAAGATGCTGCAGATGTGAAAAAAATGATGCTTCTCAAAGCGCTTGAAAAAGTACAATTGCCCCTTTCGTTTAAAACAACTATTGGTTATGGTACTGGACATGAGCGTGTGTATAATATTAGTCCGAGTCAACTCGGATATTTATATGCTTATACACCAGCAGTAAATGAAAAGGGAAAAGTAACATTTGGAGAAGTGTATCTTGTATTAAAGGGAAATCAAAAAAGACTTGTTGTGAAAAATATTACTTCTCAAGGAATTGGAGCGGCGATTCCAATTCATGATTATTTATTTTTTAAATTCATTTCTTCCTCCCACTCGCAATAACATAAAAAAACGTCAGCTTATAAGCTGACGTTTTTTATAATGTAATGTTTGCTGTTTTTGATAAGAAATCTTCTGTCGGATAGTAGCTGTTTTTTACAAGAACATTTGGTCCAAGACATTTTACTGCAGGACAGTGACAGCTTAATGATTTTGCTGTTTTTGAAGCACTCCATTTGTCATATGCTTCTTGTAATGTGTTTGTTTGTATGTTTCCTAGAAGTGGAACATCACCAAAGTCCGTCACAATAATATTTCCATCGAAAATATTTACATTTAAACGAGAACGGCCATCTGGATCATTACGAACAGTGACATTTTTGCTCTCTTGTAATTTTTTAAATGTGGCAATGTCTCGCTCGTCATCGCTACAAGCATAGAAAGGTAACGTTCCAAATAACATCCATACATTTTCATCGCGAATTTCTAGTAAATGCTCAATAGCATCACGAATTTCAGCTTTTGTTAAAATCTCTAGATTACTCGCGAAGTCACTTGGATACATTGGGTGAACTTCATGACGTTTACAGCCCATCTCTTCGACGATTTGACGGTGAATATGTTCAATATGTGGTAGAGTTCTTTTGTTTAACATTGTTTCGGCCGATACAAGTACACCTGCATCTGATAGAGCCTTACTATTTGTAATCATTCTTTCGAATAATTTTGCACGTTGTTCGTAAGTAGGTTTACGCTCCATCATTGCAAATCCGCCTTCAACGAAGTCATCAATTGTTCCCCAGTTATGAGAGATATGCAACACGTCTAAATAAGGAATAATTTGTTCGTAACGTGCTAAATCTATAGTTAAGTTAGAGTTGATTTGAGTGCGAACGCCTCGTTCATGGGCGTATTTTAAGAGTGGTGTTACATAGTTGTCGACGGATTTTTTTGAAAGCATAGGTTCTCCGCCAGTAATACTTAAAGAACGTAAATGAGGAATCTCATCTAATCGTTTTAATAAAAGATCCATCGGAAGCGGATTTGGGTCTTTCGGCTGTAACGTGTAACCAACAGCGCAATGCTCACAGCGCATATTGCATAACGTCGTCGTTGTAAATTCAACATTTGTTAATAGTAGTTTGCCGTACTCTTCAAGGTCCATATACGCTTCCCATGGATCGTAAGAAGGAGTAATCGGCTTCATTTTTTGTGATATCGTCATATGAAATACTCCTTTGACTATTGAAATAACAATTTGTCCATTCTCTATAATAGAAGAATATGTGCTTTTTATAAAGTGAAACTTTTTAGCGTGAAAAGAGAGAGGGCTTACATTATAGTGGATGACTGTGACAAAATTGATGAAATTTCATGCCCATAGCAATCATTTTTGCGGTATAATAAAAGCAACTCGAATTAAAAGGAGAGTGCCTTCATGGGAAAAGCAATTCAAGATAAAGATACACAATTAGTATATTTAAAAGAGCGTTTAAATATGTTCATTGAAGTAATTGATACAATTGAACCTGAAGAAGTAGAATTAGAAGATGTAGATCGTCTTCTTGCAATGTTAGATGAATTAGAATTAAAATGTGAGCAATTTAAAAAAGACGAATAATATATTAAAAAGGCTGCCAATTCCAATTTGGTAGCCTTTTTCTGTGCGGATAATAGAAGGACGATAGAAAAAGAGGTATAATCAAGTTGTGAAAAATTTCATTTATGCTTTAATAGCGTGAAACAAATAAAAAGCTAAAGAGCATAACAATGGAATTTTCAGCTCATAACGTTTTGGTAGCGTTCACAATTGAGGGGGAAGTAACAATGGAAAAGCTTCAAGAAAGCATGTATCAACTAATTGTTGAAACGTCAACGAACTTACCGAAAGATGTTCGTCGTGCGATTCAACAAGCGAAAGAGCGAGAAAATGCAGGGACTCGTTCTGCGATGGCACTTGGCACAATTACAAATAATATTAAAATGGCTGATGATAACATCTCACCGATTTGCCAAGATACAGGGATGCCAACGTTTAAAATTTATACACCAGTTGGTGTGAACCAATTAAAGTTGAAGGAAGCTATCTATAATGCGCTTGAGCGGGCGACAAAAGATGGTAAACTTCGTCCAAATTCTGTTGACTCTCTTTTTGGAGACAATAGTGGAAATAATTTAGGACCAGGTACACCGGTTATTAAGTTTGAACAATGGGAAAAAGATTATATTGATGCACGTTTAATCCTAAAAGGTGGTGGCTGTGAGAATAAAAATATTCAATATAGCTTACCGTGTGAACTAGAAGGACTTGGACGAGCTGGCCGTGATTTAGAAGGAATTCGTAAATGCCTTCTTCATGCAGTATACCAAGCACAAGGTCAAGGATGTAGTGCTGGTGTAATTGGTGTTGGTATCGGGGGAGACCGCACATCAGGTTATGAATTAGCAAAAAATCAATTATTCCGTACATTAGATGACGTCAATCCAGTACCAGAGTTACAACAACTTGAAGAGTACGTATTAGAAAATGCGAATAAGCTTGGCATTGGTACAATGGGATTTGGTGGAGAAACCACTTTACTGGGCTGTAAAATTGGCGTGTATAACCGCCTGCCGGCTAGCTTCTACGTATCTGTGGCGTATAATTGCTGGGCATATCGCCGCCTAGGTGTAACAATCCATCCTGAAACAGGTGAAATTATGGATTGGTTATATCAAGAAGGTGAAGATACACTTCAGCATGAAGCACAAGAAAAAACAGAGCAACGTGAGATTGTATTACAAGCACCAATTACAGAAGAGCAAATTCGTGGACTTCGCGTTGGTGATGTTGTAATAATTAATGGCATGATGTATACAGGTCGTGACGCAATCCATAAGCATTTAATGGATAATGATTGTCCAGTAGATTTAAATGGACAAATTATTTACCACTGTGGTCCAGTTGTTGTGAAAGATGACAATGACAATTGGCAAATTAAAGCGGCAGGTCCAACGACAAGTATTCGTGAAGAACCGTACCAAGGCGATATTATGAAGAAATTTGGTATTCGCGCTGTTATTGGAAAAGGCGGTATGGGTGCGAAAACATTAGCGGCTTTAGAAGAACACGGCGGCGTGTACTTAAACGCAATTGGCGGTGCGGCGCAATATTATGCTGAATGTATTAAAGAAGTGAAAGATGTTGATTTCTTACAATTTGGTATTCCAGAAGCAATGTGGCATTTACGCATTGAAGGTTTTAAAGCAGTTGTAACGATGGACTCTCATGGTAATAGTTTACATGCAGATGTTGATAAAACATCACTTGAAAAATTAGCGAGCTTTAAAGAGCCGGTATTTAAATAAACAAAAATGCATCTCGAATCTTTCGAGATGCATTTTTTGGTATATATAGAAAAACATGCACAGCATGAAAGTAAGTAAGTAAACAGAAACTACAGGTACGATTATATATGGAAAGGAGACTATTTATGAAATATAAATGGTTATATATCGGTCTCATTTTTTCAATTATGATGGCACTTGTTCCAGTTTCGGCATTGGCTTATACAAATACTCCACATAACTGGGGAATCCCGCGTCCTAAAAATGAAACAGTACCAGATGCAGGAAAGTTATATACGGATTTACTGCAAAAAAATGGCGGGTTTTATTTAGGAGATACGAAGAAAAAAGATATTTATTTAACATTTGATAATGGATATGAGAATGGATACACAGGGAAAATCTTAGATGTATTAAAAGAGAAAAAAGTACCAGCAACTTTCTTTGTAACTGGGCATTACATTAAAACACAAAAAGATTTATTGTTAAGAATGAAGGATGAAGGACACATTATTGGAAATCATTCTTGGAGTCATCCTGATTTTACAGCGGTAAATGATGAGAAGCTTCGTGAAGAATTAACGAGTGTAACGGAAGAAATTAAAAAAGTAACTGGGCAAAAAGAAGTGAAATATGTACGTCCTCCGCGCGGCGTATTTAGTGAAAGAACGTTAGCTCTTACGAAAGAAATGGGCTACTATAATGTATTTTGGTCACTTGCATTTTTGGATTGGAAAGTGGATCAGCAAAGAGGATGGCAATATGCGCATAATAATGTTATGACGATGATTCACCCAGGATCTATTTTATTACTTCATGCAATATCAAAAGATAATGCAGAAGCACTTGCGAAAATCATTGATGATTTGCGCGAGAAAGGGTATCATTTTAAAAGTCTAGATGACTTAGTAAAAAGCAATCAACCGTAAGCATGTATGCTTACGGTTTTCTCATGCTATAATGATGTGTAAAAAGGATGGGGAAACGTATGTGGAGCGAACATGTTACGTTAGAGTATCCGTATCATTTTGAAGAAGTATTAAAACGTTTATCTTTTGATCCTCTTAACGTCATTCAATTAGATGAGAAAGTCATTTATATCCCGCTTTGTATAGACGAGGAACAGGTTATTGTTCGCTTACAAGGGATTGGTACTGTTCAAAATCCACAGTTTTGGATTTCTAGTCAGACAGGAAATCCGGAGAAAGTCATGAAACGAATGAGGGCCATTTTTCATTGGAATGAACCGTTTCAAGATATACAAAATCATTTTTTAAACACATCATTACGTCCACTATTTGAAACATATGCTTATACTCCAATTATTTTAGAATTTGATTATTTTGCTTGTCTTCTTCGCTGTATCATTCACCAACAAATAAATTTGAAATTTGCTACTGTGTTAACAGAACAATTTGTGAAACGGTATGGAATAGAGAAGAACGGTGTATTCTTTTTCCCCACTCCGGAAATAGTAGCAAATATTTCAATAGAAGAATTGAGAGAGCAGAAGTTTAGTCAGCGAAAGGCTGAATATATAGTAGGATTAGGTCGAAGTATTGTCAGTGGTACATTAAATTTAGCGAGTATAGAAAATGGGACGGAAGAAGAAGTTTCAGCACAATTGTTGCCAATTAGGGGAATTGGTGCATGGACAGTGCAAAACTTTTTAATGTTTGGGCTTGGACGGAAAAATATGTTCCCGAAAGCGGACATTGGGATTCAGCGTGCAGTGCAAGGTATATTTCAATTAGATGATAAACCTGATGATGCATTTTTAGAAAAAGTGAAACAAGAGTGTGAACCATACTGCAGTTATGCAGCGTTATATTTATGGAAAAGTATAGAGTAGAGGTGTAATAATGATACAAAAGCAACATGAGAGTAAGTTGGAAGTTGGTCAAACGTTTCCTGTGACAATTAAACGTCTTGGGATTAACGGAGAAGGCGTTGGTTATTTTAAGAGACAAGTTGTTTTCATTCCAGGGGCATTACCAGGAGAAGAAGTTGTTGCAGAAACAACGAAAATTCAGCGTGGCTTCGCTGAAGCGAAAGTGAAAAAAGTTCGTAAAGCTTCACCGCATCGTGTGAAAGCACCGTGTCCAGTATATGAGGAGTGTGGCGGTTGTCAGCTGCAACATTTAGATTATAAAGAACAATTGAATCAAAAGCGTGATATCGTTGTACAAGCATTTGAGAAGTACATGAAAAACAGTATGGAAGAGAAAATTCGTCCAACGCTTGGCATGGAAAATCCATGGCATTACCGTAATAAGAGTCAATTACAAGTGGGGCGTAAAGACGAAAAGGTTATTACAGGGCTATATAAACAAAACTCACATCAGTTAATTGATATTGCTCACTGTATGATTCAACATAAAGCAACGAATGAAGCGACAAAAGTTGTAAGACGTATTTTAGAAAAATTAAATGTTTCTATTTACAATGAGAAAAAACAAAAAGGTTTAGTACGCACAATTGTAACACGTACTGCAGTTCAAACAGGGGAAGTACAAGTTACACTTATTACAACAAAAGAAGAATTACCAAATAAAGAACAATTTGTTGCAGAAGTACAAAAACAGATGCCAGCGGTTAAATCAATTATGCAAAATGTAAACTGGCGTAAAACATCTGTTATTTTTGGAGACAAAACATTTAAATTAGCTGGAAAAGAAGTAATTCAAGAAACACTTGGCGATTTATCATTTGAATTATCAGCACGTGCATTCTTCCAGTTGAATCCAGAACAAACAATTGTTTTATATGATGAAGCGAAAAAAGCAGCTGCGTTAACAGGCGATGAGAAAATTGTAGATGCGTATTGTGGTGTTGGTACAATCGGACTTTGGCTTGCAAATGATGCAGCGGAAGTACGTGGTATGGATGTAATTCCAGAAGCGATTGCAGATGCAAGAAAAAATGCGAAGCGTCACGGATTTACAAATACGAAATATGAAGCAGGTAAAGCTGAACAATGGTTACCGAAATGGGTAAAAGAAGGATGGCGTCCAGATGTAATTGTTGTCGATCCACCACGTACAGGTTGCGATGATAAATTACTGGAAACAATTTTAAAAGTGAAGCCGAAACAAGTTGTGTATGTGTCTTGTAATCCTTCTTCATTAGCACGTGATGTACAAGCATTAATGAAGAGCTATGAAGTGGAGTATGTGCAACCAGTTGATATGTTCCCGCATACAGCTCACGTAGAAAATGTAGTGAAGCTTGTTAGAAAGTAAAGTTTATTAATATTCCCTCATGGTATGAGGGAATATTTTCTATGAAGGAGAATATTATGCATAATTATAAATTAACGATTCAGTACGATGGTGCACGTTTTAAAGGATGGCAACGTCTCGGTAATAACGATAATACGATTCAAGGAAAAATCGAAAGTGTCATATCTGAAATGATCGGAAAAGAAATTGAAATTATCGGTTGTAGTAGAACAGACGCTGGTGTACATGCTTTGAATCAAGTTGCTAACTTTCAAAGTGATGAGAAGTTAGTGGAACATAAAGTGAAAAAATATTTAAATCAATATTTACCTAATGATATTAGCATTACGAATGTGGAAGAAGTACATGATCGTTTCCATGCTCGTTACAATTCTAAAGCAAAAACATATCTGTATAAAATTTGGAATGAAGAGCATACAAATCCATTTATGCGTAAATACAGCATGCATGTGAATAAAAAATTAAATGTGAAAAGCATGAAAGCAGCTGCAAAACATTTAGTTGGTTCACATGACTTTACTGCTTTTTCAAATGCGAAATCAAAGAAAAAATCTATGGTTCGAGAAGTATATACACTTGATGTGATGGAAGAGGCAGGGTTTGTACAAATTAGAGTAAGTGGTAACGGCTTCCTTCATAATATGGTAAGAAAAATTGTTGGGGCATTAATTGAAGTTGGATTAGGACAATTAGATGCTGAAGCAATTCCAAACATTTTAGAAGAAAAGCAGCGCAATCAAATTAATTGTCTTGCTGAGGCAAGTGGGTTGTATTTAGAGAATGTTGAGTTTTAATGGCAAATAAAAAAATCGGGCTAAGTAGCTCGATTTTTTTAGTATTACGAAGATTTTTCATTTTTTATACGTAGCTTTAAATTCCAAAAAGCAGCAAGCATAATAGCTGCAAAGGAGCCAAAAATTGTTCCTAATAGCTTTGCATAAGGAGAGCTGCTTACATCGGCATTAATGAATAACATCATACAGAGCATGGCAGGGAAAAAGTATAAGTATTGTAATAACTTTAATTTTTTATCATTACTCATATATATAGCCCCTTTCTAGCATGTTATACGTTTATTATAACATATTTTACCAACTTGTTTTTGCACTTGGAGACATGTTCATTTCATATGTGTAAATGCAGTTTTTTAATTCGATATTGTAAGTTTTGCCTACTTAATCCTAAAAATTTTGCAGCTTGTGAAATGTTGCCATGATTCTCTTTAAGAATTTGATTAATGTAGTTCTTTTCCATTTTTTCTATTGTGTGTTTTAAAGTTTTAGGTGCATCAGTATTGTGATTAGTTAGTGCATGCTGCATATTGAATTCTGTTTTTATTCGTTCACGAAAGCGAGTAGGCATATGAAACGCTGTAATGATGGTTTCATCTTCTATCAAGTTCATGGAACCTTCAATTATATGTTCCAACTCCCGTACGTTTCCAGGCCAATCGTATGCATAGAAAAATTCTCTTACATTTACATCTACATCGGTTACGTTGAGCCCAAATTGAGTATTATATTTTTCAATAAAGTGCTGAACAAGAGCTAGAATATCTTCTTTTCTTTCACGTAAAGGCGGAAGACATAAAGTAACGACGCTTAATCGGTAATATAAGTCTTCTCTTAATCGATTATGTGCGATGGCTTCGAAAGGATCTTCATTGATAGTTGCTATAATACGAACATCAATTTCTTTTTCGTGTGTGCCTCCGATTCTTCGTATTGTTTTTTCTTGTATAGCTCGTAGTAACTTCGCTTGAAGTGCTGGACTTAATGAGTTGATTTCATCTAATAACAAAGTTCCTCCATTCGCTTCTTCAAATAAACCAGCTTTATCGATAGCTCCTGTAAATGCACCTCGGTTTGTACCGAATAATAAGCTTTCCATGAGTGTATCAGGTATAGCGGCACAGTTCTGTGAAATAAAGGGTTTTGTTGAACGCTGACTTTCATTATGGATGCTTTGTGCAAATAGTTCTTTCCCAGTGCCTGTTTCTCCTACTAGAAGTATGGAGGAAGATGTACGAATTACTCTTTTTCCTTCAGTAATGATTGATTGAATAGCTTCAGAATCACCAATTATGTGATCAAAGGTAAATTTAGTACTTTGTTTTCGAGAAGGGCCCATTCTTATTGTTTGCTTTAAGTTACTAATTTCTTTTGATATTTCAATAGCGCCTTTAATTTTTCCATTTTCTATTATAGGGAAAGTATCGTTAATCGTTGTAATTTCTTGTCCTTTATTGTTAAAATACGTTTGTTTTATATTTTTGTTTGTTTTTCCTAATTTTAATGCCTCTATAAGAGTACTATTTTTATTTTCTTCAAATGCAAATATTTCTAAAGGACTTTTATATAATACATCTGAGCGTTCCATTGATTCAATTTCCATCATTTTGCGGTTATAGATAATCGTTTTACTTTCCTCATTAATAATATGAATCCCGATATCGAGTTCATTGAGTAAAGTTTCATATAGCATGTTCATTTCAATGATCTGTTTAAAATTAATGTCTTCTGTACGCATAGATTATCTTCTCCTCATTTCACCCTATGAAGACTGACTTTTTATAATTTTATTAAAATTCTTATAAAACCGCAAAATTTTTTTGCTATTTTTCTTTTAAAACTTTTCAAATGATAGAAAAATTTTGCGGTTGTGCACGCTTTTTTGTGTAAAACTCTCATTTAATATATGAATTAGAGACTTGGTACGCATTTTGCATAAATAATATTTGAAATCTCTAGAGGGGAGAATATGAATTTTTACAGGATATACAACGTTTCGGTGTCAATTAATAAGAGGGAGGGGTTTATAAAGTGAAGACAGTTATAGAAGGTGTGTATAGTCCTTGTTATGGAAAAGTAGAGAAGTTATTTGTTACGGAAAGTTCTTACGTATACGAGTGGGAGAAATTAGCGTTAATTGAAACAATAGATAAACAGAAAGTAGAAATTAAGATAGGAATCAGTGGTTATATTGAATCATTAGAAGTAGTAGAAGGACAAGCTATTGCTGATCAAAAGTTATTAATAACAGTAAGGGATGACCTTTTAGTAACAGGCAGTGATTAATGTAAGTGATATGTATTTTTGCTATTTTAAATCATTATTTTTACGGTGAATAATTTTAAAAACGCTTACATTAAATGGATTGGCAAAGTGAAAAGGGGGGATTTATATGATGGATCAAAACCAAGGATTAAAAAGAGAATTGAAAAGCAGGCACATATTTATGATTGCACTCGGTGGAGTTATTGGTACAGGACTTTTTTTAGGATCAGGTTATACGATTCATGAAGCTGGACCTGGAGGAGCAATTGTAGCGTATCTTGTCGGTGGATTTGTAATGTATTTAACGATGCTCTGTCTTGGAGAGTTAGCGGTTGCGATGCCTGACGCAGGGTCTTATCAAACGTATGCGACAAAGCATATTTCTCCTGCAGCAGGTTATGTAGTGGGATGGATGTCGTGGTTAAACTGGTCTGCTACGATAGGTATTGAATTAATTGCAGTTAGTATTTTGATGAAACGTTGGTTTCCTGATGTACCGTCATGGATTTGGTGTGTAGTGTTCGCGGTACTGCTCTTTGCTATTAATGCGTTATCTTCAAGAAGTTTTGCGGAAGTGGAATTTTGGTTTGCAAGTATTAAAGTAATTACAATTATTGCATTTATTATTTTGGGCGGGGCAGCAATGTTTGGGTTTCTAGATATGAAAGGGAATGAACCAGCGCCAATGTTCTCTAGCTTTACTGATTATGGTGGATTGTTTCCAAATGGATTATCAGCCATTTTAATTACAATGATTGCAGTTAATTTTTCTTTCCAAGGAACAGAATTAGTTGGTATTGCAGCAGGTGAGAGTGAAAATCCAGAGAAAACGATCCCGAAGGCAATTAACAATACAGTTTGGCGTATACTTGTTTTCTTTGTACTATCTATTTTTATTCTTGCTGGACTATTCCCTTGGCAGCAAGCAGGAGTAATAGAAAGTCCATTCGTAGTTGTATTTGATAAAATTGGTATTCCTTATGCAGCAGATATTATAAATTTCGTTATTATTACAGCAGTACTATCCGTTGCGAATTCAGGATTATATGCAACTTCGCGTATGCTATGGTCTATGTCTAATCAAGGAATGATTAGTCCAATTTTTGGAAAGTTATCTAAAAACGGTGTTCCTATTTATGCATTAATCGTAAGCACAATTGTAGGGTGTCTCTCACTACTATCAGGTATTTATGCGGAAGATACAGTTTATTTATGGCTGCTTTCTATCGCTGGATTCGGAGCGATACTAGTTTGGGCATCTATTGCTTTATCAAATTTATTAGCTAGAAGGTCATACATGAAGCGGGGCGGGGATGTTAAGGACTTGAAATTTAAAACACCATTGTATCCATTTGTACCACTTCTTGCGTTAGTATTAAATTTAACAGTAATCGTTGGCATGGCCTTTATTCCAGAACAAAGAATGGCATTGTATTGTGGTATTCCATTTATGATTGTTTGCTTACTGTTTTATCGTGCTACAAGAAATAAGGGAAGTAATGTAGAGCATATTGAAAAGACAAATACAACGGAAGTAGAGAGTTTATAATAGTGATTAATTAGGAGACTGTAAAATTGTAAACAGTCTCTTTTTTTGTGAAAATAAAGCTGGAAACATACTATGTATGCAAAGGGGAATTAGCGATGAATCCAGAAGTTTCGCAGTTGTTAAAACAAATAGATTCAAGGAAAGAGGAATTACTAGAACTTACAAAAACTTTAATTCGTTTTGAAACACCAGCACCGCCAGCGAGAAATACAAATGAAGCACAAGAATTTGTTGCAGAGTTTTTAAGAAAACGAAATTTTAGTATTGATAAATGGGATGTATATCCGAATGATCCGAATGTTGTTGGGGTAAAAAAAGGGATAAAAAGTGACTCATATAAAAGTCTTATTATTAATGGACATATGGATGTAGCCGAAGTGTCAGCAGATGAGGCGTGGGAAACAAATCCATTTGATCCATTTATAAAAGATGGCTGGTTAGTTGGACGTGGCGCAGCAGATATGAAAGGTGGGCTGGCTGGAGCGCTATTTGCCATTCAACTTTTACAAGAAGCTGGTATTGAATTACCTGGAGATTTAACTTTTCAATCGGTAATTGGAGAAGAAGTTGGAGAAGCAGGTACACTTCAATGCTGCAAAAGGGGTTACGATGCTGATTTTGCAGTAGTAGTGGATACGAGCGATTTACATATGCAAGGACAAGGCGGTGTCATTACTGGATGGATTACAGTGAAAAGTCCACAAACGTTTCATGATGCAACGCGCAGACAAATGATCCATGCTGGAGGACGTTTATTTGGAGCGAGTGCGATTGAAAAAATGATGAAAATTGTACAAAGCTTACAAGAATTAGAGCGCCACTGGGCAGTTATGAAAACATATGAAGGCTATCCATCTGGAACAACAACAATTAATCCAGCTGTTATTGAGGGAGGAAGGCATGCGGCGTTTATTGCGGATGAGTGCCGATTGTGGATAACAGTGCACTTCTATCCGAATGAAACACATGAACAAATAATAAACGAAATTGAAGAGTATATTGGAAAGGTGGCAGCTGCCGATCCATGGTTAAGTGAAAATCCGCCACAATTTAAGTGGGGCGGAGAATCAATGATTGTAGATCGTGGGGAAATTTTCCCTTCATTAGAAGTAGATAGTGAACATAAAGCTGTAAAAAAACTTAGCTCAGTACACGAGTCTATTCTATCAAAAAATGCAATTTTAGATATGTCTGCAACGGTAACTGATGGTGGTTGGTTTAGTGAGTTTCACATTCCAGCGATTATATATGGACCAGGTACATTAGAAGAAGCACATTCTGTAAATGAGAAAGTTGAAATTGAACAGTTAATTGAATTTACAAAAGTGATAATAACATTTATATATGAATGGTGCCACACGAAAAAATAGATTTGTATAGTAAAATCGTACGAGTATGTATACTTGTACGATTTTTTAGTGAACTATTTCAGAGTTGAATATAAACAACTGAAATAGTTCTTTATTTTGCTATGTCTTTCGTTTCATTTCAAGTAATTTCTCTTTTGCTAATTCAACGGCAATCGCATCATCTAAATAGCCAATTGGAAAGAGATAGTCGGGAATAATATCTGTCGATAAAATGAAATAAAGTAATGCGCTCCCAAGAACTGCACGTTCTTCTTTTGAAATGGTTTCATTACAAAATTGTTGATACATATCTGTTAATTGTTCAATAAAAGGACCAGCACTATCAATTTGCTCTAATTTGCTTGCAAAACTGTCATGAATACGTTTTTCGCCTTCTGTTGTCTGGGCATAGCGTTCGTAATTTTCGAGTTCTTGTTTTACGCGAGTTGTAGTGTAATCGAAATCGAATAAGTTAGAGGATTGTAAAGTTTGTTGAATGGTATCAAGAGATGTGTACATATCCGTTTTTTCTTTATTAATGTGAGGAGAATCAGGGTACATTTCATCAAATAACAATTGGGGTGGAACTTGAAGACATTCTGCAAATTTTTGTAGATGTTTTTGTTTTGGTGGTTGTTTGCCATTAATAATTCTTGAGACTGTTGCAGGATCAATATTTGTAAGTATTCCTAGTTGGCGCATAGATAAGGCGCGTTCTTTTAAAAGTTTTTTTATTAATTTACCAAGCCGATCATTCGGGTTTTCATTAGCCATAGTGCAGGCACTCCTTTTTTAGTGTTGAAAAAATGTTGAGCATTTATTACAAGTATATGAAACAGACAGGCACAGTTGCTCAACATTTTCATAATATGCATTGAAAAGTGAGAAAAAGGGGTGACTATTTATGAGTACGGCAGGCTTATTTTCAATTCTTTTAATCGGGATCGCTTCTAATTTAGATAATGCAGGTGTTGGAATTGCGTATGGCATTCGTAAAATTCGTATTTCGTGGTTTAACAATTTTATCATCGCATTCTTCGGGTTTTTATTTACTTTACTAGCTGGATTTTTTGGGAACTGGATTGCGTTATTTATTTCAGAGTTTACAGCAAACCTGATTGGAGCAATCGTTTTAGGGATAATCGGGGTGTTTATTTTATGTCAGCCTTTCTTGAGTCAAAAAAATACTGTAGGTTCTAAAGGTGATAATGTACTTATGGGAATTTTACGTGATCCAGAAAAAGCAGATTTTGATGGCTCTAAAACAATTAGTTTTTCTGAAGCACTTGTTTTAGGAGTTGCATTATCTATTAATAATATTGCAGGTGGGTTTGATGCTGGGGTAACAAATTTAAATCTTTGGCTTACAGCGACTATTTCTGGGGTGTTTAGTTTTATTTGCATAAGTGGTTTTGCATATGTAGGGAAACGATATTTAGCAGCATACTTAGGGAAATGGGCGACGGTTATTGCAGGAGTGTTATTAATACTTATTGGGATTGATCAGTTGTTGTGAAAATAGAAAAGCAATGTTCGAGCATTTCCTCGGAAATACTTGAATAAATTGCATATATCGACATCGGATATTTACTTCTTAATAAATAAAAAGCACCTACATACTACATAGGTGCTTTTTAGCGTATGTCTTCAATTAATTGCTCTGATTCTTCATGCATACTGTATTCACTTAACACTTGGATGCAAAGCCATTTTAATTCCTCGATAGTATGCTCAAGTTCTTCAGGAAGCACATGATGAATGTCTTCAAGTCCCATCCCGAAATGAATAAGTTCAAGTACTTGATCATCGATATTCCGATCCATTAATAATTCAAGTACTTCTAAATTGAATATGTATCGGTGAGCTTCGTCGAGTGAAACAACTTTTAACTTCAAGCTTTCTACAATACTCAATATAAAAAGAAGGATTGTTTTTTCAAGAACAGGTTGTTTTCCCATTTGAAATATTAGTTTCATCTTTCACACCTCCACATATAGCGCTAGGTTGTACTATATTATTCAGGAGGGGGGAACAAATATGCATGATATAGAGAAACTTTCAGCACTGTTTTTGTAAGAGGATTGATAACTGACAAAAGTGAGGTTTTGGTGAAATAAAAAATCCTGCTAGTATAGCAGGATAACTCGCGATTAAAAAATACTCCAGCCTTCTTGAGCAGAAAGAAGTTCAAGAATTTTAAAACCAGCAATACTATTTCCGTTTGCATCTAAAGCTGGTCCGAAAATGCCGATTCCCATATCGCCTTTTACGCAGCCGAAAATACCACCCGCTACACCACTTTTTGCAGGGATACCAACGCGTATTGCAAATTCACCAGATTCGTTATACATACCACATGTGACCATAAATGTTTTGCAAATTTTTGTAATATGTTTAGGGATGATTTGTTTCTTTTTATATGGATCATATCCATCCATTGCAAAAATTAAGCCGATACGTGCTAAATCAATGCAGTTTACTTCAACTGCGCATTGACGAGTATATAAATCCATAAGTTCTTCAATATCACAATCGATAATACCGTTTTGTTTCATATAATAGCAAAGCGAACGATTTAGATAAGCTGTCTCTAATTCTGAATCGGCAACTTTAGAGGAATAATTAATAGTAGGGTTATCTGTTATTTCACGTACAAAATGAAGAATACGTTCCATTTTTTCCTCGTTATCTTTTCCTGCTAACATGCTTGTAATAGCTAATGCTCCTGCATTTATCATTGGATTAAGGGGTTTGGATGGACTTGTCGTTTCTAACTTAATAATAGAATTAAATGGGTCACCCGTTGGTTCCATTCCAACTTTAGAAAATACATATTCTTCACCACGGTCTAAAAGGGCAAGGGCAAGTGTAATTACTTTGGAAATACTTTGAAGAGTAAATAGTGTTTGTGAGTTGCCTGCATGGATATATTCTGTTTCTTTATGGAAAATGGCAATCCCTAAATCGTCTGGATTTGCATTTCCTAGTTCGGGGATATAAGTAGCAAGTTTTCCTTTTTTCGTATATGGTTTTACTTGTTCTAACAACTGTTGTAAGTTGTTTGTTTCAATGCACTGCATAGTACCAACGCTCCTATTTCGAATTAACTAAGTTTACTTTTCCCGATATGCTCGGAAATAAATAATAACATGAAAAAGTGGAATGATAAAACGAAAGTTATATGTTCTATAGTAGGTCGTTCTTTCAAGTCCTTTGTATTAAAAAAGGAGAATTTCCCTTTTATATAACAGTTTGGAAATAGGAGATTTATCCATAAAAAATTCGAAAATAAAAACTACACATCTATACAACTATATGTTATTATGGTTATGTAAATAGAAAGCGTTTTCTAAGGCGTACTTATAATGATAACGATTTCATAAATTTGATAGGGGGAATTAAAATGTTGCAGTTTTTACAACGTATTGGTAAAGCGTTAATGCTTCCAATCGCCGTACTACCAGCAGCAGGATTATTGCTTCGTTTAGGGCAACCAGATGTATTTGATATTCCTGTTATGGCACAGGCCGGTGCAGCAGTTTTTGATAATTTAGCACTCATTTTTGCAATTGGTATTGCAATCGGTCTTTCAGTTGATGGTAGTGGTGCAGCAGGTCTTGCAGGTGCAATTGGTTATCTAGTTATGAAAAACAGTATTGATGCACTTAGTAAGGGATATTCTACTGTAGAATTACAAGATAAATTAGGCAAAGTCCAAGATTTAATAGGGAATAGCGCTAATGTTGATCCATCTAAGCTTGCAGATACAATGACACAAGTATCTAAGGCAGCCGAATTATCGACTAAAGTGGATATGAAAGTTTTAGGTGGTATTATTGTTGGTGTTATAGCGGGACTTCTTTATAATAAATTCCATAAGATTAAACTTCCAGAATGGTTAGGGTTCTTTGCTGGAAAACGTTTCGTCCCAATTGTTACATCGGTTGTGATGTTAATATTAGGAATTCTATTCGCACAAATTTGGCCAGCAATTCAAAATGCTATCGATGCATTAGCTCATGGAATTGTTAATTTAGGGGCAGTTGGTTCAGGTCTATTTGGTTTATTAAACCGTCTATTAATTCCAATCGGTTTACATCATGTAATGAACACATACTTCTGGTTCGTACTTGGTGACTTTACAAATGCAGCAGGTAATGTTGTAAACGGTGATATTGCTCGCTTCCTTGCCGGAGATAAAACAGCGGGTATGTTTATGACTGGTTTCTTCCCAGTTATGATGTTCGGTTTACCAGCAGCATGTTTCGCAATGATTGCGGCTGCAAAACCAGAAAAACGTAAAATGGTTACAGGTATGTTAGGTGGTCTAGCATTAACTTCATTCTTAACTGGTATTACAGAACCAATTGAATTCTCATTCATGTTCTTATCACCAGTATTATATGGTATTCATGCTGTATTAACAGGTCTGTCTCTATTCATTACAACAACACTTGGCATTCACGATGGTTTCACATTTAGTGCCGGTGCAATCGATTACTTCTTAAACTTTGGTATTGCAACAAAACCAGTATTACTTGCGGGAGTCGGTTTAATTTACGCAGTAATTTATTTCGTTGTATTCTACTTCTTAATTAAGAAGTTCGATTTAAAAACTCCTGGTCGTGAAGACGAAGAGGAAGTAGCTGAAGGTGAAGAAGCTCCAGTTGCAGGTTCAATTGGTGAAACTTACGTAGCAGCTTTAGGTGGAAAAGAAAACTTAACAGTTATTGATAACTGTGCAACACGTCTACGCTTACAAGTAAAAGATGCTGGTCAAGTAAATGAAGCAGCATTAAAACGTGCTGGTGCAAAAGGTGTTATGAAATTAAGTAATACAAGTGTACAAGTTATCGTAGGTACAAATGTTGAATCTGTTGCCGATGATATGAAAAAACACGTATAAATAATGAGATAAGAGGATGTCCAAAAAGATTGATAACATCAATTTTTTACAGGATATCCTCTTTTTTTGTTAACAATTTAACGGGAATCTTACTTTTGTAAATTTTCTTTTTCTTTTTTGTACATATGGGTTGGTAATATGTGTAGTGCGTGATAAAGTAGGGATGATATAGAATGGATTATCCATAATCTACTAAAATAAATCTTTAGTAGAGGAATTAAATTATTGGTGAGTAAGGGGAAAAAAGCAATTATGGATCAGGAAAAAAATAATGCGAATGGGAAAGCAAATCGGCCGATTGTATACATAAAAAGGACAATCATTTTCGTCTTACTATTATCACTTGTATATTTCATGTATACAAAAATTGTTGCGCATAATAAGAAAGAAGAAACTTTAAAAGCGGCAGCAGAAATGAAGAAACAAGAAGAGCTAAAAAAGAAAGAAGAAAAAAAGAAACAAGAAGTACAAAAGCAAAAACAAAAAGAGCAGGAAGAACAAGTGAAGCAAGCGCAAGCTGCGGAACAGCCTGTTGAAGGACCACCTCAAGAAATTAATGAAAACGCTCAATTGGACCAGTATTTACAAAACGCAGGATTTAGCGGGACAGCTGTTATTGTGAAGAACGGAAAAGTTCTTCTGAATAAAGGGTACGGTATGGCAAATAAAGAGCAGCAAGTACCGAATAATTCAGAGACGACTTTTTATATTGGTTCTATTTCAAAGGCGTTTGTAGCAACTGCTATTATGCAATTGAAAGATCAAAATAAATTACAAGTTGAAGATACTGTTGCGAAGTATATTCCAGATTTTCCACAAGGTAATAGTATTCAGCTAAAACATCTATTAACACATACATCAGGGATTCCAGAATATGAGCAAGGAAAAGAAGATATTTCCCATGAAGAACTGATAAAGCGGATAGGAAATCAAAAGCGTATTGGTGGTCCAGGAGAGAAGTGGAAGTATTCCGATTCGAACTACTCTATACTTGCATACATTGCCGAGAAGGTAAGTGGACAGTCGCTTGAAGAATATATTAAACAACATATTTTTGCTACTGCCGGTATGAAACATTCTGGTTTTGGCACAGCGTTAGAACAAACAAGATTCCCATCAACGGGTTATAAAATAGTAAATAATAATATGACAACACCTAATATTCCGAGCATGTCACAACTATATGGTTGTGGTGATATATATACGAGTGCACATGATTTATATTTATTTAACGAAGCGTTATACTCTGGAAAGTTAATTTCAAAAGCGAGTTATGATCAAATGTTTACAGCCGTGAAAAAAGATTACGGATTTGGCTGGTACGTAGACCCAGGAAGCTATTCGAATCACGGTGTAATGCCAGGTTGGAATTGTTTAAATGGATTTAGTAAAAATGGTAGTGTGTATGTTGTTTTATTATCTAACATTCAAAACAACATTAAATCATTTGGTAAAGTGAATAATGACATTTATACGATGTTGCGAAATATTGAAGTGTAAGAAACTATCCTTTTGGATAGTTTTTTTTTGCCCTGAAACAAATATTTCTTTTAGAAAATGTATGCCTTACCTATCACAAAAATATCTATTTTGTATACATTAAGATGTATGGATGTAAAATTTTATAATCTAAAAATAATAGGAGGAGAAGTGTATGTGTCTGTTCAGAAAATATTGGCATAAATTATCAAGATTGTTTAATAGACAATTAAGCTATTTTTTAGATGATAAATTATTGCCTGCTGTGGAACGACTTTTATTTTCGCAAAACTTTGCAAGGTTTATTCAAAGAAACTCTAAGCAAGCTACGGAAGAATTTATAAAATCAAGCCAATTTCAATCTATTATTTGCAACATTTTAAAAGAATGCAATACATCACCTTTTAAAGAAATTGCAAAGCAGTATTTAGGTAAAAATGTTGAAATTACGGTGACAGTTGGACAATTAACAGGCGTTATTGTAGCAGTCGGTGATGATTTCTTAACATTGCAAGAAGGTATAGGAACTGAAGTTTTATTACCATTTACAAGTATTATATCAATTAAAGAAGTGTAAGAAAGGAGAGCTATATATGTTATTTACTGATGAATTACGTAACCATGTTGGTGAATTAGTGCAAGTTGTGACAGCTGTAGAAATTGTTACAGGCATTCTTTTATCTGTGACAGATGGGGCGGTAAGTGTTCGTACTTCTCCTTCTTATGGACCACCGGAAGATGTAATTGTGCGTACTCCTATTATTGCTTATGTTCGCTTGGAAGGGTAAGCGTGATACAAGTATGAGAGTATCAGTTGTTATTCCAGCGCACAATGAAGCGAGTACTTTATCACAAGTTTTAGTAGAAGTGGAGAAGCTCAAGCCTTACGAAATTATTGTAGTAGATAATGGCTCGACAGATGGAACGAAAGACATAGCGTTACAACATCATTGTCACGTGATTTATTATAAACATTCTCTTGGCAATGATGTTGGACGGGCTATTGGAGCTAGAGAAGCAAAAGGTGAAATTGTTTTGTTTTTAGATGGTGATATTGTTATTGATAGTAAAGAGTTACAACGTTTCGTGAAAGGAATTCGACAAGGGCATCAAATTGTTGTGAATAATTTAACATGGTCGGTTTATTTAAAGATGAGACCACATTATACGACAGTTGGAAAGTTCATGTTGAATCGTTATTTGAATAAAAAGGAGCTTGTTGTTGGATCTTTAATTGCAATTCCACATGCGATGAGCAGGGAAGTTATCGAGAAACTTGGGTGGTGGAATTTAGCAGATCCAGCACTATTTCAAGCGATAGCGATGTCTAGAGGAGTAGATATTGTTGATACGGCTTCGGTCGATGTAATTCACACAAATAAGGTTCGTCCTGTGCATACAGGAACATCACCTGGTTCTCCTTATCCGAAAGCGACTAGCCGTATTATGGGTGATCATTTACGTGCTTTGCAATATGTAATCGAAACATATGGTAAACGCGGCGGTTTTTCGGAGGGAAACAGGGATAGGGAGTTTATAGGGAACTATAAACCAGTTGTATTAAAGAAGGAAAAAGCGAAATATAGTGCGATTATACCAGTGTCAGAAGAAAAAATGACGATAAGATTTGTTATACAAGAAGTAAAAAAAGCAGGGGTAGATGAAATTATTGTTGTCGCGAATGGAGCAGATTTTGAGACTGTTAAACAGGCAAAGCTAGAGAATGTTATTGTTGTTGAATTCGGGGAGGCGCTTGGACATAATGTAGCACGAGCGATAGGTGCCATGCATGCTACGGCAGATATTTGTTTATTCGTTGATGGTGATTTTGTTATTCCAGCAAAAAAGCTCACTCCATTTTTGCAAGCTGTTGAAGATGGAAGTGACGTGGTTTTAAATGATTTACAATGCTTATTAGATATGTTTCATCCTGCAGATCCAATTAGTATGGGGAAATATTTTGTGAATTTAGTAGCGAAAAGACCGGATTTATGGAATAACTCATTAACGGCAGTACCACATGCTATGCATAAAAGGGTAATAGAGAAAATAGGATATGACTCGCTTGTTATTCCGCCATTAGCTCAAATGAAAGCTATTTTGGAGGTTTTTTCTATTACAGCAGTAGAATTTGTAGATGTTATAAAAACCAATCGGGTACGCCCGGAGCAACATGGATTTGTAAATGGACGTATTCCGGCATTTGACCGTATTTTCGGTGATCAACTTGAGGCGATTGCTTATCTATTACAATATACAGACGAACGTGGGAGTTTTACAGATGGAGATCGCGATAGAGACACTATTCAACAATTGAGAAAGGAAGAAAAGAATACAGATGAATGCTAGTAGTAAAGTAGCTATTATTGGATTAGGGTATGTTGGTCTTCCTTTGGCAGTCCATTTTGCAGAAAGAGGACATACCGTACTTGGATTAGATAAAGATACTAGAAAAATAGAATCGATTATAAAAGGAGAAAGTTATATTCCAGATGTTTCTTCTAAAGTGTTGCAAAGTTTATTGACTAAAAATAAATTAATAGTAAATACACCAGATAAAGGTATTACTGATTTCCAAAGTAGTGATTATGTTATTGTTACTGTTCCAACTCCAATTAATGAACGAAGAGAACCAGATTTAAGTGCCCTCATTTCAGCTTCGCATTATATACAACAAAATCTCCAAAAAGGACAAACCTTCATTTTTGAAAGTTCCACATATCCAGGCACACTTGAGGAAGTTATTATTCCTATTATTTCTCAAGCTGGCCAAAAGGTAGGAGAAGATTTCTATATCGGATATTCCCCTGAGAGAATTGATCCAGCAAATAGTCAATATTCAGTTCAATCTATTCCAAAAGTTATTAGTGGACAAACAGAAAAGTGTAAACAAAAAGTACAGGATTTATATAGTACCATTTTTGACGTAGTTGTACCTGTTAGTTCGCCGAAAGTAGCAGAGATGTGTAAGCTATTTGAAAATATTCAGCGCTTAGTTAACATCTCTTTAGTAAATGAGTTAAACACATTATGTGAAAGTTTAGGGATTGATTTTTATGAGGCCATTGAAGCGGCATCTACAAAACCTTTTGGATTTACTCCGTATTGGCCAGGACCAGGGATAGGGGGGCACTGTATTCCCGTAGACCCCTTATATTTTCAATGGAGAATAAAAAAGAATGGGGCAATTAGTCAATTAATTGAGGCGGCACATGTAATTAATGAAGAAATGCCAGAGAAAATAGTCCGGAAAGTAAAGGGTATGGTGCAATCACCCGGACTAGTTTTAATTGTAGGAATCGCATATAAGAAAGATGTAAATGATTTGAGAGAATCACCGGCTTTGCCAATTATTCAATTACTAATAAAAGAAGGATACGAGATAAAATACCATGATTCATATATTTCTTCCGCGGAAATTGGAGATAAGGTGTATCAATCTGTTGCTTTGGATGAACAAACAGTTAAAGAGGCAGGTTGTATTTTAATTTTAACTGACCACTCTAATATCGATTGGAAGCTTTTTAAAGGAATGAACCGAGTAATAGATACAAGGGGAATTATAAAGAAGGTGAGTGTATGAGTAAGAAATGTTTAATTACAGGTGGGGCCGGATTTATTGGATCTCATTTAGCTGAAGAGTTGGTGAGAAGGGGTTATAAAGTCACAATTGTGGATAACTTCTATAAAGGGAAAAATAAGTATCATAATGAGCTAATGAGAGAGATTCGAGTTATTCCAATAAGTGTTTTAGATAAAAATTCTATTTATGAATTAGTAAATCAACATGATGTAGTGTTTCATTTAGCAGCAATTTTAGGTGTTAAAACGACAATGGAAAAAAGTATAGAGCTCATTGAAACGAATTTTGACGGAACGAGAAATATTTTACAAGCAGCATTAAAAGGAAAGAAGAAAGTAGTTTTTGCATCTACTTCAGAAGTGTATGGTAAAGGCAAACCGCCTTTCTCTGAAGAAGGAGATCGATTGTATGGGGCAACTTCTAAAATTCGTTGGAGTTATGCAGTTTGTAAAACGTTAGAAGAAACATTATGTTTAGGATACGCATTAGAAGGCTTACCTGTAACGATTGTTCGTTATTTTAATATTTATGGTCCAAGAGCGAAAGATGGTCCATATGCAGGGGTAATCCCGCGATTTATCCGTGCAGCTTTGCAAGGAGAAGACATTCTCGTATATGGAGATGGAAAGCAGACACGTTGCTTTACGTATGTGAGTGATGCGGTAGAAGCAACAATTCGGGCAATGGATGAGAAGGTAAATGGTGAGATTATTAATATAGGTTCTGAGAACGAACAGAGTATAAAAGAAGTAGCAGAAACAATTAAAAAACTAACGAAATCTTCTTCGAAAATTGTACAAGTTCCTTTTGAGGAAGTATATCCACATGGCTTTGAAGAAATTCCGAATAGAAGGCCGAACGTAAAGAAGTTAAGAGAACTTGTTCAATTTCAAGCGACAGTAACGTGGGAACAAGGATTGAAAGAAACTATTAAATGGTTTCGTGAAGAAAACAATGGCTAAGTCGCTATCAGTTATTATTCCTGCAAGTAATGAAGTAGATACGATTTCAGACGTTATTCAATCGGTCAAACCGTTAAATCCAGTAGAGATTATTGTCATAGCAAATGGTTGTAATGATGGTACAGAAGAGGTTGCTGATCAGCTAGGTTGTAAAGTAATCAGGTATACAGAACTATTAGGAAACGATGTTGGGCGTGCAGTTGGTGCAAAACATGCGATAGGTGATGTATTACTATTTATAGATGGGGACTTTGCTATTCCAACTTCCAAATTACAATTGTTTCTTAATCCAATTTTACATGATCAGACTGACATCGTTTTAAATAATTTGGACGCATTGTTTTTAAAGAAACAAAAACCCCATTCCGTTACAGTGTGGCGTCAAATATTAAATGCAATGTTAGAGCGTGAAGAATTAAAGATAGATTCTTTATTATCTGTACCTCATGCGTTGACGAAAGAAGTCGTCCAAAGTATTGGATATGAATGTTTAGTTAATCCTATTGTAGCTCATTTACGTATAGCACAAAGTAAATGGAGAATTAACCGTCATTGTGCTATTGATGTTATTACGCCGAATAAATTTCGACCGATTGAACATGCTGCATATGGAACGAACCTTTCTCAATCTGAAAGACGAATGATAGGTGATCATATAGAAGCAGTTGCAGAACGAATAGTAAGCAGTGATATACGCGGGGGATATTATGATGGAAATAGGAAAAGGGATAGCGTCTATCATACTTTAAATTTCGAAGATTTTTATCAAGGATGGGGCGTTACATCCAATTTGTATAGAGAAAAGCAACTATCGGTTGTTATTCCTGTACAAAATGAAGAGAAAACAATTGGAAAGGTTATAGAAGAGCTTCGTAAAATTGAACCTTTTGAAATCATCGTTGTCGTAAATGGTTCGTCAGATAAAACAGCAACGATTGCAAAAGACAAAGGCGCAACAACCATTGTATATAAAGAAGCCCTTGGAAACGATGTAGGGCGTTCACTTGGAACTTATTTTGCAAAAGGAGAAATTGTGTTATTTATAGATGGTGATTTTGTTATTCCAGCTAGTGAACTATATCCTTTTGCAAAAGCTATTGCAGATGGAAAGGACGTCGCATTAAATGATTTAAATCATTATTTAGATTTAAGAGTACCACTTCATCTTGTAACTGCATTTAAGTATGCACTAAATTTAGCGTGTGATAGAAAGGATTTAGGGGTAGGCTCACTTATTGCGGTACCTAATGCATTTAGCCACAAGTGTTTGAAAGCAATTGGATATAAATCTTTATTGTCACCTTGTGTAGCACAGGTGAAGGCTCTTCTTTCTGGATTTGAAATTGCATGTGTATGTCGTGTTGAGGTTGATAAGATGAACCGTATTCGTCCCAGTGAACATTTTGCAAAAATAGGTCATCCTCCAGCTGTACTTCGAATTATAGGTGATCATATAGAAGGACTAGAGCAAATAATTGCATCAACAGACAATCGTGGCGGATTCTATGATGGCAATAGAAAAAGAGATGTTTTATAGAAGTAACAAAAAAAGTGTACAACATGTGTACACTTTTTTGTTCTGTTATAAAAACTATAACAGATTAGGAGATAAGAGTATTACAGCTCTACAATGGGTATTGTTCTTATATTACAAAATAGGACTCGTATATAAGGATACCAAAAAAATACAATTAAGGAAAGGGTTAATTTTAAAGACTTTTAAATGAAGTTAACACTATATATATAGTAGTTTGCTCAACATTTCACAAACATGTCACAACTATTTCGTTCACTTTCGTAAAAAAGTAGTATTCTAAGTGTGTAAGCTGTTATATAAAAAATCTTAGTCCTGTACTAATCAAAAATGGAGGAGATTAGGATGACTCAAGTATTAGAAAATGTTAAAAACGCATGGGAAAACTTTAAAGGTGAAAAATGGAAAGCAGAGATTGATGTTCGCGATTTCATTTTAAATAATGTAAACGTTTTCGAAGGAGACGAATCTTTCTTAGCAGAAGCAACTGAAGCAACGAAACAACTTTGGGATCAAGTAATGGATTTAACAACAAAAGAACGTGAAAACGGTGGCGTTCTTGATATGGATACAAAAATTGTTTCTTCTATTACATCACATGACCCAGGATACTTAAATAAAGATATTGAAAAAGTAGTCGGTTTCCAAACTGATAAACCATTTAAACGTTCTTTACAACCATATGGTGGTATTCGTATGGCAGAACAAGCTTGTGAATCTTATGGGTACGAAATGGACAAAGAACTTAGTCGTATTTTTAGAGATTGGAGAAAGACTCATAACCAAGGTGTATTTGATGCTTATACACCAGAAATGAGAAATGCACGTAAATCAGGTGTTATTACTGGTCTTCCAGATGCATACGGTCGTGGACGCATTATCGGTGACTATCGACGCGTAGCATTATATGGTATTGATCATTTAATTGAAGCGAAAAAAGCTGATTTGAATTTAACTGGTGGTGTAATGAGCGAAGATACAATGCGTTTACGCGAAGAGTTATCTGAGCAAATGCGTGCACTTCAAGAACTAAAACAAATGGCTGCTTCTCATGGTTTCGATATTTCTAAACCAGCAACAAATGCACAAGAAGCATTCCAGTGGTTATACTTCGCATATCTTGCAGCGATTAAAGAGCAAAACGGAGCTGCAATGAGTCTTGGACGTACTTCTACATTCTTAGATATTTACATTGAAAGAGATTTAGCAAATGGTACTTTAACAGAAGAAGAAGTACAAGAAATTGTAGATCACTTCATTATGAAATTACGTCTTGTGAAATTCGCAAGAACACCTGATTATAATGAATTATTCTCTGGTGACCCAACTTGGGTAACTGAATCTATCGGTGGTATGGCATTAGATGGTCGTCCATTAGTAACAAAGAACTCATTCCGTTTCTTGCATACATTAGATAATTTAGGACCAGCTCCAGAACCGAATTTAACAGTTCTTTGGTCTAAACAATTACCAGAGAACTTTAAAAACTACTGTGCGAAAATGTCCATCAAAACATCAGCAATTCAATATGAAAATGATGACATTATGCGTGCTGATTACGGCGATGATTACGGAATTGCTTGTTGTGTATCTGCAATGAGAATCGGTAAGCAAATGCAGTTCTTCGGAGCTCGTGCAAACTTAGCGAAAGCATTATTATATGCAATTAACGGTGGTAAAGATGAAAAATCAAAAGCACAAGTTGGTCCTGAGTACGCACCAATTACTTCTGAAGTACTAAATTACGAAGAAGTTATGCATAAGTTTGATATGACAATGGAATGGTTAGCGGGTCTATATTTAAACACATTAAATGTTATCCATTACATGCATGATAAATATAGTTATGAACGTATTGAAATGGCACTTCATGATACAAATGTTCTTCGTACAATGGCAACAGGTATCGCGGGTCTATCTGTAGTAGCAGACTCATTAAGTGCAATTAAATACGCACAAGTAAAACCAATCCGTGATGAAAATGGTATTGCAGTTGACTTCGAGATTGAAGGAGACTTCCCAAAATACGGTAACAATGATGATCGTGTAGATGAGATCGCTGTAAATCTCGTGAAAACATTTATGAATAAACTGCGTAAACATAAAACATATCGTAATTCCGTTCATACAATGTCAATTTTAACTATTACATCTAACGTTGTATACGGTAAGAAAACTGGTAACACTCCAGATGGACGCCGTACTGGAGAACCATTTGCACCAGGTGCAAATCCAATGCATGGACGTGATACAAAAGGTGCATTAGCTTCATTATTATCTGTAGCTAAATTACCATATGAAGATGCACAAGATGGTATTTCTAATACATTCTCTATTATTCCAAAAGCACTTGGTAAAGAAGATGATGTACAAGTACGTAACTTAGTATCTATGCTTGATGGCTATGCAGTAAAAGAAGGCCATCACTTAAATATTAACGTATTTAATCGTGAAACATTAATGGATGCAATGGAACATCCTGAGAAATATCCACAATTAACAATTCGCGTATCTGGTTACGCTGTAAACTTTATTAAATTAACTCGTGAACAACAAATTGATGTAATTAACCGTACAATGCATGAAAGCATGTAAATGAAAAAAGTGTCCCTTCGCTTTTAATACATAGCGAAGGGAGGCTGTTTCAATAAAGGAGGAAGTAACATGGTAAAAGGAAGAATACATTCTGTAGAGTCTTGTGGTACTGTTGATGGCCCAGGGATTCGTTATGTCATATTTACACAAGGGTGTTTATTACGTTGTCAATATTGTCATAATGCTGATACGTGGGAAATCGGTAAAGGTAAAGAAATAACAGTTGAAGAAGTGATGCAGGATGTGACATGTTACCTTCCATTTATTGAAGCCTCCGGAGGCGGTATAACAGTTAGCGGTGGAGAGCCATTATTACAGCTAGACTTTTTAATTGAGTTGTTTAAAAAGTGTAAAGAGGCTGGTATCCATACAACAATCGACTCTTCTGGTGGGTGTTATTCTGAGGAACCAGAATTCCAAAATAAGCTAGATATTTTAATGGATTATACAGATTTAGTTTTATTGGATTTGAAACATATCGATTCCAAAAAGCATCGTAAATTAACAGGGAAACCAAATGAACATATTTTACAATTTGCTCGTTATTTATCGGATAAGAATAAAGCGATTTGGGTACGACACGTATTAGTTCCTGGTGTTACGGATAATGAAGAGGATCTACAAAAACTATCTAGCTTTATTCAAAGTCTGTCTAATGTTCAAAAAGTTGAAGTGTTACCATATCATAAGCTTGGTGTATATAAATGGGAGGCGCTTGGACACAAGTACCCACTCGCAAATGTAGAACCACCTACTGAGAAAAATGTAGAACATGCTAAACATATTTTACAAGCGGTCTAATCCAAATATTGGATTAGGCTTTTTGCTTTCTTTACAATAAAATCTAGAGTATATATTGATAAAAGAGTATACTGAAAGTAGAATATCCATAATTTTGTACGGACTAAGTGGATAAATTTACATAATTGTAAAGGGAAATCAAAATAGTAAAAAGAATTAAGAAGTAAAAGAGTGAGTATCATGGAATAGAGAAGATTTGTAAGTTATTGCGAAAGCTCTTATAGGAAAGTATAATGTAAAGATATGAGCACAGATAGGATTAAGGGGTCAATCTTATATGCTTTGCATATCCACGACAGGTACATAGCTGAAAAGGGAATTATTAGAATCTGTTTATGTAATTTTTAAGGAAAATGTTTTTCCTATTGTCGTATATGCAATATGGAGAAACAAAAAGCTAGGAGTGGATTTGTTTGATAAAAAACCCCAAGGTTTTAATATTAACTGCACATTACGGTAATGGTCATGTGCAAGTAGCAAAAACATTAGAACAAACATTTCGCCAAAAAGGAATTGAAGATGTTATTGTATGCGACTTGTTTGGAGAATCACATCCATTTATAACTGACATTACAAAATATCTATATTTAAAAAGTTATACAATAGGAAAAGAATTATATCGTTTGTTTTATTACGGGGTAGAAAAAATTTATGATAAGAAAATAGCATCTTGGTATGCGAACTTTGGAAGAAAACGTTTGAAAACACTGTTACAGGTGGAGAAACCTGATATTGTAATTAATACATTTCCAATTATTGCTGTACCAGAATTGAAAAAACAAACGGGGATTTCAATTCCTGTCTATAACGTATTAACGGATTTTTGCGTGCACAAAATATGGATTCATCGAGAAGTAGATCGTTATTTTGTTGCAACGGATCACGTGAAAGAATTGATGGTTGATATCGGTGTACCTGCGGAACAAATTGTTGAAACAGGAATTCCAATTCGGAGTAGTTTTGAGTTAAAGGTAAATTCAGACATCATATATAATAAATATCAGTTATGTAAGAATAAAAAGATTTTACTAATTGTAGCAGGTGCTCATGGGGTATTAGGAAATGTAAAAGAACTATGCCAATCATTTATGTCAGTGCCTAATTTACAAGTAGTTGTCGTTTGTGGAAAAAATGAAGCTTTAAAACATGATTTATTAAGTTTACAGAAGCAAAATTCCGATGCATTAAAAGTGTTTGGGTATGTTGAAAATATTGATGAATTATTCCGAGTTACTTCTTGTATGATTACGAAGCCAGGCGGAATAACATTAAGTGAAGCAGCAGCGTTGCAAGTACCTGTCATTTTATATAAGCCTGTTCCAGGACAAGAAAATGAAAATGCGATGTACTTTGAAAAAAAAGGAGCAGCAGTTGTCATTCGCGATGATAGTGAGGTTTTCGCAAAAACAGAGGCATTATTACAAGATGATGTGAAGCTTCTTCAAATGAAAGAAGCAATGAAAAGCATCTATCTTCCAGAGCCAGCTGGTCATATTGTAGATGCAATTTTGGCAGAAAATCATGCAGAACCGCGTCATATACCTATTAAATCACCTGCTCTTGCACAATCTTTTACTTAATATGAAACCCTCTTTGTATATGTAAAGAGGGTTCTTTATTATTTTCAAAGAAAATTTAGCCAGTTATCCACAAAAAAATGCGCTTTCATTAAACAGTAAAGTCGGAATATTAACAACTATATCCACATTGTCCACAATTTTTAGAAAAATATCCACAATTAAAACAGCTGATATATGCTTTAATATAGAAAAATATTAAGTATTTTTGAAAATTACTAACAATTGCATCAGTTTTGTGGATAAAGTTGTCCACAGCAAAAAGACCCCTTATGCATAAGCATAAGGGGTCTTTTTGCTTACTTCTATCAGTCGAGAAAATTATGTAATGAAAATGAATAATTAGGGGGGAAACTTCTAATTATTCATTTTCACTTTAAATGCTTTTCGAGCGATATCCTGCTGCACGATCTGCTTTTTGAAATTCACGTTGATAGAGAACTTCTTGTGTACTAGATAATGTGTTTTTTGCTTTATCACGTTTCTTTTTATCCATTACAAATCACCTCGTGTCTTAAAGTTACTATTTATCGTTTCCAAAGACATGAGGGGATATACGCATATGGAAAATGTTAATGATTGATTATCATTTCAGAAAATTTAGATTATGCTTCTTTTAATTGATGAGCATCTTGGAAGGTTGTATCTCGCATTGTAGCAAGTGTGTATTGATCTTTTGGAATTTCATATAAGTTATATACTTCTTCGTTTGCGTTAATTTCATCATATACGGCTTTTCTTGTTTCGTTTGCTAGATTCACATATTGCAGTTTTTCTGCAGCTTTAATAGAACGAATATTTATTTTACGAATACGCATGAAAATTGTTTCAATATCTAATTCGTAGAAAAGTTCACTAAAAAATGAATCTTTTGCCAATTTATTATAGCCTTTTCCATGATATGGTTTGCCAAGCCATGTCCCGAGAAATCCAGCTTTTTCTTGCACATCAAATAAAGTAATTGTTCCGATAGGGTTACCCCATTCATCTAAAATTGTGCGTGAAATTAATTCACCACGCTCTTCAGCTTCAATCGTTTGTTTCGTTAAGAATAAATATTCTTCATAAGAATAAGCCTTTTGACGCACAAAAGGGAAGACAGCTGGATCCACCATTAACTCGTATAGAACGTGGCTGTCGTGTAAGTCGCGTTTTTTCAACATACTAACTCCTCCTCACACGAGGGTAGCATGACGAAAAAACACCCCACCCTCGAAATTTTTATATCAATCTTTAAAAAATTTCGGGGTGGGAATCGAACCCACTAGAACCAGTTTCTAACGCTGGTGGCGCACCATTTGCCTTCCCCATTCATCAATTTGAAAATGATAATCACGACACAAATTGATTATGGTTTCATTCAGTTTATAATCGTATAATACTTTATCTAGTCAAAAAAATAAACTAGTTTTTTTTATTTTTTTTGTAAATTATTTTTCCATCAATCATAGTTAGTACAGGCTTGGCTAAATAATGGAAAGGATGATGAGTCCATAACACGAGATCGGCGTCTTTTCCAACCTCGATGCTTCCAATTCTATCCTCTAATCGCAAATTTCGCGCTGGGAATATGGTGATTCCTTCTAGTGCTGTTTTCTCGTCTAACCCTTCTCTTACTGCGACAGCAGCACAAATATTTAAATACTGAATGGGTGTATAAGGATGGTCTGTTGTTATAGAAACTTCCACACCATTTTTGGATAATATATGGTAAGTATCCCATGTCTTGTTTTTTAGTTCGATTTTAGAACGGCGTGTCAGAGTGGGACCAACTGAAACCTTCAAATTGTGTTTCGAAAGCTCTTCAACAAGAAAGTGTCCTTCTGTACAATGTTCAATACGTAGATCGAGGTTGAATTCCGTTGCAAAGCGTAGCGCAGAACTAATATCATCTGCTCGATGGGCGTGGATACGTACGGGTATTTCACGACGTAATGCTTTTAAAATAGGAAGCATTCGAAAATCAGCTTCGTGCCCGTAGTGTTGTGCTTCATAGAATGATTCCCGAAGTAACCCCATAATCCCCATACGTGTTATGGATTCTTTTGTTCCATTACTATGGACTTTTTTAGGGTTTTCTCCAAAGGCAATCTTTAAACCAGCAGGTTCTTGAATAATCATATGATCAATACAAGTTCCAGCTGTTTTTATTACACAAGTAGTACCCCCGATAATATTTTGACTGCCAGGCATAACGTGAACGGTTGTAATTCCATTTTGTACAGCGTCTTGAAAGGCGATATCGAGAGGATGGATTCCATCTAAAGAACGAATATGTGGTGTTGAAACTTCAGATGTTTCATTGGCATCATTTCCAGCCCAACCAGTACCTTCATCATAGAGACCAAGGTGAGTATGGACATCAATAAAGCCAGGTAAGAGATGGAGTGCTCGTGCATCTATAACGGTCATATCTTGAGTAGGTTGAATAAAAGGTTTGACCTCGGTAATTCGCTCTCCTGTAACGAGTACATCGCCTTGAAACTTTGGAGATGTAATAGGGTATACAATGGCTTGTTTGAGCAATATTTTCATAGGTACCTCATTTCTGTTACTTTATAATGCTAATGGAAGTTAAGGGAAAGTAACTGAAAGGTTATTTGTATGGTAATGCTTCGGATCCTAGAAAATGAAAGTTTTAAAAGGGCCCATGTAAAATTGTGTTTTAGAAGTACTACATTGTATGCGAAAGTATATTTTGTAATGCATGGTCTATTGCCGGAAATGTGTATTGGTATCCATGTTTAATTGCTTTACTAGGTAATACATGTTGCCCTTCTAGTACAAGTATGCTCATCTCACCTAATAAGGCGTGAAGCATAAATGAAGGGACAGGCAACCAATGTGGTTTTCTCGTTGCAGCAGCGATGGTCTTTCCAAATTCCTTCATTCTTATAGGTGTTGGTGCTGTCATATTAAGAGGACCATCAATTTCTTTTTTGTGTATGATGAAATCCATCATACGAACGACATCGTCTATATGAATCCATGATAACCATTGTTTCCCAGAACCAATGGTGCCGCCGATATAGAATTGATAGGGAAGTAACATTTTTGGCAAGGCTCCGCCATCTGCACCTAATACAACGCCAAATCTTGTGTAAATTGTTCTTATTCCGAGAGAACATGCTTTAGCTGCTTCTTGTTCCCATAAAAATACTGTTTCTGCTAAAAAGTCATTTCCAGGCGTTTCTTGTTGCTCAGTAAAAGACTCTACTTCAGATGTTCCGTAGTATCCAATAGCACTTGCATTAATAAATGTATGTGGTTTTTTATGGAGTGCCTGCAATTGTTTAATGAGTCCTTTTGTTGTTTGAATTCTACTGTTTAAAATGGCTTTCTTTTGTTTCTTTGTCCATCTACTATTAATAGACTCTCCGGCTAGATTAATAACTACATCAATAGAAGAGAGGGGGAAGGTTTGTAAATCTGGTGTCCATTGAACATACTGAAGTTTAGGGTCGGAAGTTTCAGTAGTTTTTTTTCGTGTGAGGATGTAAACAGTATATCCTTTTTGAACAAAAAAAGTAGAAAGATATTTACCGATAAAGCCTGTACCACCAGAAATTGCGATTTTCACAAGTATTTCCTCCTCATTATATATATTCTTGAAAAGAAAAAATGTTCCTCGACTATGTTAAAATAATAGAGAGGTGAGAGTATGGCTGTCATTACAAAAATAGAAGTACAAAAACGATCGAAAGAACGATTTAATATTTATATTGATAAAGGCCAAGGTGAAGAGTACGGGTTTAGTGTGGATCAAGTAATCTTAATGAAACATGGATTACAAAAAGGCTTAGAAATTGATGAAATAGAGTTAGGAAATATTTTGTACAATGAAGAGGTACAAAAAGCATATTTACAAGCAATCTCCTATTTATCCTATCAAATGAGAACAAAACAAGAAATAGAAGATTTTTTACGAAAAAAAGAAGTGGGACAGGCCATCATCTCTGAAGTCGTTTCGAAATTATTACATGACCGATATATTAATGATAAAGAGTACGCTGTTTTATATACGCGAACGCAAAGTAATGTGAATCGAAAAGGTCCAACTGTTATTAAAAGAGAGTTGTTAAATAAAGGTGTTCAAGATTTACTTATTATGCACAGTTTACAAGAATATCCGAAGGAAAAGCAAATTGAGAATGCCTTGTTTCTCATAGAAAAGAAGAAAAAATCTTATCAAAAGCATTCTTTTTTACAAATGAAGCTAAAGTTAGATGAGATGCTTGTTCGAAAAGGATATTCTAGAGAAGTAATTCAAATTTGTTTGGAAGAATTGAAAGACGAAAGAGATGACGAAAAGCAACAAGAAGCGTTACACTATCATGGGAATAAATATTATGAGAAATATAAGAAGCATGATGGATGGACATTTGAAAACAAGATGAAGCAAGCGTTATATAGAAAAGGATTCTCTATTGATGAAATTGAGATATTTTTGCAAATGAAACGCGAAGAGGAATGAGGAGAATAAGATGAATATGCCAAAACGCTACAGTGAAATGACACCGCATGAGCTAAGGGAAGAAATTGGCGCTTTGAAGGAGCAAGCAGTAAAAGCTGAGCAGCTTGGGATTGTCAATGAATTTGATGTATTAATGAGAAAAATGGCAATGGCTCGTGCTTATATGACGGATATAAACAAGTTCCGTATTGGTGAAATATATGAATTAGTAGAAGAACCTGGTGTATTATTTAAAATTACGTATTTCAATGGGGTATTTGCTTGGGGATATAAGCAAAATGATAATGAAGAGATTGGCATACCAATTTCCTTATTGCAAGAAAAATAAAAACCAGAGAGCACATATCTCTCTGGTTTTCATCTTTGGTAGGCGTTAAAGGAGATAGGAGATTCTAAAATTGGCGTTTTTTACATTCATTTGCCAATATAATGAGAGACTGGGTTTGTTGCGTCTGTCCGTTAACTTGCGCTTTCGCATGTTTTGGACGAGTCCACGTATGGTTAAATAATTCAGAACGACTATCTAAGCGATCACGGTAGCTCATCTTTATCACCTCGTGTAGGAAGTTAATTTAATTTGTACTACTCTTCCTGCTGATTTGCAGCACGCATACGTTCTTGTGGGTGCGTGTTAATTGTGCCGTTAGGTCGCTTTGAAGCGAAGCGTGATTTCGCTTTCGGCTGACCGTCGATTTTGCTGTTGTTTTTTGACTCAGACCAAAATTCGGCTTGTTTACCCATTGCGAACGCCCTCCTCCTCATCAGTTGATACCTCTTTAAGAAGTATCACTTATAGAATGTGCAAAACAGAAGAAACTATCCTTTAGAAATGAAGGGATAAATAGGTAAAAGGAGATTAGAACATGAATGATATTTATGAAGCATTAACGAAAGAATTATTAGACAAGAATGACAAGCTTTCTTACGGACAAGCTCGTGCATGGGTTGAATTACTTTGGGAAGATTTTCAAACAACTTATGCAAAATCAGGGCGTTATCAAGGTGAGGAAATGACTGAGCAAGTGGTACGATCATGGATTAATAATCATGGTGTACGCCTTCATGAAATGCGTACAAACAATCCGAAGTATAGTCATTTAATTAATCAAGAAGATCATTTGAAACATTAAAAAAAGCGACTTGAGTCGCTTTTTTTAATGTGGAAGTAATTCCAGTTTTTTTCGAAGTTTTTCTTCACTAAAAATCCATCCTGTATAGGAACTAATAATATTTAAATTATGGTCGAGCTGAACAATCGCGACAAATGGATAATAATCTTTACTTCGATACCGTAAATCAATGAATCGTACTTCGTAATAATGATCATGATCAAAAATATCCCAGCGATATACAGGAGAGAAAGATAGGAAGGCTGAGATGTTTTCATCTTGTTTAGCTGCTCGCATAATATCATTGTCTGGGAACGGTACCCGATCGAACTTGTCATATATCATGATGTTACCACGGTGCCATCTCGCAACGTAGTAATAATCAGCTGTAACGACTGCTAAATGATAATGATAAAATCGGTAAGAAGGAGAAATGATAATCTTTTCGACATTTTTGAAACGTTTGTGTACAACGCTTCTTATATTTCTGTGCATCATAATTCGTCCGATATAGTAAACAATCATTAATATATATGCTGCTAAGGCAGTGTATCCTTTATGAGAACCGACGAGCATGCAAGCAATTGCAAGTATATGGATAAAGAAAATTACGGTATCGAATGTATTAATCACGCCGAGTGCGACCCATTTTTTTGTGAAAGGCCGTAATGCTTGTGTACCATAGGCGTTGAAAATATCTACAAAGACGTGAAGGAAGACTGCAATAAATGACCAAAGTAGTAGATGAAGATATGGAGCGTCTGAAAAGAAGGCGAAAGAGATGCCACTTATAAGGAATGACCAAAGAATTACCGCGGGAATGGAATGAGTAACTCCGCGATGATTTCTTATATATTTAGCGTTATTACGCAATTTTAAAACTGTGTCAATGTCAGGAATGTTGGAACCAGCAATTGTAGCAAGCATAACAGCTTGTGGGCCAATATCACTTTGTGCTATGGCTGGGTCTAATGTTGCTAAGCTACCTAAAGTGATACCCATAACAAGGTGAGTGGCTGTGTCCATAGAAATCCACCTCCGTTTTTTATTAATGTAACTCTTTTTATTCGATACCTCAAGTCCTTTGCCTTCAATTTCCTATGTCATCTTACTTAAATTTTTTCCTAAAATCTTTATAATAGTACTTATATGCAAAAAAATGAGGGGGATCAAGTTTGACACTTGAAATACTAAAAAATTTTAATATAGAGCAGTTTCAAAATGATTTAATTGGTTGGTTTGAAGAAGAACAGCGCGACTTACCGTGGAGAAAGAATAAAGATCCATACCGCGTTTGGGTTTCTGAAATTATGTTACAGCAAACAAGAGTAGAAGCTGTAAAACCATATTACGCAAATTTTATGGGGAAGTTTCCTACACTTGAAGCGTTAGCGAACGCAGATGATGAAGAAGTATTAAAAGCATGGGAAGGTTTAGGGTATTATTCTAGAGCACGTAATTTACACGCGGCTGTAAAAGAGGTAAAAGAAGTATATGGCGGAATAGTACCGAGTGATGTAAAGAAAATTGAAAAGTTAAAAGGAGTAGGACCATATACAAAAGGTGCTATTTTAAGTATCGCATATGGTATACCAGAGCCAGCAGTTGACGGAAATGTTATGCGTGTATTATCTCGCATTTTATCAGTATGGGATGACATTGCAAAACCAAAGACTAGAAAAGTGTTTGAAGAGATTGTGCGTGAAATTATTTCGAAAGAAAATCCATCTTATTTTAATCAAGGTTTGATGGAGTTAGGTGCATTGATTTGCATTCCAAAAAATCCATCTTGCTTACTTTGTCCTGTACGTGAGCATTGCAGAGGATATGCTGAAGGTGTTCAAAAAGAACTACCAGTAAAAAGTAAAGCGAAAGCTCCTACAATGGTACCGCTTGTTGCAGGAGTACTTCAAACTGAAGATGGTCGTTACGTTATTAATAAACGTCCAAGTAGCGGATTATTAGCTAATATGTGGGAGTTTCCGAATATTGAACTTGGCGAAGGGATTCGAAGTCAGAAAGAACAGCTTATAGATTATATGAAAGAAAAGTTTGAGCTTTCGATTTCTATTGATGAGTACGCAATGAATGTACAACATACATTTACTCATCGTACTTGGGATATATTTGTATTTTACGGAAAAGTAACCGGTGATATTGTTGAAACAGATACATTGAAACTTGTATCGAAAGAAGCATTTGGGCAGTTACCTTTCTCTAAATCGCATCGTACGATTTATGAGAGTTGTGTTGAGAAAATTACAATGCAATAAACAAAAAAGTGTTCCCTAAATTGGGAACACTTTTTTAATCGTAAGAAATTTTTGTCCCATGAGTCCAACTGGCATCACCTTCTTGTAAGCCGCCCCTTGATTCGATCTCTATTACAATTTCTTTATAAATACTTTGCCCTTCCGCATTTAAATAGGGCAAAATCTGTTGTAATGAATGATGAAAATAAGCTAATTCATCTTCTTTCCATTCGTTTTTTGAAAGCATCGTTAGTTCAGTCATATCGCGTCCTATATACATATTTCCACCTCCATTTTCTATAGTTTGAATGAGTAACAAGAGATGTATGCGGAATTTTTTTAAAAGAAAATTACGGATAGCTTCTAGTTGAATTGGTTACATTATTGATTGTGGAGGTGAGAAAGATGAGTAAAAAACAACAAGGTTATAACAAGGCAACTTCTGGTGCTAGCATTCAAAGTACAAATGCTAGTTATGGTACAGAGTTTGCAACTGAAACAAATGTACAAGCAGTAAAACAAGCAAACGCACAATCAGAAGCAAAGAAAGCACAAGCTTCTGGTGCACAAAGTGCAAACGCTAGTTATGGTACAGAATTTGCAACTGAAACAGACGTGCATGCTGTGAAAAAACAAAATGCTAAGTCAGCTGCAAAACAATCACAATCTTCTAGTTCAAACGAGTAATGAAAGAAAAACACTTCTCCAATTCGAGAGAAGTGTTTTCTTTGTGTGCGGGTCATTGTAATGAAAAGAAAGTGAACGACATAACTTCTAATAAGTCAACAAATGTTGTCAAAGGAGAAGGAAGTTAAAGATTAGAAATATGTAATTAGGAATAATAACTGATGAAGAAATCCAAAAGGGGGTAAGTAATGAACGATTTTGATAAGTTGGTGGGAGAACAATTGGAAACGATGGATGAGCTGTTAAAATTGCAATCACACTTAGAGAAGTATCAACAAATTGAAATGAATGAAAAAGATACGTGCGATAAAAAAGAACTGCATTTTATCCGTCAGGAAATATATAGAACAGAAGTAGCGTTGAAGATGTTACATGAGAAATTTGAAGAACAAACGAATAGTGTAATCCAATCTTTTACAACTGAAAAAATGATTTCAAATTTAGGATAAGATATATTATTGCCTTCAGGTGAAAAGTCCTTCAAATAGAGAGGGGCTTTTTCTATTACATGTCCTCGTTTATAAATAATACAGTACAATCCTTGTGTTCTGAGAAGATTGGGTATTATTGTATTCAACGATAAACCTCCTGCATATTCAGTGTGGAAAATAGAGTCTTATCCCTTTAGTTTTAAAATTTTGACAAAAAAGTTATAATAGAAGAAAAGTGAATGCCGTTCAAAGGGCATTTGCAGTTGAAAGAAGGGAGCATATATGGGATTTCCCAAAGAAGGAGAAAAAGTACAAATACATAGTTATAAACATAATGGCTCCATTCATAGAATGTGGGAAGAAACAACAATTTTAAAAGGGACACAGAGTCTTGTGATCGGAGCGAATGATCGTACAGTAGTTACAGAATCGGATGGCCGAACATGGATTACGCGTGAACCAGCAATTTGTTATTTTCATGCCAACTATTGGTTTAATGTGATTGGGATGCTTAGGGAAGAGGGCGTATATTATTATTGTAATTTAAGCTCCCCTTTTGCGTATGATTCTGAAGCATTAAAGTATATTGATTATGATTTAGATATTAAAGTGTATCCAGATATGACATATACGCTTCTAGATGAAGATGAGTATGAAAAACATAGTCAAATTATGCAGTATCCACCTGTTATCGATACAATTTTAAAACGAAATGTAGCACATTTAACACAGTGGATTCATCAAAGAAAAGGTCCGTTCGCACCAGACTTCGTAGATATGTGGTATGAACGATATTTAATGTACAGAAATTAAAACAAACCTGCAGGGGGCTTCCCGGCAGGTTTGTCCTATTAGAGGGGGGATTATGTGCAGGGCATAAAAAGATATTTACAATTTGTTAAACCATATCGATGGCTTATCGCTATTACAATTATTATTGGACTAGTTAAGTTTGGTATCCCACTTATTATGCCGTGGTTATTAAAGTATATTATCGATGATGTAATTCAAGGCGGAGGTTCACTTCAAGATAAAACATCTCAATTAATAACAGCGATTGGAATTGCTTTTTTTATTTTTGCGGTATTAAGACCACCGATTGAATATTATCGTCAATATTTCGCGCAGCGTATCGCAAATACAATACTGTATGATTTGCGGAAGTATATTTTTGGTCACTTACAAAAATTAAGTTTACGTTATTACTCCAATACAAAAACAGGAGAGATTATTTCGCGTGTCATCCATGATGTAGAACAAACGAAGGATTTTGTAATTACTGGTTTGATGAACGTCTGGTTAGATACTGCAACAATTGCTATTGCCATCATTGTTATGTTTTCTATGAATATAAAATTAACATTTGTTGCGTTATTGATTTTACCTATTTATGTAATTGCAGTGAAATATTTTTTCGGACGTCTTCGGAAATTGACGAAAGAGCGTTCACAAGCGTTAGCGACGATGCAAGGATATTTGCATGAACGTATTCAAGGAATGCAAGTGACACGTAGCTTTGCGTTAGAAGAGTATGAGGGGAAGCAGTTTGAAAAAAGAAATAATGAATTTTTAACGAAAGCATTAACCCATACAAGTTGGACGGCGAGAACATTCTCGGCAGTAAATACGTTAACAGATTTAGGTCCATTACTTGTGATTGGTTTTGCAGCATATGAAGTAATTCAAGGGCAGTTAACGCTAGGGACGATGGTAGCTTTTGTTGGATATATGGATAGTTTATATAGTCCGCTTCGCCGCCTTGTTAATTCATCTACAACATTAACACAATCTTTTGCATCGATGGACCGTGTGTTTGAACTGTTAGATGAAAAATACGATATTGTTAATGTGCCAAATGCGGTACAAACGAAAAAATTAAATGGAGAAATTGTATTTGATAATGTTTCTTTTCGTTATAATGCAGATGAAAAAGAGATATTACACAACTTGTCATTAACTATGCAGCCTGGAGAGAAAGTAGCGCTTGTAGGAGCGAGTGGGGGAGGAAAGTCATCTCTTGCTAGTTTGATCCCGCGTTTCTATGATGTTTCTGAGGGAGCGGTTTATGTAGATGGGATAGATGTAAGAAAGTATAATATGAGAAATTTACGTAGTAATATTGGAATTGTACTGCAAGATAATTTATTGTTTAGCGATACAATTGGAGCAAATATATTATATGGAAATCCGAAAGCTACAGAGCAAGAAGTGATTGCAGCTGCCAAAGCTGCGCAAATTCATGATTTTATTATAGACTTACCAGATGGTTATAATACTGTCGTTGGAGAACGTGGTGTAAAGCTATCGGGCGGGCAAAGACAACGTGTGGCAATTGCACGAGTGTTTCTAAAGAATCCGTCGGTACTTATATTGGATGAAGCAACTTCGGCATTGGATTTAGAAAATGAAAGGTATATTCAAGAGGCGCTTCAGACGTTAGCTGCTGACAGGACGACGATTATAATCGCACATCGATTAGCGACGATTACGCATGTTGATACGATTATTTACATTGAAGACGGTGAGATTAAAGAGACTGGTTCTCATGAAGAGTTAATGCGAAAAAAAGGATTTTATTACAATTTATATCAACTTCAACATATAACAGAAACAGCTCCTTTAGCATAAAAGGAGCTGTTTTTTTATTCGTCTTCTTTTTTATCATCGATTTGGAGTTCTTTTTCTGGTTTATGGTATGTGTAGAAGCTATCTACAAGTAAATCTAAATGCTCTACTTCTTCACTATAGTTAATAATGGAAGAAATAAGAGGGAAGAGATGTAGCCATGTTTTATATGCTTCTTCATCGTCCTTATTTTGATATTCCATAAAGATATCAATTAATTCTTGTTTACCTGTTTCAACTTCATCAAGCATCTCAACAGATTGTTGTTTTTTTGCTTTACCAATAAATTTTAATAAAACTTGTTCATGATAATGCGTTAATGAGTCAAGTTCGTTTTGTATAGATTCCTGAAACTCTTCCGGCATGTAACGCAGTTCGTTTTCAGTACGGTGTAATGATTTTAACGTACTTAAAGCACGGCTTGTTGTCGCTAACATTTGTCTGAATAAAACGAGCTTACGAATTTTTGCGAACTTTACTTTTTTCGTGTAGCTTCTTTCTTCTTTATACAGCAAATAGTAATGGTTTAATTTGATCATTTTTTCTTTCATACGATCAATATCAGTTTTTAGCGTTGTAAAATCAGAAGCTTGCCTGCTATTCATTCGAATCCATTTTACAATTTCTTCTGTATTATCAACGATACGATGATAAAGTTTTGTTTCATATTTCGGCGGCATAAATACTAAATTTACAAGTGAAGCCGCAATAATACCAATCATAATCGTCGCAAAGCGAAGTAAGGCAAAACTAAAGAAATCTTCGCCTTGATACTCCATAATGGCGATAACTGTTACTAAAGCAATTGATATTGTGTTTTCTAATCGTAATTGCAGTGTAAGAGCAATTACTAATATACATGTTAATCCAATAATAAAAGGATTATGTCCAAAAGCAGTAGCAAATGCGATAGCAAATATCGCACCGATTACATTTGCTTGAATTTGTTCAAGTGCGGTTAAATAAGAACGGTATACAGACGGTTGAACAGCAAAGATAGCTGAAATTCCCGCAAATACCGGACTCGGTAATTGAAGTAAAATACAAGCAAATAAAGCTAACGTGATGGCAATACCCGTTTTTAAAATGCGAGCACCAAGTTTCATACCCTTAATAAGATCCTTTCTCTTGTCATAATGAATGTACAACATGATACTATACATTCATTACAATATGTTAGCAAGTGATATTTTAGTGACGTTAAAAGAAATTAGTATTCATTTTATCGCGCTAATTGTGAACAGTAAGATTCCCGCCTCTAAATTCAGTAGCTGGATGCCGGTAAACGCTCAATTGCTGTAGGCTAATTAAAGTTTCACTTTATAATTTTTCCTAATTTCTTTTAAACATCAGTTTTTAGTAAAAAGACCTGCTGAATTTCAGCAGGTCTCAAATTGTTACTATAGATTACTATGAGAAGTGTACTTCGTCAATTTTTTCTTAATAATGAAAATTACTCATGTTACTCTGTTGAGATAGATGGATCTGCCTGTTCTTTTTTCGGGATAATTTCAAAAAACTGGTTTTGTATATCATCTAATAACGGGGTTAACAAAGCAACTTCCTCATATTGCTCATGCTCGTTTAGTACACGAATATAGTCTAACAATAATTCAGTTACATCTTTCAAACCGTTTTTACTAATTGGTTGTAATGTAACATTTGCCCCTTTTGCGATTCTTCTTTTTAAGGCTTGTTCTGTTAAGCCTAAGTTTGAATCATGACGTAAATAAACAACACCGCCAGTCATGCCGGCGCAAATCCATGGACCAGGGTCACCTAAAACAAGCGCTCGCCCATTTGTCATATATTCAAAAGCAAACCCTTTAATATTGGAGTATGCCCCTATATTCCCGTGCTCTTTTTCACGGAGTGGTTTTGTTATTCTACCTCCAATTATCATGTCTGCCCCAGAAAGGCGAATGCCAGCGCGAGCATCAGCGTTCCCTTGCACGTATAGTGCCCCTTTTTGTGCACCATATCCAAATCCTTTTCCGACAGAACCGTTATAATATACTCCATCTTCTCCTTTTGATTTCGTTATATAAATACCACCACCAAAGGAAGTTTTACCAATGCCATCTTGTGCGCCGCCATTTACGTGTATAAATAAATTTTCACTATTGTAAGCACCTAACCCATTTCCGGGAATAGAACCATTCGTATACTTTAATGTAAGTGGTTCAAGTTGAGTAGCTTCATATAGTTTACTGCGAACGCGATAACATGATTCTAGACCACCCATAACGCGTTGCTCTACACCAACGCCTACTAATTCTTTTGAGTCAGCGGAATGAACGGTTTTAAATTGTTTTTCCGGCACGTCTTCTGTTGTTGTAACAGATGGATGTTCTATTATTTGTAGTAAATTACATAAGTTTAATAAATTTTCGCCTCGAACTTGCTCTAATAAATCAGAACGCCCAACAATTGTTTGTAAATTTGTATACCCAAGCTGTCCTGTTAATCGTTGTAGTTCTACACCGAAAGAGGTGAATAAATTTAACAGGCCGGCAACTGCGCTTTCTAATTCGCGCGGGACGAAGCGGCGTAATCCGTGTTCTTTTGCTTGTGCTTCAGACTCGATTTGTGTCGCAATTCCAACATGGCAAGTATCTAGATGGCACCCACGGCAAGTAGTACAGCCGATTGCAATCATTGATAGTGTGCCAAATCCAATACGGTTTGCTCCGAGGAGCATGATTTTCAAGGCATCATTTACACTTCGAATACCACCATCTGCCCAAATCTCTACTTTATGTCTCATGCTTGCTTCTAATAAAGCGTTGTGAGCGGCTTTAACACCAATTTCTACAGGGAGACCTACATGCTGCAATGCGTGAATACGTGCAGCACCTGTTCCGCCATCGAATCCGCTAATGTTAATAAAATCAGCGCCAGCTTTGGCGATACCGACAGCAATTGTTCCGATATTAGGAACGACAGGGACTTTCACGGCTACTTTGGCAAGTTGATTAGCTGTTTTAATTTCTGTAATCATTTGAGCTAAATCTTCAATTGAATAAATATCATGGTTATTAGAAGGTGAAATTAAATCTGAGCCGATTGTCGCATTACGTGCTTCAGCTATTTTGGCTGTCACTTTTGAACCAGGTAAATGTCCACCCTCTCCAGGCTTTGCGCCTTGACCGATCTTGATTTCAATTAAGTTTGATGAGTTTAGTAGTTCGGCATTTACTCCAAATCGTCCAGATGCCACTTGTTGTCCACGTGTATGTGGGTATTTCCCAATCATATCTTTAATTTCGCCGCCTTCACCGTTCAAGCTAATCATATTTAGCTGATCGGCCGCTTCTGCATATGCGCGAAAGGCGATTTCGTTTTGAGAACCAAATGACATAGAACTAATAATAAATGGTAAATTATGATTTTGAATGCCGATAGATACTTCTTCAGTTGGAACGACATGTTTTGTTTGTTTCGTTTGAACAAGGTGTCTGATTGCGATTGGATTATTCTCTTCTAGTTCACTTAACTTGTCACGGTAATCATCATAAGAATTTCCTTTTGCAACATCGCCAATTGCTTTCCAAATTCGCGGGAATATATGAAATGATTTTCGCATTCTAATTTTAGGATTGTTATAATCCTCTGCTCGTATTTTTGCATCTTCAGTAAGTGATTCAAGTGAAAAAGCTAAATCATTTGAACCGAAGAAATTTGTAATTTGTAATATATTTGCAATTTCTTCATGTAACCCAATAGATGAATAGAGACGTCCGTAACCACGTAACTCATGAATTCCAATTGTTGAAATGACTTTTTCTAATCCTTTATTAAGTGCATTATACAGATTCGTAATTGGTGTTTTTGTTCCATCATTTACAGTGGCGAATAATAAATATGGATTAATACCATCTGCTCCTAATCCATATAGTGTGACAATGTCATGTAAGGAGCGAAGAGCACCAGAACGTATAACGAGAGAACAATTGCGGCGTAATTTATTTTCACTTAATGCTTGATGTACTTTAGCAGTAACTAAATGTGGATCAATCCACAAGCGTTCATTTAGATGGGCTTTTGCGTCATCTAATACTAGTAGAGAAGCACCATTGTTAACAGCAGCTATCGCTTCAGAACTAATGCGGCTTAATGCACATTGCAGAGTTTCTGACGAGCTGAATGTAGCAGAGATTGTGGCGATAGAGTTATGAGTCATAAATAACTCTATGAGTTGTTCATACGTAATTGTGTGTAATTCCTCTGCAATAGGTTGTGCCACGCTGCCTTCTAAAATAATTGGTGAAAGCATTTCAACTACAAATGGCCGTTTTGCGCCGCTTAATAAACTTGGACGCTCTCCAAGTACAGTACGTGTAGAGAAGTGTTCAATTTCACGGTCACGGTCAATTGCAGGGTTTGTAACAACAGCTACACTTTCTTTAATAAAGTCAGCGATATTTCGTCTATCAGTATCGAGTGCGGCAAGTGGTGAGTCATGCCCAAGTGAGCGTATTGGCTCAACGCCTTTTGTTGCCATCTGTTCAAGGAGCTGAATATGTTCTCGGTCCCATCCGAAAGCGACGTATTGTTTCGTTTCAACTTGAACAGAATCACATAGCCCTTGGATTTTTTTCGTTTCAGGGATAGATAAATTTAAATGGTAATTGGTAGTATCAATTCGCTTTTTAAAACGGTTATATACTTGGATTTGATATTTGTCATATTCATAAAGAACAAGTTCATCTTGTTCATTCCATTTTAATCCAACCTTTTCTCCAGGGGCGAGTGGTTTTGGTTCTGCTACATATTTAGTTGGTGATACAACTCCAGGTTCAGAAGAGAAAATATAAGAGCTCTCTGTCTCTACTTTCCATACTGGGCGTAATCCAAGGGAATCAACACTGAAAACAGCTTCATCTTTAAAACGGGAAATGATGCCAGCTGGTCCTTGTGCAAAATGTCCCCATGCTTCACGTATATACGTATATAAATCTTGTAAAGGTGTTTCATAAAGTTTAATTTCATTAATAATTGGAGGGAACAATATTTCCATTGCTTCAAATAAACTGTAGTCGTATTGAACAAGTAGAGTTTCTAAGATGCGGTTTAAATCTTGAGAGTCACTGCCTCCAGCAGTAAGTGGTACATCAATCATTTCAGCTTGATCGCGTAATTTTGCGATTGTGTTAATTTCACCATTATGTCCGAGAATGCTAAATGGTTGTACACGAAAAAAATTAGATAATGTATTAGTAGAGTAGCGGTTATGTCCTAATGTCATAGTTGAAGCGATAAGTGGATGTTGTAAATCATTATAGTAGGCAACAAGTGTATCACCAGCACCTAGAACTTTATATACAACATGATCACGACTTAATGAAGCAACATGAATTGCTTCGTTTTCCTCTATTTTTATTGTGACAGAAAATAATGTTTGCTCAATATTTGTAATTTCGTTTTCTGCGATAAGGGCAACTTGCCAAAATAAAGGTTCTTCTTGTTTACCAAGTGGACCGAGTGCATCGGAGTTTGTTACATCATCACTTTCGAAAATGATTGTAAATTTTTTGTTGTTTAATTGCGTACGAATATAATCTTTTAAGATAGTAATGTTTTCTTTTTTATTTAGAAAAAAATGTCCAACGATAAAGTGGGGATGATCCACAATCGTTGGATTATATCCGCTACTTTTTAGTTTTTCATTCCAAAGCGCTTTTGGTACATCAATGTGAATGCCGATGCCATCGCCCTCACCATTAATGAAACCAGCTCTATGATTCATTTTGACGAGTGATTGAATACAAAGGTCAATGTTTTCTTTTGTAGCAATTTTTCGTTTCTCCATAACGGAAACGATTCCACACGCATCGTGTTCTGCATTTCTATAATCTCGAAATAAAGACGGTGTCCATGTATTTTTTGTATTGAGCATCCGTCAATCCCCCCTCTTGTAAAAGTTAGAATAATCTTACTATTTAAGGTGCAAATCACCTTGTACACAGAGATAGTAATGCTGTAAAAGAATATAAAACAGATAATTATGAATAATTATACTATTAATACGGGATTTATGAAATAGAAAAAAGGAAAAAAGAAAGGTGAGCTTTCTTTTTTCCTTTTAATGACGGGATTATTTATTGTCTGCTAGGGCAGCAAATGCTCTGCCGACAGCTTCGATTGTATATTCAATATCTTCTTTTGTATGTTCTGTCGTTAAGAACCATGCCTCGTATTTAGAAGGTGCTAAGTTAACTCCTTCTTGAAGCATAAGCTTGAAGAATTTACCGAACATTTCACCGTCTGTATCTTGTGCGGCATCGTAATCTTCAATTGTATTTGTTGTGAAGTATACAGTTAAAGCTCCTTTTAGACGGTTTAATGTAATGTCGATATTATGTTTCGTTGCTTGCTCTAAAATTCCTTTTTCAAGCATTGCACCAAGTTCATCTAATTTCTCATAAAGTCCTTCTTGTTGAAGCACTTCTAGACAAGCGATACCTGATGCCATAGAAGCAGGGTTTCCTGCCATTGTACCAGCTTGGTATGCAGGTCCAAGCGGAGCAACTTGTTCCATAATTTCTTTCTTACCACCGTAAGCACCGATCGGTAAACCGCCGCCAATAACTTTACCAAGCGCTGTTAAGTCAGGTGTCACACGAAGTAAGTCTTGAGCACCACCGTACATAAAGCGGAAAGCAGTAATAACTTCATCGTAAATTACTAGTGCGCCAGCTTCGTGAACAAGTTCATTCACTTTTTCAAGGAATCCTGGTTTAGGTTCTACAATACCGAAGTTTCCAACAATCGGTTCTACAAGGATAGCTGCTACTTCATGACCCCATTTATCTAACGCCTCTTTTAAAGTTTCTACATTATTAAATGGAACGGTAATAACTTCTTGTGCGATACTTTGTGGTACGCCAGCTGAGTCAGGAGTTCCTAAAGTAGAAGGACCAGATCCAGCTGCCACAAGTACTAAATCAGAATGACCGTGGTAACAACCAGCAAATTTCATGATTTTTGTGCGACCTGTATAAGCACGAGCAACACGAATCGTTGTCATCACTGCTTCTGTACCAGAGTTTACAAAACGGACTTTATCTAATGCAGGCATTGCTTCTTTTAACATTTTTGCGAATTTTACCTCTAGCGCTGTTGGTGTTCCGTAAAGTACCCCATTTTCAGCAGCTGTTGTAATTGCTTTTGTTATATGCGGATGAGCATGTCCAGTAATAATAGGACCGTATGCTGCTAAATAATCGATATATTTATTTCCGTCTACATCCCAGAAATAAGCGCCTTTCCCGCGTTCCATAGCAACAGGAGCGCCGCCGCCAACTGCTTTAAAAGAACGAGAAGGACTGTTAACACCGCCAACGATATGCTCTAAAGCTTCTTTATGTAATTCTTCTGACTTTGTGAATTTCACTACAATTCATCTCCTTACAAAAATCTATGTATTATTCTAACATGTTTTTCGAAAAGACGTATTGTTTGTGATAGCGAAGGCAGTTGGGTAAACTATTCGTTGTGACATTTAGGAGGGGGGTCCGATTATGAAATCGGTAATTGAGGTACAAGGGTTACGTAAAGAGTTTACAGCCTATTCAAGTCGTCCGGGCTTAAAGGGTGCATTTCGCGATTTATTAAATCGTAATTATAAAATAGTACCAGCAGTAAATGATGTATCTTTTACTGTAAAGCAAGGTGAAATGGTTGGTTATATCGGTGAGAACGGTGCTGGTAAATCAACAACAATTAAAATGCTTACGGGGATTTTGACTCCGACATCAGGGCAAATCACAGTAAATGGAATGAATCCACATAAACAAAGAGAAGAATTTGTAAGAACAATTGGTGTTGTCTTTGGACAGCGCTCGCAACTTTGGTGGGATATTGCAGTCCAAGAATCGTTTCGTTTATTAAAGAAAGTGTATGGTGTATCAGACGCTCAGTATAAGGAGCATATGGAGCACGTAATTGAAACGTTAGATATAGGGCCTTTATTAGATAAACCAGTTCGAAAATTATCTCTCGGTCAAAGAATGCGTTGTGAATTAGCAGCAGCCTTAATTCATAATCCACCGTTATTATTTTTAGATGAGCCAACAATTGGGTTAGATGTACTTGTGAAATTGAAAATACGTGAATTTTTAAAAGAAATGAATGAACGTTATAAAACAACAATTTTATTAACTACTCATGATATTACGGATATTGAAGCTTTATGTGAGCGTGTTATCATGCTGGATGAAGGAAATATTATGTATGACGGTTCTTTAAATAATCTTCGTACGCAGTGGGGAGCAGAGAAGGAAATACACTTTCAGTTTGTTGCACCAGTTTCCTATCAAGCTTTATCAATGGTTATGCCAGATAATCATGTCGTTTGGTCGAAAGCAAAAGAGGAAAATGCATGGGTTGCAAAAATTCCGAATGAAGAAGTTATTATTTCAATGCTGATTTCTAAAGTAGTACAAGCCTTTCAAATTAAAGATTTAAAAATTAACGAAGTGTCTACAGAGGAAATTATTCGTAACATTTATGAAGAAGGTATTACGCATGGGTAAGTATATTGAAATGATTCGAATTCGCTTTTTAATGATGCTTGCGTATCGTACAAATTACTATAGTGGGATTTTAATTTATACGATTAATATCGGTGCTTACTATTTTTTATGGCAAGCAATTTATAGCGGAAAAGAGAATATTGAAAGTTTATCTATTTCGCAAATGACCACGTATATCGCAATCGCGTGGATGGCACGTGCCTTCTATTTTAATAATATAGATAGGGAAATTGCGATGGAGATTCAAGAAGGACGTGTGGCTGTAGAATTAATTCGTCCGTATAACTATTTGGGAATGAAAGTTATGCAAGGTCTTGGCGAGGGGATATTCCGTTTTGCCTTCTTTTCCATTCCAGGCATGGTTATCGTTACGTTATTATTTTCGTTGCAAATTACAACGAATTTTCAAACTTGGTTATATTTCTTCTTATCCTTAATATTTAGTTTTATTATTAATACACAAATTAATTTAATGACGGGAATGCTTACGTTTTTCCTATTTAATAATAGTGGGATTATGTATGCAAAACGCGTTGTTATTGATTTATTTTCAGGTCTATTATTACCAATTAGTTTTTATCCGTTATGGGCCCAAAAAGCAATGATGTTTTTACCGTTTCAGGCTATTAGTTATATTCCAAGTATGATTTTTTCTCAAGGTATACAGGGGAGTAAGTTGTATGAGGCTTTAGTATTTCAAGTGATTTGGGCGATTGTACTTATTATTCCAATTGTACTCATGTGGAGAACGGCGAGAAAACGTCTAATTGTACAAGGGGGATGATGAGATGCTATATATAAACTTATTTTTACAATATGCAAGTCAATATATAAAAACGAAATTGGAGTATCGAGGCGATTTTATCGTTGGTTTACTTTCTGATTTATCGCTTCAAGCAGTTAATTTAATATTTATTCTCGTTGTATTTGGGCATACACAAGCATTGAAGGGATGGAGTCGAGAAGAGGTAATCTTTATTTATGGTTTCTTTTTAGTACCATTTGCCATCTTTTCAGCTTTCTTTAATATATGGGATTTTAATGATCGATACATTATTAAAGGGGAGATGGATCGTGTATTAACGCGACCGATCCATAGCCTATTTCAAATTATATTAGAAAGAATGGAACTTGAATCTTTAATTGGAGCTATTACAGGGATTTTTGTAATGGGATATGCAGCTGTGGAGTTACAATTATCTTTTTACTGGTATGATTTCTTCTTATTTATATTGATGGTAGGAGGAGGAGCACTTGTATATGGAGGGATATTTGTTACGCTTGCGAGCCTTGGTTTTTGGTCGGATGCGAAAAGTTCAATTATGCCCCTTATGTATAACATAGGTAATTATGGGCGCTATCCTGTTAATATTTATAATCGTGTAATTCGTTTCATTTTAACGTTTGTTTTACCGTTCGCGTTTGTTGGAGTATATCCAGCAGCATACTTTTTAAGAAAAACAGAATGGAATAGTTATGCATTCGCGACGCCACTTGTTGGTGTTATCTGTTTTACGATTGCAATCAACCTCTGGAACCAAGGAGTAAAAAGATACCGTGGCGCGGGTAATTAATTATAGAAGCTTGTTCGTTTCTAAGGGATAAATCAGTCCTCCACCTCATACATATAAAATGAGGTGGAGGACATGTTATGGGGATTTATTCTATTAATTGCAGCAATCGCTATTTTGAAAAGTGTCCAATTATTATGGAGTTCTTATTCAGATTCAACGCGTTTTTTTTCGCTGTATAATTTGGCCACATTATTTTTGATCTATACAACAGTACTGATCGCGTTTGGATTAAGTTACGTTGTATTAGAGGAAATGGGTTTCGCAGTTTTGAAAGAGGACGGAGAAAGTTTGAACGTTCATTCTTTTCAACTCGTTGAAGTTTGTTTATATTTTAGCGCAGTTACTTTATTGTCTGTTGGATATGGTGACATATCTCCGATTGGAATTGGGCGATGGATTGCAATTGCAGAAGCGCTAATTGGATATACACTCCCTTTTGCTTTTGTGATGAGGTCTGTAATAGACAATGAAAAATAAGGAAGCATTTGTTATAGTAAAGGAAAAGAGTAGGAGTGATAACAATGATTACAGTAGGAGAAATGGCACCAGAATTCACATTAGAGGGAAGTAACGGAGAAGAAGTTAGCCTAGCTGATTTTCGCGGTAAAAATGTAGTTCTCTATTTTTACCCGAAAGATATGACGCCAGGATGTACAACTGAAGCATGTGATTTTCGTGATGCGTATGGAGTATTTCAAGAGAAGGATACGGTTATTCTTGGAGTAAGTCCTGATTCAGCGAATAGACATTTGAAATTCATTGAGAAACATGAATTACCATTTACACTTTTAGTAGATGAAGATCATAAAGTAGCAGAGTTATACGATGTTTGGAAGTTAAAAAAGAACTTTGGGAAAGAGTATATGGGAATCGAGCGTTCTACATTCCTTATTAATAAAGACGGTGAACTTGTAAAAGAGTGGCGTAAAGTGAAAGTGAAAGGACATATTGAGGATGTTCTTTCTTATATAAAATAAATCTACGTTGGAGATAAAATATGCAGAAACAAGGCAAGTGTCTATACATATTTTACTGCCTTACATAAAGTGGAAGTGTAGGGCATACCTCCTCAGATGATAGTATTCCAAGTGCGATTATGTCGCACTTTTTTCTATGTAATATATGAAGAAAAAGGGAAAGATACATAAAAACAAGTCCTGAATATAAAAATAAACCACATACTTATAGTAGAAATATTGACGATTTATAAGAAAAGGAGTACACTCTTTATAAGAATTATAAAATAATAATCCGTATAGAATCGGGGTGCATGACGGTGGTCAAAGAAGAATTAAAAGAAGCGCTAGAAATGCTGAAAAATACGGGTGTACGCATTACTCCACAGCGTCATGCTATTTTAGAGTACCTTGTGGAATCAATGACGCACCCAACAGCGGATGATATTTATAAAGCATTAGAAGGTAAGTTTCCAAATATGAGTGTTGCAACTGTCTATAATAACTTACGTGTGTTTAAAGAGGTTGGACTTGTAAAGGAATTAACTTATGGAGACGCTTCAAGTAGATTTGATTATGTTACAAGTCAACATTATCATGTGATTTGCGAAAAATGTGGTAAGATTGTTGATTTTCCTTATGGAGGCTTGGAAAAGCTGGAAGAGGAAGCTGCGAAAACGACAGGCTTCGTTATCAATAGTCATCGCTTAGAAATTTATGGCGTTTGTCCAGAGTGTCATAAGGCGTAATATATAATAAAGAAAGAGGCTGACGGCTATACGTCAGCCTCTTTCTTTATTATATAAGGATTAGCGTGAGGTTAATCGGGATTTACAGTGCTAAGTTAGTAAGAAGGGTTAGATAAAAGTTTGTCGAATTTACTTTGTATTGGTGGAAATGAATTCTTGGAGGGGACATTTTGAAGAAATATGAGATTAAAAGTGACATTCCAACATTGGAAGAATATAAATATTTATGTGATTCTGTGGGATGGACTAATTATATGAACTTTGAGGTGGTGGAAATATCACTTCAAAATTCGATTTACTGTATAACAGTCAAGGATAATAATCAAATCATCGGCATGGGCAGAATTGTTGGTGATGGGGCTATCTATTTCTATATTCAAGATATAGTGGTTCATCCAGAGTATCAAAAGAATGGTATTGGAAAGAAAATAATGAATACTTTAGTAGAATACTTAAATCAGAATGCTCCAGATAAAGCATTCATTGGTTTGTTTGCGTCGCAAGGGAAAACGTCATTCTACGAAAAATATGATTTTAAAGATTATTCGCCTAACATGACAGGGATGTTTACTGTTATTTCGAAAAAATAGGTGTAATAAATTTAATAAAACAATTAAAAAGTTGATTTCTTAAGAAATCAACTTTTTAATGAGTTGAAACGTTTGTAGTGTTGCAAACTCGTATTTCCCTTGATACTTATGATTTATAACTCTTCTTATTATACTTTTCATCAAATTCTTTTCCTTCTAGATCTCGATCTAGTGTTAAAGGTTGATTGCAGTGCATACATGCATCGACACGGCCGAGCATTTTTGTTGGCTTATCACAGCTTGGACAAATAATTTGGATAGTCTTAGTAGATAACATACCAATCCAAAAATAAACGACAGTGCTAGCGATAACAGCTAAAAAGCCAACCATCATAAAAGTTGTCATGATAATAATGTTTTCGCGGAAAAAGACACCTAAGTATGCAATGAAGAGGCCGATAAATACTAAACTTAATGCAAAGGTCCGGATTTTATTGATTTTGTTTGAATACTTAATGCTCATTCTCACCACACTCCTATAATAATAATATAACATAAAATTTAGAATTTTCACTCTCGCGTAAATTGATAAAGAGATAAGATATGAAATGGATAGGAGAGGAGCCATGAAGAATGAATAGGTGCTATAATGAATTTTAAGTTTTTAACGGGATGTGAAATTTTTTTGTGAAAAGTATTGACCCTGTATATACTGCATGATATATTAATAACCGTCGCTGATGCGGAAACGCAGAAAACGACAAAAAAGAAATTGAAAAACTTAGTTGACATTGAAAAATGAAGATGTTAACATAAGGAAGTCGCAAATGAGCGACCAATTAGTTCTTTGAAAACTGAACGAAACAAACAACGTGAAACGTCAATTTTTATTTTTAGATGCTAGACAAACTAACTTTA
>NZ_JBXAEZ010000007.1:0-240698 GCF_058792475.1 Bacillus sp. MT94 | reverse complement strand
GCGGAAGTAGTTCAGTGGTAGAATACAACCTTGCCAAGGTTGGGGTCGCGGGTTCGAATCCCGTCTTCCGCTCCAATAAAATTTAATATGGCGGCATAGCCAAGTGGTAAGGCAGAGGTCTGCAAAACCTTTATCACCGGTTCAAATCCGGTTGCCGCCTTTTCTTTTGTGCCGATGTGGCGGAATTGGCAGACGCGCACGACTCAAAATCGTGTTCCTTCGGGAGTGTCGGTTCGACCCCGACCATCGGTATCATGAACGTCGTAAAAAAACTCTATACAATTAGTATAGAGTTTTTTTGTGTTTTCTTTTCATTACATGACAAAATAAGCACAAAAAGTGTACGGTGAGTAAACTGCGAAACATTAAAAGGATAAAAACAAACATTCAATTTTATCCTTTTAATTGCGGTATTCTATAATATGCCCTTCGAGCACTCTAGAGAGAATTTCTCCACCCGGGTGACATGAAGTTAAATCCGACACCACCAGTAGATATTAGTACATGATCAGCTGTTAATTTCGTAATTTCTAAAAACTTCTTTTCAAACTTTTCTCTGTTGTATTTGTACATAGTTGAGTGGCACGACCACATGTGCGTTGAAGTACTCAACCAGTCCCCTAATTCCTTCAATTTAGGAAACGCCTCAAATTGGATTGGTTCATCTCATTTCATGAATCTTACTTGATAGATAGTTGGGTTTAACTTTTCTCCTATTCCTTTAAAAGCATGTGATTTTTTTCATTTGAATGTGTCATAATTCTCCCTTCATCTTTTCTTCAAATTTTTCCCTGTTTTTATTATACAACAATAGAAAGTAATTATAGGAATATTATGGAAATAGGTATCAGCAATATAAAAAGACTCTAACAGAAATGTTAGAGTCTTTTTTGTTAAATTATATTATGTGATGCTAAAATTCGTAATAAACTTAGGAATTCATGTATAATATAACTTGTCGAAAGAACAAAATGATAGTGATTTATATTATGTCTGTAATATGAATCAAAAATGAACTTTTTATATTTCTTTTAAAAATGTGTTGAACACACATTATATTTCATATTAATATTTTTATGTAGATTTAAAACGAGAAAGAGAGTGGAAAGTATGGGCCGTAAATGGAACAATATTAAAGACAAAAAAGCATCAAAAGATGCAAATACAAGCCGTATATACGCGAAATTTGGACGTGAAATTTATGTGGCGGCAAAACAAGGCGAGCCAGATCCAGAATCAAACCAAGCGCTTAGAGTCGTATTAGAACGTGCGAAAACATACAATGTACCAAGAACAATTATTGATCGTGCAGTTGAAAAAGCAAAAGGCGGTTCAGAGGAAAATTATGACGAGCTTCGTTATGAAGGATTTGGACCAAATGGAGCCATGGTTATTGTAGATACACTTACAAATAACGTAAACCGTACTGCAGCAGATGTACGAGCTGCATTTAGCAAAAACAGTGGTAACATGGGTGTAAACGGTTCTGTAGCTTACATGTTTGATGCGACAGCTGTTATCGGCCTTGAAGGTAAAACATCAGATGAAGTTCTTGAAATTTTAATGGAAGCAGATGTAGATGCACGTGACATTCTAGAAGAAGAAGATGCTGTTATCGTGTATGCTGAACCAGATCAATTCCATTCAGTACAATCTGCACTTAAAGGTGCTGGTGTTGAAGAATTTACAGTTGCAGAATTAACAATGCTTGCACAAAGTGATGTTACACTTCCTGAAGATGCTCAAGTACAATTTGAGAAAATGGTTGATGCATTAGAAGATTTAGAAGATGTACAACAAGTTTACCACAACGTAGACTTAGGAGAGTAATACGATGAAAGCCCCTTTTCGTTTAACGAATAGGGGCTTTTTTTATGAAGTTAATTAAGGTGATGAATTATTAAAGGTATTTTGGTGTAGATAGGGAATATGCTTATAGGGATATATGAAATAACCATTATTTCTAGGAGGCTTAGTATGGAACATAAGACACCAAAGCATATAGTTGCCGTAGCAGGTTATTTAACAAATGAGAAAAATGAAGTGTTATTAACAAAGGTACACTGGCGAGCTGATACGTGGGAAATGCCAGGAGGACAGGTAGAAGAAGGAGAAGCACTCGATCAAGCTGTCTGTAGGGAAATAAAAGAGGAAACAGGGTTAACGGTGAAGCCTATCGGAATTACCGGGGTTTATTATAATGCCTCTATGCACATTCTAGCTGTTGTTTTTAAAGTAGCATATGTGAGTGGCGAAATAAAAATTCAACCTGAAGAAATACAAGAGGCTAAATTTGTTGATTTAAATGAAGAGAACATAGATGAGTATATAACTCGTCCTCATATGAAATCCAGAACGCTTGATGCAATGAGAGCAACACATTGTATTCCGTATGAAACGTGGGAAGTACAGCCATATAATTTAATAGGAAGATTGTAAAGAAAAGAGTAGCTGATTTGAGATACATTCAAATCACTACTCTTTTTTGTATACTGTTTAAGAAAAAGGTCAAAATAATAATAGTGTTAGTATTGATTTATAGAACGTTTGTTCCGTATAATGTATATGTTATATACATTAAGATTACTAGATACTCAAAAGTACATATATTTGTAGATGATATAATTAAAGTATAAAGTGAAAATATAATAGCCTTAAGGCTTACTCTGTTATTGGTTATTCGTGATTGAATATAATCTATAATCTATATTCAATATTTCAGATGAATAGTAGATAAAAAAGGTCTGTGATACAATACTTTTTTACCCTGCTATTTGCCGGGAACGTGATTGGTGAGGGCTGATTAAAGTTTCACTTTATACCTTACAATGATGTAAGGTACGTGTAAGAGAAATCGATGGGATATTTTTTTACAACAATGTATTCTTAAAGTAAGAGTTATATGCTGTGTGGAAAAGAGGTGTTCAAGATGAAAGAACGAGTATTATCTAGGGTGAACTATCATCAAAAAGTTGCATTAAATCCAATGACTAAACTTTTTTATAAAGCCATTATATTATTATTATTGTTAAGTTGTACGTTATTATTCATTGGAAATGTAATGATTGAGAAAAGTGACATTAGTAAATTACATGTACCGGCTAATTTAGAGGTGCCAGAATCATTAACACATGCATTTATTGCGACAGAAGATAAAAGATTTTATCATCATAACGGTTTAGATTATATAGCAATTATTAGGGCCTCTGTTGAGAATATAAAGGCTGGTGGTGTCGTGCAAGGAGGAAGCACGATTACACAGCAGCTATCTAAAAATGCTTTTTTAACTAATGAGCGTACATTTTCTCGTAAGTGGAAAGAGATTTTTTATACGAAAAAAATTGACCGCACATTTACGAAGGATGAAATTTTAAAATTATATGTAAGTAACATTTATTATGGTGAAGGAGCATGGGGAATTGAAAAAGCAGCAAACCTTTACTTCGGTAAAAAGGTGAACCAATTAACGTTGGCGGAAAGTGCAATGATGGCTGCTGTAGTAAAAGCACCTGCTTATTACTCACCTGCCCAAAATTATGATAAAGCAGTAGAGAGACGAAATGTTGTGTTGAGACTAATGGAGAAAGAAGGCTATATAAGCCATGATGAGTATGTTCAAGCAGTTAGTGAGAAATTAGTAATTCGTCATGATATAAAAATAGAGCAGTCGATGTTAAATAGTGCGCGTAAAAAAGCAGTAAGTTAAGAGAAGTTTCTACAGAGGAGCTTCTTTTTTTGAATAAATTGTGACAAATTGTGACACAATATCGTCACAATTATTGTGTTTTTGTAATTTATGTGAGCGTGTTCATTGCGTGACGTATATAAGTGTTGATATTATGTGTATTGTGTACAATGCTGTATACAGAATATGAATTTAAAGAGGAATGTATATGAAATCAAATAAACTCATGGCTCTTGGTATAGTTTTTTCTATCGCAGTATTGATTGTAATTGGAACAATTGCGTATAGCATCATAAATGACAAAAAAGATAAAGGGAATGAGATGTTTGCTTATTCCACGCAACAATCTTTAGGGAAAGATGATGCTCCAGTTAAGGTAGTTGAATTTGGAGACTTTAAATGTCCTGCTTGTCGTACTTGGGATGTAACAGTATTACCTCGATTAAAAGAAGAGTATATTGATAAAGGCAAAGTGCAGTTATATTTTATTAACTTCCCATTTATCGGAAAAGACTCGGATTTAGGTGCAGCAGCTGGTGAAGCAATTTATAAACAAGATAAAGATTCATTCTGGATTTTCTATGATGAGATTTATCAAAATCAAAAGAAAGATACGGAAGAATGGATTACAGAAGATTTGCTTCTTAGCATTGTGAAAGAGAAACTTCCAAAAGTTGATGTAGAGCAATTTAAGAAAGATTTACACAGTAAAGAAATTACAGAAAAAGTACGTAAAGATTCAGATCGTGCTCAAAAATTAAAAGTTCAAGGTGCTCCTTCAGTATATGTAAACGGAAATCTTGCAAACCCTGATTTCGATAGTATGAAGAAGGCCATTGATAAAGAATTGAAAAAGTGATGAGGTCTCTCATCACTTTTTCGACTTTTTTCGATAAAATTCTTGCCTCTATTTTTTTAACATGCTATACTACTTTACATAAGTTATTCTAATATCTTATATGTAATTCATATTTGCGGGTGTAGTTTAGTGGTAAAACAAGAGCCTTCCAAGCTCTGGTCGAGAGTTCGATTCTCTTCACCCGCTCCAAATTTTATTAAATGTTTTTCTATAAATTGTGATCAACGCAGTGTTTCGTTTCCGAGATAAACGAGGCATTGCGTTTTTTAATGTTTGAAAAATATAATTACATGCGAAAATAGAAGTAAATAATAGTATTCCAAAAGTGAATTACTAACCAATAAAGTCGTTACATAAGGGATGATAGATTCATCTGAGGAGGCGATTAAGAGTGGATTTTGAACAATTAAAGCAAGATGTAATTGCGTATAGTAAAACAATTGGCATAGATAAAATAGGCTTTGCGAGTGCTTCTCCTTTTGAGGAATTAAAGCAGCGCTTAATCCAGCAACAACAATTAAATTATCAATCTGGATTTGAAGAGCCTGATATAGAGAAGAGAACGAATCCGCAACTTTTATTACCGGGTGCTAAATCAATTATTGCGATTGCTTTAGCATATCCTTCAAAATTAAAAAATGCACCATTAAGTAAGCGTGGAGAACGCCGTGGAATTTTTTGCCGTGCTTCTTGGGGACAAGATTATCATCTTGTTTTACGAGATCGTTTGCAAAAATTAGAAGCATATTTAATTGAAAAACTTCCAGATATAGAAGTGAAGTCCATGGTTGATACAGGTGAATTAAGTGATCGAGCTGTATCAGAGCGTGCAGGCATTGGCTGGAGTGGGAAAAACTGTGCTATTATTACACCTGAATTCGGTTCGTACGTATACTTAGGGGAAATGATTACAAATGTTCCATTCCCGCCAGATAAGCCGATAGAAGATCAATGCGGGGGCTGTACGAAATGTATCGATATTTGTCCTACAGGTGCTTTAATACAGGGGGGACAGTTAGATTCGAAGAAGTGTATTGCGTTTTTAACACAGACGAAAGGATTCCTACCTGAAGAATATCGCGATAAAATAGGAAATCGTATATATGGATGTGATACGTGTCAGACTGTTTGCCCGAAAAACAAAGGAATGGATTTTCATAATCATCCTGAGATGGAGCCGGATCCTGAGCTAGTTAAACCATTATTAACGCCACTTTTAACAATTAGTAATCGTGATTTTAAAGAGAAATATGGGATTATGTCAGGGTCATGGAGAGGGAAAAAGCCACTGCAAAGAAATGCGATTTTAGCATTAGCACATTTTAAAGAAGCATCGGCAATTCCTGATTTAATTGGTGTTATGAAAGATGACCCAAGACCGGTATTGCGCGGAACGGCAGCATGGGCACTTGGGAAAATTGGGGGAGATGGAGTAGGCGAAGCGATTGAGAAAGCGATGGAACGTGAGAAAGATGAAGAAGTACTTCATGAAATGAATCGCGGGCTTGAATTGTTAGCACAGAAAAAAGAGTAGATAATATTTCCCTTTTTCATATTGTAATATGGGAGGGAAACGAAATGGCTGTAAAAATGAATATTGAAAAGCAAGTACAACAGTTTTTAGCATATATCACAGAGAAACGAACAGACGTGGATGGTATTGCTGAGGATTTACTACAAATGGCACAGAGAAAGAAACAATTGTTTCAAAGGCGTAGTGCACATATAGTGAAAGCAATTGCGGATGTTTCTTTCATTAGACAATTAAATAGTAATGACCATCAAGAAATTGATTATCAAATACATTTTAAATATTTAATTAAGCATAAAGAATTATTTTATATTGAAGAGGAACAATTAAAACGAAGAGTTTGTTTAAATAATAGTCGGATTATAGGCGATTATGATATTGAAGTGTCAGAAGAAATTAGAATGGGTGAGACATTAGAAAGGGAAATTACGAAAGAGAAGTACGGTTCTTATCAGTATAATCGTTTAGAGGCAGTGAAATATGCAGAGCGTTGGTGGGATGACCGAAATCCTATGTATCGTAATTTCCCTGATAATTGTACGAATTTCATTTCTCAATGTCTTCATACTGGAGAAGTACCTATGAACGGATATCCTAATATTCGTAAAGGATGGTGGCAAAGGGAGAATCAGTGGAGTTGGAGCTGGGCTGTTGCACATTCTTTTTATTGGTATTTGTCAGGTGCTACAACAGGACTTCGAGCAGAGGCGGTAGAGAGGCCAGAAGAACTTATTCTTGGAGATGTAATTGCTTATGATTTCGAGGATGACGGAAGATGGAATCATACGACGATTGTAGTAGCAAAAGATGCAGATGGTATGCCGCTTGTAAATGCACATTCAGCGAATAGTCGTCGACGTTATTGGAACTATGAAGACTCTAGTAAATATACACCACAAATGAAATATAAATTCTTTCATATTATTAATGGGTAGAGATTTTTCGCTCAAGTGGTATAATACGTAGTAGACAAAAAACAGAGGTGAATATCGCGTGGGAGTACATGTTGTTTTATATCAGCCAGAAATTCCAGCAAATACAGGAAATATTGCTCGTACTTGTGCAGCAACTGGAACAGAATTACATTTGATTAGACCGCTTGGATTTTCAACGGATGATAAAATGTTAAAGCGTGCCGGATTAGATTATTGGCAGCACGTGAAAATTACGTATTATGATTCAATTGAAGAATTTTATGAAAAAAATAAAGATGGTGAATTCTTCTATTTAACGAAGTATGGCGAGAAAGCTCATACAGCGTTTGACTATAGCAAGCGCGAGAAGGATTACTATTTTGTATTTGGAAGAGAAACAAACGGCTTACCAGCTAATGTAATCGAAGAAAACTTTGATCATTGTTTACGTATTCCAATGACAGATAAAGTACGTTCATTAAATTTATCTAATACAGCAGCAATTTTAATTTATGAAGCATTCCGTCAACAAAATTATCCTGGATTAGATTTAGAAATCGTTTATTAAAAGTCGCCATATGGCGACTTTTTTTTATAAAATAAAAATAATATGTGATCATACGTTTAAAAGAGAGGACATAATCATATAGAATGGGATATATGATTAAAAATAGATAAGACGGGTTGAGATAAATATGAAGGAAGAATATAGTAATCAAAATACCTTTTTAAGTATGATAGATATGGATTTAATTAGACAAGGGTTATTACATGCTATTCAAGATTTAGTATTTATATTGAAAGTTATTGATGATGAAACGTTTAAATATATGTATGTGAATAAAATAGGAATGGATTATGCTAGGTTAAGCGAAGAGTGCTATGGAAAAACTTTTGCAGAAGTATTACCAAAAGATATAGCGGGGATATTGCAAAGGCAATATGAAAAAGTAGTGAGAGAAGCGAAAGCACACACTTTTTGTGATGTAGTCAAATTACCAAAAGGTGAGATACATTATGAATCTTCACTTAATCCTGTCTGCGATGAAGAAGGAATATGTCAATTTGTTATTTGTATTACAAGAGATATTACAGCTCAAATTGAGGAGAAGACAGAGATAGAGGAAAAACAAATGTTATTTAAGTCATTACTGGAATATAATAATGACTCAATTATATCTATAGATTCTATAGGGAGAGTTACATATGCAAATCCGGCAACGTATGAAATATTTGGATACCGGTATGAGGAATTAAATAATAAACTTATTTTTGAATTTATTAATAAAGAATATGAAAAAGATTTTCAAATTATATTTAAGGGATCGATGCAAGGAAAAGCAAAACAAATTGTTTCAAAGAAATATGTTCATAAAGAAGGGTACGAGCTATATATTTCTTTGAGAACTATCCCGATTATTGTGAACGGTGAAATTGTTGGAGTGTATATTGTTACGAGAGATGTTACAAGGCAAGTATTAAACGAAATGCGAACAGAATATTTAGCTTACTATGACCAGTTAACGGGATTAATGAATAGAATTTCATGTGCAAATAAGTTAAATACTTTTTTAAATGAGAGTATAAATTTTGCGCTTGTATTTATAGATTTAGATGAGTTTCATCGTATTAATGATACATTTGGTCATAAAGAGGGAGATAAAGTATTACAAAAAGTTACAGAATGTTTAAGCAATCTAAAAATAGAAGGTATGCACTTATTTAGAGAACACGATGATCAATTTGTTATGTTAATAGAAAATATAACGAAAGAATGTGTAGAGGAAGTTGCAAAAAGCATACTGAAAAATATTAGTGAATATTTTGTAATCGAAGAAGAAGATGTATATTTAAGTGCGTCAATTGGAATTGTAATGGCTCCAGCAGATGGAGAAGATGAAAAAATACTATTTCAGAGGGTCGATGCTGCTTTAGAAAAAGCAAAAGAAAAAGGAAAAGGACATTATCATTTTTATTGTAGTGGATTAGACTGTGAGCGTGAACAAAGGTTTATAATAGAAAACCAGTTACATCGTGCTATAGAAAAAAATGAATTTTTCTTATATTATCAGCCACAAATTAATATTGAGACGAAAAAAATAGCTAGTATGGAAGCTTTAATAAGGTGGGAGAATAAGGAATTAGGATTTGTTTCTCCAAACCAATTTATTCCGTTGGCAGAAAGAACAGGATTTATTATTAAGCTCGATGAATGGGTAGTAAATCAAGTGTGTCAGCAACTGCGCGAATGGTTAAATAAAGGATATGAAGTGGTCCCAATCGCAGTTAATATTTCAGCTAGACACTTTCGCTCTATTACATTAATAGAGATGATTACACGGGCTTTAAATAAGTACAATGTACCAGCTCATTTATTAGCGATAGAGGTTACAGAAGGAGCTCTTATACATAAAGATATATCGAAGAGAGTGTTACTACAATTAAAAGAACAAAATTTAAAGATTCATTTAGATGATTTTGGAACAGGCTATTCATCTTTAAGTTACTTAAAAACATATCCAATTGATACTTTAAAAATTGATCGTTCTTTTATGGAAGGTATACATATAGATGAACGTGATACGAATATTACAGCTGCAATTATTCATTTAGCTCATACTTTAGAATTGAATGTAATTGCAGAGGGAGTAGAAAAAAAGGAGCAAATACAGTTTTTGAAAGAAAAGAATGTGAAGCTTGTACAAGGTTATTATTATAGCCGACCACTATCCAAATATGATATGGAAAATATGTATTATAAATAATGCATAAAAAATGATGTGCTAAAAGCACATCATTTTTTATGTGTACCTGGTTTGTCATTGTAACCGGATGTAAAAATAGCTGTAAGAAATGTGAGTGATACACCTAAAATTAATAATAATTTCATACTAATATCCTCCTTACTTTTTTCGGTTCACGAGTTTTATTTATTACCCAAAATGTATGTAAGGTTCTTAGAAGAAAAGAATTTATTTATAATGAATAGCAGTGTAAAAACGTTAATACCTATATTATACAGAATTTTCTTTGAATTTTGGAGAGAATTTTAGCGTGCTATTATATATTTCGTTTTGATTTAAAGAATGTTTAAGGACATCCTAGCATACCTTTTATAATAATCCGATTGAACAAGGAGATGGGGGAGGAGCTATAATGGATATTCTAAAAAAGATTGAACAGCATCGAGCAGCAGAAGAACGTTTACAATGGGAAGGTACGTTTGCGGAGTATTTGGAGCTTGTGAAAGAAAGACCATGGGTGGCTCAAACAGCACACTCTCGCATTTACAATATGATAAAAGATGCCGGAATTGAAGAAGTTGATGGTAGAAGAAAGTATAACTTCTTTAGTAATCAGCTCTTTGGATTAGAGGATGCTCTAGAACGTCTTGTAGAGGAATATTTTCATCCATCTGCAAAACGATTAGATGTTAGAAAAAGAATTTTATTATTAATGGGCCCTGTTAGTGGAGGGAAATCAACGTTAGTTACGATGTTGAAAAGAGGATTAGAAACATATTCAAGAACAGATCGCGGAGCAATTTTTGCAATTAAAGGATGCCCAATGCATGAGGATCCACTGCATTTAATTCCACATCATTTACGAGATGATTTCTTTGATGAGTATGGAGTTAGAATTGAAGGGAATTTATCACCACTAAATGTCATGCGTTTAGAGCAAGAATACGGATCAAGAATTGAGGATGTAGTTGTAGAGCGTATTTTCTTCTCTGAAGATCGCCGTACAGGGATTGGTACATTTAGCCCGTCTGATCCAAAATCACAGGATATTGCAGATTTAACAGGTAGTCTGGACTTTTCTACGATTGCAGAATATGGTTCAGAATCAGATCCGCGTGCGTATCGATTTGATGGAGAATTAAATAAGGCAAACCGAGGAATGATGGAGTTCCAAGAGATGTTAAAATGCGATGAGAAGTTTTTATGGCACTTATTATCGCTTACGCAAGAAGGGAATTTCAAAGCGGGAAGATTTGCGCTTATTTCAGCAGATGAATTAATTGTAGCACATACGAATGAAACAGAGTATCGCTCATTTATAGCAAATAAGAAAAATGAAGCATTACACTCAAGAATTATTGTAATGCCAGTTCCTTATAATTTACGAGTAAGTGAAGAAGAACATATTTATGAAAAAATGATTCGTGAAAGTGATGTGTCGAATGTTCACATTGCACCACATACACTTCGCGTTGCAGCAATGTTCACTATTTTAACTCGTTTAAAAGATCCGAAGCGTCCGGATATTGATTTAATTAAAAAGATGCGTTTGTATGATGGAGAAACGGTAGAAGGTTATAATGCGATTGATGTAGAAGAATTACAACGCGAATATCAAGATGAAGGTATGAAGGGTATTGATCCTCGTTATGTCATAAACCGAATTTCGTCTACAATCATTCGAAAAGAGGTACCATCTATTAACGCGTTAGATGTACTTAGATCTTTAAAAGATGGGCTGGATCAGCATCCATCGATTAGTAATGAAGACCGTGAACGTTATATGAATTTCATCTCATTAGCGAGAAAAGAATACGATGAAATCGCGAAGAAAGAAGTACAAAAAGCGTTTGTTTATTCATATGAAGAATCAGCTAAGACGCTTATGGATAATTACTTAGATAACGTCGAGGCGTACTGCAATAAATCGAAATTACGTGATCCGTTAACAGGGGAAGAAATGAGTCCAGATGAAAAATTAATGCGCTCAATTGAAGAGCAAATTGGAATTTCAGAAAATGCTAAGAAAGCATTCCGTGAAGAGATTTTAATTCGCATTTCTGCTTATGCCCGTAAAGGAAAACGCTTTGATTATAATTCACATGAACGTCTTCGTGAAGCGATTCAGAAAAAACTATTTGCTGATTTAAAAGATATAGTGAAAATTACAACATCAACGAAAACACCGGACGAAAATCAGCTTAAGAAAATCAATGATGTTGTTGCGCGTTTAATTGATGAGCATGGCTATAATTCTTCTTCAGCAAATGAATTACTACGCTATGTAGGTAGCTTGTTAAACCGATAGTTTGATAACAAAACGCTGTCTCTTGTATTTTGCGGGACAGCGTTTTATTATCCGGTCATATGTGTGTAAAGTGTCATACCTTGTCCAAATGTAATAAATTAAGATGCAATTTCATGAATTTATTGTCAATTATTTTTACAATATGCATATGATAGAGTAACCAACCATTCATACGAAAAAAGCCAACACAATACAATATGTTGCAAAGTAAAAATGTGTGCAACAATGCATTGTGTTTCTTTCTTATCAGTGGCTGAATATTTCTTTCTATTATGTGAGTGGCAAAATTTTGTTTAGGATGCTCGGGGTATTGTATGAAAAACGTTATAAATGTTTATGGGATGATTTTCTATGGGCAGTTACCTTTCAAATATTCTAGCTTGCACATTACAGAACAAAATTTGTAGCTTGCTGTTCATACAGGAAGACAATTACAGTAAGGAGGGAAAGGAATGGGCGAAGAAAATCAACCAAATTATACGATTTCACAGGAAAACTGGTCCCTCCATCGCAAAGGATATGACGACCAACAGCGCCATCAAGAAAAAGTACAAGAGGCAATTAAGAATAATTTACCCGACCTTGTAACAGAAGAAAGTATAGTTATGTCTAATGGCAAGGATGTTGTAAAAATACCAATTCGTTCTCTAGATGAATATAAGATTAGATACAATTATGATAAAAATAAACATGTTGGGCAAGGAAACGGTGACAGCAAAGTTGGTGATGTCGTTGCGAGAGATGGATCAGGTGGTCAAAAACAAAAAGGGCCAGGAAAAGGGCAAGGAGCAGGAGATGCAGCTGGGGAAGATTACTATGAAGCTGAAGTCTCTATTTTAGAATTAGAGCAAGCGTTTTTCAGAGAGTTAGAGCTGCCTAATTTAAAGAGAAAAGAAATAGATGAAAACCGGATTGAACATGTTGAATTTAATGACATTAGAAAAACAGGATTATGGGGAAATATCGATAAGAAACGAACAATGATATCCGCATATAAACGAAATGCGATGCGTGGTAAAGCATCTTTCCATCCAATTCATCAAGAAGATTTAAAGTTCCGCACTTGGAATGAAGTATTAAAGCCAGATTCAAAGGCTGTTGTCTTAGCGATGATGGATACGAGTGGATCGATGGGAATGTGGGAGAAGTATATGGCACGTAGCTTCTTTTTCTGGATGACAAGATTTTTACGCACAAAGTATGAAACAGTTGATATTGAATTTATTGCTCATCATACAGAAGCGAAAGTCGTTACAGAAGAAGAGTTCTTTTCAAAAGGAGAAAGTGGTGGAACAATCTGCTCCTCCGTATACAAAAAAGCACTCGAGCTAATCGATAATAAATATTCACCAGATCGCTATAATATTTATCCATTCCATTTTTCAGATGGTGATAATTTAACATCAGATAATGCTAGATGTGTAAAGCTTGTGGAAGAATTAATGAAGAAATGTAATATGTTTGGATATGGGGAAGTGAACCAGTATAAATAGCCAAGATATACACAAAATAAAAATTATCAATAAACGAGAAATCATTATCTCTCGTTTATTGATAATTTTTTAATATAAAATGTAATCAGGATGATCTTCAGTTGCATGAAATTTATTAATTTTATTTTTTGAATCCAAATTAAGATTGCTGCTATCTAATGAGTTGAAATATATCATCATTAATCCTGTAATACATAAAAAAGATAAAATTTTATTCATAACTTTTTATTCCCCCATATTTTTTCTGTGTTGAATTGATTGATAGTAGAATTCACTTGCTTTCTTATAAATCTTCTTTTTCTTGTAGGTAGAACCAAGAAGTTCATAATATAGTGCTAGATTCTTGTAATCCTTTTTTTTGGAAAAATATGCAATAGCCTCTTCTAAAAGTTCAATAGCATCATTATCATTTTGTAGTGGCAACTGTATTTCTAATACCTTTAATTTATAGAATATCTTTTTGTTATTATTCCGTATAGACTTCTGAATTGCGTCTTTAATGTAAAGTTCACATTCTTTTCTTTCATTTAGCAAAAATAAAGATTTTACAATATAATATTCAGTATCTGAATAATCGGCATGATTTTTAGATTTATAAAGTAGAGAATTTTTGAAGAAGACTAAAGCTTTTTCAAATTGGCCTTTTTTATAATTTACAAACCCTAGATTATGTAGTATTTTCCCTGTTTTTCTAACATCTAAAATGTAATTTTTAGCTATAGGCAATATATTCTTATAGATTTGTTCAGCTTTTTCATATTTTTTTATTCTAGTATAATTAATTCCTAATATTAATTGGCAATCAATAACTTTCATATAATTCGCAGAATCATTATATGTTTTTATAGCCTTTTCAATATAGTAGATTGCTTCAGAAATATTATATAAATGACTGTATGTTAGTCCTAAATAATAATATAACTTTGGGCTTTCTCTATTTGTAGATTCATAAATTTTAAGGACAATCAGAAAACTATCTAATCCTTCGATGAAACAGTTATTTAAACAATGATAGATACCTTGTGAAAGGTTAAAAGATATGATCTCTTTTTCTGTGAGATCTTTTTTTATTATTTCTAACTTTTCAATAATTTCTTGCGCAGCATTTAAATTTTTTAGAGATAGATAGTATTTTAAACAATAGAGATTATACCTAATGAATAGTTGAGGATGATTGTTTATTTTTTGATCATATACACTAAGTTGACTAAATAAGGTTTCTGAATCAGCTATATTTTGTGTGTTTAATAAATGAGACCAGTCATCTAATAAACTATTTATTTCTTCATTCAAATTATCTTCAAATTCGATACCTAATCTTTGAAGTAATAACTGAATAATTTCATCGTTAGCTTCTATCTTATTATTTTCAATTTTACTTATGTAGGGTATAGAACATATTCCGCTAGATAATTCTTTCTGTGACATCTGCTTTTTTAATCTATTGTATTTAATGATTCCTCCATAATTCAACTGAAAATGCCTCCTTTCTAAAAATATAATACAATATTTATCAGAATATGTAAAATGTTGAGAAAAAAAGATGCTTATATAGGGATAGAAACTTGTTTTTTCTCAATATACAATTTCGGAATAATCAGATAAAATAAGGTTATAAAAATAAAAGGTGATGCTTAGTGAAGGATATAAATCTAAATTTTACCCAATCAATTAATAATATTTTACCTATCTACTGTAATGATACTAATGAAACAAATATCTCTACCTGTTTGTTTAGGGGATTGTATAAAATCAGTAATAATGGACTGCAAAGAGATCTTGTTGAAAAAGATTATGTTAGTCATGATTTTACAAGTTGGAATTTCTATCTGAAGAATGTATATTGGTCTGATGGAACAATACTTAAACCTTCTGATTTTTATCATACTTGGCTGTATGTGTTAAAGAATAAATTGCCTAATAGTTATATGCTTTTTTACATCCAGGGAGCTAAGGAGTTGTACGAAGGCAAAGCTGACGATTTACCTGGCGTAATTTATAATGATTCAATTAATCGCTTGAATATAAAGCTTACAAATAGCATACCTCATTTTAGAGAAGTTATATGTCATATTTCATATGTACCTGTGCATAGCAGTATCTTTTATGGTGAAAACAAACAAGAAAATTATTATAAACAAACTAACATTATTACAAATAATGGATATCTTGTAGAGAATTGGGATGATGAATATTTAACATTGATATCTAATAATAAGGGGAATTTATTTAGGAAGATTAAATACACGTTTTCTAAAGATTATAATATTATTTTAGAAAGATTAAAAAATAATCTGTTAGATATTCATGATGGAGGTCCAGCTGGAGAAGAACTTTTGAGAGAGAATTTAAAAAGATATCTAAAAATATATCCTTTTTTAAGTACTTTCTTTTTATTTATTAATACAAATAGTTCTATTATGAAGAATAAATTAGTAAGGAGAGAATTGTCTTCATTGTTATCTCGCGAAATATTAGTGAGTGGAGATGAAAAGAAAATAACTAAGTTTTTAATTCCAGAGAGTTTAATTAAATGGTCGAGAAGTGATATTAGTGAGGTTAAAATATGTAAGCTTGAAAAGTTTGTTAAAGGGAAGAAGATAAAATTATTATGTAACAATGAGTTAGCGTACGTCGAAATGTTCAGAAAAATAAAAGCGATATTGAAAGATAGGCTTAATTGTGAAGTGGAACTAATAGTATGTGAATGGGATGAGTTTTTGGAAAAATTAGATAAATATGATTTTGATATAGCGAGAGGGGGATGGGTTGCAGATTATCAGCATATGCATTCTTTCCTTGAAATACTAACTACGTCTAATCCGACAAATTATACAAAATGGAGTAATTCTTTATATGATAACTTAATTGAAAGAGTTAGAAAAGAATCAGATGAAGAGAAGAAGAATAAAATTTATAGGAATTTAGAAGATATATTAATAGATGAAATGCCAATTATTCCTATATATGAGCATAATTTAAGGCAATTAATATCCGATAGGATAGAGGAAATCTTTATTTCTTCTACCGGTATGATTGATTATAGAAGTATAAAAATAAGTGAAAGATAACTATCGTTTTATTTTATATTAAATACCCTTAATAAGATATCTAGATACATAAAAGGAGGTGAATAAAATGAAAAAGATTCCTGTAAGAAAACTAGAAACAGTTACAGTCCCACAATTACGTCCAGGTACTTAATAAAGTATCTAGATACATAAAAGGAGGTGAATAAAATGAAAAAGATTCCTGTAAGAAAACTAGAAACAGTTACAGTCCCGCAATTACGCCCAGGTACTTAATAAAAAATATCTTATCAGGAGAATAAACTCTTCTGATAAGATATTTTCTTTACTATTCTAATTTATAGGAGGATATTATGAAATTAAAAGTAAAAGATATACACCCTGTAATATTTTTAGAAAATAATAAAATACAAATAGGTGATGAGCCAGGCTATAGTAGTGAAATTATTGATGAAGAAGGGGTTTTTAGAGATTTTTTAGAATTATTAAATGGAAAAAATTCTCTTGAGTACATTATGAAAAAGTTAAAGGTAAAGTATCCTGAAATTGATATGGAGTATATATGTGAAATTGTTAGTAGTTTAAATGAAAATGGGCATCTAGAAGTTGAATCCGATTATAATAAAAATGATAGTCAAAATAGATACTTAAGTAATCTGAATTATTTTCTTAATTATTCTAAAATTGATAATTCACCTCGGAAATTTCAGGAACAAGTACATAATCTAAAAGTGTGTATCATTGGTTTAGGTGGATTAGGAAGTAATCTATTATTACAGTTAGCTGGTTTGGGAGTAAAAAATATTTTTGTCATTGAACCTGATACAGTAGAAAATAAGAATCTGAATCGTCAATTTTTATACAGGTTAGAGGATGTTGGGCAAAATAAATTAGATTCAGCAATTAAGAATATCAAGGCATTTAATAAGGACATAGATATTCAAGGAGTATCTATGAAAATTAATGGTGTAAATGATTTAATAGAAAATGTTCCAACAGATGTAGATTTATTAGTGTGTGCGGCGGATACTCCTATTCTCAAAATTCTTTTATGGTGTAATCAATTTTCTCAAATCAGAAATATTCCCTTTTTAGGAGGTGGACTAGGTTGTACACAAGGACATTTTTTTACTAGTATCCCAGGAGAGACACCATGTTTAGAATGCTTTTATCATAAGTTAGTGGAAAATGAAAATTTTAAAAAAAATATTAAATCTATAATGGAATTTGATAATAAGAATGCTGCCATTGGACCATACATTAATATGATTGCCAATTGCGTGTGTTCAGAAATATTAAACTCCTGTATAGGGTTACCTCTAAAGTCTGCGGGGAGAAGAGTGTTTGTTGATTTTTTAAATTTCAATTTCACCTTTGAAGAATTATGGGAAAAGCAAGATACGTGTATCTGTAATGAAAAAGTAACATTACCAATACCTACTGTACTTGATAATCTGGAGACCTCTGTATGAGAGAAATTAGGATGAATTTTGATAATAATTTTGGCTTTGGAGTGTTGGATCCAGCGTTTTCAATAGACACATCAACTTCTAATGTACTACATAATCTGTATGAGGGATTGACAAAATTTGATGATAAACATTTAGTTTTAGGAATGGCTAAGAGTATAAAATTTGTTGAGAAAGAAAAGAAATATATTATAGGGTTAGGGGATTATAAGTGGTCTGATGGAGTATATATTCAACCCGATGATTTTATTAAAGCGTGGAAGAGAGTTATTGAATCAGATTCTCCATACTATCATTATTTTAAAGTGATTAAAGGGGTAGAGCAATTTCTAAAAAAAGAAATTGATTTAAATGAAATAGGATTATCTGCTGAAAAAAATAATATTATTATTACGTTAGAATATAACTGTCCATATTTTACTACGTTGTTAGCTTCTACGCCATTCTTACCTACTCCTAGTCATTTTAATGGTAGACCTGGAAGTATCACAAATGGTAAGTATAAAATGATTTATGCCGATAATAATAAAATCTCTCTGCATCCAATTGATAAAGAAAAGGCTCCAATAACAATTGGATGCAATGGTGATGAAGAATGGATTCAAAGAGAATTTGATAATGATAAATTACATTTGAGTGATGGAATACCATCGGAAAGTTTTGAAAGATACTTGAGTGAAGGAAAAGTTTATTTTTACCCAGAATTCGGAACATTTTTTCTACAGTTCAATTGTAAAAATGGAATATTTTCTATTACAGAAAATAGAAAATGCTTCCTAAATCACATTGATATTCAAAAAATAGCTCAGGTCTCTAAGCAAAGTGCTGAACCAGCTAAATCATTTGTACCATGGCATTTATTTAATATTAAAGTAGATGAGAATTACTTTTGTGATAATAATTTGAAATTGAATACTGAAAAGCAAACAGTTATTTTTCTAGTAAATAACATTGAGCAATATGTTAGAATGGCTGAGAAATTGAAGGAAGATATAGAAAGGAATACTAATTGGAGTGTAATTATAGAGAAATATGAATGGGCAGAATTTCTGGAAAAGTTAAGAGAAGGTGAGTTTGATATAGCTTTCAATGGATGGATAGCTGACTTTTTAGATCCAATATCGATGTTGAATATATATACATTAGATTCTGAATATAACTTTTCTCAATACCATAATCTAAGTTATGACGAATTATTAAAAGAATCTGAATTTATTTCGGGTAAGAAAAGAAACGAAGTTCTTATTAAAGCAGAACAAATTCTTCTGAATGATATCCCTCTTATCCCTATATATCATTATAGAATACCTTTGTTAAAACAAAGTATTATAGAAGAGCTGAATATATCTCCTCTTGGAATATTTGATTTTAGCTCCATTAAGGTAAAGAAGGAAGTGATTAGTAATGAATGAAAAAAACAAAATAAGAGAAAATTCTGATGTGCATTTTCATGATTTAGTAATAAAATTATACAATGATCAGGAAGATGAATATATTGTAGGAAGAAAAGATACAGGGACATATATTAATGTGCCGAAGATAGCTGTCGATGCAATAAATTTTTTAAATGCTAAGCTTAGTATTACAGAAGCTCAGAGAGAGATTTTTGACATATATAAAGAAAAAGTTGATTTAATTGAATTTTTAGAAGAGTGTGCGGAATTAGGCTTTATTAAGCAAATAGACAAAAAAATTTTAGAGACAAAAGATAATAATATAAAAAGTCAATTTTCCTGGCTTAAGTCAAAATATGCAAGAGGTTTATTTAATCGATATGCGTGGTCTTTTTATGGAGTATTAACGATTTATTGGATATCGCTCTTTATTTTGGTACCTAGTTCTTTTCCTAAAATATTTGATTTTATTTTCCATGACTCGTTAACTATAGTGGTAATTCTGGGCCTTTTTAGTATGTGGGGGTTAATATTTATTCATGAGATGGGACACCTTATAGCTGCTCGAGCAAATGGAATAGAAGCATCAATACGCTTTGGGCGTAAACAAATTTACCTGGTAATTGAAACAGTTATTCCTAATATATGGTCTCTTTCTAAGAGACAGAAAAATGAAATTTTCATAGCTGGTTTAGCGTTTAACAGTATAATGCTTAGTATAGGTGTATCTTTGGTTGTAGGGAATGATTTAGGGATCTTAGAAATAAATAATGGTTTTTATAATTTTTTGAGATTTGTTAATATTATAAATTTCTGGAGTTTTATAACGCAACCTTTAATTTTTACTAAGTCAGATTTGTATTATGTCCTCAATAATAATTGGAGCTGTACAGATATTCATTCCAGCACAGCACTTTACCTTAAACAAAGAATAGGTTTTAGAAAACTAGATGAAAATCAGAAAGAACAATGGTCGGTTTTATCACTACATGAGAAGTCTTACATAAGAAAATATATTCCTATTTATATCACTGGAGTTGTATTCTCCATAGTAGTATCAATTTTATACTTATATTTTAGTACAGTATATGTTATGGGATCAGTAATGGATATGGTTAGTTTATCAATTTTTTCTATGAAATTTTGGGATGAATTTTTCTCAAGTGCGTATCTAATTACGCCTATAATTTGGCTGGGAATCTATTTAATAATTGATTACGCAAAAAAGATTAGTGTAATGCAAAAAAGTGTAGTTAAGTAAAAGGAAAGGGTTACAAATAAATGGAACCATTAATGGATGTTAAAGAGTTAAATAAAAAATGGTACTTCAACAGAAATTTTTTGTATCTTTGGATTGGTAGTGTAACCTCTTTATTAGGGTATAGGTTGTATATGGTTATAATGTCATGGTTTGTAATTGAAATTTTTGGTTCTTCAAAAGTTCTTGGAATGCTCTTTTTATTTTGGGCTATACCAAATATGTTATTTATGCTATTAGGAGGAATTTTATCAGATAGAATTAGCAAAGTATCTTTAATGTTTTATTCAGATATAGTTAGATCCATTACATTACTAGCATTATTTGTTTTAAATTATTTCGAAGTAACAAACTTATGGTGGTTATTTGTTATTTCATTTTTATTTGGTACTAGTAATGCTATATTTGCACCAGCTAGAGATGCATTAGTTCCTCAATTAATTGAAAAAGAGGATATACAAAAAGCAAATTCTTATAGAGAGATTTCAAATCAAATAGCCTTTATATTGGGCCCATTACTAGGAGCGTTGTCTGTTAGTTTATTAGGAGTAAAGTCTGCTTTTATTATTCCAGCAATGGTATTGTTAATTTCGAGTATATTAATAAAGATGATAAATTATAAAAATAAAATTTATCAAGGAGAAAAGGAATTGAATTCTATTAAGAACGTATTGAAGCAGGGTTTTTTCCATATCAAGGATAACAAACCTATTTTGTTCCTTTTCTTCTCGATGGCAATTTTTAATTTGGGTTATTTTGGTCCTTTGACTATCGGTCTTCCGTATATTACCAATAAAGTTATGAATGTTGGAATAGGAGCGTTCACTTTTTTGGAAGTTTCAATAGCATTTGGAATGATTATTGGATCTGTGATATGTTCAAAAGTAAAATTTCAAAATATAGGGATGACTATTTTTTTATCTACTATTATAGTTGGGATTTTATTTGGGGTAATAGGTATTATTAAATCTATTTGGATTATTGCTCTAATATTAGCTATTGTGGGTGGATTAGTAACTATTATTAATATTCTTTTATATTCAACAGTTCAAAAATCGTTTGATAATAGTATTTTAGGGACAATAATCGGGTTTCTTAATTTTGTAGTAGTAGGATTAGATCCTATAACATTTGTTATTTCTGGTTGGGCTTTTGATTATATTCAAGCTTATCTTGTATTTTTAATAGGAGGAGGATTGTTAGTATTTACAGGAATGGTAGGATTATGTAATAAATCATTCAAACAAATTTAGTAAGAAGGAGCGGTCAATTTGTTTTGTATTAGAACAACTAGTATTCAAGAATGGGAAGATGTTTTTCAAAATTTAAAAAAAAGAGAAATGACTAAATTATTCTTTCCCTTATTGGATCCTACAGGTTATAATCTAAAGATTTTAGATAAATGGGAAGAAATAAAAATTATAGAGTATAAAGAATTTAAGGAAATGATAGAATTCCCTATTTTAGCAGAAGAAATAGCTTCTGCTAATTGTTTATATGAAATACAATCCCAAATAGATATTTTATTTGTTAAAGAGGGATGTTTAACATCTAAACATACCGAATTTTTGTTAGAATATTTTAATGTAAAAGATTTTATAGTTTACAAAAATTTAGATTTTGTAAAAAACTATATAGATGAAAGTTTAGATAGAACTTTTATTATCGCCTCTTCCTTGGAAAATCTAAATACAATTTCTGATATTAACAAATTGATTTTCACTGAAGATTCTTTGAAAAGTGTAGGGCTTCTTTTTATTCCAAATTTTGAACAACTTACTTGGCTGACATTGAAGACTTTACTTAGTATGCGGAGAACAAAAGTAGAAACTGTGAATAATGTAATTTGTTTGCCTGGTTATAGCAAAAAGGTTAAGAATAACAGAGATAGTACTAAGATATTGACGTCAGAGACGGAAATGCTAAAAGAAGTAGTAAATTTGACAAAAGATAATTTCTTGAATTCGTTTTATATTTCTACACATGGTACAGAAGACTGTGTACTCATGAGTGATAGTATTATTTGCGGAAAATCTAAGAAGTATGCCAATAATGAATTAGATTGTGATATAAATGGTAATTGTCCAATTCATAAAAAAGGAATGCTAGCGGCTGATATTTCTTCTGAATTAATTGTTAATAGTACTTGTTTTGGTTATAGACCTATTCAATCCTTATTACCGTCTAATATTTCATTGAGCACAACATTCCTGGAAAATTTTGCATCTGTATATATTAGTTCAGTAGGTATAAAACATGGTCCTGAAGCAGAAATTTGCTTTTTGTATAATTTAATTAATAATGGGTCAACAGTGGGGGAAGCAGTTTTCATTCTTAATAAGTGGTTGTCGCAAACTTCTTTTGATTTTCCATGTTATCAAGTTATTGGAAACCCTACATTGAGGTTTAAAGATCCAATAGAAAAAAAAATAGAAGAATATTATTTCGAAGTCGAGAAATGCGATGAGGAATCTTATGAAATAGTAATAAGTAACGTACGAGAGAACTCTTTAGTTTGTATTGATATAACAAATTTGAGTAAGAATATAAAGGGTTATTTAGAAAATACAAGTACCCTACCTTTATACTATTCAATTGTTGAATTTGATAAGAAAAGATTTTTATATATTTATTCATGGGGAATGTTTGCAAGGGATTATATTAAAATTAAATTACATTTCAAAGATATTTCGCCTGAAGACCATTCGGATAAAATAAAAAAATTGAATGAAGGGCTACAAAAAATAATATTAGGGAATAAGTTAGAAAATGAAACTGCTGCGTTAAATAATTTAATAGATGCTATGGCTAAGCACTTTAGAAACATTGAGTTTGATTCTAGTAGTTATTTGAAAATTAAACAATTAGCTGAAAAATACGTATTTAGTAAAAAAAATATTGAGGAACAAATGATTAAAAAGCTAATGAAGAAAGCTGCGACTGATATAAGTATTTTTTTACCGGAAATATACGTTAACAAGACTACTATAAAACAAAAGGAGATTAATAAACCTTTTTGTTTTATTTGTAATAATATCTCTACTGAATATTTATTTAGTCATGCTGCCACTAAAGAGGGGAGACTCTTAGTGTATTGCCCAAGATGTGGATGCATAAACGATTCACCAGAGCTGCCTAAAATTGAAGTGAATATATTAGGTGAACAAAAATTCCCTAATAAGGGTAGTTATCAACAAACACTATTAATAAAAAATAAGACATCAGAAAAGATAGATGGTTATTGTGGCCTAACACAAATGAGCGCAAGTGATAAAATTAAAGTAGATAAAGATTATGTTGCGTTTAATTTAGACCCATACCAAGAAAGTTATTTCACGTTTAATTATCAGATTATTGGGGATATCAAGCCGCATATTTATTATTTTAAAGCATTAGCAGTAAGTGATTTGGAGATTTATTATGGTAATAAACCGATTTATTTTCATAAGTCTTAAGAAATTTTAAGGGGGATGCACGAGTTTGATTATAAAAATTGAAGATTTTTTTAATAAAATAAGAGACAATCAAAAAATGTTTATTGTTGATATTAGAGCGGAGTCAGATTATAAAGAATGGAGAATTGAAGGAGACAATATTAGTTCTATAAATATTCCTTTTTCGTTAATTAAAAATGAGTCTGCTCTGAATGAAATACCTTTTATTAATGAGGAACCAATTATTGTCTGCCAAAGAGGTATTACTGCTCAGATTCTATGTAACAAATTAAAAGAAAAAGGTATTAAATCAAGATACTTAGATGGTGGCATGTCTGGATGGGAGAAACATTATATAATATCTAAAGTAACAGACCTATCTAATACAGTAGAACTATATCAGTTTATTCGAATTGGAAAGGGCTGCATTTCTTATGCTATGGTTTCTGATACAACAATGTTATTAGTTGATCCTGGATATAATATAGATATGTATATGGCTTTTGCTAAATCAAAGAATGTCAGAATTGAGCATGTACTTGATACACATTTACATGCTGATCATATATCAGGAGGAGTTTTATTTTCTAAATATGAGAATATTAGTTACTGGATTAATCCTATGGAAGACGTAAATTTAAAATATCAACCTTTAATAGAAGGAAATACCTTTTATTTAAATGATGTTAAAATTAGGGTGATATCTACTCCAGGTCATACCACAGGTAGTGTATCATTAGTACTTAATGATATTTTTATGATTACAGGAGATACATTGTTTACAAATTCTATAGGGAGGCCAGATTTAGCGGGAAAAGTTGAGGAACAAGTTTCTGATTTATTTTATTCCATTAAGAATATATTATCAACCTTTTCAAATGATATAGTTGTTTTTCCGTCACACTTTACTTCTATAGATGAGATTGATAAATTTGGTTTAATATGTAAGAAAATTAAAGATATTAATTTTCTTTATGATAATAATATCACTGGTAATATTAATTCTTTTAATGAGTTTATTAAAAGTAGATTGCCTAGTCCGCCTAATAAATACAAAATGATAAGAAATATAAATAAAGGAGGTATAGAAGTATCTGAAGAGGAATATAAGGAATTTGAAAGTGGACCTAATCGTTGTGCAGTACAATTCGGTCTCTAAAATATAAATGCGGTGTCAGTATAGTAATATGGACACTATCTAGTTAAGCCTTTAGAACAGAGTTTATTATTCGAATATTCTTTCTATATATAGTAGAACTGGGGACACTGTGTGGATTTAGAATATAGATTAATTAAAAAAATCGCTATAATGCACTGAATCCCTAAATTGAATGATTATTTGAAGGTTCAGAAAAAATAATATATACAATATTTGTGAGTTGTGATGGAAGTGTTATACTAATAATATATGAGGAGGCTATTTATGCAAAGAAAATATTTGTCTAAAGTTTCTGTACTGGAATTCTCTACATCTTTATTATCGCCTACTAGCACAGCATTTGTGGACAATCTTGAATCTCATACTAAAGAAACGTTAAATAATGAACAACCACGAAAAACATTAATTAATGATGGGAAATCACCTAGGAAAGCCCATGATAGAGATGGAAATATAATTAAATCTTATTCTGAAGAAGAAATCAAGGAACTACAGTGATGAAAGTTTTTGAAACGGAATCAAGTGTATTTCCAAACTAAGCCCATATAGCAGTTTATTTTGATGATACTGATGGTAATAGTTTAGAGCTTATTGCTCGACTTTCAATTAAATTAGAAAAAACTGAAAAAAACACTTGTGTGAAGAAAAAATATTGTATTTATACAATGCGTAAAAAAATAGAAGGTGTAATAGGAGAGAGGAATGATTTTAAAAAGTGAGATCACACAGTTAGTACCGTCAAATGTTAAATTAGGATTTTATTTACTAGATACTAAAACAAAAGAGCAAATAGTTATAAATGAAAATGACTGGTTTCCATTAGCTAGTGTTTCAAAATTAATCACAGCTATTTTCGCTTTAGCTAAAAATGTAAATATAAAAAAAGAAGATATTTTTAATGTAATCAGTAAGCATTGTGGTAGTTCTTATAAACGATTATTGGAGAAAATATCAAGTGAGGAAATAAACAATCGACTTGCAGAGTTAAATATAGAAATAAAAGTTGATAATGATAATAAAGACAAAGTCAATAACTTGGGCACTCCTAATGGAATAAGCGCAATCTTGTCACTTTTATTGGAAGGAGAACTTTTGAAAAGTAGCTCTAAACATTTGATTATAAAGAGCTTAGAACAACAAAATGATGAAGATGGTTTTAAGTTAAAAGGACACTATAATTGGTATCATATGACTGGTGGTCTTGATGGGGTGTGTAATGATATAGGATATTTCGAATTTGAAGATAGAAAGATTATTGTAATAGGACTGATGGAAACTATAGATACAGAAGTTGAATGGTGTCACCTTGAAGAGATTCTACAAAAAATAGGAAGAATAATAATGAGTAATTACTAAGGATACAGATTATATGAACAAAAAATCCTTTCAGTTCTTCTGAAGGGATTTTTTATAGGTTTCTAGATATATGGACAACTGAAAAGTTGTGCTATTTAAGGTGGTAAAATCTGTTTAAAGGTAGGACTTACAATGAACAGTAATTACAAATAAATAATTTGATTTAATTTTGTTGTAGGTATTAATATATTAAATTATTGGTTACTTTATCTATTGCTTACTCATATTTTATATTTTCATTTTTTAATATCTAGAGTTAGTATAGTTACATTGGATCGATATGGAAATTAATGTAGTAAAAGTAGTATGAGTTAAAGAAAACATAAAAAGTTATTTGCAAATTAGAGTAATCTTAGTTGTAATAAGCAAATTGTATAAAATTAAGAAAAAAGAGTGTGCTAAATACTCTTTTTATATCCGAGTATATAATTCCACTACAAATTCATCTTTTCTTTGCCATCTTTTTTTTCTCAAGTATGTTGCCTTTTCAAGCACTGACTTAAGAAGACGGTTTTTCTTTTCTATGTCTTCAGTCGCATGGTATGCGTCCAATACATTTTTAATTTTGGGTACAAACTCATTTATATGTTTTTCTCTTTTTAATGTACTTTTAATCTCATGTTCAAGTTGTTTAATTTCTTCTTGGGTAGATTTTAAACGTATTACAATCGAGCTTTGTCGTTCTAAAAAAGTCTCAATATCGTATACACCCTTCTCCAATAAATCATGGAGTTTATTTTTTTGCTTTTGTAAATCATTAATTTGTTGCTCTTTTTTTTCGAGAGCTTTTTGGTGTAGCTGAATATTATTTTTAGGTTTCTTTTTTTGTACCATGTTTTCTTGTATCTCAAAACTCTCGATGATTTGCTTTAATCCATCCAGTATACGCTGTTCAACAAGTGCTAAGGAGGCTCCTTTTTGAACACCTTTACATGATGGCTGTACACAACGGACTTGAGGATTAGGGCGATCTTTTCGCGGTTGATAAAGCATGGAATGACCACATAGTTTGCATAATAAGATGCCTGCTAATGGATTGGAAAGTTTTTTTGTTTTGATTGTTGGAGGTCTCCAACGTTTGCTATGAGCTATATTGGCTTTTTGAAATAACTCTTCTGATACAAGTGGAGTATGAGCATGGTCGTGTCGTTGCCATTTTTCCTTCGGTACTTTTTTACGAATGTACTTTCCATTTTGTTTGGTATAACGTATTTTCCCCCAAATAATGTGACCAAGATATACTTCGTTTTTTGTAATAGAGGAGATAGTTGAAGGGTTCCAATATTTACCTTCAGGAGGGGGGATACTTAACCTATCCAATTCTTGGGCGATTGCCTGTCTTCCCATTCCATTCGCCATTAATTCAAAAATTCTTGGTATCACCCAACTCTTTTCAGGATCAGGATAAAGTTTTAGGTTATTATCTCGTAAGTATCCATAAGCTGGTACGCGAGAGATAGATTTTCCTTCTTTTGCAGAAACCCTTCTACCACGCTGCATACGTTTAACGATTGTTTTTAATTCTTCTCGAGCAATTAAAGATTTTATACTAAAGGTCAACTCTTGATTTTCATCATTGGGATCAATAATTTCTGTTGGAGTAATAATGAATGTCTCTGAATAGCGAAACACACGATAAATTGTTCCTTGATCTACCATATCGCCGCGGCCAAGGCGATCTAGATCCATCACCAATACTGCATCAGCGATGCCGGTTTCCACTTCGCGAAGAAGTTTTTGCATCATAGGTCTTTCAGATATATATTCACCAGAAACAACTTCTTCTAAAATATCAATGATATTATGATGCTCTTTGTGAGCGAGTTCTAATAACTGAGTACGATGACGTTCAAGTGTATCATAATGTTGCCCGTGTTCCATCGCCTTTTTCTCTTCTTCAAGGTCTTTTCGACTCTTACGTAAATAAATGAATACATCAAGTTCTTGTGGACGGTACATTAGTTTCACCTACCAGCTTGTCTATTATTATTGTTATAAATATGTATGGCTAGCTTGTCCTATGAAAGTAATAGTTCGTCTTTTTTTCTGCCTTGCATACATATAATGCAAGGGGGGGATATGATGAAAGAATTTCAATTTGGTAATACAAAAGTTATTATTCATTCATTGCTTGCATCAATGGAAAAAGAAGAACAAAAAGAATGGTTTCAACAAGAGTGGGAAAAGAAAAATCCAATTTTAAGATCTATAGTTGAAGCGGCAGTCAACTGCCAAGAAGATGAAAAATAAAAAGAGCATTCTCTTTCATTAAGAGATATGCTCTTCTTTTTTCGTTAAATTATTCATTAACATAAATAATTGTTTTTTATTGTGAATAGCTTTTTTAGTTCTGTAAATAATAATCTTGATCATTGTTATGGAAGATAGGTGAAGCTTGAGATAGATCAATACCTTTTTCTAGAGTTTCTAATAAGTAATATCCAAGTGCTTTATCCTGTTGTATCAAGTTATGTAGTAGGGTGCTTGCGCGAGCAATTCTATATTTTGTTTCATCTAGAGTTAAGGATGAATTATCTATTGTAATGAGGTGAAGTTCATCTTGTAGTTTTTGTAATAATGAAAGTTGAATGGTACCCGTCTTTCCTGTTTCAAGATTACTTAAATAAGCTGGTGATACACCCAGCTGTTTTGCAAAGGTGTTTAGTCCAATGCCTTTTTGAGTACGTAGTGTACGAATGTGTTTACCAATTTCATTTATCATAAGACTAACCTCCATGGGTTTATTGAAAGGAATACATAAAATGAATAAGCGAAAGAAAATTACAATTACATCAGTAAGTTATGTTCATGATCCAGAATCAGCTCAAAAATGGTTTGAAGCGTATATCAAGATTGTTGAAAAAGAATTAGTTAAAGCAATTAAAAAGGACTAGCTGCTATTTTTGATACATACAGTGTAAATAGAACATCATGAGAGGAGGTCCTGAATTGAAAACCGTTGCATATTATAGAAGTTCAATTGATTCTCAGGAAAACTCAATCGAAATGCAACAAAATTCAGTTCTTACTCGCTCCATTGATATGGCATTGATTATCGATGAAGAATATATTGATGAAGCGGTATCAGCCCGAAAAGTCAGTTTAAAAAAACGTCCAGCTCTACAGAAATTATTACAAGATATCAACAACAACGATGTCAGAACCTTATTTGTATTTAAGCGAGATCGACTAGCTCGAAATGTGATGGAGTATTATGAAATTTATCAAATACTAAGAAACAAGAAAATAAATGTTATTTTAACTGCACCGAATGAGCCACCAATGTACTACACACCAATTGGTGAATATCTTGAATTAATTATGGCGGGTATGGCCCAACGTGAAGGTGAACAAATTATTGAACGTTTAAAGCAAACATTAAAGTCAAATTTCCAAAGTGGAAAAAACCCAGGACATCTTCCGTATGGGTTCAAATGGAATAAAGAAACGAAAGAAATTGAATTGGTTGATAAGCAAGTACAAATTGTTAAAAGGATTTATGAAGAACTTGTATCGGGAAAATATGAATCCTTGAAAGAGCTTTGTAGTGTATTAGGCTTGAAAGAAAATGGTAAGTCTTGGACTTCGGCCGATATAAGAAAAATTGTATTAAACCCGACATATATTGGATTGCGTACTATGAATATTTTTGGTGAAGATGTTACTAGTAAATATGAAAGACTTTCCATTATTGATAAGAATATATGGGAAAAAGCATGTAGTATTGTCACCATCTTATATCCCAAAAAGACTCATCAAGATTATGTATTCGAACAAGTGTTATATCCATTGCAAGACTTATTAATTTGTTCGAAATGTAATGAATCATTACAAAAAGTAAAGGCCAGAAAAAAAGAAAATTTAAAGTATAAATGTTTAAATCATTATGCGGTTTATGTTCTGAAGAGTACAATTGAACCATTAATCTTTGAACGCTGTAAGGAATATTTTGATAGCTTACTTACTTCCCATTTTCATGAACTATTCGATCGATATGAACAAAATGCTAAAAAACAAATACAACAGAAAATACAAACCATTGAAGAGAAAATCCAGCTTATGAATGAAAAGTTAATTACAAAAATAGATACGTGGTATCACGAAACTGATGCGCCTTATAAGGATCAGAAAGAAGTCGAAATTATGGCGCTGTATGATGAGCTGGCAAAATATAAAAAACAAAAAGAACAGGTAACACAGGAATTAAATGATGTAAAGCAATTACGTGAAAAGATAAGTAATTATCAATCCTCTATGTCGTTGTCCTATGAAGAGATAAAGGAGAATCGACAGTTAGGTTCCTTTTTTCAAGATTTAATACAACAAATTAAAACTGACGGAAAGAACTGCGAAATTGTTTTTAAACACCCATTCTTACGTGCTCAAGAGGTGTTAACATCATGAAGCTCTCTCATATAGTACAACCAAATATGAAGGCTGCTTTTTATGGCCGTCATTCTACGGATAAACAAGATATGGATATGCAATTGAATTCCGTTATGGAATTGATTCGCAAATATGATTGCATTCATACTCATTCTTTTCTTGATAAGGCTGTTTCCGCTCGTAAAAATAAAATTACAAGTAGGAAAGAACTTGAAAATATGTTCGAAGCGGCAAAAAGAAAAGAATTTGATTTTGTCATTGTTTATAAAAGTGATCGTTTGGCTAGAGATCCACTTGAGCATCAAACGATACGTATTGTCATGAAGACACTAGATATTCCCATCATTATTAGTTCAACCGAGAGTGTGTACAATACTGATACTGACTTGATTGTGCAACTTATGGAAGATGGTTTTACCAAATATGAAGTTGACACCATTATCGCCAGAACACGATCAGGTCTAGAAAACAAAGCAAAACAAGGGAAATGGCTTGGTGGTAAGCCGCCGTTTGGTTACACATATGATAAGAATAGTGGGCAGTTTATAGAACACCCCGAAGAGCTTTGCTATGTAAAAGAAATCTTCAATTTATATGTAAATGGTCATGGGTTTCAGTATATTGCTAATACATTCCCTAACGGTTCCCGCCGCGGAAAAGATTGGGGAAAAGAGAATGTAAAGGCGATTGTACTTAATCCTTTTTATTGTGGTTTATTATCATGGCGCCGACAAACAGATGGAAAACGAAATGCAAGGGATATTTGGATTGAAGCACCAAACCACTATGTAAAACCAATCATTTCACGAACGACATGGGAAGCATGTTGGCTTATTTATTCAGAAAAACGTAATGGCAACATGGTTCCTAAACATTACAAAACAAGTTTTCTTTTGCAAGGGCTGCTTTCTTGTGAAAGGTGCCAGGAACTAATGAAAACAAAGAATCAACAAACAGTAAGTTCTACAAATAAAAAGTATGGAGGGAAAATTTATTTCTGTTCTAACTGCAAATTAAGAATAGATGCAGACCTCCTCCATGATAAAGTAGTGAATCAAACACTTACTGATGTGAAAATAAGTGGATTTCATAATGTGTATCATGCGATAGAACAAAAAATTCAGTATGAGATACAAGAATTGAATAACAATATTCAAAAGCATAAGCGTCTCTTCGAAAACTACACCATCAAACTTCACAATATTACAGAAGAACTCAAACAGCGTATGAAAAATAACGATGATAAACGTTTTTTGAAGTCGTTAGCAATTTATCGCTTGGATGTACAGCGAAAGCTAGAGGAAGTCACACAACAAATCAATGACTTTAAACAGCAAATCACCCTCAAAGAAAAAGTTGATAAAAGCAAAGAAACATGGTTACATACTTTGAATGAAGTATTTCAAGATGATGTCAAGCTTCAAGAAATAAGCGATATGGATAAAAGACGATTTTTATTACCACTCATTCAATCTGTATCCATTAAAGAAAATAAAAAGCGTAAAGAATATGATATTTCATTACAGTTACGAACCGATTTTTCAAAGCGTGATGTAAAAAATCAAATCAGCTTAATTTTGTAAAACAGCTATCACATTGGTGGCTGTTTTTTTTGTTATTGATGTATCGGTATTTGGGCTGAACTGTAGATGAAAATTCTTTTGCTACTCGGTAATTAGGATAGAGTGGTATACCATATCTACCTAATCACCGAGTTTGATATTCTTGAAAAAGAGCCTATCTCTTAAGGCATAAGGTTTTGTCTTTGTTTACCATTATGGGCAGTAGTTTAGAGAAATAAACATATTCGGCAATTAGGTGGATTGAAAAGGTTTAAATTTCACATTACTCGGTTATTTAGCTCATTTTTAGTGTGTTGACAATTTAAAGTTAATGCATTAGCATATCAGTAACTGATATATCAGTTACTGATATGTTTTGGTGGAGGGAATTTATGAGCGACATTCAGAGTAAATTATTAATGGGGACAAAGTACATAGAGAAAATTCAGAGAAGTAATAGGATTATGTTTAATGGATTAAAGCCAAGTCAACTTCCTAGTGATTCAGGCGTTTATATTATAAAGGATAAAATAGATGATACAGTTCTATACGTTGGAAGAACCTTAAATTTACAAAGGCGGATTTATACAAATCATTTACAAGGTAATTTAAGTACAGCGCGCTTGAAGAAATATCTAATTGAGGATCCTTCTAGGAATGAAGTGATCGATTTGAAAAGTGCTAAAGAATTTTTAAAAAAGCGGTGTTATGTTCAGTTTATCATTGTACAAGATAATCATAAGATACGTGGGAAACTGGAATGTTTGTTTACGTTTGCTTTTGATGCTTATTATGTAGAGCCAGAGAGAGGAAAAAGAAACTAAACATCTAAGACTGACCTTTGAATTACTAATCTAGAGTGGGTGTATATAATGAGTAGCGAGTTAATTGACAGTAGCGATGTATTGAGGTTTGTAGAAAAAGCATCAATTAATGTAAATGAGATTTCAGCAGCTAAGAAGAAAAAGGAGATAGGACAATACTTTACATCCAGCTTAGTTGCAGAATTTATGGCAGAGAGGGTCAATTTTAAAAAAAGTAATATAAAGATTTTAGATCCAGGTAGTGGAACAGGGATGCTGACTGCAGCATTAGTGGCCAGAATTGTTAAGGAAAAGAAGAAAAATGTTCATTTAGAAATAGATTTGTTTGAGAATGATGAAAAAGTACTTCCTTTTTTATATGAAACGATGGAAATGTGTAAAGGTGTGATGGAGAGGCAAGGGAATAAATTAAGTTATAAGGTGCATGCAGAAGATTTTATATTAGTTCATAAGCATTTATTTGAAGCCTGCCTTTTGGATGAAGAAAAAAGTACGAAAAAATATGACTTAGTGATTAGTAATCCCCCTTATTATAAATTAAATAAGAACCATATATATTCACAAATATTAAAGGAATATGTACACGGGCAACCAAACATTTATTTTATGTTTATGGTTATTGCTGAAAAATTGCTAGTTGAAGAAGGGCAATTGGTTTTTATTACTCCTAGAAGTTATTGCTCGGGTGCATATTTTGAAAGATTCAGGGATCTCTTTTTCAAGAGTGTAGATCCAGATCATTTTCATTTATTTGAATCAAGAAAAGGAAACTTTAAGAGTGAAAATGTTTTACAAGAGACTATTATATTAAGTGGATTTAAAAGAAAAGAAAAGCGCCCTTATATTACTATAAGTTCATCCTTAAGTCTAAATATTCAAGAGAGCTATAGTGAAGAAGTGTTTAATAAATCGCTTATTATAGATTCTACTGATCAAATTAATTTGATTAGATTACCAGTAAATAAAGAACAATCCAAAATACTACAAGTATTTGATAATTGGAGTAATAACTTAACATTAATGAATATGAATATTTCTACAGGCCTTGTAGTGGCTTTTAGGCATAAAGAATATATTAAAGATTACGATGAGAAGGATTCATATCCATTATTATACATGAAAAATTTAAAGCAGTTGGAAGTTGCATTCCCTTTGGAACAAAACAATCAGGGCATAGTTTTTGAGGCTATTGAAAAAAGGCTGGTTGTTCCAGCTAGTAACTATGTATTACTCAAGCGTTTTACTTCAAAAGAACAGAAGAAGAGGATTGATTGTGGAACATATTTAGCAAAAAAATACGCATTCAAAATGTTGGGATTAGAGAATCATTTGAATTATATTTATAAAATTGATGAGGGTTTATCTGAAGTGGAGGCATTAGGAGTAGCAGCGTTCTTGAATTCAAATTTGGTGGATCAGTACTTTAGGATTGTTAATGGGAATACACAAGTAAATGCTTCAGATATTAGACCTTTACCTTTTCCTGAATATGACTTTATTGTAAAATTAGGAAGGGATATTCTGAAAAAAAGAATAGGTTATCCAGATGTAGATGCAATACTAGAAGAGGAATTTATAAATGAGACAAAACAGAATGTAGAAGAACATTTGGAGTTGGGAGAAATGAATAAGGAAGAACAGGCAAAAAGTATCTTACTGCAGTTGGGATTACCTAAAAAACAACAAAATAAGCGTTCAGCATTGAGTTTACTAGCTCTAGTAGACATTAAAGAAGATGATGAATGGAGTGCTGCTCAAAAAAGGTTACTTCGTATTGTAGATATAATGGATTTTATGGCTAAGAATTATGATCAGGTCTATGCTCCTAATAGCAGAGAAGCAATAAGAAGACAAACAGTTCATCAATTTGAGCAAGCAAACTTAATTGAGAGAAACCCGGATGATCCTTCTAGGCCTACTCATAGTGGGAATACGGTTTATGCTGTAACTGATGAATTTTTATCTGTAGTTAAGACGTACGGAACGAATCAATGGCTAGAGAAAGTTACAGAATTTAAGCAACAATTTTCAACGTTATCTCAAAAGTATGAACAAAAAAGAAACACAACACGTATTCCTGTTAAAATCGGTGAAGAAGAGGCTGTAAGCCTATCAGTCGGAGAACATAAGGTCTTGCAAAAGCAAATAGTAGAGGATTTTGGTGCTATCTTTGCTGCGGGTTCAGAGCTTGTATACTTAGGCGATGCTGAAAAAGAATATTTATATATTAAAGCACCGGAATTAGAGGAATTAAATATTCCACCTTTTAGTTATGATAAATTACCAGACGTAGTTCTTTATGATCGGAAAAGGAATTGGTTATTTTTAATTGAGGCTGTTACTTCACATGGGCCGGTTTCACCTAAACGTTTATACGAACTAGAGAAAATATTAGAAAGTTGTTCGGCAGGTCGTATATATGTTACTGCATTTCCGGATATGTCCGCTTTTAAAAAGTATGCGGATGATATCGCCTGGGATACAGAAGTATGGTTTGCAGATGCACCGGAGCATATGATGCATTTAAATGGGGACAGATTTCTAGGTCCAAGAAAATACTTATAATAGGTCTTAAGGAGAGAAGAGAAATGGTATTACAAGAAGAGATTGATAAGAAATCAAAAGAAATACAAACAGATAGTTATTCGATGTCAATTGGTGAGTTAATGAATATGTATAAAGAGGAAGAAATACAGATTACACCAGATTTTCAACGTTATTTTCGTTGGTCAGATTCTCAAAAAGCAAGATTTATTGAATCTATATTATTAGGAATACCAATTCCACCAATTTTTGTTGCTCAAAGTAAAGGTGGTGTTTGGGATGTTATTGATGGACTTCAGAGGCTTTCTACAATATTCGAATTTACAGGTGTTTTAAAAGACAAAGAGAAAAAGCCAGTGCCACCTAGTGTTTTACAAGCGACTAAATTCTTACCTTCATTAGGCGGGAAAATGTGGAATAATACAGAGGATACGGATAATTCATTTACTGATGAACAAAGGATTGATTTTAAAAGATCTAAAATGGACATCAACATAATAAAAAGAAGTAGTGACGCGGATGCAAAGTATGAGTTATTCCAAAGATTGAATACAGGAGGAACAGCACTCACAGAGCAAGAAATTAGAAATTGTCTAATGATTATGTTAGATAAGGAATTTTATAATTGGATTAATGAATTGAAAGATATTCCTGCTTTTGAAGTTTGTTTACCATTAACGGAAAAGCAGTTATCAGAACAAGAGGAACTGGAATACATTATTAGATTCTTGGTTTATAGATATACAGATACAACAACAATTAAAGGTGACGAAGATATAAGGGACTTTATAACTGATGGTATGTTAAAGATTATAGCAGATGAAGAGTATAATCGAGAAAAGGAAAAGGAAATCTTTGTCCAAACTTTTGAGGTTTTAAAAGAAATATTGGGTGAGGAAAGTTTTAAAAAGTTCAATTCTACAAAGAATAAATTTTATGGAGCATTATCTATTACAGCTTTTGAAGTTATTATTACAGGTTTAAGTGAAAATATCGATAAAATATCTCAGTATTCGGCAGAACAACAGGAGGAACTTAAAAATATCATAAAAAGTATTTATGATATGGAGGATTATGCAGAAGCTGTTAAATCGGGTACAAGGCCTATAAATCGCTTCAAAAAACTTTCTAAGTTAAGCAAGGAAGTCTTTGGAGATGAGTAATCAGTATTTACTTGAGGAGCTTCAGGAGACATTAGATAAACAATTAGCTTGGAGAAAAAAAGAGTTATCTCTTATTGCTGGAAATATTAATACTTCCAAAGAAGAAGTTCTTAATACTTTAATAAGGGCTGGAATTTCCTTACTTTATGCACATTGGGAAGGATACATAAAAATTGCAGCTCGAGAATATTTAGCATATCTCAATGCTCAAGAATGTAAAGTATCAGAGCTTCAAGAGAATTTTTTGGTTTTGCACTTAAAAAAGACAATTATTGATGTTAAGCAATCTAATAAAACCACTAAATTCGCAACTTTATTAGATAAAATAAACAATCAAGATAACGAGTGCTTCAAGGTTAAACAAATGGACAAGGATATTATATCAACTGAAAGTAATTTGAAATTTGACGTACTTAAAGAAATATTATTTAGTTTAGGACTTGAAGTAGAAAAGTTTGAATTGAAAAAGCAAATTATTGATCGTAAGCTTTTAAAAAAGAGAAATGCTATAGCTCATGGAGAGTATATAAATTTAGTTGATAAAGATAATGATGATGAAGCAAAAAAGGACTTTGAAGAATTATATCATATCATTTTAGAACTTATGGATGAATTTAAAGAACAAATAATTGATGCTGGGTTAAAAAAAACTTATTTAAAGGTCAGTTCGTAGAAATTTATTATAATTTATTTCGTCCTTATGATGTACTCATTTTTTTATTTACAAAATGAGTACATCATAGTTAATTAAACCAGTACAACACTTTACCATATACCCAAACATATTTTTTTAGGATGGGGAAAACAACGTGCTTAATTTAATAATATTAGCTTTGTTTATAACGGTTACTAGTTTGTTAATATTAGTTACCTGTTTATTTTGGCTTTTAGGTTCTTGTTTGGCTTTGACTACACGTGATGAAAGATCTTTCATGAGAAAGGGATCAATCAAAGTTGGCTTCATAGCTTCTGGTTTCTTGATGGGGAGTATTCTTATTTTGTTTGCTATCCATTTCTTCTATAAAGTTTCTTAGTGCTTCATTTTGATAGAAGTGTACTTTAAATTGAAATCCGCCATCAAAACAACATTGTTTTATTTTTGAATAAAGTTCTTCTTTCTCAAAACTAGATAATAACAGTAGATTTTTTTTTGTCGAGATATCTATAACCTCTAAGAAAATATCTTCAGCATTTTTATTACGTTTGTATTGTCTAATAGAGATTGCTAATATACTGATAGTTGCTCCAAATGCATAAGGAAAAGAGGTAATTCTAATAAATTGAATAATTACTTCACTTATTTCATTTACAGATGCATAAGGATAAAACGTATTATGTATAAATGAAGAAATTCCTTTTACAAAAATAAATACAGTTAATGTAACGAATACATAAATACTGTTAATAATAGTAAATGCAAGATGTGTTTCTTTTAATTTATATGGAGGACGAAACATAGCCATACTAATTTGGATTAAGATAGAAATAACGGTTGTACCTATGCCTAATAAAAAGTCAGTTATAAATATAAAATGAATATTCAAGAAAGTTTTTATAGCTGTTCTAGCGCTTTCACTAATTAAAATAAAACAGTATGCACTGACAATTGGAGAAACTGCGATTATTAGCGAAGTTGACAGAATAGTTGTGTATTTGAAAGTGAGCCATAATATAAAAGAAATTATGACGATAATTGAGAGTAACAAATTTATGAATTGCAGAAAAAAGTTAAGTTCTTTAGTTATTAGAAAAGTCAGTTCATGAGAAAATATTATAGTTATAAAAAGTAGTGCACCAGATGATATTGATAAAGATTGTAGACATAAAGATAATCTGAAGCCTAAATCCTGGTTTGCAGCATCTATACTGTAATAATTTAGTGTAATTGTACCTTGAAACCTTGTATATAATTTATATAAGACGGGAAATAAAATGTAAAAATAAACTAGAACGATTATATAAGAAAAAAATAGAGCAATTTTATGTGGGAGATTAATGTTAATTAGTATAATAAGAGCTAAGAGAATAGTCGATAAAACAGCAAAATTTTCATATTTTTCGCGTTGTATATATTTTTTTGTATGATTGAATATAAGCAAAAAGATAAAAATAAGAACAGTTAATATGATAGTTACTAGTTTGTGTAATGATTTCAGTAGTATACTTATAATTTTGTGGGTATTTCCCATGTTATCATTCCTTTTTTGTTGCAATATGTATTTCTAGTTAAATTGTTAGAAATTAAATTATTCATGTAGTTCCTCAAAACTTGTTTAAATATTGTCCTATTGAATTATAAAAAGTGAGTAGAGTTTATTCTTGGAAACAAATACAATAAAAAGCAGCCCTTGAATGGAAAGCTAAACAATTCCCCTTACGTGACATGCTTCGAGTAATATTATGTTCTTTTTAAGAGTGTTGGTATTTGGCCATTTGATATTGTCAACCTTGTTCGGAATGAAGGATAAGTGAATCATTTGCATTTAAACGTTCTAATACTTTAGCTAACATTCTTTTAACCTAGAGGAATATAGAGAAAATAATTGTTGAAATGGTACAAAAAACATCAAAAACAACAAAAAATAAAGTAACAACAGTTATTACCTTATTTCAAAGACAATTCTCCTTCCGAAATATTATAACATTTGATCATCCTCAATACAGTTTATAATATCCTTAATTTTCTCTCTAATTATTTTTGAGAAGTCCAATCAAAATTTCTCCTCTCTTTTATTATTGTATAGTGGAATTCAGTAGGTTTGGGCGTATCGCCAAGCTGAACGTATTAAAACCAATAATGATTAGTAAGTTTAGTATTATTTTTTATAAAACAAAATAAGGAAGATATACCTTACATAGGAAACTTCAATAATTTAAAGAAAACACGTGTTTCTTATATTTTATTATTAAATTTCAACTAATTTAATAATAAAATATAAGAATTCGGAATAATATCCACGAATAATACACTAGGTTAAATAAAATGGAAAAAAATCCTTGTTATTAATAATGTGATATTGTAATATATTGGTGGGTCTTATAGTTGAAATTATTATTTTAAAGGAGAATACATATGAACGTAAATAAAACAACACACAATAAATTACAAGAACACAATGATAATGAAGAGGTGCTTATCAGCAGTAAATTTGCTGTTGAAGGTGTAGACAAAGAATTAGAAAAATTAACAGATGTAAAAGACTTATGGTGGTTCGTCGGTGGCGGATGGGTCATGGGATCAGGTAGCAGTGACGCTTAATCTGGTTAAGTAATTAGGACTGAAATTTAGATTTATACATCAACTATAAGACCTACTTTATTTAAGGGGATAATATGCTATGAATAATTTAACACTTAATCTATTCGGAAAATGCAACGCTGCTTGTAAACATTGTTGTTTTAGTTGTTCTCCTACAAAGCAAGAAGAACTTACTAATGATGAAATTGATAAAATTGTTAGCTATGCAAAAAACAATAAAAATATTACTGAATTTTCAATATCTGGCGGAGAACCTTTTTTAAATGAAAAATTGGTTTGTAGACTAATTAAAGAATTAGCAGATGTAGGTAAGAATGTTACTTGTATTACAAACGGATATTGGGCTAAAACTATTGATATAGCTAAGAGAAAACTTCAAAAATTAGAAAAACTAGGGTTAAATACTCTTACTATCAGTTACGATGATTATCATTCGGAATATATTGATGTGCAAAATATCAAAAATTTATTAATCGCTTCGAGAACAACGCATATACATTATGCATTGAATATGGCAGTTTCAAATCAAGATCAGGGAAATGATATTATTCAGCAATTAGGAACAGCAACTTTAGGGATACCTGTTACAAAATATCCAGTGGTTCCAGTGGGGAGTGCTAAAAAGTATATAAATGAAGAAGATTATATATGTGAAGTGACAATAGATGATGATTTAAGATGCCCGTCATCTACAAACTTTGTTATACATCATGATGGTTATGCTTATCCATGCTGTTCTCCAGCTGTTTTTGAAACAGTATTAAAAGTTGGTAATATAAGAACTAATTCATTAGAAGAGCTCGATTTTAATTTAAGAAATAATTTAATATTTTTCATTATGAAAAAAGAGGGGCTACGTTGGTTTATTGACAAATATAAGCAATATAATCCTAATTTTCAGTTACATGACAAATATGTTTCTGTTTGTCATATATGTAAAGATATCTTCAAGGATAATGAAATGTTAAACGCTTTAGAAAATGATATTTTAGAGTATATAAATGTGTTACAAAAAGTTTGAAAATAACGAAGTAGAGTTATTTAAATCAAAGAAAAAAGTTATTGTAAAAGATAAAGTACATAATAATTTTTTTGTCTCTAAAAACATAAAAAAATACGAGGATATCAAATGGACTAACAGAGAGGAACAAATTAATCCATATGTTTATATTGCTTACCTAGGTATTTTATTAATACTATCTTTAATTAATATATATATATTATTTGTGAATGGTACGTCTTTCAAATTAAATTTCTCTACTTTATGGATTGCCATCATTTACTCTTTAGTGCATGTTTTTTTTCATGAAGGTTCCCATATAGTAAGTTTGAAATGTTTTGGGAGAAAAATCGATAAAGTAGGATTCAAATTTAATTATTTATTTCCTGCTTTTTATATAAAAATGAATGATATGTATATGTTAACTAATAAAGAAAGAATAATCGTTCATTCTAGTGGGATTATGTTTAATCTTATTATTAATACTGTTGTTTATGTAATTGCTGTATTTTATAACAATGTTGAGATGGTTTTAGTTTGTCGTTTTTTTTCATACGGAATACTATGTAATAGTTTACCCTTATTAAACTCTGATGGATATAAGGTTCTAATAACTATATTAGATTTTGAAGAGCGTACAGATAACGAATTAAATATTAAACTTATTAAAAGGATAAAAGTAATTAACTGGGGATTAACAGTGATAGGCCTCATTGTTATACTATCTCAAATCTTTTTATAGTAAGGAGAAAAGATGATCACTATAGAAAATTTAGATGTTAAAATGAAGAAAAAACATATATTAAAAAATATCTCATTAAATATCAATCGTTCGAATAAAATAATAGGGTTATTTGGACCTAATGGTTCAGGGAAAACAACATTAATAAATACTTTAGTTGGAAATATCCAGCGTTTTAAGGGAAGCATAAAAAAAGATACAGAATTACAAATAAGTTATTTGCCAGATAAGTCTTTCTTATATTCTTTTATGACTATAAAACAAGCAATAGATTTTTTTGATAATGCTTTTTCTGATTTTGATTCAATAAAAGCAATTAGGTTATTAGGAGATTTAAGTTTAGACTCGAAGATTAAGATATCCGAGTGTTCAAAAGGAATGCTGGAGCAGATTCATCTTATATTAATTTTGTCTAGAAAAGTTCCTTTTTATATCTTTGACGAACCTTTAGCAGCTGTGGATCCGCTAACTAGGGATTTTCTAGTCGAATTAATTAGGGATGAAAGAGAACCAAATAGTGTATTATTGTTGAGCACACATTTAATTGCGGATGTTGAATCTCTTTTTGATGAGATTATTATAATTAATAATGGGGAAATTGTAGAACAAGCTATTGTTAAAGAGTTAGTAAATAATAATAAAACTTCCTTAGAGGAGCTTGTTAAGGAGCGGTTACGATGAAAGCATTTTTCTCATTAGAGTGTAAAAAACACCTTAATATATTTTGTGCTGTCTATATTATAGAACTATTATTTTTAATTGCAGATAAAGTTTCAGATAAGGCTATAATAGCATCATTTCACAGCATCTGGTTGATGATATCTTGGATATTTATTGCTATTTATGCGTGGCAAAGTTTGTATAAGTTCTTTTATCTTTCAAGAGATACATTGGCACATTTATTACCTATCCAAGAGCAAAAAGTATTGTTACTTAAATCATTAGTATTTGCAATGTATTTCCTAGTTTATTTTATGGAAAGCTTTATAGGAAAGTTACTTACAATTGATAGTAAGTTGTATGAATCTTTTCCTCTTTTTATAGGTCAAACGGTACTGTTCAAAGTAGTTTCTATAATTTCATTTTTTATTCTTTTAAATGGGATTCTTATTATTTGTAAGAACATTCATAACAAATTAATAAGCCCAGTGATTATGTTAGTGATTTATGTTACATCAACATATGGACTAAGCTACTGGTTTATTAATCTTATTCAGAAGGAGAACTCAAAGTTGGATTGGTTTATTGGAATTCCACAGGGGAATATTACCACTAATCAATATATAAATATTTTACCTATTGGTGTTCTTCCTGATAAACCGCAATATTTAGATGAATTATTTTATTATCAATCATTACTAATAAATATCGTAATACTGTTGGTATTTTCATTGGTTATTTTAATAAGTTTAAAAAAATCGAGATTTAATTTTATTGAATATAAATCAAGTTACTAATATGTTATGCAAAAATGAATAGTTAGTAATTATTTTAAAGAAAAGAGATTCTATATAAACTCTTTTCTTATTTTTATATAGTCATTTCAAATTTGATGATTTTTGTGTTTAATAAGGGAAATAACCAAACAAGTTAATGCTTTGAGTGGAAGCTAATGATGAGGGGAGAACATACTTTATTTTTTTATCTAATGAGAATTGGCGGTTAAGAATAGTATTACTTATCTAGGTTGTCTATTTGGATTATACAAAAAACCTTCATTTTCATGAAGGCTTAAGTTAGATATTATTAAAGTTTCATTATATTTTTATAATTAGTTCATTTGAATTGTACGATACCAAGGAGCTGAATCCTTAGTGTTATATTTTTTTGTATCCCATCCTGACATTCCAAAACCAACTAGAGATATAAGTATACCACTTATTAATAATATAATAGATAACTTAAAGCTTTTCTTTTTTAATTCTTTTATTATCATAGATATACCACCGTCCGTTTAAAAAACATAATAATTTTCTGAGTAAACCAAATAGTGATTTTGAGGAAGTGTTTAGCTATTATTAGCGTAATGATACCGCATAAAATACTCAATCCTAATACTGAAATTCCAAGGCCAAATTGGGTCACAGCAAGATAGAATTCCTCTTTAAAGAGGAAAGGTGTTCCTATAATACTAATTAAAGAAGCGCTTAATCCAGCTACGGCAAAAGCACCCGTTGTAAATGGGAGGCACCAAATCAATATATATACTGATAGAACAAGTAATATTCCAGTCAATAAAAGAGAGCCCCAAAGTGGAAAACCTAAAATAATTAAGAATCCTATGAGAACCTTCCCGCTTCTAGAAAGTACTTTTACTTTATTTTCCCTCGTTTCTTTTAAAACATTTTGTGCAACTATTGAGGGGTCTCCTACTTTTCTTACTGCATCCACTTCATCGTATCCATCTTCTATGTAGTCTTCTATGATTTCATCATAATAAGAAATAAACTTAGATCGCTCTTCTTTTGAAAGACTTCTTAAATTTTGTCTTAAAGAGTCTAAAAAGTAGGCTTTATTCATTCGTATCGCTCTCCTTAATAAAATTATATACCTCCATTACATGATGCCACTCTTGAAGAAAAATTTTAATTCGGTCTTTTCCATCTTCTGTGACATGGTAATACTTACGTAACCTACTATTATGCTCTTTAGAATAGGTTTCAAGGTGACCATTATTCTCAAGTCTTTTCAAAATAGGATAAAGTGTAGATTCTGATATTTCTATATATTCGGAAATATCTTTTATAATCTGGTATCCGTACGAATCATGTTTTTTTAAAACAGCAAGAACACAATATTCTAAAAGACCTTTCTTTAATTGTGTATTCATAATATACCTCCTGATGAATTATACTATATAATACATAGTATAATGTGTCAAGATATATACTGTTAGAATGATTAAGTCGTTTATATTATTTTTGCGGATATTTGTATATTAAGTAAATGTGTTTTAATGAGTGATTTATAATGGTACAAAGCCTTAAGGGCAAAGGTTTTCTCAAGGTCTTGTTTTTTTATCAACCTTTTAATAAATTATTTTACTGTTCCAAATCACCTAAAGATATTTGATTGTTAGATCGAAAATACTTCTTTAATTTCGTGGAATTCTTTCATTATTTGGACATTTCTTACGCCAAAATCTGGCCCGATCGCAAAATAACCGAACGGACATTTTAAATAACTTTTTTGTAATTACACGACTTTATTGCAAATCAATACATAGATGGCATAAATCAAAAACATCCACTCTTTCAGGGATACAACATGAAAGGGTGGATGTTCTTATGTCTTTAATAAATTCTATAGAAGAACTATATTTATTAGAACGGAAGTTCGAAAGGAAATCATGGTTTTTATTTTTAGGATAGTTTGCATATCCAACAGATAACCTAGTTCTTTATTTTAAGTTATTTTATATTTTAGTATATAATTCAACTACAAATTCATCTTTTCTTTGCCAGTTTTTTTTTCGTAAATATGTAACCTTTTCAAGTACTGATTTAAGAAGGCGATTTTTCTTTTCTACATCCTCTGTTGCATGATATGCTTCCAATACATTTTTAATTTTGGGCACAAACTCATTTATATGTTTTTCTCTTTTTAATGTACCCTTAATCTCATGTTCAAGTTTTTCAATTTCTTCTTGGGTAGATTTTAAACGTATTACAATCGAGCTTTGTCGTTCTAAAAAAGTCTCAATATCGTATACACCCTTCTCCAATAAATCATGGAGTTTATTTTTTTGCTTTTGTAAATCATTAATTTGTTGCTCTTTTTTTTCGAGAGCTTTTTGGTGTAGCTGAATATTATTTTTAGGTTTCTTTTTTTGTACCATGTTTTCTTGTATCTCAAAACTCTCGATGATTTGCTTTAATCCATCCAGTATACGCTGTTCAACAAGTGCTAAGGAGGCTCCTTTTTGAACTCCTTTACATGACGGCTGTACACAACGGACTTGAGGGTTAGGACGATCTTTTCTCGGTTGATAAAGCATGGAATGACCACATAGTTTGCATAATAAGATGCCCGCCAATGGATTGGAAAGTTTTTTTGTTTTTATTGTTGGAGGTCTCCAACGTTTGCTATGAGCTATATTGGCTTTTTGAAATAACTCTTCTGATACAAGTGGAGTATGAGCATGATCGTGTCGTTGCCATCTTTCCTTCGGTACTTTTTTACGAATGTACTTTCCATTTTGTTTGGTATAACGTATTTTCCCCCAAATAATGTGACCAAGATATACTTCGTTTTTTGTAATAGAGGAGATAGTTGAAGGATTCCAATATTCACCTTCAGGAGGAGAAATACATAACCTATCCAATTCTTGGGCAATTGCCTGTCTTCCCATTCCATTCGCCATTAATTCGAAAATTCTTGGTATCACCCAACTCTTTTCAGGATCAGGATAAAGTTTCAGGTTATTATCTCGTAAGTATCCATAAGCTGGTACGCGAGAGATAGATTTTCCTTCTTTTGCAGAAACCCTTCTACCACGCTGCATACGTTTAACAATTGTTTTTAATTCTTCTCGAGCAATTAAAGACTTTATACTAAAGGTCAACTCTTGATTTTCATCATTGGGATCAATAATTTCTGTTGGAGTAATAATGAATGTCTCTGAATAGCGAAACACACGATAAATCGTCCCTTGATCTACCATATCGCCGCGGCCAAGGCGATCTAGATCCATCACCAATACTGCATCAGCGATGCCGGTTTCCACTTCGCGAAGAAGTTTTTGCATCATAGGTCTTTCAGATATATATTCACCAGAAACAACTTCTTCTAAAATATCAATGATATTATGATGCTCTTTGTGAGCGAGTTCTAATAACTGAGTACGATGACGTTCAAGTGTATCATAATGTTGTCCGTGTTCCATCGCCTTTTTCTCTTCTTCAAGGTCTTTTCGACTTTTACGTAAATAAATGAATACATCAAGTTCTTGTGGACGGTACATTAGTTTCACCTACCAGCTTGTCTATTATTATTTTTATAAGTATGTATGGCTAGCTTGTCCTATGAAAGTAATAGTTCGTCTTTTTTTCTGTCTTGCATACATATAATGCAAGGGGGGATATGATGAAAGAATTCCAATTTGGTAATACAAAAGTCATTATCCATTCACCACTTGCATCAATGGAAAAAGAAGAACAAAAAGAATGGTTCCAACAAGAGTGGGAAAAGAAAAATCCAATTTTAAGGTCTATAGTTGAAGCGGCAGTGAGTTGTCAGGAAGACGAAAAATAAAAAGAGCATCCTCTTCACTTAAGAGTGAACTGCACCTCCAATTGTTAGACTGTGTCTAACAATTGGAGGTGCAGTTCAGGCGTGGATGCTTGTTTTTAAATCTTGTTTGTAATACAGATGATAGAAGAATAATTTCTAGACCCTGATGTTTATTTTGTGAAGTACAGGGTACATCCCCGCTAGCTAAACCAGTATAATCGCCACAGTACACTCATGTCAGCCTATAAAAATATTAAAGATGAAAACTTTAGATACTATATTTTAAAGCAAAAAGCAGACGTATTTCATGCGATGAAAAGCTTTTTTAGAGAAGAATCAGGTGAGAAAATGGCATAACCTCTTGTAAAGAGGTTCTTTTTTTGTAAACTTTTTATTTTTCTAGTTGACAATGATAATGAAAATCATTATCATTTATTCGAGAAATGATTACATTTCGAATTATATATTTCAGAGGAGATGTAAAGTTGAAACAAAATAAAAGAAAACGTATAAATGCAATGATTATAGCGGCGGCGTTATCACTTCCGTTTGCTGTGTATTCGACACCTGCTTTAGCAGCGGTAGCGATTGAGGCGAATAAAACTGGACAAGGTTTAAAAGATGGTACATTTGATGCTGTTATTAAAGCCTATAAAGATAAAACGAATGAAGAGTCTATGGCAGCTGTTTATATAAAGGATCCGAAATTAACAATTGAGAATGGAAAGAAAATTGTAACAGCAACGTTAAGTGATAGTGATTTCTTTCAATACTTGAAAACAGAGGATATTCATACTCCAGGTGTGTTTCATGATGTGAAAGTAATATCAGAAGATAAAAAGAAAAATGGAACGAAAGTGATTCAGTTTGAAGTAGGGGAATTAGGAAAAAGGTATAATATGCGAATGCATATTTATATTCCAACAATGGCCTATGACAATAAGTACCAAGTACAGTTTGAAGTAAATACATTGAATTTAGAGAACAATGTTCCTGAAAAACAAAAGGAAAATAAAGAGGAGAAACAAGATGAAAACGGAAATGTAATATTAGATAAGCAATTACAAAAATATATTAATAAATACAACTTAGATAGAGATAATGTTGATGCGCCAATCACAAAGAAAGATTTATTAAAAATTAAAACGTTATCCATTTATTCTGGTAAAGGAATAAATGAAATAACTGGTTTAGAGTATATGACAAATTTAGAGAAGTTGACGTTACGAGAGTCTAATGTAAAAGACATATCAGCCATCTCGAAATTGAGAGGTTTGAAGTACGTTGATTTAACGTCTAATTCAATTGAAAGTATTCACCCAATTGAGCAGCTAGAGAATATTAATATGCTTTTTTTAAGAGATAATAAAATTTCTGATCTTACACCATTAAGTAAAATGAAAAAAATTAAAACATTAGATTTAATCGGTAATAACATTAAAGATATCCAGCCATTATTTACATTATCAACTATGAAACAATTATACTTAGCAAATAATCAAATCAGTGATCTTACGGGAATTGATCGATTAAATAATGTGGAACTATTATGGATAGGGAACAATAAAATTAATAATGTTGAATCTATTAGTAAAATGAGTAATCTTATTGAACTAGAAATTTCTGATAGTGAAATAAAAGATATATCATCACTATCTCAATTAGGAAATTTACAAGTGCTGAATTTAGAAGAGAATTATATCTCTGATGTATCGCCGCTGAGCACCTTAACAAATTTACATGAGATAAATCTTGGAGCAAATGAAATTTCTGACGTAAGGCCTGTTGAGGAATTAGGTAAGCGAATTTCAATTGACATTCAAAGACAAAAAATCTTTTTAAATGAAGCAAGTGTAGATGAAGAAATAAAAATCCCAGTATACAACCTTAAAGGAGAGCCACTTCAAAATATTAATCTACAAAGTGAGGGGGCTACTCTGAATAACGGATTTATAAAATGGAATAGTCCTGGAGAAAAAATATATGAATTTAAACTAGATACTAATTCTACTGAAAGTAAAATAAGATTTAATGGCACAGTTATACAGAATATAGTTGAAAAACAAAAAGAAAGTCAAAATGTAATTCTCGATAAAACTTTACAACAACATATTAATAAAGAGAATTTAGGTAGAGAGAATGTAAACGCTCCTATCACAAAAGAAGATTTATTACAGATTAAAAAATTAGAGATACTTAAAGAAAAAGGAAATGAGATAAAAGATATAACAGGTTTAGAATACATGACGAACTTAGAAAAACTCACTTTAGAAGGAGTAGGCCTGAAAAATATTGAGTTTATCTCAAACTTGAAACAATTGAATAATGTGAATGTATCTCATAATCAAATTGAAGATATAACACCACTATCTTCATTGGAAAATTTACAGTGGTTAAATCTTGCGGACAATCATATTAAAGATTTAACGGTTATTGGTTCCATGCTAAACTTATTTAGCTTAAATTTAGCTGGAAATGAGATTCGTGATGTAAGGCCGTTAATACAATTAGGTCAGTGGTTTACAATTGATGTTGGAAGACAAAATATCATTTTAAATGATGCAAAAATAAACGAAGAAATTCAAGTTCCTGTATATGATTTAGAAGGAGAAAGTATTGAAAATATTCAATTGGTAAGTGAGGGAGGGACGTTTAATAACGGAGTAATAAAATGGAGTACCCCAGGTGAAAAGGTGTATAAATTTGATTTAGATTCTGATGAAATTAGCATAAGGTTTAACGGAACGGTAATCCAAAATATAGTTGAAAAAGAAGAAGTGACAGAACCAACAAAAGAAGTTGAAGAAGCGAAAGAAGAAGTAAAAGAGCCAACAAAAGAAGTTGAAGAAACGAAAGAAGAAGTAAAAGAACCGGTAAAAGAAGTTGAAGAAACGAAAGAAGAAGTAAAAGAACCGGTAAAAGAAGTTGAAGAAACAAAAGAAGAAGTAAAAGAACCGGTAAAAGAAGTTGAAGAAACAAAAGAAGAAGTGAAAGAACCGGTAAAAGAAGTTGAAGGTACAAAAGAAGAAGTGAAAGAACCGATAAAAGAAGTTGAAGGTACAAAAGAAGAAGTGAAAGAACCGGTAAAAGAAGTTGAAGGTACAAAAGAAGAAGTGAAAGAACCGGTAAAAGAAGTAAAAGAGGAAGTAAAAGAGCCAACGAAAGAAGTTGAAGAAGCGAAAGAGGAAGTGGACGAGCCAACAACAGGAGTTGAAGGATCGAAAGCGGAGGTAAAAGAAACAGGAAAAGAAATTGAAGGTTCAAAAGACGCGGTAAATCAATCAGCAGTAGTCCAAGAACAAAACGTGAATAATCAAGTTGTGAAAGAAAATAAACCAGCTGTTAATAAGCAAGAAGAAAGTAAGAAATCATTAGGAGCAACAGGTGGACAAGAGAATACATCAACATTACTTTCAGGCATAGCGTTAGTTCTTTCAGCACTGAGTATGTTTGTATTTAGAAAGAGATTATTTAAGAAATAAAAAACGTTCTATCTTATTATAACGTAAGATGATTATATGAGTTTTTGAGAAGACATTATCATGGCGATTTCATTTTGAAATATGCTTATGGTGATGTCTTTTTTAGAAGGAGATAAATGGAAAAGGTGTGAATATATTAGTGAAGGAGGAGAGGTTATGTATGTCAGTTCTATTTTGGAAATTGAAGAGGTGGCAGCATTTATTGCGAATATGAATAAAGATGCTACTCATCATGTTGGCTATTGTGGAGATGAGAAAGAGGAGTTGTTACAGACAATTATTCATGATTTTTCAGATATAGGCTGGGAACAATCTTTTGTTGCTACTTATGAGAATAATAATTTAATAGGTTTATTAGGATTTGATGTGGATGAAGTAAAGAAATGTGCAGAGATATGGGGACCGTTTATTATCGCAGAGAATTGGGAAGAAGTTGCTTTACATATGTGGAAGGAACTTATAGAAAAGGTGCCTTTTCATATTGAGAGATTTTATGGTTTTTATCATGTGGAAAATAATAATTGTGCCCGTTTAATGAGGAATTTACATGCAAAAGAACAAGGTCGACATAGTATTCTCGTTTTAAATAATATTGTGAAGCACCGTATTATATGTAATGTAGAAGAGGCTTTACCACAAGTGTTTGAGCAGTTTATCGCTTTACACAATCATGTGTTTTCTAATACGTATTATGACGGAAACGAAATTATTGAACGTTTAAGTAATACGAATAAATTATTTGTAAGTATGAAGAATGATAAGTTAGAAGGTTATGTATATGTGGAAGTAAATCCAGAGTTTCAAGAAGCGAATATCGAATTTATTGCAACCGCTGAAAATAGTAGAAGAAAAGGTGTCGGAGAGCGGTTATTACAAAAGGCAATTCAGTATATTATTTCCTTCCAAGGAATGAAGGAGATAGAATTATGTTTGAATACGAATAATGATCGTGCGATGAAATTGTACAAGAAAGTAGAATTTGAGGAGAAGGCATGTTTACAACACTATATAATAGAGTGAAAACCCATTCGTATGAAAATTATATTTCATACGAATGGGTTTTATTAATCTACTTTTCCCTCAGTTGTTACGGATTCAGAAGTAATTTGAGGTGCTAATCGTTACATAACCTTTTTTATTTTTTGAGATACTTCTTTTGTTTGCAAATTAACATCTTCTTTTCGCAGCTCCTTAAAGAGCGAAATGACCATAAGAACGACTACGATAGAAAATGGTAGTGCTGCGATGATAGCTGCGATTTGTAGTGCATTTAATCCTCCAGCTTGTAATAAAATAGCGGCAATTATCGCGATTGTTAATCCCCATATAAGTTTTAAACTATTTTTCGGTGATAAGCTTCCGTTACTCGTTTGCATGGAAACAACAAATGTTGCTGAATCAGCAGAAGTAACAAAAAATGTGGCTACTAAAATTAACCCGATAATCGTTAAAAATGTAGAGAATGGTAGATGTGAAATAACAGCAAATAATCCAATCTCTGTACCATTTTTTGCAATTTCATCAGCTATTCCAAGCGATTGGAACATTTCCATATGAATTGCGGTACCACCAAATACTGCAAACCAAAATGTACAGATAAGAGTTGGGACTAATACAACTCCAAAAATAAATTCTTTTATTGTACGCCCTTTAGAAATACGTGCGATAAATGTGCCGACGAATGGAGACCAAGAAATCCACCATCCCCAATAGAAAATAGTCCAATTTTCAATCCAAGAAGAAGATTTTTCATTAAATGCTCCTAAATTTAATCCCATACTAGGCAAAGCTCCAATATAAGAACCGAGTGTAGATGTGAAATATTTCATAATAAATACGGTTGGCCCTAAAAGTAAGAAAGAGATGAGTAAAATACCTGCAAGAGAGAAATTCAAGTTACTCAAATATTTAATCCCACGATCTAAGCCAGTTTGTGCACTTGTTAAATATAAAACAGCGAAGATAGCTATAAGTACGAGCTGGGTAAGTAAAGTGTTATGAATGGAAGGGAATAAATAGCTTAATCCTCCAGCAATTTGTTGAGCACCAATCCCAACAGATGGTACAATGCCAAACACTGTGGCTAAAACAGCTAAAATATCAACTGTTTTTCCGATACGGGAATTTTTCGATCGATTAAATAATGGAGTAACTGTAGCCCCGATAGTGCTACCTTTTTGTTTGCGGAATGTGAAATATGCAATTGTTAAAGCGACCATTGCGTATAGTGACCACGGAAAGAGTCCCCAGTGGAAAAATGAATATTGCATAGCGAGTTTGGCGCTTTCTTCTGTACCTGCTTTTCCTGTTAATGGATCTGTAAAATGTGAAATCGGTTCAGCGATTCCATAAAAGAGGAGTCCAATTCCCATTCCTGCCCCAAACAACATGGATAGCCAAGATGGATAATTATATTTTGGCTTTTCTCCATCTTTACCAAGACGAATAGAACCGTACTTAGAAAATGCTAAATAAGCAGCCAAAATAATCATTGTAGTCATAAGTAGAGAGTAAAACCACCCAAATTTATTGAGGATAAATGAGTTTAAAGAAGATGTAACACTTTGTAAATCGTAGCCTTGTATCCAACTTGCTGGGGTAATTCCCCATATAATGAATAATGTTGTTAGCAAGAAGGAGATATAAAATACACTGTTTTCTTTTTTTATCATAGAATCCCACCCTTATTTAATAAAGTTAACAATTATAATAATCATAACAATTAAGTTTTTAATTGTCAAAAAATTCTCTTTTTGTAACATGAAAGGATGTAATTTGTTTTAGGGAGGTAAAGAGCAATGCGTTCACGATATGTACAAATTATAGGAAGAAATAATATGAAATATTGCATTTTATATTGTTACATCCAGATTTTATGTTAAATTCTTGAATGGAATATTAAAATAGGGGGCAAGGATATGAACAAGAAATCAAAGATCAATAAAGTGATGCTTAGCATTAGTACAATGGCTTTATCGTTAGGGGCACTTCAAACTCATGCAGCAGCGGAAGAAAAAGTACCGTATAACGTGTTGAAAACGAAACCGGTTGGAATTGAAAAGTCGGTAGATGAAGTTGGACATATTTCAAAAGTTGATGAAACTTTATCATTTCAAGAACGTTTAAAAGTAGGAGATTTTTCACAGCGACCAGCATCTATTACGAAGAAAACTGCAGTAAAGCAAGTTAAAGAAAGCTATTCAATGGCTGATTTAAACAAAATGAATGATCAAGAATTAGTTGAAACGTTAGGCAGTATTAAGTGGCACCAAATTACAGACTTATTCCAGTTTAATGAAGATGCAAAGGCTTTTTATAAAGATAAAGGAAAAATGCAAGTCATTATAGATGAATTAGCTCATAGAGGTAGTACATTTACGAAAGATGATTCAAAAGGAATTCAAACGTTTACTGAAGTGTTGCGTTCAGCTTTTTATCTTGCATTTTATAATAGTGAATTAAGCGACTTAAATGAAAGAAGCTTCCAGGATAAATGTTTACCTGCTTTAAAAGCAATCGCAAAAAATCCAAACTTTAAGCTTGGTACAGTTGAACAAGATACAGTCGTATCTGCATACGGTAAATTAATTAGTAATGCTTCAAGCGATGTTGAAACGGTTCAATACGCATCGAATATTTTAAAGCAATACAATGATAATTATACTACTTATGTAAATGATCGAATGAAGGGACAAGCAATATACGATATTATGCAAGGTATTGACTATGATATACAGTCGTACTTAACTGAGGCTCGTAAAGAAGCGAATGAAACGATGTGGTATGGAAAAGTAGATGGGTTTATTAATGAAATAAATCGTATTGCTCTTCTAAATGAAGTAACGTCAGAAAATAAATGGCTCGTTAATAATGGAATTTATTTTGCTAGCCGTTTAGGGAAGTTTCATAGCAATCCAAATAAAGGATTAGAGGTTGTTACAAAAGCCATGCATATGTACCCGCGCTTAAGTGAACCTTATTTTGTTGCGGTAGAACAAATTACAACAAATTATAATGGTAAAGATTATAGCGGGAATACAGTAGATTTAGAGAAAATACGTAAAGAAGGAAAAGAGCAATACTTACCAAAAACGTATACATTCGACGATGGATCAATTGTGTTCAAAACAGGAGATAAAGTATCAGAAGAAAAAATTAAGAGACTATATTGGGCTGCGAAGGAAGTAAAGGCACAGTATCACCGTGTAATTGGAAATGACAAAGCGTTAGAGCCAGGAAATGCGGATGATGTATTAACGATCGTAATTTATAATAGTCCAGATGAATATCAGTTAAATAGACAATTGTATGGATATGAAACAAACAACGGTGGAATTTATATTGAAGAGACAGGTACATTCTTTACATATGAGCGTACACCAGAGCAAAGTATTTATAGTTTAGAAGAGTTATTCCGTCATGAATTTACTCATTACCTGCAAGGTAGATATGAAGTACCAGGTCTATTTGGAAGAGGAGATATGTATCAAAATGAAAGGTTAACTTGGTTCCAAGAAGGAAATGCAGAGTTTTTCGCAGGATCTACTCGTACGAATAACGTTGTACCAAGAAAGAGCATAATTAGCGGATTATCATCTGATCCTGCAAGCCGTTATACAGCAGAGCGTACACTATTTGCTAAATACGGTTCTTGGGATTTCTATAATTACTCGTTCGCATTGCAGTCTTACTTATATACGCATCAGTTTGAAACATTTGATAAAATTCAAGATTTGATTCGTGCGAATGATGTGAAAAATTATGATGCATATCGTGAAAATCTAAGTAAAAATCCTAAGTTAAATAAAGAGTATCAAGAGTATATGCAGCAGTTAATTGATAATCAAGATACATACACTGTACCAGAAGTAGCTGGTGATTATTTAGCTGAACATGCAACGAAGTCATTAACAGCGGTGAAGAAAGAAATTAGTGATACGTTGCCTATGAAAGATACAAAAATGACAAAACATAATTCTCAATTCTTTAATACATTTACATTAGAAGGTACGTATACAGGAAGTGTCACAAAAGGTGAATCAGAAGATTGGAAAGAAATGAGTAAAAGAGTAAATGAATCTTTAGAACAATTGGCGCAAAAAGAATGGAGTGGCTACAAAACTGTTACAGCTTACTTCGTTAATTATCGTGTGAATAGTTCAAATGAATTTGAATATGATGTAGTCTTCCATGGAATTGCGAAAGATGATGGAGAAAATAAAGCTCCAACAGTTAATATAAATGGCCCTTATAATGGGCTTGTAAAAGAGGGAATTCAATTTAAAAGTGATGATTCAAACGATGAAGATGGAAAAATTGTTTCTTATTTATGGGAATTTGGAGATGGAAGCACAAGTGCAGAAGTGAATCCAGTACATGTATATGAAAAAGAAGGTTCTTATAAAGTATCGTTAAGAGTAAAAGACGATAAAGGAAAAGAGAGCAGAAGCGAAACAACTGTTACGATTAAAGATGGAAGTTTAACAGAATCAGAACCAAATAATCGTCCAGAGGAAGCAAATCGTATCGAGCTAAATAGTAAGATAAAAGGTAGTCTTATTGGCGGGGACCACACTGATGTTTATACATTTAATGTAGCATCAGCGAAAGATATCGATATTTCTGTTTTAAATGAGTATGGAATTGGGATGACATGGGTACTTCACCATGAATCAGATATGCAAAATTATGCGGCTTACGGTCAAGCTAATGGGAATCATATAGAAGCAAAATTTAATGCAAAACCAGGTAAGTATTACTTGTATGTATATAAATATGATAATGGCGATGGAACATACGAATTGTCAGTAAAATAAGTGCTTTTCCAATGTATGTTTAACTTTACTTTTTGTGGAAAACAGTATATTATATAGATATATAATATATCGGTTATTTTCTAGGAGGAGCCTGTCACAATAGGTTTCTCCTGTTCTTTTTTAGAGGCCTGTCTTACAGGCTTTTATTTAAAAGGTAAATAACTGAAAATTAAGAACAATGATCTTTGAAAGAGGTGGGGCATACACATAACAAAAAAGGATTGTTTAAGAGAGGGGGATAAGAAATGGCTTTGTTTGGTTATCCACTTGAAACAATTTATTTATATGGATTTATTATTGCTACTATACTCACTGTTATTTATATCTTTTTTGGAGATATATTTGAATCGATATTTAGTTTTGGGGGCGGATCTGTATCCGTTGTTACTTTATTACTTAGTTTTTTCGCCATGTTATGTGGGCTTAGTTATATAGGAGAGTACTTATTCTCCTTTAATAGTATTACTATTTTCGGGGCTGCATTTGCTATATCTTTTATCGGTGTTTTCATCATGAAAATACTAATTTTAAAACCGATTGCAGAAGCAGAACAAAATACGATGCAACGTATGGATGAATTTATCGGTTGCAAAGGAGAAGTCATTACGACAATTCCTACAGAAGGATTTGGTGAAGTATTAATTTCATCCCAATTTGGAAGTAATGCAATCCCAGCTAAAACTGTTGGAAAAAAAGATATTTCGCAAGGAACAGAGGTTATTATCGAGGGAGTCCAAGATGGTGTTTTACTTGTACAAAACATCGCTTATTCTTTAAAGAAACCAAAATTATAAGGGGGAATTTACATGACGATTCCATTAATTATCGGTGGAGTTTTACTCGCAATTTTAATTCTACTCATTTTAGTATTTATTACGAAGTATCGTACGGTTGGTCCGGATGAAGCGTTAATTGTTACAGGGAACTGGCTTGGTGGAGGAAAGAATGTAGTTACCACTGATGATGGAAAGAAGATTAAGATTATTCGCGGGGGCGGTACTTTCGTAGTTCCAATTATGCAAAGAGCAGAGCCTTTAAGCTTATTAAACTATAAATTAGAAGTTGGTACACGTGATACGTATACGAAACAAGGTGTACCGATCACAGTAAACGGTGTTTCTATTATTAAAGTGGGATCAACAATTGAAGAAGTTTCCACAGCAGCTGAACAATATTTAGGAAAAGAAACAGAAGAGTTAAAAATAGAAGCAAAAGAAGTTTTAGAAGGGCATCTCCGTGCTATCTTATCTTCTATGACAGTAGAAGATGCGTATAGTAATAGAGAGCAATTTGCTCAAAAGGTACATGAAGTAGCTTCTACAGATTTAAAGAAGATGGGACTTCGCATTGTTTCTTTCACAATTAAAGAAATAATGGATAAAAACGGATATTTAGATGCGCTTGGTCAGCCGCAAATTGCGACCGTTAAGCGTGATGCAACAATTGCGAACGCAGAGCGTGAAAAAGAAGCACGTATTGAAAAAGCACGTGCTGAAAAAGAGGCAAAAGAAGCAGAATATCAACGTGATGCACAAATCGCTGAAGCTGAAAAACATAAAGAATTAAAAGTACAGTCTTATAAGAGAGAACAAGAACAAGCGCGTGCAGATGCGGATCTTTCTTACGAATTACAACAAGCGAAAGCACAACAAGGTGTTACAGAAGAGCAAATGCGCGTTAAAATCATTGAGCGTGAAAAGCAAATTGAGTTAGAAGAAAAAGAAATTGCGCGTCGTGAAAAGCAATATGATGCAGAAGTTAAGAAAAAAGCCGATGCAGATCGCTATGCTGTTGAGCAATCAGCGGAAGCAGAAAAAGTAAAACAAATTAAAAAAGCCGATGCGGATCAATATAAGATTGAAGCAGAAGCGAGAGCACGTGCAGAAGAAGTACGTGTAGAAGGTTTAGCGAAGGCGGAAATTGAAAAAGCACAAGGTCAAGCGAAAGCGGAAGTACAAAAAGCGCAAGGTACAGCAGAGGCAGATGTTATTAGATTAAAAGGTTTAGCAGAAGCAGAAGCGAAACAAAAAATCGCAGAAGCATTTGAATTATATGGTCAAGCGGCAATTATGGATATGGTTCTTAAAATGCTTCCAAGTTATGCGAAGGAACTTGCAAGTCCGCTTAGTAATATTGATAAAATCACAGTTGTCGATACAGGCGGCGGTGGTAAAAATAGCGGGGCCGGAAAAGTTGCGGGTTATGCGACTGATTTAATGGCAACGATGCAAGAAACGTTAAAAGCTTCTTCTGGCATTGACTTAAAAGAGCTATTAGAAGGATTTGCAGGAAAAGGAGCGGTACAACAATTATCAAGCGATAAACCTGTTGTATCTGTAGTAGAAGATGAGAAAAAAGAAGTAGATAAAGAATAGTAAGGTGAAAAGAACCTCTAGTAAGTGAAATACTAGAGGTTCTCCTATGAATTATAATATTTCGAATAATATACATTTTTATACATTGTTTTAATTATTTAATTTATATAGAATGAAAAAGATATGTATCAATTCTTTAGATGTATAAAAAGATAGAGAGTCTCATTGATACATTTAAATCGTATTATTTTTATAGAAAGATTAAATGTTAATTAATTACATTTAAAACGGTATGGAGGGGTAGAAGTATGTTTCAAAGGAAATTAAGGAGTAGTAGTTTAAAAACAAAGTTACTTGTATCATTTATTATTATTTTAATTCTTCCAAGTATTGTAATTGGTTGGACGTCTTATCAACAGGCGAAGACGAATTTTAATGAAACAATTTTAAACTCGGCGAAAGATAATATAAAAATTTTGGATAATGTAATTAATAAGGAATTGGATAGTAAAAAAATAGATGCAACTTATTTTACGAAATTATTTACACAATCAAGTTACCAAGCAGATCAAATTCAAAACATACAAAATAAACTAGAAGAATACAATAAACTGCATCCAGAAATGGAAGCAATCTATACAGGATCTAGTAATGGACAGTTCATTCAATCACCAGCTATTCAGATGCCAGATGGATATAATCCTACAGAAAGAGATTGGTATAAAGAGGCAGTGAAGAAAAGCGGAGAAGTAATTGTAACTGCTCCATATAAGTCAAAAACGACAGGAAATATTGTTATTACACTAGCAAAACAAAACGAGGATAAAAGTGGAGTTCTTGGGATTGACTTAATCATTAATGATATCGTTACTACTTCTAAGATGGTTAATATCGGTAAGGAAGGATATGTAGCGATATTTGATCAAGATAAAAATGTAGTAGCGCACCCGAAAATGAAGCCAGGAGAGAAATTAGAAGAGAAACTTAGTAAAGAATTGTATAAACAGGAAGCTGGGGATTTTCATTATTCATTAGATGGTGAAGATCGCAATATCACTTTTAAAACGAATAAGAAAACTGGATGGAAAATAGCAGGAATTATGCCTTCCAAAGAAATTATCGAAGCGGCTGAACCTATTTTCTATAAAACAATAACTGTTCTTGGAATTTCACTAATAATCGGTGGGATTGTAATTTACTTCATAATTGCGTCTATTATTAAACCGTTAAAACAACTTGTCATATCATCGAAGAAGATTAGTGAAGGTGATTTAACAGAATCAATTACAGTTCATTCTAAAGATGAAATTGGACAGCTAGGAGAAAGTTTTAACGAGATGGCTGCATCGTTACAAAGTGTCATTTCTAATATAAACACTTCAGCAAGTCATGTAGCGGCATCTTCAGAAGAATTAACAGCTAGTATGAAGCAGACAAGCGAAGCAACGGAACAAATTACACAGGCTATAGAGCAAGTATCAAGTGGTGCAGAAATACAAACGAAAGAAGTTGAAGAAGGAGCAACATTGTTAGAAGAAGTTACAGAAGGAATTCAGCGTGTTGCAGATAGTTCTTCATTAGTATCTACAGCCTCTATGTATACGAAGAAAAAAGCTGAAAATGGTGGGAAGTTAGTTGAACAAACTGTGAATCAAATGCAATTAATTCATGAGTCTGTTTCACAGTCAGACAAAATCATTGGTTTGTTAGACGATAAGTCGAAACAAATTGGAGCAATCCTTGAAGTAATTCAACATATTGCAGAACAGACAAATTTATTAGCGTTAAATGCGGCAATTGAGGCTGCGAGAGCTGGAGAGCAAGGTAGAGGATTTGCAATTGTAGCAGATGAAGTGCGAAAGCTAGCGGAACAATCAGGACAGTCTTCTACGGAAATTGGGAAACTAGTGAAAGAGATTCAATTTGATATAAAAGAAACAGTAAGCTCTATGAATCAAGTTGGAGCAGAAGTACAATCAGGACTTGTAGTTGCAAATGAAACGAAGCAAAGCTTTGTCGAAATATTGAAGTCTACAAATGATACAGTTGTACAAATTGATAGCATGGTAGATGTAGCAAAACAAATGACGGTAGATGCAAAACAAGTAAGTGCATCTATTAATGAAATTGCAGCTACGATTGAAGAAAATGCCGCAAGTGTTCAAAATATTGCTGGTTCCTCTGAGGAACAATTAGCTTCAGTAGATGAAATAAATGCAGCAGCAGTCCATTTATCACAAATGGCAGAAGAATTACAAGAGATGATTGGTAAGTTTAAAATATAATAATAAACTGTTAAGAAACGAAGTAGTACTTATGCTTCGTTTCTTTTTTTATGAAGATAAAAAAGAAAGAAATATATAGTAACCGTGTTATGATAATAAAAAACTGTATTTTCTTTAAATTCTATCTTTAATCATGTTAGGGGAATGGTTTTGAAATTTAAAAAATTAAAACTCCAACCGAGAATTACATTAACTATTAGTACACTTATTTTAGTTGTACTTATGCTAACGAGTTATTTATTTTATTACATATTATCTGAAACGGTAGAAGAGCAAATTGGTAAACGGGCTTTGCATGTTGCGAAAACAGTTGCCGCGATACCAGAAATTCAGGAAGCTTTTCAAAAAGAAAATCCAGCTTCTATTATTCAGCCAATCGCAGAAAAAATTCGAATTGATACAGAGGCTGACTTTATTGTAGTTGGAAACAAAGAGGGGATTCGTTATGCGCATCCTGAGCGAGATAAAATAGGAGAAAAAATGGTTGGCGGAGATAATAAAGGCGTTTTATTAGAAGGGAAATCTTATGTTTCTAAAGCTAATGGATCATTAGGCCCTTCGTTGCGTGGGAAAGTCCCAGTCCGTAACCAGGAAAATGAAATTATTGGTGTGGTGTCTGTTGGGTTTTCAATGGCTGATATTCATGGAGCGGTAGAAGTGTATGGAAAGCGTGTATTTTGGATTACAATAATAGGTCTTTTAATTGGAATAATCGGCTCTATATATTTAGCGGCAAGTATAAAAAGAATGATGTTCGGGATGGAACCAGAAGAAATTTCATCTTTATATGAAGAGCATAGTACAGTGATTCAATCTGTACGTGAAGGGATTATTGTAATCGATAAAAATGGCATGATTAGTTTAGTCAATCAAGCAGCTTATGATATTCTTTCGCTAGATAAGCAACAAAATATTATTGGGGAATTTATTTTAAATGTAATTCCTAATTCAACGATACTAGATGTACTTCAAACTGGTGAAGAACAGTTTGATCGTCAATTAAATATAAAAGGACAGGCTGTTATTGCGAACCGTCTACCTATTAAAGTAAAGAATAAAGTAACTGGCGTTGTATCGAGCTTACGTTTGAAATCTGAAATGGATCAGTTAACAGCAGAATTATCTCAGACGAAGCAATATACAGAGGCATTACGAGCGCAAACGCACGAATATAACAATTTATTGTATACGCTTTCAGGTCTTATCCAATTAGAATCATACGAAGATGCTTTAGAGCTTATTCATAAGGAAACAGCGGTATATCAAGATTTTGTTCAATTTATTATGAAGCGGATTCAAAATCCATGGCTAGGTGGAATTTTAATTGGATTTTATAATAGAGCACGAGAGTTGAAGATTGATTTTATGCTAGATAGAGAAAGTGGTTTAGACAAATTAAGTCCACATATTGAGAGTAATTATGTCGTTTCTATTTTAGGGAATTTAATTACGAATGCATTTGAAGCAATTGAAAAAAATGAAGAGAATGATAAGAAAGTAAGGATGTTTGTAACTGATATTGGAGAAGAAATATTAATTGAAGTGGAAGATTCAGGGCAAGGGATTCATGATGAAATAATTACTAGCATATTCTATAAAGGCTTTTCGACGAAAGAAGGAGGAGAGCGAGGGTATGGATTAGCAAAAGTGAAAGAGTTAGTAGAAGATTTAAATGGAAGTATTGCGATTGAAAAAGGGGATTTAGGTGGTGCGTTATTTATTATTGCACTACCGAAAGAGAGAGGCGAATAGTAATGGGTGAGGAGATTGAAGTATTAATTGTAGAAGATGATATTCGGATTGCTGACATTCATCGTCGTTTTACTGAAAAAATTGAGGGATTTAAAGTAATTGGAACGGCAACGACTGGAGAACAAGCGAAAGAATGGCTAGAGCTTGTGAAGCCACAGCTCGTGTTATTAGATGTGTACTTACCTGATATGCAAGGAACGGAACTTGTCACATATATTAGGAATCATTTGCACGATACAGATATTATTATGATTACAGCGGCATCGGAAACAGATGTAGTGAGGCACGCCCTACGGGGCGGAGTAACAGATTATATCGTAAAGCCACTAATGTTTGATCGATTTAAAGCAAGTCTAGAAGGCTATCAAAAAAAGATTATACAGTTAAAGAAGAACAATCAATTATCTACGGAACAAATTGAATATTTATGGTCTCAAAGAGGCGTGAAGGGAGATCAAATAGAATATGCCCCGAAAGGGATAGATCCTTATACTTTAGCGAAAGTAAAAAAGCATATGTTAACAGTTAATGAAGAAGGGATTACAGCAGAAATGTTAAGCTCAATGATTGGAGTAAGCCGATCAACGGCAAGGCGCTATTTAGAGTATTTGATATCTGGGAAGAAAGTCCACGCAGAGCTAATATATGGAAGTGTTGGGAGACCGGAGAGACGGTATTTTCTTGCTTCTTCATAATAAAAAACAGTAGAGGATTTTATTTCTTCTACTGTTTTTTTGCATCTTATATTGGAATAATCCCAATTACAATTCCGGTAATTAACATAACCATTGTCGTTCCAACGGCCCACAATAAAGTGAAGCGTTGATGTTCACCGAAATCAACTTTGGCCATTCCGACCAATAAATAAGTGGAAGCGACAAGAGGACTTAATAAGTGAACGGGTTGCCCAAGTAAGGAAGCGCGTCCCATTTCAGCTGCACTAATTCCGTAAGTAGCAGCAGCTTTCGTCAAAATAGGTAATACCCCGAAGTAAAATGCATCATTAGACATGAAAAATGTGAATGGCATACTGAGAAGTGCTGTAATAATTGGTAGTTGTGGTCCAAGTGCATCTGGTATAAGAGTTACTACACTGTTAGCCATTGCATCTACCATTTTTGTTCCAGATAAAATACCAGTGAAAATACCGGCAGCAAATACGAGAGAAACAACTGCTAATACATTCCCTGCATGAGAAGCAATACGTTCTTTCTGTTGCTCTAAGTTTGGATAGTTAATCATAACAGCAATAGCAAAAGCGACTGTAAATAAAACAGGTAACGGCATAACTTCTAGTATGAGACAAACAAGTAATGCAGCGGTTAATAAAAAGTTAATCCATAGAAGTTTAGGGCGTTTATGCGCTGCAGCTTCAACAGTTGCAGCTTGCTCATCCATTGTTTGCATTTGTTTTAAATACTGTACATCCATAATTCCTAAACGTTTTCTTTCTTTTTTTCCAAGATAGTAGGCAACGAAAACAACCCAAATTGCACCAGCAATCATTCCTGGAATAAGAGGTGTAAATAATTCGGAAGCCTCAAGTCCAAGTGCGCTCATAACACGAGCTGTGGGTCCACCCCAAGGTGTAAGATTTGTTACCCCCGCCCCTAACATAACAACTCCAGCTAATATGAGGGGGTTCATTCCAAGGCGCTTATATAGTGGATACATTGCGGAAACTGTAATCATGTATGTTGTTGTACCATCACCATCTAGAGAAACGATAATAGTCAATATAGCCGTTCCGACAACGATTTTTAAAGGATCTCCTTTTACAAATTTTAAAATCTTACTAATGACAGGATCAAATAAACCGCTATCAATCATAATCCCAAAATATAAAATAGCGAACATAAGCATAATACCAGTAGGTGCTAATTTTTGAATCCCCTCTAACATCATAGGCCCCATATTGGCATAGAATCCGCCAATTACTGCAAAAACACTCGGAATTAATATTAAGGCTACTAGTGCTGACATACGTTTCGTCATAATTAAAAACATAAAGACAAATACCATCGCAAATCCAAGTAGTGCTAACATGTAATTTCCCCCTCAAAAGAATGATTGCGCTTTCAAAATAGAATAAAAATTCAGAAAAAGGTTTTTTATTTATAATAAAAGCAGCTATTCAAATGGTAAATAATTTGAAAAATAACATCATTAGAAGCATAATTTTTATTTTGTTCATTTTGTTCACGGTAGTTAATTTGAATTTTTAAAAAGTAAGCCACTCCTCGTAAGAATGGTAGAATAAGATGAAAATAGTGAAGTGTGAAATAGGGAGTAGATGTTATATGAAAACGAGAATAGAAGAGATTTATAGCTCTTATGAAGGAAAAGTAGAGGAGATTTTTATTAATGAATCTTCTTACGTATATGAATGGGAAAAATTACTGATGATCCGAAAAAATGACGGTGAGCTAAAAAAAATTGCAGTCGGGATTAGTGGAAATATAAGATTGGTAAATGTAGAAGTTGGACAGGAAATTAGTGCGGATACATTATTAGTTAAATTAGAAGATGATTTATTAATTACAGGTTGTGAGTGATGAGAGATGTGTAGAAATAACTACACATCTTTTTTTGTTTCCTATATTACAAAAAGCACATTGTTTTTTCACAAATCTCACACAACCTTTTGGTATTCTTTTCGTGGAGTATACGGTTTCTAGGGAGGAATATTGATGAAAGTAAAATATGTCGTACTTGCTATATGTTTATGTTTCGTATTTACAGTAGTCGGGTGTGGGAAAAAGGAAACAGCAGCTGTTGCCATTGATGAGAAACATGATAAATGTGATATTTGCCAAATTGGGGTAACAGATAATCAATTTGCAACAGAAATTATTTTAGAAAATGGAAAAGCGTTAAAGTTTGATGATATCGGTTGTATGTATAAATGGATGGAGATCAACTCAGATGAAAAGACGAAAGAGAAATTTGTCCGAGATTATGATTCGAAAGATTGGATTTCGTTAGAAGACGCTACTTACGTATATGATAAAACAATAACGACACCGATGGCTTATAATGTCATTTCATTTAAAAATAAAAAAGATGCAGAGAGCTTTGTATCTAACTATAAGGGGAAAGTTCTTTCGTATAAAGAGCTAGCAGAGCATAAATGGGAAATGAATAAAGAGATGATGGGGAAACCGAAAGCAGGAAATCATGGTGGACATCATTAATAGAAAAAGACAACTATGTAGTTGTCTTTTTCTATTATTACTCAGGTGCAAATATAGAAAAGGTGTAAAATTTTTAGCAGAACGGTTACAATGGAATATAGTAACCTAAAGCAATCATTTATGTACTTTTTAGAAATGTATACAAATGCGGTAAAAACGTGCTAAACTAATTGCTTCATAATGTTAATGATGGGGCCATCAGGCGTATCATTTCAATAGGTTGAGAAACATAGTATAAGCTTAAGATAATCCGATTAAAGAAGGAATCTAAAGGGCTTATGGATAAATGTACTCAAGAAGAGTTATTGTATGTGATGGAGGAATGGTTAAGAAAACATTATCTTTCATAGGAGCTGTAGTTGTGAGAAAACAAAAAATTTTATTATGTATTTTATTAGGACTTTTAATGACGGTAGTGGCTTGCGATAAGCAAGAAGAACCAGAATCGAAACCGGTTCATGTGAAAAATGAAAAGAAAAAAGAGAAGCATAAAGAACAGGAAGAATCTAAAGAAGAGAAAAGTATAAATTTAATGGACAAACAGTTGTTACTTTCAGCTACTCTTGGAGACACAGAGACAGCTATGAAGTTGATTCAGGATGGAGCGAATATAAACGTAGAAGGTGACAACGGAGAAACGCCTGTCCTTGCAGCGACGTACCAAAATCATGTAGAGACAGTTAAAGCATTAATTGGTGCAGGTGCTAATATTGAAATTAAAGATGAGAAAAAAAGTAATCCACTTCTTTATGCAAGTAGAGAAGGATATACGGATATTGTAAAAGTATTAATTAATGCAGGAGTTAATACGAAAGAAACGACTAGGTCAGGTGGGACAGCACTTATTTCTGCATCTGAACGTGGCCATGTAGAGGTTGTTAAAGAATTATTAGAGCATACAGATATTGATGTGAATTATAAAAATGAACGTGGTGGAACAGCGCTATTAGAAGCAATTGTATTAGGAAATGGTAGTGAAAACCATAAGAAAGTAATTCAATTGCTTATTGATCACGGTGCAGATGTAAACATGGCTAACAAGGAACATCTGACGCCACTGCAATACGCTGAAAAAAGAGGTTTTAAAGATATTGTAAATATGTTGAGGGTAGCTGGAGCGAATGAAGTAGTACAGCCACAACAACCAGTAGAGTAAAAAACGAAAAATAATCCCATTTAGATAGACAGAATGAAGAAATCAGTTAGTATGATGGATTCAGTAATGTGTATTTGAATGGGATTTTTATTTTGAACATGAAAAATAGATTATGAATGGATTGTATATGGAGTAAATAAGGAGGCAACCTTATTTGGCAATTGTAAAAAATGAAAAAGTAGTTTCTGTTTGTTGCAGTGCCAGAAGTACGCCCGTAGCTGCTGAGGCAAGTGTGGAAACTTTAGCGGAGTTTCAAGGGAACGGATATGGTACTGATGTTGTTACAGCCTGGGCCATATCAATACAAGAGAAAAGGCGCATTCCACTTTATAGTACCGCTTGGGATAACTTTAGTTTGCAAGCAGTGGCAAGCAAACTAAAAATCATTAACTATGGAATGAATTTACATATTGATTGAATTTTAAGTATTGTTTCGTTCTATTTATTTATATTTTAATATCTAGATTAATGTAAAAAATGATGTGGTGAATATTAACATTCGATTAACACCTAATTAACAATCTATCAAAACTGACTTAATAAATGCGTAATATAGTAAAGGTAACAAAATAACTAGGGTAGAGAATATTTGAGAACACCCACTTACATATAATGTGCCACTTTCTTAGGTGTGCTCTATTCCCTAGAGTTCAAATAAGGAGAAAGGCGTTCTATGTAAGTAGGTGTTTTTAGTTTGGATAAAAATAGAACAGTTAGGTGGAATAAATGTTTAAAGAACCTTATATTGCGATGATAAAGGATTGGGAAGGATACAAAGCATACAAAAAATTGCCGAAAACAGTTTTTCTTATGACTGGTTCAATGCTGGAATTACCAGAGCGTGTATATGAATTGCAGAAACATGGACATGATGTATTTCTTCATTGTGATTTTATACAAGGTTTAAATACGAATACAGAGGAAGCGCTTTTGTATATTCAAGATGTTATCGGGGCACAAGGTATTATTTCAACAAAGGGTTCGACAATTCGAAATGCTAATAAAATTGGATTGAAAACAATTCAACGTATTTTTATTGTAGATACTTTATCTCTTACTAAATCAATTGAAAATTGTAAAACGACTAAACCAAATGCAGTAGAGATTATGCCGGGGATTATGCCTTCTATAATTAAACAGCTAGTAGAGGAAATAGAGTTTCCTATTATTGCAGGCGGGTTGATTCAAACGCGAGAAGATGCGGAAATTGCAATTCGTGCAGGAGCAAGTGCGATTTCAACAAGTCATTATGAAGTATGGATACATGAAGAAAAAAGGAGTGCAACTTTGTGATTGAATTGAAAAATGTTTCAAAGGTATATAAAAATGCAGAAGAGACAGCGGTTAAAGGCGTATCGGTTCATATTAAGAAGGGCGAATTTTTTGTTTTAGTTGGGCCTTCGGGATGCGGGAAAAGCACATTATTACGAATGATCGCTGGCTTAGAAGAGATTTCTTCGGGAGATTTAATTATTAATGAACGTGTTGCAAATGATCTAGAGCCGAAAGACCGTAATCTATCAATGGTATTTCAAAATTATGCATTATATCCACACTTATCTGTAGAAGAAAATATTTTATTTGGACTTAAGGTAAGAAAAGTACAAAAAGAAGAGCGACAAAAGCGACTAATGGAAGCTATTGAAATGGTAGGACTGAAAGAGTATGTGAAAATGAAACCAGGTCAATTATCAGGCGGACAAAGACAGCGTGTTGCGCTTGCTAGGGCGATCGTGAGTCAAGCACCAATCTGTTTAATGGATGAACCACTTTCGAATTTAGATGCGAAATTACGTGCGCAAATGAGAATTGAAATTAGAGAAATTCAGCAGCGATTAGGAATTACGATGATTTACGTTACCCACGATCAAATAGAAGCGATGACTATGGGAGATCGTATCATGGTTTTAAATAAAGGAAGTATACAGCAAGTTGGAACACCACTTGACATATATAACGAACCAGCAAACGAATTTGTTGCAAGCTTTATAGGTTCTCCTTCTATGAATATAAATGATGGAGAAGTGGATAAAGAAAAAGGTGTATTACATATAGGGAAATTGCAAATTCCATTATCTATTAGACAGTTAAAGCAATTACCAGAAGGAACAATTCGCATAGGCATGCGCCCTGAGCATATTGCACTGTCTGAGGAGGGACAAGAAGTGACGTTGCAATCTGTAGAAGTATTAGGGAATGAATCTATATTGAACTTTGCGGTAAATGGAACAACTTGGAGTGCGAAAGTTATCGGACAGTTACTCCTGAACAAAGGTGACAAAGTAAAATTATTATTCTCGCAAGAAAAGTTATGCTTCTTTAACGAAAACACGAATGAACGCTTAAAAGTGGTAGCTGAAGAAGAGTTGAAAGTGGTGGCGAAATAATGATCGAAGTAAGTAAGTTACCAGTTCAAACAAAGGTGTCAAAAAAGAAAAAATTATGGGAGAGAACGAAAGATTTAAGAATAGGATTATTGTTTTTGGCGCCATCTATTTTGCTATTTTCGATTTTTCTGTTCTATCCATTGTTTAGGACGATTTATTATAGTTTTTATTTAACCGATATACATGGAGAAGCTAATCTCTTCGTTGGCTTAGAAAATTATCAATATTTATTCTCTGATCCAGCCTTCTACAAAAGTATAAAATCAACTTTATTATTTGTTTTATATACAGTTCCTACGAGTATTATATTTGCTTTGTTTCTTGCATTGATTGCAAATGGAAAGGTAAGAGGTATTGGGTTATTCCGAGTTCTGTTTTCTTCGACGATGGGAATATCAGTAGCTGCTAGTGCAGTGATTTGGCTATTTTTATTTCATCCAAGTGTAGGATTATTTAATAATATATTAGCCTCTATGAACCTTCCTGCAATCGCATGGTTAACGAGTCCGGACTGGGCACTATTCTCTGTATCAGTTACAACAGTTTGGGTGAATACAGGTTTTGCATTTTTAGTTATATTAGGTGGTTTACAAAATATTGATACGTCTTTATATGAGAGTGCATCTATAGATGGTGCTAGTTATTTATATAAGCTTCGCCGTGTTACATTACCGATGCTATCTCCAACTTTATTCTTTATTGTAACAGTAACATTAATTAGTGCGTTCCAAAGCTTTGGACAAATTGATATTTTAACGCACGGTGGACCAAATGATGCAACGAATTTAATTGTGTACTCGATTTACAAAGAGGCGTTTGTGAATCATCAATTTGGAACAGCAAGTGCACAAGCGATGGTATTATTTGTTTTCATTTTCATTGCTACATTACTTCAATTTAAGTTTGCTGAGAGAAAGGTGCATTATAAATGATTGTTAAACAGTGGAAGCAAAATTTCCTATTATACATGCTGCTCATAATTAGTGCAGTAATGGTATTTTTTCCTGTACTGTATGCGTTTTTAATAAGCTTTATGACACCAGACGATATTCAAATGAGAAGGTTATTTCCAACTCAATTTACTTTTGATAATTTCATTAATATTTTTCAAAAAGTACCACTTTTTACATACTTATATAACAGTTTAATTGTATCGACAGTCGTTATGATTGGACAACTTATCGTATCAAGCTTAGCGGCGTATGCTTTTGTTTTTCTTCAATTTAAAGGGAGAAACTTAATTTTCTTCCTGTTTATTTCAACGATGCTTATTCCGTGGGAAGCAACGATGGTACCTAACTTTTTAACGATTCAAAACTTTGGCTGGATCAATAGTTTCGCTGGGATGACAGTGCCGTTTTTTGCAACAGCTTTCGGTATTTTCTTGTTACGCCAACATTTTATGACACTCCCGAATGAACTGAAAGAAGCTGCTTTTATTGAAGGGATTGGAAATATAAGATTTTTATTCAGCGTTGTAATACCGTATTGTAAAACGAGTTTTATTACGCTTGGAGTATATAGCTTTTTAACAACATGGAATATGTATTTATGGCCACTTTTAGTGACCACTGATGAAAAAGTAAGAACAGTGCAAATCGGTGTAAAGCAGCTTCAGTCTCAAGAAGTTGCAACTGATTGGGGAAGCGTAATGGCCGGTGTTACGGTTATCGTTATTCCAACATTGATTTTACTATTTTTAGGACAAAAGCAATTACAACAAGGATTAACAAAAGGTGCAATTAAATAACTAAGAGAAGGTGAGCTTAAAATGAGTTTAGTAAAAAAAGGTGCTGCCCTATTAATGGCAGCAACAATGGCATTATCTAGTGCCGCTTGTTCAAATAGTAAAACAGAGGGAAAACCTGAAGCGCAGGCAAAAGTAGCACCAGTTGAAAAAAATGGTGATAAAACTGTAATTCGCTTCTGGCATGCGATGGGTGGAAAAACACAAGGGGTACTAGATGGTCTTGTTGCAGACTATAATAAGTCACAAAATAAATACGAGATAAAGGCAGAGTTCCAAGGAACATATGAAGAGTCTTTAACAAAATTTAGAACGATGTCTGCAACGAAAGAAGCACCAGCTCTTGTTCAATCGAGTGAAATTACAACGAAATATATGATTGATAGCAAAAAAATCACACCAATTGATAGCTGGATAAAAAAAGATAAGTACGATACGTCAAAATTAGAAAAAGCAATTACAAATTATTATTCAGTTGATGGAAAAATGTATTCTATGCCATTTAATTCATCTACACCAGTATTAATTTATAATAAAGATGCTTTTGCAAAGGCGGGCTTAGATCCAGAGAAAGCTCCGAAAACATATGCGGAATTACAAGAAGCAGCGAAAAAGTTAACGATTAAAGAAGGCGGAAATGTAAAACAATATGGATTCTCCATGCTTAACTACGGTTGGTTCTTTGAAGAATTGTTAGCGACACAAGGTGCTTTATATGTAGATAACGAAAACGGCCGTAAAGATGCTGCAAAGAAGGCGGTATTTAACGGTAAAGAAGGACAGAAAGTATTTGGAATGTTAGATGATTTAAATAAAGCTGGCGCACTTGGAAAGTATGGAGCAAGTTGGGATGATATTCGTGCCGCGTTCCAGTCTGGACAAGTTGCTATGTATTTAGATTCTTCAGCAGGTGTTCGTGATTTAATTGATGCATCTAAGTTTAATGTAGGTGTTTCATATATTCCGTATCCAGAGGATTCGAAACAAAATGGTGTTGTTATTGGTGGAGCATCATTATGGATGACGAATATGGTTTCAGAAGAAACGCAACAAGGTGCTTGGGACTTTATGAAATATTTAACGAAGCCAGACGTACAAGCAAAATGGCATACTGCAACAGGTTATTTCTCAATTAATCCAGATGCATATAATGAGCCATTAGTAAAAGAGCAATATGAAAAATATCCGCAGTTGAAAGTAACAGTAGATCAACTGCAAGCGACGAAGCAAACTCCGGCAACACAAGGTGCTTTAATTAGTGTATTCCCAGAATCAAGAGATGCAGTTGTAAAAGCATTAGAAGCAATGTATGACGGGAAGAATAGTAAAGAAGCGTTAGATGAAGCTGCCAAAGCAACAGATAGAGCAATTAGCATTTCAGCTCGTACGAGTCAAAAATAAGAGAAAGCCGTATCCTTAAAAGGGATACGGCTTTCTCTATAGGGAGATAAGGGATCAAAGAAATGATGAAGTCTTATCTCTTTTATATGAGTAAAGGGTCTAGAGTGAATGTTGTCCTTTTCATTATTTATTTAACTCCATTGCGACTTGTTTACCATTTACGAAAACCTCTACTACCGCTACTACAACTTCCATTACTTTTTTCATCTCTCATCTCTCCTTATTTTTTGTTTCATTTCTTACTCTCAGTATAAGGAAATACAGTAATTACAACTATCGAATTGGATGACAAGAGACTTACATTGTTGTAAGGATAATAGTTTAGTTTGTAATAAAGTGAAACTGTAATCAGTGGGGGACTTACTGCCCGTTAATGCGGGATTTCAATTCTGAACTTTCTGTCGTTTCGAACTATAATTAGAAAGAGGGGGGATAATATGAAAAGAATTCTTGTTATTAGTGATATTCATGGAGAGATAGAAAAGTTCGAACAGTTATTGGAAGAAGCTCAATATGATGCGAAACAGGATCAATTAATCTTACTGGGAGATTATGTAGATCGTGGTCCAAATGCGCGTGCTGTAATTGAAAAGGTAAGAGAATTGAAAGAAGAGGGAGCACTCATTTTAAAAGGAAATCATGAAGATATGATGATTAAGGCGTTAACGACAAATGAGGAACGTTCATGGAACCATTGGGTAAAAAGAAATGGTGGAGATAAGACATTATATAGCTATGGATTTGTAGAAGAGGATATTGCGGTTAATGAGAAAGACTTCCAAAAACCGATGTTACAATCTCGTGTATTAGAGGAACATATAAAGTTTATTCAAGAATTAGATCATTACATTGAAACAGAAGAGTATATATTTGTACATGCTGGGGTTGAACCGGTGAAACGAGTTTCTGAATCTGAACCATATACGTTAATGTGGATCCGTAATGAATTTCATAATGGATATAGTGGTGAAAAGGTTGTTGTATTTGGGCATACGGAAACAAAAACGCTTCATGGTAGTGAGGATTGCGGAGTGTATTTTGGGAGTAATCGTATTATTGGAATTGATGGCGGGGCTGTGTATGGTGGTCAGCTAAATTGTTTGGAGTTGCCGAGTAAAAAGGTATATGTAATAAAAAATTGAAAGAGATAAGAGGAATCTTATTTCTTTCAATTTTTTATTAAACTAAATTTAAGACAAAGTTTTTATAATAAAACTTCAAAATTTTAGAAGGAAATAGTTAAAAATGAAAATACGTAATGTAACTACATTCTTTTGTTATGAAGAGAAGAAATGTAATAATAAATAGAATTGAACTATTTGATGGAAGGTGAGAGCATGCGATTACTTGTAGTAGAAGATAATGCCTCGTTATTAGAGTCTATCGTACAAATTTTGCGTGATGAATTTGAAGTAGATACGGCAATAAATGGAGAAGATGGATTGTTTTTAGCGCTTCAAAATATATATGATGCAATTTTGCTGGATGTGATGATGCCAGGGATGGACGGATTTGAAGTAATTCAAAAAATACGTGATGAAAAGATTGAAACACCAGTCCTGTTTTTGACAGCGAGAGATTCTTTAGAAGATCGGGTGAAGGGATTGGATTTTGGTGGAGATGACTATATAGTTAAGCCATTCCAGGCCCCTGAATTAAAAGCGAGAATTCGCGCTTTACTACGCAGAAGTGGTAGTTTAACAACCCAGCAAACGATTCGTTATAAAGGGATTGAATTGTTCGGAAAAGATAAAGACGTTCAAGTAGATGGACAAAGTATTAAGTTGACATTGAAACAATATGAGCTACTAGAGTATCTCATTCAAAATAGCGGGAAGATTTTAATGCGTGAACAAATTTTTGATCGTGTTTGGGGATTTGATTCAGATACGACAGTAGCCATTGTGGAAGTGTATGTGCATCATTTGCGTAAAAAATTAGAACCATTCGGTTATCAGAAAGATATTCAAACCGTTCGAGGTATTGGATATATATTAAAAGAACAATGAAAAAGGGAAGTATGTTTCAAAAGACACGCATTCGTTTGACTATAGTGAATTCATTAGTATTTATCCTATTAATAGGTATATTAGGTAGTATTATTTATTCATACACATATAAGCGTATTTATAATGAAGTGGATCAATCTATAAAAATGATGGCTCAGTATAGAGAAAAATTAGATGTTAAAATACCACCAAGAAAACGTATGGAGAATATCCAAATTGGAGATCCGCGAGTAACTAGAATAACTTGGAATGGGAAAATAGTGAAAATAGAGGGCGATAACCGTAAATTCCGTTCTATTTTTGAAGAGAATTTGGAAAAGTTTTCTCCGGAAAAAATAGGGGAGTTACAAGATATCAAAGTACAAGGACGATATTTTAGAGCATTTTCGCTTCAAAAAGATGGAGAAATAGTTCAAATCGTGCGAGATATAACAGCGGAAGAAGGAATGTTAAATACTTTATTTTTAATTCTTATTATAGGTTGTAGCATAGGAAGTTTATGTGCAATAGGAATCGGCTTTTTCTTAGCTGGTAGGGCACTCGTACCTATTCAAAATTCATGGGAGAAACAGCAGCAATTCGTTTCTGATGCATCACATGAACTCAGGACACCACTTGCAGTTATTCAATCAAAAACGGATGTTTTATTCCAGTCACCATCCGCTACGATAGAAGAAAAAGCGATGGATATTTCTACAATTTCAAAAGAATGTAGGCGGTTATCGAAACTCGTTAGTAATTTATTATTGCTAGCACGTTCTGATTCTAATCAAATTGAGATGGATAAGAAAACATTTGAACTTGATAAATTGTTAGAAGAAATAGTAGCTCCATATAAGGAGATTGCTTCTTATCAAGAAAAAGAAATGATGCTAAAAGTAGAACGTGGTGTATCTTTTATGGGGGATAGAGAGCGGATTCATCAAATGATGGTCATACTGTTAGATAATGCGATGAAGTATACAAACGAAGGTGGGCATATTCAAATCGATTGCACGCAAACGAGTAGTTCAATTCGTATACATGTGAAAGATGACGGGATAGGAGTGAAAGAAGAAGATATTCCGAAATTATTTGATCGTTTTTATCAAGGGGATAAAGCAAGAAGTACGTCAGAAGGAGCTGGATTAGGTCTTTCAATCGCAAATTGGATTGTAGAAAAGCATTATGGAAAAATATCAGTAGAGAGCAAATGGGGAGATGGAACTTGCTTTGAAGTGATTTTCCCTAAAAATCAAAAAATATAAGTAAGAAGACGATCTTGTTTTTACAAGGTCGTCTTTTTTAAGGGAAAGTTAAGAAACTATTTATATTATGTATGGCATAAAGAAAGTTCGTTACATGAAGAAGAGACTAGGTGTATGTGAGTGAGTTTTATCAATCATAATGTTATCTCAAGCAGCGATGAGATGTATGTATAGTATTAAAAAAACTAGGGGAATGATGGGAAAGAAAGTATAAGAGGGAGGAATTAATTTTGAAAAAGAAAATGATGACGGTATTCACTATTGGAGTAATGAGTTTAAGTATATTAGGGGGTGCCTCTCCTTCTGAAACACAAAAAGGAAAGACAGATTACACACAGCGCAGTAAAGAACAATTGAACAATGGTAAGATACATGCAGTGCATACAGAAGAAAAAGCAGAGAAACTAGGTATTGAAACGGAAGGAAAAGAACAAATTACACTAGAAAAAGAAATTCATGAAACAGAAGTAGGAAGGGAAGCAGAGCAGTTAGGCATATCGATTGAAGGAAAAGATGTTGGGACGCTGTCAGAAGAAATCTATGAAACAAAAGTAAAGCAAGAAGCATTAAAGCTAGGTATATCTATAGAGAATGCATCAATTGTAGATTTAATTACTCAAATTAATGCGATTAAAATTAAAGATGAAGCAGATAAATTAGGTATTTCGACAGATGGAAAAGAAATCGAAGACATCGCGGAAGAAATCTACGGAAAGAAAGTAAGAGAAGAAGCAGGAAAGTTAGACATTTCTCAAAAAGGAAAAGAAATTGAAGAGTTAGCACAAGAAGTGTACGAACAAAAAGTACAGGAAGAAGCAAAAAAATATCATATTGATTTGTATGGTAAAGATATATATCAAATATTAAGAGAAATTAATGAACAAATGGTGCTACAAATGGCAGATGAGCTTAATATGGATAAAATGAATATGAATATTCAAGAGTTAGCGGAAAAGATAAAAAAAGATCAGCCTGAAAAAGGAAAAGAACTAAATTTTGTACCGATGATACGAACGGATGCTGACGCATTTTATTCTTATTTAACGAATTAATAAGGGCGTGAAAGCGATAAGAAAATTGAAGTGGTATATATGTACAGCTTTACTAGGTACAGCAATATGGAGTGTATATACAAATGGAATTCCAAAGTATGTAGAGAAGTTAACATTCTCAAATATACAAAGAGGAAAAGAAACGGAGTTTAGTAATAACGATGAAAAAGTCATCTTATCAAATGTTCCATTAATTCAGCAGTTACCAGAATTGGATAGAGGCTGTGAAGTGACAAGCTTAGCGATGATGTTACAATACGCTGGTGTTTCAGTGGATAAGATGACATTAGCAAATGAAATAAAAAAAGTTGATTTTATAGACGATGGTGTGCGCGGGAATCCAAATGAAGGATTTGTAGGTAATATTTATACATTCTCTGAATCAGGATACGGTGTATATCATGGGCCACTTTTTCAGTTAGCGGAAAAATATTTACCTAATAAAGCTGTAGACTTAACAGGGAAGAATATAGAAGAAATTTATAAGAGTGTAAAAGCAGGGAAACCTGTAGTCATGATCACGAATGCAACATTTGCACCATTAGATGAAGATGAATTTACTACATGGGAAACAAATAGTGGAGATGTTTCTATTACGTATAATGAACATTGTGTTGTACTTATTGGGTATGATAAGGAATTTGTATATATTCGAGATCCTCTTAATGAAAGTTTAGATGTAAAAATACCGAGAGAAAGTTTTGAAAAGGCATGGATGCAAATGGGGAGTCAGGCGATTAGTTATGTGAAAAGCTCTAAATGAATGAGTAAGGAAAGAGATGTAAGGAATTGTAAGAGGAGTTTTTGTGGGGGTTTTTTGTTACGAAATAAGAGAACTTGAACTTATTATATAAGCTGAAGTTCTCTTATTTTTTTATGATTAAATCTTTAGAAGGAGTGAATATGAAAAAATGCATAATTGACGAAAAATTTACATGTTATCATTATATATTGTTTTATATATGTAAATTGTATAAAATGACACAAGTATCCACATTACATAAAGGAGGCTTATTATGCAAAAAATATTTAACGGGGTTAAATGTATGAGTATCAATAAAAAATTAATCATTTCATTTTTTATTATTTTAACTATACCAGGAATTATTATCGGTGGTGTTTCATATCAAACTGCCAAAACAAATTTTGAACATCAAATGACAGATAAGGCAAAGGAGAATATTTCGATTTTAAATACTGTTATTTCTCAAAATATAGAAGAGAAATTTGTTGATGCGACGTACTTTGCAGACATCTTAACAGAGGATACATATCCAAATGGACAAGAAGAAATAGTAAGAACGAAGTTAGCACAATATATAAAGCTTCATCCAGAAGTTGAAGGTATTTATATTGGAACAGAGACGGGAAAGTTTATAAGAGAACCATTTATTCAAATGGCTGATGGGTATAATCCAACAGATAGATCTTGGTATAAAGAAGCACATGAAAATAAAGGGAAAGTAATTGTTACTGCGCCATATCAGTCAGCATCTACAAAAAATATGGTAGTGACAATTGCGAAAGAAGTAAAAGATGGTAAAGGTGTTATAGGAATTAATTTAAACTTAGATAACATCTTAAAAATTTCCAAAATGATTAACATTGGTGAAAAAGGTTATGCAGTTATTTTAGATCAAAATAAGCAAATTGTTAGTCATCCATCTAGAAAACCAGGTACAAAAGTTACTGATCCTTGGATTAAACCAATTTATGAAGATAAACAAGGAAATGTGTCTTATACAGAACAAGATGATAAAAAGAATTTAATCTTTGCAACAAATGAGAAAACAGGCTGGAAAGTAGTTGGAGTTATGTTCGATGAAGAAATTACCCAAGCTGCAAATCCAGTGTTTTATAAGACTTTAATTGTTATTGCTATCGCTATTGTATTTGGTAGTGTATTAATTTATTTCATTACAAAGTCTATTACAAGGCCATTACGAAAAATAGCTGAATCGGCACATAAAATTAGTAAGGGAGATTTAACAGAGAAAATTACAATCCATTCCAAAGATGATATAGGGAAACTAGGGAATTCATTTAATGAAATGTCTACGTCTTTACAAGATGTTATTACCCAAATTAGCTTTTCAGCAGAACATGTTGCAGCATCGGCAGAAGAGTTAACAGCGAGCGTACAGCAAGCGAATGATGCGACAGATCAAATTACAATTGCAATGGAGCAAGTATCAGGTGGGGCTGAATCACAAAGCCAAGGTGTTGAAGAAGGTGCGGCTACATTACAACAAGTAAATACAGCAATTCAAGATGTAACTGGAAGCGCAGAGTCAATTTCTATTTCCTCATTACATGCGCGAGAAAGAGCTGAAGAGGGAGAAGATTTAGTTGAACAAACCGCAAAACAAATGCAGTCTATTTCTAGGTCGGTATCCGAGTCAGATGCTATTATTAAACTTCTTGATGAGAAATCAAAGCAGGTAGGAGCTATTTCTGAAGCAATTCAAAATATCGCTACTCAAACGAACTTATTAGCTTTAAATGCGGCTATTGAAGCAGCAAGAGCAGGTGAACAGGGAAGAGGATTTGCTATTGTAGCAGATGAGGTTAGAAAATTAGCAGAGCAATCAGGAGAGTCATCTGGAGAGATTGCAAATTTAATTGCAGAAATTAAGGCGGATATTGAACATACTGTTAAGGCAATGGATAATGTGAATGGAGAAGTTCAACAAGGCCTTGATGTTGTAACAAAAACGAAAGTAAGTTTTACGGAAATTTTAAGTTCTACTACACATATTGTTTCTCAAGTTAATCAAATGGTAGAAACAACGAAGAGAATTGCGGGAGATGCAAATGAAGTGACAAATGCTATTGATGAAATTGCAGCGGCTGCAGAAGAAAATACAGCTAGTATGCAAAGTGTTGCTGCTTCAACAGAAGAACAAGTTAATTCAATGGAAGAAATTAGTTCTGCTTCGCAAAACTTAGCTGGGATGGCAGAAGAATTACAAGCGATGACTAGTAAATTTAAAGTATAATAACAGCAGATAAGTAAGGTGAAAATAATATCACCTTACTTATTTTTCTATTCAGCAATTAGGGGAGTCATTAACGGGATGAAAAAAAGAAAAAGACTATGGAATTTATGGAAAACGATTACATTGTTAGTTTGTACAGTTGTGATTTTTTCTTTACTTGTGACAGATATATTAATTAGTCACAATGTAGAACGGACAACGGAGGATAACCAAGCAGAGAAAGCAAAAACAATTGCACACATTGTGGCGAATGATTCGATTGTAATCGATGGCTTGATTGGGAAAGCAGATACTTCTGCAATCCAAACGTATACAAATAGGATATTAAAAAACACAGGTGTTCAATTTATTGTAGTTATGGACATGAATGGAATAAGAAAATCACATCCAAATCCTCAAAAAATAGGTCATCATTTTATTGGGGGAGATGAAGGGCCTGCATTGAAAGGAAAGGAACATGTATCACTGGCAGAAGGAACTTTAGGTATTTCAATGCGAGTGTTTGTACCTGTATTTTCTGAAACGGGTGAACAGCTTGGAGCGGTGGCGGTCGGTATTTCAGCAGATAATGTAAAAGAGAGAGTTAAGGAAAGTAGATATATCATTTATATTGGAGTTGGAGTTGGAGTATTAGTCGGAATTATAGGAGCGATATTGCTAGCTAGACATATAAAGAAAAGCTTATTCGGTCTTGAACCTCACAGGATAGCAAAAATTCTTGAAGAAAGAAATACGATGCTACAATCTGTAAAGGAAGGTATTATTGCTGTAGATAAAGAGGCTAGAGTAACGCTAATTAATAATGAAGCGAAACGTCTATTTAAAAAAAGCGGACTTGAAGAAGATTTTATCGGTAAAGATGTTGAGTTGTATATGCCGAATTCACGTATAAAAGAAGTATTGCAAACGGGAGAAGTACAATTAAACGAAGAACAAAATATTTATGGAATTACGATTGTGACGAATCGAGTTCCTTTATATGTAAAAGGAGAAATAGTTGGCGCAATTGCAACATTTCGTGATAAAACAGAGATTCGAAAACTAGCAGAGGAACTAACTGGTATTAGACTATATGCAGAAGCATTACGGGCACAATCTCATGAGTTTATGAATAAGATGCATGTCGTATTAGGGCTTACACATATGAAACAGTATGAAGAATTACAGAAGTATATAAGCGGTATGGTATCAGAGCATCAATATGAAATTGGTGGAGTTATGAAAAGAATAAAAAATCCAGTATTTGCTGGTTTTTTACTAGGTAAGCTCAGCTATGCTAGAGAGAAGAATATCAAATTAATTATAAGTGAAGATTCTCATATGCCGGAAATAGATGATGAAAGTATTACTCATGAACTTATTACGATTGTGGGAAATTTAATTGATAATGCGTTAGAGGCAGTGACGAATTGTGAAAAGAAGCAAGTTGAAGTTGAGATACAATATGGGGATATATTAACTATTACAGTACAAGATACGGGAAAAGGTATACAAGAAAAAGAAATAGAGGCATTATTTACGAAAGGTTATTCAACAAAGGGAGATAACCGCGGTTATGGTTTGTATCTTGTAAAAGAAAGTATACAGCGAATAAATGGGGAAATTGATATACATTCATTAGTAGGAAAGGGAACAACGATAACAATTGAAATACCTAAAGGTAGGGATGAGAGGCAAATATGATTAAAGTTTTAATTGTAGAAGATGACCCGATGGTAGCAATGTTAAATACGCATTATTTAGAGCAAGTAGGAGGGTTTGAACTTGTTCAAGCAGTTAACTCAGTAAAGTTGGCGATAGAAGTATTAGAGAAATCACGAGTGGATTTAGTATTACTTGATATTTTTATGCCTGAAGAGACTGGGTTTGAGCTTTTAATGTATATTCGGAATCAAGAAAAAGAAATCGATATTATAATGATTTCAGCTGTACATGATATGGGGAGTATTAAAAAAGCATTACAATACGGAGTTGTAGATTATTTAATTAAACCATTTACATTCGAACGATTTAAAGAGGCATTAACTATATATCGAGAAAAACTTACTTTCATGAAAGAACAACAAAAGCTTAGTCAATCGGAATTAGATTCGTTAATTTTACAAAAAGAAAAAAGAGAGCCTACTGTCACTAAAGAGCTTCCGAAAGGATTAACGAAGCAAACGTTGCAATTAATTTGGCAGAAGATCGAGTCGTTGAATGGACGAGCGTTTACAACAGATGAAATGGCACAATTAGTTGGAATTTCAAGAGTTTCTATTCGGAAATATGTAATGTTTCTGACTGACATTGGGGTGTTAGAAAACGAAATGATGTACCAACATGTGGGAAGACCTGTAAGTAAATTAAGATGTGTTAATCAAAAGAAAATAGAGTTTTACGTATAAGCGACTTAGTATAAGTCGCTTATACTTTTTTTAATTACAAAATCAATTACAAAACTTACAAAAACTATTTTTACTATTGAAAGCGTTTTAATATTGTTATTAAGAAAACGAGGGGGTGCCATATGGGAATTCAAAAGAATGTGGAAGCGGTATCATTTTCTGAAGGAAATGAAGTACAAAGAGAATCTTTCGCTTCTAAAATTATGAATGTAAAAATCGGTGTTATACCTTTACCGTTATATGTAGTATTGGCTGCTATTATTTATGGGGCATCTGTATATAATAAATTGCCAGCAGATATGATTGGTGGATTTGCAGTTATTATGATCATGGGGATTTTCTTAGGCGATATTGGGATGAGAATTCCAATTTTAAAAAATATCGGCGGTCCAGCAATACTTTCGTTATTTATTCCATCATTACTTGTATTTTTTAACTGGATGAATCCAGCTTCAATGGAAGCTGCGACTATGTTAATGAAAAAATCGAACTTTTTATATTTATATATTTCTTGTTTAGTAGTCGGAAGTATTTTAGGAATGAACCGTAAAGTGTTAGTACAAGGTTTCGTTCGCATGTTTATTCCTTTAGTAGTAGGGACGTTAGCTTCTGTAGCAGTAGGGTTATTGGTCGGTTCATTATTTGGATTTGAAATGAAGCACACATTCTTCTTTATCATCGTACCAATTGTAAGTGGTGGTATCGGGGAAGGGATTTTACCATTGTCGCTAGCTTATAGTGATATTTTAAATGAATCGTCAGCAACGTTTGTATCACAGCTTATTCCAGCAGCTATTATTGGAAATATGTTCGCAATTGTAAGTGCAGGGTATATGAAGCGTTTAGGTGAGAAGAAACCGGAGCTTAGTGGTAACGGTGTATTAGTGAAAACAGACAATCAAGCAGAATTATTAAAAGAACAAAATACAGAGAAGCCAATTGACTTCTCATTAATGGGAGCAGGTTTATTAATTGCGTGTACGTTCTTCATCTTCGGAGGATTTGCTTCTAAGTTCATCGGTATTCCTGGGGCAATCATTATGATTTTTTCAGCAGCACTTGTGAAATACTTTAAATTAATGCCAGCAAAAATGGAGCAAGGAGCATTCCATTTATATAAATTTATTTCGAAGAATTTAACTTGGCCTTTAATGGTTGGATTAGGATTGCTATATATTCCGTTAAAAGACGTAGCAGCAGTTCTTTCAGTAGGATATGTTGTTGTGTGCGCATCGGTTGTTCTTACAATGGTAGCATCAGGTTTTCTTGTAGGGAAAGTGATGAAGATGTATCCAGTTGAATCGGCGATTGTAACTGGATGTCATAGCGGTTTAGGCGGAACTGGAGATGTTGCTATTTTATCTGCTTCAAATCGTATGGAATTAATGCCGTTCGCGCAAATTTCAACTCGTTTAGGCGGGGCGGCAATGGTTGTAACGGCGACAATATTATTAAAAATGTTTTCATGATCAAACAAGCTAGCTATATTCATATAGCTAGCTTGTCAAATTAAGGGGAGATTATAAGTATGTTAGCAAATCAAATTAATGAAAGATCATTGTTATTGCATAAAGAATTAGTAGGGAAAATTGAAATTACAAGTAAAGTGGAAGTAAATTCAGCGGATGATTTAAGCCTGACGTATACACCAGGTGTAGCGGAGTCTTGTAAAGCAATTGCGGCAGATGAAGAAACGGTGTATGACTATACAGCACGTGGTAATATGGTGGCAGTTGTTTCAGATGGAACAGCGGTACTTGGTTTAGGAAACATTGGACCGAAAGCGGCTATGCCTGTTATGGAAGGAAAAAGTATTTTATTTAAGAAATTTGCGAATGTAGATGCTTTCCCATTATGTTTAGGCACAACGGATGTAGATGAAATCGTTACCCTTGTAAAAAATTTAGAGCCTACATTTGCAGGGATTAATTTAGAAGATATTGCAGCACCACGTTGTTTTGAAATTGAAAAACGATTAAAAGAAGAAACGAATATTCCTGTATTCCATGATGATCAACATGGAACAGCTATTGTCGTTTTAGCAGCTGTTATTAATGCATTAAAAGTTGTTAGCAAACAAATGGATAATGTGAAAATCGTTATTAACGGTGCGGGTTCGGCAGGAATTGCAATTGGAAAATTATTATTAAAGGCTGGTACAAAGCACATTACGCTAGTTAGCCTAGAAGGTATTGTTTGTGAAGGTGAAACATGGATGAACGAAGCACAAATTGAAGTTTCAAAAAAGACAAATCGTGAACATGTGCGTGGAACGTTAAAAGAAGCGATTCACCAAGCTGATATTTTTATTGGCGTATCTGCTCCTAACGTATTAACGAAAGAACTTGTACAGACGATGAATGAGAAAGCAATTGTGTTTGCAATGGCGAATCCAATTCCAGAAATCTTCCCTGAGGATGCATTAGAGGCTGGGGCAGCTGTAGTAGGAACTGGGCGCTCGGATTATGCGAATCAAGTAAATAATGTATTGGCGTTTCCCGGAATATTCCGCGGTGCGTTAGATGTGCGCGCAACTGATATTACAGAAGAGATGAAATTAGCGGCAGCATATGGAATCGCTAACATCATTACTGACGAAGAACGTAATGCGAATTATGTAATCCCGAATCCATTAGATAAAAGAGTTGTTCCAAGTGTTGCAGAAGCAGTAGCGAAAGCAGCTATTGATTCGGGCGTGGCGCAAATTACGAAAATACCAAGTTATTAATAGCTAAAAGCAGTGCCTAAAAGGCACTGCTTTTTTGAGATAAGAAATCAAAATAATGAAGAAGTGTAGAATTATTTATGTTTCTTCACTATTTATTTAATTCCATTGCAACTTGTTTATCATTCACTAAAACCTCAGTTACTGCTACGATTACTTCTATCATTTTTTTCATCTCTCATCTCTCCTCGTTTCATTTCTTACTTTAAAAGTATAAGAGAAGAGAGATAATTCAACTATCGAAGTACATGCCGTAGAAATTACTTTCTTGTAAGAAAGTGGTTTATTTTTGTCACTTTACTCAGCGGTGATTACAAACTGATCATAATATTTTTCATTCACATATATATTTAATAACCATAATCCAGATGAAGGTAGTGACATAGTGAGAGGGAGTTCGTTTGCAGTAGAATCGATTGTATTTGAAGTGGTCCAAGTTTGTTTGGAAGTTTCTTTTTGAAAGAGTACTGGTGTCGGAGTTACAGATCCTTGTTTTAGCGCAATAATAGACAATTTTCCAGTTGGTATTTCAGAATCTAGAAAGTACCACATTATTTCATTTTGTTCATTCGCGATAATAGGACTATCAGCCATTGCGATTTTTCCTTCGATGCCTTTTAAAGGTATTTTTCCGTCTATGAATGAGGGGGCTTCTTCCCAATTTACATCTTTTAAAACACTAAGATGAAAGAAGGAAGGTGCGTTCACTTGATTGGATGACGTTGCGACAGCTTCAGTTTTAGATGCTTTTGAATCAGGTTGTGCTGGTGTGCATCCAGTGATGAGGAAGGAGAGAAGTAGCATAGTTCCGATTTTTTTCATGGTGCCACACTCCTAGTTTTTATTGTTAGTGTAATTGTATTTGCTAGAAGGCGGGACAATTCCTTTAAAGTATAAAAAGAGGTCGTAAGTTTTGTACGACCTCTTTTGACATTTTTTATCCCGTAAAAGCCCGATTGGTGTAGGTTAATAATCAGTGGGAGATAGCCCCACTAATTAAAGTTTCACTTTATACTTGTTCAGTTGTATAGGTTGGTTCGGTTTCTTTTTGAGGCATCGTCAAAAAAATAACGGACAGAACGATACATACGCCGCCTAATAATTGATATGTTCCAAAAGATTCATTTAGCCAAGTAATTGAAACGATGGCAGCTACAAGGGGTTCAATGCTAGATAAAATGCTTGTTTCTGTTGCTGCTAAATATTTAAGACTACCGATATATAGAAGGAAAGAAAGGGTACCACTAATAATGATAAGGATAAGCATAGAAAAAGTTTTTAGTGTAAGGGTTTGTGAAAAGTGATTCCACCCGAATGAACGATTATAAATAAGTAGTGCAATTCCTCCGATTAACATCCCCCAACCAATTACTACAGTTGTCCCACATTCTTTAATGAGAGAAGCCGGATGAAGGGTATAAAATGCAAATCCAATTGCTGTTAATAGTCCAAAAATAATAGCTTCTTTAGATAAAACAACATTTTCAATTGAGCCATTTGTAATAATAAAGTATGTTCCTATTAGCGCGGCTATAATTGCGAATAGTTGCATGGAAGCAGGGAATTTTCTTTGTTCAAATGCAACATACATGGTTATAAGAACAGGACCTAGAAATTGAAATAGTGTTGCTGTGACCGCGTTACTAATATGAACTGTTTCGATAAAGGCGTATTGCGCACCAAGCATGCCGAGAATAGAAAAAATAATAAGTTGTATAGAATATCTAGGGTGTTTCCAAATTTGAAATATGTTTTGTTTCTTTATAAGTAAGAAAGACAAAATAAATATTCCTGCAAGCAACAATCGAATTGTTAAAAAATCAATTGAGGATACATTAGTATGTTGAAATAGCCACTGAATCATTGGACCAGATAATCCCCATAATGTAGCCCCTGTAATAATCATAATGAGTCCGATACGTCTACCATTGTTCATTATCATGTTTCTCCTCTCCAGTATTTGATTTTTTATGTGTGACATGATAAAAGGAATTATATATAATTTCTGGTACTGTAAAAAGTATCAGATTTTATTTTTATTAAGGGGTCAGATATTATGTTAGAATTAACGCCTAATTTAAATATGAATAGTAAAAAGGCATTGTATGTGCAATTGTATGAGTATATAAAAAAAGAAATTAAAGATGGATCGATTGTCCCTTTTACGAAATTACCGGCTAAGCGAAAGTTAGCGATACATTTACAAGTAAGTAAAAATACAGTAGAGGCAGCGTACGAACAATTACTTGCAGAAGGTTATATTGAGTCGATATCGAGAAAAGGTTATTTTGTATGCAAGATTGAGCAAATGGTTCATATAGAGGATAGCGGAGAGAGAATAGAAGAAGTACTGTTTCAGGAGAAGAGTTATAAATTTGACTTTACACAAACAGGAATTGATACAAATGTTTTTCCATTCAATATGTATCGGAAAATTGTAAATGAAATATGGCAGCCGCATAATAACGAACTTCTCTTTCTAGGACACCCTCAAGGGGAAGCGAGCTTAAGAGAAGAGATTACGAATTATTTGTATGAATCTAGAGGTGTACGTTGTTCAGCTAGTCAAATTATATTAGGAGCGGGAACACAAATATTAGTGAAACTATTGTTTCAATTGTTAAAGGGAAGCAATTATGCAGTTGAAAACCCAGGGTATCATAGAAAGATGGTTGTTTTTGAAAAGGGGGAAGCAAGAGTCCAAATGTTATCTTTAGATAGAGATGGAATTTGTATTGCAGATTTAGAAAATAGCAATGCGAATGTTGTATTTGTTACACCTTCCCATCAGTTTCCATATGGAATGATTATGCCTATTACGAGAAGGATGCAGCTTTTACAATGGGCAAAGAAAGAAGAGAGCAGGTATATTATTGAAGATGATTACGATAGTGAATTTCGCTATTCTGGAAAGCCTATACCGGCGCTGCAAGGGTTAGATACAGAGGGGAAAGTTATTTATATGGGGACGCTATCTAAAGCATTATTGCCATCGCTACGGATGAGCTATATGGTGTTGCCGAAGAAATTAATTAAAAAGTATCAACAGCAATATTTATTTTATACACAAAGTGTTTCAAGAATGGACCAAGAAGTGATTAGAAGATTTTTAAATGAAGGCTATTGGGAAAAACATATTCATAAAATGCGTGTCGTCTACCGAAAGAAGAGAGATCGACTTGTTTTTGAAATAGAGAAGTATTTCTCTAATCGTGTTGAAGTGATAGGAGAAGATTCGGGATTACACATTTTATTAAAAGTGCATAATGGAATGCGGGAAGAAGAATTAATTCAAGAAGCTGCGAAACATAGTATCAAAATATATCCTGTGTCTACGTACTATAAAGACGGTACGGCGCCTGAGAGTGTAGTTTTACTTGGGTTTGCGATATTATCAGAGGAAGAAATTGCGAAAGCGATTCAATTATTACACACGGCATGGTTTACAAGAAAGTAAAAAACATCCTCCAAACATGAGGATGTTTTTTATTATTTATTTTCATCTAAGAATAAGACCATATGCTCTTCGTCCCAATATTGTCCGTTATATTTTAATGAACGTTCTTGTACACCGAATGTTTTAAAACCTAATGATTCATAAAGTTTTTTCGCTCCATCGTTTCCAACAACAACATCAAGCATAACTTGTTCTACTTCTAAAGATTTAGCAAGCTCAAGACATTCTTTAATAAGTGCTTTTCCTGCTCCAAGTCCGCGTGCTTTTGGAGATACATATACAGAACCGATTTTAGCTTTATGTTCTTGTTTTACATATGGTTTCGTTTCCAGTGTTGCAACCCCGATTAATTTTCCATCTTTAAATGCACCTAGCGTATAGTTTTCATCTTGTGCTAATTTTTGTGCTTTATATTCAATCGCACACTCTTTATTAATAATATCTTCATAAGAAGAGCTGAATGCTTCAGGGTTTTGCTTTAATCCTTCTACGCGAAGTTCTAAGTAAATTTCTGCTTCGTCTTTTGTTAATACATGGATATCCAATTATATCACCCTCCAAATCTTTGCAAATGTACCTTTATTTTATATTGAAATAAGAATAATTTCAAAAGCTTAGCTTATATGAACTGTTTTTATGAACAAAATAACACCAGTAGTGTTTACTACTACTGGTGTTTTCACACGCATATTATTCAAAAGGTAGCTCGATTATAAAGTTTGTTCCCGCTCCTAATTGGCTTGTTACTAGAATAGAACCGTTATGCAATTCTACAATTTCCTTTGCAACAGCTAGCCCGATACCTTTTCCGCCTGTAGCTCGTGTTCTAGATTTATCGACACGATAAAAACGGTCAAATATATGCGGGATATCTTCTTCAGGAATACCTTCACCTTCATCTTGTACACTTATTGTAAAAGAATCTGTTTTTGTAAGTACACGTATCGTAATGGCTGTGTTTTCTGGCGAATGTTGATAAGCGTTGTGTAATAAATTTAACATAACTTGTTCCATACGTCTTTCGTCTATACAAACTTCTAAATCATCTTTGCAATATACATGAAGTTGCATTTGCTTATTTGTTAATGTTGTTTTTGTTTTTTCTACCATTCGTTCTAAAAATGGCTGAAGAAGCACTTTTTGTTTTTTTATAACAAATTGGTGTTGTTCTAATTGTACAAGCATAAATAAATCTTGGACGAGATCGGTTACACTATCCGTTTCATCCTCAATGATTTGTAAGTATTCTTCTCGCTCCTCTTTTGTTAAAGAGTCTCTCTTTGCTACCTTCGCATAACCTTTCATATAGGTCAATGGAGTTAATAGTTCATGAGCGACACTAGCGAGAAATTCATTGCGCTCTTTTTTCATATACGTAAGTTCACTCGATAAATCTTCAATTGTTTTTGCTAAACTTCCGAGTTCATCATTTCGTTTAATACCTAATTGAATTGGCTTGTTTAATTTTGACATTTTTTCTGTCGCTCTCTTCATTTTTACAAGTGGTTCTGTAATAACGCGTGAAAAAACAAAGACAGAAATTGTTGTTAAAATAATTGTTAAAACGCTAATGATAAGAAATTGGTTCATGAGTTTAAGCAACATATTTTCTAGGAAAGATGTTTTTAATAACATATATAGCTTTCCTTGAAACTTTGTTGTGTTAAGTGGGCTTACTGTTGTGATGAACTTTGATTTTTTCCAGTTCCTTTCAACGACTAAGCCGCCGTCTGGGACAGTTTCTGTTTTACAAGTAAGTTGTTTTTGCATATCTTTTGTTACGGGTTCTGAGGTGGAAATAATTTTGCCGTTATGGTCAGTAATAATGATAGCTATATCGGAGTTAGAAATTGATTCCGATTCAACTAAGTGTGCAGCCTCATTCGTAATATCGAACTCAGGGTACACAGGACGTTTAGGATTTTTATTATGTTCAGCGTGTTTCATTTCTTTATAATATTCATCCCGTCTCTCGCGGCTTTTAATTTTTTTACTATAGCGATTACCTTTCTCTAAAAGAGCATCTGTTTCCTCTACAATACGCATTTTTGAAAGGCTTTTATAAAAAGATACGAAAGCAATTGTTTCAATACATAAAGCTAATATTAAAAAGTATGTCCCAATTTTAAGGGAAAGTTTACTCATTTTTTCACCATACCTTATTCATAATAAAGAGTCAGTGGTATACGATTTCCCACTGACCGAAGTAATTATTCACTTTTCCATTTATATCCGACTTTATAGACCGTTTCTAGGTAATCTTCAATCGGAAATCCTTTTTTGCGTAGTTTATCACGGATATTACGAATGTGTGAGTCAATTGTTCTATATTCGATATCTGTTTCATAGCCCCAAATTTTTTCGATTAAATCATCTCGGCTATAAGCACGGTTTGTATTTTGCAAAAATAGCCCGAGTAACGAAAATTCGATAGGAGTTAGCGAGATTTTTTCATCATAAACTGTGACAGTATGTTTCGTTTTATCCCACTCAATACCATTGAAACTAACAAAGCCATCTTTTTTTGTACGGCGTAATATAGCCTCGATTCGTGCGACTAATACATGCTCATCAAATGGTTTTGTAATATAATCATCTGCGCCCATCGTGAGGCCTTTCACCATATCGTAGTTTTGGTTGCGAGCTGTTAACATAATGATAGGAACGTTGGAAATTTGACGAATTTGATAGCAAGTATCCCATCCATCCATATTTGGCATCATAACATCTAATAAAATAATATCGAATTCTTTTTGTTCGATTAATTTTAGTGCTTCAAGGCCAGAGGTAGCTTTCATACAAAAATAGCCGCGAGGGCTTAAGAACAGATCTAATAATCGTAACATACGTTCTTCATCGTCTACTAATAAAATTTTTACCATAATCTTGTGCACCCCAAACTGTTCATTCTACTTGTATAGTTTACATGAAAATAATAAAAAACTCTTTTTATGTGATTGAATGGAGGGCTGATTTTTTCGCTCAGAGTAATTGACATAAAAAATGCACTAGTTTTGCACAACTATTTTTTATAATAGAAAACGTAGCGACACAAAATACCCTATGTTGCGACATAACGTCATGTCATTTTATTTATAAAATGACAATTCCATTCTATTGTGTATGTGAGATAGAGAGGGTTTTCGTATTCACCTCGCATCGGATAAGAAAAATTTCCTATCTCACACTTTTTTTAAAAGGAGATCATACACATGAATTCAAAAGAAGAAATTTCAAAAAAAGAAAAGCAAGATCGTAATACGGTTGTCATGTGCGTTGCCGTATCTATGGTTATTATTATAAGTTGCGTAAATAAAATTTTGGGGATTTTATAATATAAAAAAAGCTGATTGCTTCTTAAGAAGCAATCAGCTTTTTTCGTTGTTAGGGGGAGTATTTCTATATAATAAACCAAGGTAAAATTGCTAATCCAGAAGTTATAATTGCTGTAGTAAATATTAAAAGCATAGCTCGTTTGTTTTGTTTCATGTCACATTCTCCTTTACATATCAAGTACATGCGATCAGTGTGAGATGTGGTTCCCCACTGAGTAAAGTGTCACTTTATATTTTTAGTATAATGAATGGTAAGGATTGGTACGATCGATAAAGGTGACATGAAGATTACATTGTTGTAATGAAAAAAGCATCTTTCTTAATAAAAAGATGCTTTTGGAAAACTATATTGAAGTATTAATCATTTAAGAACAGAACCATATGTTCCTCGTCCCAATATTGACCGTTATGTTTTAATGAACGCTCTTGTACGCCGTAAGTTTGGAAACCTAATGATTCATATAATTTTTTGGCACCGGCGTTACCAACTACAACATCGAGCATAAGTTGTTCTACATGTAATTTATCGGCATTTTCAATAATTGCTTTAATAAGAGCTCGTCCTGCTCCAAGGCCACGCGCTTTTGGGGAAACGAAAACGGAACCGATTTTTGCTTTATGTTCTTGTTTAATAAAAGGCTTTGTTTCTAAAGTAGCAATGCCGATTAAATCATCATCTTTGAAGACCCCTAGAGTATACTTATCCGGATTGCTTAATCGTTTTGCCATAGCAGCTACAGGATCCTCATGTTTCAAAACATCTTCATAGGAAGAGCTAAAAGCTTCCGGGTTCTTCGTTAAACCTTCCATACAAACTTTTAAATATATTTCTGCGTCCTCTGTCGTTAATAAGCGAATTTCCATAGTTGTAACCTCCTTGGTCGATTTCAAATAAAATAAATCCATTACTTTTATAAGATTGTGTATGTGTTTTGTTAGCAGTCTCTTTTAATTTGTAAAAGAATGAAAAGATATATGCTACAATGCTTTGTTTTTTAATATGTAATGAAATTATATATTAACTTTATTAACTATTCAAGTCTTTAATATATTACATTTTCATAACTAAAATAACTCCTCAATTGAGGAGCTATTTTAGTTATTCGATTGATAACCATCAATTCGATGTGGATGTGTGTAAATATTACAAGATTCATTTCTAATAAATCCTACGACTGTAATGCCTAAATCGTGAGCAAGTTGCAATGCTAGTTTTGTTGGGGCAGATTTAGATAGAACAATTTCACATCCGATTTTTGAAACTTTGAGTAAAATTTCGGATGAAATACGTCCGCTAAATGCGATAATTTTTCCTTTAACAGATATATCATTGCGTAAACAATGACCGTATATTTTGTCTAATGCATTATGTCTTCCGATATCCATTCTTGATAGAAGGATATTATTTCGATCACATAGCGCGGTATTGTGAACACCACCAGTTTGGCGAAAGGTAGTGGAAGATTGTTGTAAAGTATTCATTAAGTAAAAACATTCTTCAGGAGTAATTTTTACATGTATATCATGTAAGTCTTTTGCTTTTGCCGCATCGTTTACGAAAATAAAACCTTGTCTACCTTTTCCGCAGCAAGAAGTGATGTATCGTTTATTATATAAAGTTTGATAGAGCAGATTCACTTTTGATGATTTTACATGGACAATTCCGTTATCTTTTTGAACCCATAGTTCTTCAACATCGTTATAGGAAGAAATAATCCCCTCAGAAATTAAAAAACCAATTACCATATCTTCAATATAATTTGGTGTGCATACGACTGTTACATATTCTTCACCATTCAATTTAATAGTAATAGGAGATTCTGTAACAATCTCGTCAAGTTGTTTTGAAAATGTACCAGATTGATAACGTACAATTGTATAAGTCTCTTGCGTAGGCCCCATATTTAATTCCCCTTTTATATGTATTTCTCTCCCACATTTATCATAAAACAATGGGAAAATAAAAACACCTATTAACAAGAAGATCACAGATTATTTTGGTTATTATTGTATATGTACGATATAATAGAACTGTAGAATAGTGATATTTTCAAGCTTTCGTAGTTATACCTTATAACATCTAGAATCGACTTCATAAGAAAGTATTTGGGTAGAGCGTTTCAAAAATATGTACAGTAATGCGGTTTTGAAAACGGATTCATAATTGTGTTGTACAGTTGGTTGTAAGGAGAGGGGAAACTATGGCAGAACAGACAGTCCGTGTAACCGTCGATGGTAAAGAATTTTCTGCATCGGGTGAAAAGACGATACTACAATTATTTAACGAGAGTAATTTGGAACATCCTCAAATTTGTCATGTACCAGAAGTAGATCCAATTCAAACTTGTGATACGTGTATTGTAGAAGTAAATGGAAAGTTATTGCGTGCTTGTTCAACGAAATTAGAGAACGGTATGCATATCGAAAGACAGTCCCAGCGTGCAAAAGAGGCACAGACTGAGGCAATGGATCGAATATTAGAGAATCACCTACTGTATTGTACCGTTTGTGATAACAATAATGGTAACTGTAAAGTCCATAATACAGTACATATGATGGGAATTGAGGAACAGAAATATCCGTATGAGCCAAAAGTAAGTGCGTGTGAAGTGGATATGTCACATCCATTTTATCGATATGATCCAAATCAATGTATTGCTTGTGGGCAGTGTGTAGAAGTATGTCAAAACTTACAAGTGAATGAAACTATATCGATTGATTGGAGCTTAGACCGTCCACGTGTTATATGGGACAATGGTGTAAGTATAAATGACTCATCTTGTGTAAGTTGCGGGCAATGTGTAACAGTATGTCCATGTAATGCGTTGATGGAGAAATCAATGTTAGGTGAAGCTGGATTCATGACTGGATTGAAACCAGATGTGTTAGATCCGATGATCGATTTTGTAAAGGATGTAGAGCCTGGATATAGTAGTATTTTAGCAGTTTCAGAAGTAGAGGCTGCGATGCGTAAGACGAAAGTGAATAGAACAAAAACAGTTTGTACATTTTGTGGTGTAGGTTGTTCATTTGAAGTATGGACGAAAGACCGCCACATTTTGAAAGTACAGCCTGTTTCAGATGCGCCGGTTAACGGTATTTCCACATGCGTAAAAGGCAAATTTGGATGGGATTTTGTAAACAGTGAAGATCGAATTACAAAGCCATTAATTCGCCAAGGAGATATGTTTGTTGAAGCTTCATGGGAAGAGGCTCTTGAAGTTGTTGCATCCAATATGCAGCATATTAAATCAGAATATGGAAGTGATGCATTTGGGTTTATTTCTTCTTCGAAAGTAACGAATGAAGAAAATTATCTTATGCAAAAACTAGCCCGTCAAATATATGGAACGAATAATGTAGACAACTGTTCCCGTTATTGTCAATCTCCAGCAACAGACGGTTTATTTAAAACTGTCGGTATGGGCGGGGACGCTGGAACAGTGAAAGATATTGCGGAAGCTGGCCTTGTCATTATCGTTGGAGCAAATCCAACAGAAGGACATCCTGTACTTGCAACGCGTGTAAAACGTGCTCATAAATTACATGACCAAAAATTAATTGTGGCGGACCTTCGTAAACATGAAATGGCAGAGCGTGCGGATTTATTCATTCATCCGCGCCAAGGAACTGATTACGTATGGCTCGCTGGTATTACGAAATATATTATTGATCAAGATTGGCACGATAAAAAGTTCATAGCTGAAAATGTGAAGAATTTTGATGAATATAGCAAAATGGTAGAAAAGTATACGCTTGATTATACAGAAGAAATTACGGGGATTTCGAAAGAAAATCTGAAAGAAATGGCTCGTATGGTATATGAAGCAGATGGTACTTGTGTACTTTGGGGAATGGGTGTAACGCAAAATACTGGAGGAAGTACAACTTCAGCAGCAATTTCAAATCTATTGCTTGTTACGGGTAATTATCGTCGTCCTGGTGCAGGAGCATATCCATTACGCGGACATAATAACGTACAAGGCGCTTGTGATATGGCAACATTACCAAACTGGCTTCCAGGTTACCAAGCAGTTTCAGATGATGCGCTCCGTGCGAAATTTGAAAAAGCATACGGTACTACAATTCCGAAAGTACCAGGCTTAAATAATATTGCAATGTTACTTGCGGCAGATGAAGGAAAACTGCGTGGTATGTATGTTATGGGTGAAGAAATGGCTTTAGTAGATTCGAATGCCAACCATGTACAACATATTTTAGCGAATTTAGATTTCCTTGTTGTTCAAGATATGTTCTTATCGAAAACAGCTCGTTTTGCAGATGTTATTTTACCGGCAGCACCAAGCTTAGAAAAAGAGGGAACATTTACGAATACAGAGCGCCGTATTCAAAGATTATATGAAGTATTGAAGCCGCTTGGTGATTCAAAGCCAGACTGGTGGATTTTACAAAAAGTAGCTCGTGCACTTGGCGGGGACTGGAATTATGAAAATCCAAGTGAAATCATGGATGAAATTGCATCGCTTGCACCTTTATATTCTCAGGCAACATACGATCGTTTAGAAGGATGGAATAGTTTATGTTGGGGTAGCCATGATGGCAGCGATACACCACTATTATATGTGGACGGATTTAACTTCCCAGATAAACTAGCTCGTCTATCATTAGATGAATGGGTACCACCAGTTGTAGCGCCAGATGAGTATGATTTACTTTTAAATAATGGTCGTATGTTAGAACATTTCCATGAAGGGAATATGACGAATAAATCGGCTGGTATTTTATCTAAAGTATCTGAAGTGTTCGTTGAAATCTCGCCTGAACTTGCCCTAGAGCGCAATGTGAAAGATGGTGGTCTTGTAGAATTAGCATCACCATTTGGGAAAATTAAAGTACAGGCACTTGTTACAGATCGTGTAACGGGGAAAGAGCTATATTTACCGATGCATGCAACGGTAAATGAAGAGGCAATCAATATTTTAACTGGAACGGCGACAGATCTTTATACGTGTACACCAGCGTACAAACAAACGATGGTAAAGATGCGTGTACTACGTGAAAAAGGGAATCGTCCGTTACCATCTTCAAACCCGAGAGATAAAAAGCGTAATCCGCAAAACGGTGTTGAAATCCAGCAAAAATGGCAAAGAAAACAATACGTATCACTTGTGGACTAGGGGGCGGAGAGAGTGGCGAAAGAAATTACTGTAATTAAAAAGAAAGTTGTAACAGAGGAAGAACAGAAACAGCAAGTAGCAGATGAACTTCTAAATGAGCTATCTAATAATCGTGAAGCAGTAGAAGAAACGATGCAGCTTTTAGCACAGTTGCAGAAGGCTGGTATATTAGATGCGGCAATTAGTTTACTTGCTGCGAAGGAAGATGTTTCAAAAATCGCTGTGGAGCAATTAAATCGTGAACCCGTTAAAAATGCGTTAAATAATATGATGGGGGCAGGAGAAGCGTTATCTTCAGTTGACCCAGAAATAACGAAGCAAATTACGTCAAGTTTAGTTACAGGATTGCAATTTGCAACAGATGAATTAAATAGTGGCAAAAAAACAAAAGTGATGGATTTCTTTAAAGTATTAAAAGATCCAGATATCAATAGAGCTATTACATTCGGTTTTAGCTTCTTGAAAGCATTTGGACAAGGGCTAGAGAAAAAATAGAATAAATGCAAAAGTGATGGGAAGTAGCCATCACTTTTTTCATTATATGTATAAGAGTGTTCATGTTAAGCGGAATATATTATTATTAAAAAGATGGATTAGAACTGGAAATATGGAATCCATCTCAAATACCGTTTTAGAATTTGGAGGAATATATGCAACACCGTAAAAAACTATCTATACCAGGAGTAATGAGACATTCCTTTCAAACAGTTAAATTTGCTTTTTGGAATGTATTAACTTTTCAACTTGCTTATAAATTATTAGCAGCGATTGTGTTTGTTCCGCTATTTGGAATTATTTTTAATAAGTTATTGTATTTTGGTGGTTATGCAAATGCGACAAATGATGAATTATTAGCGTTTTTAAAGACGCCTTATGGCATCTTAGCAATCGTAATTTTATCATTGTTAGCACTGTTTCTTATCTTTACGGAATTTGCGGTGCTTATTATTATTTCGTATTTCGCTCATAAAAGACAGAAGGTGAAATTACGTCCGATTTTATATAAAACGGTAACGTATTTACCTACTCTTTTCACATATTGCTTACCAGGATTTATTTTATATGCTGTCGTATTGTTGCCTCTTTTAAATATGGGATATGAAACGGCATTAATCCCGCAAATTCAAATTCCTAACTTTATTACAGGAGAACTGTTTAAGACAACGATGGGGCAAGTTGGTTATTACACGTTCTTTGCTGTAGTCGCGTATTTGAATCTTCGATGGATTTTCGTTCTACCTATTGTTGTTTTAGAGCAAAAATCATTTCGCGTGGCAGCACGTAAAAGTGCAAATTTAGTAAAGGAAAGCTTTTTTAAAGTACTACTCTTTTTAGTAGGATTTTTTATTTCAATTGGAATTGTATATGTCGTATTTTTGGGAATATATTTATTGTGCCTATGGGGTGTTTATGAATTTACAAACCCGAAAGGAACATTTGCATTATTAGCTGAATCAACGATTTCTGTATTTTTAACGAGCACATTGTATTTATTCAGCTTTATCGTGACGCCATTTTATATTATGGCGATTACGCGATTATACTTACAAAAGGTACCGGTTGAAGATGTTTTATTAGAAGAAGGATTAGATTATTCGAAAACGAAAGCAGATAAATGTTTCTTCCAAAAACATCGTTGGAAATTCATTGGCGTATACATTGTAGGGATTATTACTGCGGGAATGGTCGTTGCCTTCATTGTAACGTTTATTTCAAATTCGTATAAAGAACCGATTATTATGGCGCACCGCGGGTATATATCAAAAGGCGTAGAAAATACGAAAGAAGCTGTGCAAGGTGCTATTGATGCAAAAGCAGACTACGCTGAAATAGATGTATTACAAACGAAAGACGGTGAACTAGCGGTTATACATGATTTGAAGCTGAAACGTCTCGCAAATGCAAATGTGCATGTGTCAGATTTAACGATGGTTGAGTTAAGGCAGCTTACCCTTAGTCAAGATGGACTTTCAGGACAAATAAGTACACTTGATGAAATCATTAAGCTAGCAAATGGCAAAATCAAACTTAATATAGAAGTGAAGCTTCATGGGGGCGAAAAAGACTTTGTAAACAAAGTCTTAAAAACGATTAAAGATAATGAATTTGAGAAGCAATGTGTAATTCAAACGTTACACTATCCGCTTATTAAAGAGTTTAAGCGTGCAAATCCAGATATAAAAGTAGGGTATATATTGTATGCAAGTAGAGCTAACTTAAAGAATGTGAAGGCTGACTTTTACGTAGCAGAAGAATATATGTTAAATAAGAAATTAGTAAAAGAAGCAAGGAAGTTAAACAAACCAATTTACGTATGGACAGTAAATGATATGGAAAATTTAAAGGCATATTATAAGTTAAACGTAGATGGTATCATAACTGATTACCCTGAAGATGCACGTGAAACAATTAAGATGTTAAAAGAGCAAGAAGCGGAAGAAAGTGATCTGTTTGATAAAATTACTGAAACGACAGATGATTTGTTTTTAAAATTATTTATAAGTTACCCAGCTGCTAGCTAAATGCTAGCAGCTGTTTTTTTGTGAAAAGAATATATCTCTAAAGTATTAAGTAAAGTAATAACTGTATATGTATACGTTATCGCTTAGTTTTTTACATTGTTACATTATTGTCAAATAATAAATGATTACTGTTTATTTTGAAGAAGTATAATAAAAATTGAGTGAAAGATAATGGAATGTCACGAAACCCCTAATAGAATCAATGTTTTATATATTTACACTATTCTAAATATATAAACTTTAGAAAAATGATATGTTAGCGTTTTCATAACTTTTAAGTTATGCTAGAATAAGGACATAAGTTATTAATTATTACAAAAAGAAAAAAGAATCTCTTTTTTCTGTTAATTATAAGGGGGCATTTCATTATGCGTATTGGGGTACCAGCAGAAATTAAAAACAACGAAAACCGTGTGGCAATGACACCAGCAGGTGTTGTACATTTAATTCGTAACAATCACGAAGTATTCATTCAAAAGGGTGCAGGTTTAGGATCTGGTTTCACAGACGCTCAGTATGTTGAAGCGGGAGCAAAAATTGTTGATACAGCTGAAGAAGCTTGGAACATGGAAATGGTTATGAAAGTTAAAGAACCAATTGAAAGCGAATACAAACACTTCAGTGAAGGCTTAATCTTATTCACATACTTACACTTAGCTCCAGAGCCAGAATTAACAAAAGCGTTAATTGAGAAGAAAGTTGTTGCGATTGCATATGAAACAGTACAATTAGAAAACCGTTCTCTACCATTACTTGCACCTATGAGTGAAGTAGCTGGTCGTATGGCTGCACAAATTGGTGCGCAATTCCTTGAGAAAAACAAAGGCGGTAAAGGTATCTTACTTGCAGGTGTTCCAGGAGTTAAACGTGGTAAAGTAACAATCATCGGTGGTGGACAAGCTGGTACAAATGCTGCTAAAATTGCAGTTGGACTAGGTGCGGATGTAACAATCATCGACTTAAGCGCAGAACGTCTTCGTCAATTAGATGACATTTTCGGAAACCAAGTAAAAACTTTAATGTCTAATCCTTACAATATTGCAGAAGCTGTAAAAGAGTCTGATCTTGTAATCGGTGCAGTATTAATCCCAGGTGCAAAAGCTCCAAAACTTGTAACAGAAGAAATGATTAAATCAATGGAACCAGGTTCTGTTGTTGTAGATATCGCGATTGACCAAGGTGGTATTTTCGAAACAACTGACCGTATTACAACTCATGATAACCCAACTTACGAAAAACACGGCGTTGTTCATTATGCAGTTGCAAACATGCCAGGTGCGGTTCCACGTACATCAACTCTTGCATTAACAAACGTAACAGTACCATATGCAGTACAAATTGCTAACAAAGGCTACAAAGAAGCTTGCCTAGGCAACTCTGCATTACTAAAAGGTATTAACACATTAGATGGCTATGTAACATTTGAAGCAGTTGCAGAAGCTCACGGTGTAGAGTACAAAGGTGCTAAAGAATTATTAGAAGCAGAAACAGTATCTTGCTAATAGAAGCATTATACAAAACAAAATCGAACAATATATAATACAACATGATAAGAGCTAAGAGATAATACCTCTTAGCTCTTCTTAGTAAAAGGGGGCATACATCGTGGCCAACCTATTTAAAAAGAAATCCGTTACGCAATTGTTAGGGGAAAGTAAAAGTAAAACTTTGACGAAAACGCTAGGGGCATTTGACCTAACAATGCTAGGGATTGGTGCGATAATTGGTACAGGAGTTCTAGTATTAACTGGATTAGTAGCAGCAAGAGATGCTGGTCCAGCAGTTATTTTTTCATTTATGATTGCAGCAATTGTTTGTGGATTTGCAGCATTATGTTATGCAGAAGTTGCATCTACACTTCCTGTTTCAGGTAGTGTGTACACATATTCGTATGCAACAATTGGTGAGTTTGTTGCTCATTTAATGGGATGGACATTGTTATCCGTATATGTCGTAACGACTGCCGCAGTAGCTGGCGGATGGACGGGTTATTTCAATAATTTAGTGAGTGGACTGGGACTTGAAATTCCGAAAGCGTTGCTAACAATTCCAGCGCAAGGTGGTATGGTAAACTTACCAGCAGTTATCGTTACGTTAGTGATAACTTGGTTATTATCACGAGGTACGAAAGAAAGTAAGCGTGTGAATAACATAATGGTATTAATTAAAATTGGTATTGTTGTTTTATTCATTGCAGTTGGTGTATTCTACGTGAAACCAGAAAACTGGATACCATTTGCACCTTACGGTTTAAGTGGAGTGTTCGCAGGGGGAGCAGCAGTATTCTTTGCTTTCTTAGGATTTGATGCATTAGCAACTTCTGCTGAAGAAGTAAAAAATCCGCAACGTGATCTACCAATTGGTATTATTGCTTCGTTAGTTATTTGTACAATCATTTATGTTGTAGTTTGTCTCGTTATGACGGGTATGGTTTCTTATAAAGAGCTAGATGTACCGGAAGCGATGGCATATGTGTTAGAGGTTGTAGGACAAGATAAAGTGGCTGGTGTAATTGCTATTGGAGCTGTAATCGGTATTATGGCTGTAATTTTCGCTTACATTTATGCGACAACACGTGTATTCTTCGCAATGAGTCGTGACGGTTTATTACCAAAATCTTTTGCGAAAATTAACAAGAAGACTGAAGCGCCAACATTTTCAGTTTGGTTAACAGGAATTGGTAGTGCTTTAATTGCTGGATTTATCGATTTAAAAGAATTGTCGAATTTAGCGAATATTGGAGCGTTATTAACATTCGCCATGGTTGGTGTAACTGTTATCATTCTTCGTAAAACGCATCCGAAATTACAACGTGGATTTATGGTACCACTTGTACCGATCTTACCGATTATTTCAATTGCATGTTGTCTATTCTTAATGGTAAATTTACCGTTAACAACATGGATATACTTTGGTATTTGGTTAGCGATTGGAGTAGTTGTATACTTTGTTTATTCGAAAAAGCATAGTCATTTAAAAGACGATGGAAGTTCGCAGGATAATTTAGATCAAGCTAATTAAAGGGATATAAACACAGTAAGCCTTGTGCGTCTAGGGAGCGCGCAAGGCTTTTTCTTTTGTTGAAATAAAGGGAACATATATTACTTTGTTGAATTTTTATGTCGGAATATGAAAAAAGGGTGTGCGAATTGTACATCCTTTTTTGTATGAGAATATAGAGGATGCGGAAAATATGTATATGCCTTACTAAAATGTGAACGAAATGTTCATAAAAAAAATTCAGATTTCATTGACACATATGAGTAGGCGCTCATATAATAAGAGTATAAGATATATGAATGATTGTTCATATGTTCAATTAAAGAGGTGAGCTATAATGGCTGGAAATAAAGTAGAAACACCACAAGAGACATGTTCTCAAACGATAATTCATGAAGAAGTTGTTGAGCAAGTAAAACAAACAATTCCAACTGATGAAAGTTTAAGTAAAGTAGCAGAACTATTTAAAGTATTAGGTGACCGTACACGTACGAGAATATTACATGCGCTATTTGAAGCTGAAATGTGCGTTTGTGATTTAGCTTATTTATTAGGAATGACACAATCATCTATTTCGCATCAGCTTCGTGTGTTAAAGCAAGCGAAACTTGTGAAGAATCGTAAAGAAGGAAAGGTTGTTTATTATTCGTTAGCTGACCAGCACGTAATTCATATCTTCGAGCAAGCGTTTGAACACGTAAACGAAGAAGAATAAAAAGAACGCGAGGAGGGAGAACGATGGCTGAAGCGTTAGTGAAAAAGAAACTGATGTTAGAAGGTTTAGATTGTGCGAATTGTGCAATGAAAATTGAAAAAGGTGTTGGGAATATAGAAGGAGTAAATTCTTGCTCTGTAAACTTCGCAACAAAGACAATGATCTTAGAAACAGCACAAAATAAAGAAAACGAAGTTGTTACGGAAGCAAAACAACTCGTTACAAAATTAGAACCGCATATTAAAGTGCAAGAAGAGCAAAAAAATAAAATTGCTAAAGAAGTATTTATATTAGAAGGTTTAGATTGCGCGAACTGTGCAATGAAAATTGAAAATAAAGTGAAGGAAATGCCAGCTGTCTCAGAAGCAACTGTTGATTTCGTATCGAAGAAACTACGAGTAGAAGTTGCGAATAAAAGAGAACTAGAAGCAACTGTAGCAAATATAACAAATGTCGTTCAAAAGTTAGAGCCAGATGTGAAAGTTGTTCGTGAAGAGAAGAACGGTCATGACCACGGACATAGTCACGATCATGGTGAAGCAAACGTGAAAAAGATGGTAGGGAGATTAGTGGTCGGCGGAATTTTGACAGCAATTGCTGCATTAGCGAGCTTACCACAAATGGTAACAATTCCGTTATTCGTCCTTGCTTATTTATTAATAGGTGGAGATATCGTTTGGAGAGCGGTAAGAAACATAACTCGCGGCCAAGTATTTGATGAAAACTTCTTAATGGCAATTGCAACTGTAGGAGCCTTTGCAATTCAGCAATATTCAGAAGCCGTAGCAGTAATGCTATTTTATCAAGTAGGAGAACTATTCCAAAGCATTGCGGTAAACCGCTCTCGAAAATCAATTACTTCATTAATGGATATTCGTCCTGATTATGCGAATGTAAAGATTGGGAATGAAACGAAACAAGTATCACCAGAAGATGTACAAATTGGCGATTATATTATCGTTAAGCCAGGTGAGAAAGTACCATTAGACGGAAAAGTAATTGAAGGAACATCAATGGTAGATACTTCAGCATTAACTGGTGAATCTGTACCACGTGAAGTTGAAGTTGGAAATGATGTATTAAGTGGCTTTGTGAACCAAAACGGTGTATTAACAATTGAAGTTACAAAAGAGTTTGGTGAATCAACTGTATCGAAAATTTTAGATTTAGTTCAAAATGCAAGCAGTAAAAAAGCACCAACAGAAAACTTTATTACGAAGTTTGCGCGTTACTACACTCCAGTTGTAGTTATTACAGCGGCGATCATGGCGTTTATTCCACCGCTTATTTTAGAAGGGGCTACATTCTCTGAGTGGATTTATAGAGCTTTAGTGTTCTTAGTAATCTCTTGTCCATGTGCGTTAGTTGTATCCATTCCTCTTGGATTCTTTGGAGGTATCGGTGGTGCATCTAAAAGTGGTGTGTTAGTAAAAGGTAGTAACTATTTAGAAGCTTTAAATGATGTAAAATATATTGTTTTTGACAAAACAGGAACATTAACAAAAGGTGTTTTCAAAGTTACAAAAATGGAACCGAGCGAAGGTACTACAAGCGAAGAGTTATTAGAGTATGCGGCATTTGCTGAAGTGTATTCTAACCATCCAATTGCCCAATCTATTCGAAAGGCATATGGAAAATCAATTGATGAAAAAATAATCGATGATTATAACGAAATTTCTGGTCACGGTACAGTCGTAAAAGTACAAGGAAAAGAAATTTTTGCAGGTAATGCAAAATTAATGAGAAAAGAAAATATTGAATTTAAACAACCAGAAACAGTAGGTACATTAGTTCACGTTGCTGTAGATGGAAAATATGCAGGTTATATTGTTATTTCTGATGAGGTAAAAGAGGATTCGAAACAAGCGATTCAAAAGTTAAAAGAACTAGGTATTAAAAAGACAGTAATGTTAACTGGTGATGCAAAAACAGTTGGTGAAGCTGTCGGTAAAGAATTAGGCTTAGATGAAGTTCATGCGGAATTACTACCGCAACAAAAAGTAGAAGAGATTGAAAAAATTGATGCAGCGAAGCATGGAAAAGAAAAAATTGCCTTCGTTGGTGACGGTATTAACGATACACCAGTATTAGCCCGTGCAGACGTTGGTATTGCGATGGGTGGTTTAGGATCAGATGCAGCAATTGAAGCGGCAGACATCGTTATTATGACTGATGAGCCTTCAAAAATTGCGACAGCTGTAAAAATTGCAAAACGCACAAGAAGTATAGTGTGGCAAAATATCATCTTTGCTTTAGGTGTAAAAGGGATCGTTCTATTACTTGGTGCCTTTGGTATTGCAACAATGTGGGAAGCTGTTTTCTCAGATGTTGGTGTGACACTACTTGCAGTGTTAAATGCAATGCGTGTATTACGAGTGAAAGATTTATAAAAAAGAGGACGCAACCTGCGTCCTCTTTTTTATTGGTTATTTTGTTGAAATTGATTTAATAAAATAATATCAAATATTATTTTACTTTTAAATAATATAATATTAAAATTTACAAATAAAAAACATTCGTCGTATTATTTTAATATATTTTTTACAAATATCCATATAGTATTGAAAAAACAGAGAAGGAGAAACTTCTCTGTTTACTTTTGTATGTTTTTTTCAACTTGTTCTCGAACAGTTTGAATGTAATTCATTTTATGATCCCAACATTCTTGGCTTAAATCGACAGGATACTCTTCGGGATTTAAAGTTCGCATGTATTCTTCCCAAAATAGAGCGAGACTCTGTTCATTATATTGTTGAATATCTAATATACTTGGTAGTTCATATGTTCTTTCACCGTTAACGAAAATGTCTTTATGGAGTTCACGGGCTTCAAAGTTTGTTACGAATTTACTTATATATGTGTGAACTGGATGGAACATTTTTAAGCGCTCTTCTTTTCCAGGTTCTTCAGAATCTAACGCAATATAATCGCCTTCTGCATGATCGTTAACCCGATTGATAATACGATAAATTCGTTTCAGTCCTGGAGTGGTAATTTTTTCAGGATTAGATGAAATTTTAATCGTATCATTTAATTTTCCGTCAGTATCTTCAATTGCAACTAGTTTGTAAACAGCCCCTAATGCAGGTTGCTCAAAGGACGTAATTAATTTCGTCCCAACGCCCCATACGTCAATTTTTGCCCCTTGAGATTTAAGGTGCATAATTGTGTATTCATCTAAATCGCTAGAAGCGATAATTTTTGTATTTGTAAACCCTGATTCATCTAGTAGTTTTCGTGCCTTTTTCGATAAATAAGCCATATCACCACTATCAAGACGTATACCATAGAAATCAATACGATCCCCAAATTCTTTTGCAACACGAATTGCATTTGGAACACCAGATTTCAATGTGTCATATGTATCAACGAGAAAGACGCACTTCTTATGAGTTTCAGCGTATTTCTTAAACGCAACGTATTCATCGCGATATGCTTGAACGAAAGAGTGAGCGTGTGTGCCAGCTACAGGGATCCCGAAGCGTTTCCCAGCACGAACGTTGCTTGTAGAGGAGAAACCACCAATAAAGGCAGCGCGTGTCCCCCAAAGGGCGGCATCGAACTCATGGGCACGTCTTGTGCCGAACTCTAAAAGCTCATCATTACTTGCAGCATGTTTCATACGAGCAGCTTTTGTTGCAATTAATGTTTGGTAATTCACAATATTTAAGAGGGCGGTTTCAATAATTTGTGCTTCACCCAGTGGTGCATCAACACGTAATAAAGGCTCGTTATTAAATACAACTTCACCTTCTTGCATACTGCGAATCGTCCCAGTGAATTTCATATTTTGTAAATAATGAAGGAATTCTTCTTCAAATTTTAATTCTGCTAAATAAGCGATATCGCTTTCAGTAAAACTGAAATTTTCTATGTACTCTACAATTTTCTCAAGGCCAGCAAAAACAGCGTAGCCGTTCTCAAATGGAAGCTTTCGAAAATATAAATCAAAAACAGAACGGCGATTATGAATACCATCTTTCCAATATGTATAAGCCATGTTGATTTGATATAGGTCTGTATGTAAGGCATAACTATCGTCTTTATAATGAGTCATCGCGAGAACACCTCCATAATTTGGTTATAGTATACCAATTTTTCACCATTCGTAGCAAAGAAGAGATATTGAAGTGAAGTCAAGAGAGAAAAAAATGAAATTATGCATATTTTTTAGAAAATTTATATTTATCAATTTATATTTCTCCAGATTTTATGTATTATTAGAGTAATGGGGTAATGAGAATGGAGGAGGACAATGCAACAAACATTAGAAAAAATAGGCAAACAAGTCTTTTACAAACGGCTTCAGCAAAAAATGACACAAGAAGAATTATGTCAGGGCATTTGTTCTGTCTCATACTTAAGTAAGATTGAAAATGGAAAGATCGAAGCATCAGAAGAAATTCTACAATTGCTCTGCACAAGACTAGAAATTGCCGTGACGGATTTGAGAGATGTAGAAGAAGATGTGAAGGGGAAGCTGGATGAATGGTTAAATGCACTAGTTCATTTAGACAAGCAACAAGTAGAACGTATATATGAAGAGTTGCAAGGTGAAATGAAGCATGTGTTGGATTTTGAAATTATAAATTATTATAAACTGCTGTATACGCGATATTTAATTATGAAAAGGGACTTAGTAGCTCTTGAAGAAGAATTGGATAAGTTGAAAAAGGTGTATAAAAAATATTCACCATTTCAAAAAATGCTTTATACGTATAGTAGGGCGTTATTATATTCTTTACAGTATAAATATACACAGGCTTTGGAGTACTTACTGCAAACGGAAACCATGGCGAAGGCACTGGGCTATTATGAAACGGGGATATATTATAATTTAGCGCTCACATATAGTCAGATGGAAATAGACCACATGACTTTATACTTTGCCAATGTTGCGTTAGAAGGCTTTAAGAGTGAGTATAAGTTTAGAAATATAATTAATTGTAAATTTCTAATTGCATTTAGTTATACTCGAAAAAAACAATATAATGAAGCGATGGAAATCTATAATCATATTCTAAGAGAAGCAAATTCTTTTGCGGATAAAGATAATATTATGTCAATCGCTTTAAATAATATTGGTTATTTGTATTACCGTCAAAAGAATTATGTGAAGGCAAAAGAGTATTATATAGAATGTTTAAAGTATAAAAAAGAAGAGGATATGAATTATATTGATGCTATGTATGAACTATCCTTACAATGTATTCAATTGGGAGAATTTGAAGACGCGAAGAAATGGATTGAAAAAGGTATTTTTGCTGCAAAGAAAGCTGAAAGATACAAAGGAATGTTATATTTACTATTAAGTTTACAATATAAGTATTTTGAAAAAAGAGATACTTATAAAAGGTTTTTGGAAACAGAGGTAGTTCCTTTTTTTAAAGCTGAAAACAATATAAAAGATTTGAAAACTATATATTTAGAGTTGGCGGAGTACTTAGAAGAATGCGCAGATTTTAAAGAAAGTAATTATTATTATAAATTAGCAATAAAATTATTAGAAGAATAAAAAGGAGTGAGATTATGAAAAAGTTTATTGTAGGAACATTTGTAATTATGTCAATTGCGGCGATAGTATTAGATATTCAGTATGCTTGGAAACCAGATGTCCTTGGTCAAGAAGCTAAAACCGTTGAACAAATTAATTCATAATGAAGAAACCCCTTTCCAACCGGAAAGGGGTTTTTCAATATTTGTTCCTCAAAATTCTACAAAACTTGAGAAATAAATTAATTGAATTTTTAGTATATTAATAGTGGAAACATAATGCTAATATGAAACTACTCTTTTTCAAAAAAATTTTTATTAGGGGGAAGGTTCATGAAAAAGAAAAGTTTAGCGTTAGTGTTAGCGACAGGAATGGCAGTTACAACGTTTGGAGGGACAGGCTCTGCATTTGCGGATTCTAAAAATGTACTCTCTACGAAGAAGTACAATGAGACAGTACAGTCACCTGAGTTTATTTCTGGTGATCTAACTGGAGCGACTGGTAAGAAAGCAGAATCTGTTGTGTTTGATTACTTAAACGCAGCAAAAGGTGATTACAAGCTAGGGGAAAAGAGTGCGCAAGATTCTTTCAAAGTGAAACAAGTGAAGAAAGATGCTGTAACTGATTCAACAGTAGTACGTATGCAACAAGTTTACGAAGGAGTACCTGTATGGGGTTCTACTCAAGTAGCTCACGTAAGTAAAGACGGTTCTTTAAAAGTATTGTCTGGAACAGTTGCACCTGATTTAGACAAAAAGGAAAAGTTAAAAAATAAAAATAAGATTGAAGGCGCAAAAGCAATTGAAATCGCGCAGCAAGATTTAGGGGTAACACCGAAATATGAGGTAGAACCAAAAGCGGACTTATATGTATATCAAAATGGTGAAGAAACAACATATGCATATGTTGTAAATCTAAATTTCTTAGATCCAAGTCCAGGAAACTACTACTATTTCATTGAAGCAGACAGCGGTAAAGTATTAAATAAATATAATAAATTGGATCATGTAGCAAATGAAGATAAATCACCAATTAAGCAAGAGGCTCCTAAACAGGATGCGAAAGCAGTAGTAAAACCTGTAACAGGAACAAATAAAGTAGGAACTGGTAAAGGTGTATTAGGAGATACGAAATCACTCAATACAACATTATCTGGCTCATCTTACTACTTACAAGATAATACGCGCGGAGCAACGATTTTCACATATGATGCGAAAAATCGTACTACATTGCCAGGAACTTTATGGGTAGATGCAGATAATGTTTTCAATGCAGCGTATGATGCAGCGGCAGTAGATGCTCATTACTATGCAGGTAAAACATATGATTATTATAAAGCTACATTTAATAGAAACTCTATTAATGATGCAGGGGCACCTTTAAAATCAACAGTTCATTACGGAAGTAAGTATAATAATGCATTCTGGAACGGCTCACAAATGGTATACGGAGATGGAGATGGTGTAACATTCACTTCATTATCTGGTGGAATTGACGTAATTGGTCACGAATTAACGCATGCTGTTACGGAAAATAGCTCGGACTTAATTTATCAAAATGAATCAGGAGCGTTAAATGAAGCGATTTCTGATATCTTTGGTACTTTAGTAGAATTCTATGATAACCGTAACCCAGATTGGGAGATTGGTGAAGATATTTACACGCCTGGTAAAGCGGGAGATGCGCTTCGCTCTATGAGTGATCCAGCGAAATATGGTGACCCAGACCATTATTCTAAGCGTTACACTGGTACTAGTGATAACGGTGGGGTTCATACAAACAGTGGTATCATTAACAAACAAGCTTATTTATTAGCAAATGGTGGTACGCATTCGGGTGTAACTGTAACGGGCATTGGTAAAGATAAGTTAGGTGCGATTTACTACCGTGCAAATACACAATATTTCACGCAATCTACTACATTTAGCCAAGCTCGTGCTGGTGCAGTACAAGCTGCAGCTGATTTATATGGTGCGACTTCTGCGGAAGTAGCGGCAGTTAAGCAATCGTTTAGTGCTGTTGGTATTAACTAAGGATTTAAAGGATAGCTATTAATAAAATACCTCAAAAATAAAGAAGGAGCATAGGCTCCTTCTTTATTTTTTTCTCCATTTTTTCCACAAATAATATAATCCGATACAACCTGCGATTGTCACAATCCACTTCGCTTCATTTGTTCCGTTCATGACTTGGTATGCCGAATATACTTCAATCAATAATGCCGGTATTTTACCTATTGTACTGGCAATACTGAAGGAGAGTAATGACATTTTCCCTAGAGCTGCAAATAAAGTCACGATACTTGATGGGATGAAAGGTATCAATCGAAACGATAGAACGAGTAGAAAGGCCTCTCTACCTTGTACATAAAGAAGACGCTCTACCTTTGGGTGCTTATTTACTTTATCGTGAGTGAACTTTTGAAGGCCTATGCGGTAAATATAAAACGAGATAATAGCCCCTAAGGCCTCACCTACGATCGAAATGATTGTGCCATTTGTTACACCGAAGAGCTGTATATTAATGGCGGTTAAAAAGATGCTAGGAATAACGCCTAAAAGACTAATGATGATGTTAATTAAGATACTAAGTGGAATTGCGATTGAATAGTATTCTGTTAAGAAATTTTGAATCGTTTCAGCCATTGTTTAAAATCCTTTATCTTTTTTTGCATTACACCATATTTCGTTTGTATAGGCAAGGGTAAATTTACATAATGTAGAAAAACGTTGATAAGAAGGGGTCTTTATACCTTATGTGGGTATTGGGTATATAAAAACAGGGGTATTTTAAAATGTTTTGAAAAATACTATAAAAACCTTTGTATGAAAGAGTTTTATAGTTATATTATCATTGTTTTTATATGGGAAATAATCATAAAATATAGGGGGTATATATTATAAAAGTCGAAAAATAGAGGATTGATGAAATTGCGCGGGTAAATATGGAAAAATAGATGAAAAAAATGAAAACTGATAGATTTTTTCGTTGTGAAATTGACTTTTAGTGAAGTTGCGATAATAATCATGAAAGAGGTGATATGATGAAACGAATAAGTAGTCTTTTCTTGAGTGGTTTATTGGCACTAATGCTGATCTTAAGTGGATGTGCAGGAAAAGAACAAAAAACAGAGAAACAAACAGGGAATCAATCGACATCAGTAGAAAAAATTAGTGATAATATTTTAGATGAAATGGAAGGGCCACCTAAAAATGGTCATACGATTGAAAGACATGTAGGCAAATCAGAAGAAGATTTGAAGAATCGCTTGAAGACAGATAAAGTATCAGCAGCAAGTACATACTATGACAAGGAAACAGCAACGAAAGCTGTAAAAGATAGTTTGAAGCAGCATGATAAGGAAATTCAAGACTGGTTAAAAAATTCTAAAGAGGCTCGTCTCGTATTAAATACAACACATTCATTCCCGGTTGGAAAAACGGTAATAAAGAAAAATATGAGTGTAAAAGACAAGTTGGTAAAAACTGTTACTGTTTTAGCAAGAGATAAGTCAGGAGAATTAGGGTTTAAGATTATTACTTCTTATCCATCTGATAAATAAGAAGGGGGAGTACATTATGTATACGACATTACAATACTTTCTTAAATCGTACTGTACGTTAAGTATTCATGAGGATGAAATAGTAAGCGTGATGGAAGAGTTTATTGAACAAGAAGACGAAGAAATCGTTTTGAAATTACGTGATGAATTAATAAATATGAAGAAAAAGAACGTGTGGGAAGAGGCGTGTGTATTAGCTGCGAAGGAAGGGAATCGTATGTGGTCTTTAGAAGAAACGAAAGACCATCTTGAAACTTTTTTACTATTACTGCAAAAGAAAAAGGCGTGATTAAATCACGCCTTTTTCTTTATGCTATTCGGTTGATATTATCTATTCTTTTGGAGCGCTTTTATATACGCTTTTTGAAATTTGTCCATTTGATATTACTGCCCCGTTTTGTGTTACTTTTTTATACGTAACCGCTGTGATTTTATCACTAGTCCTACTAATTACTTGGGAAGAAACTTCAACATTTTTACCAGTATTTGTACCGAAAATGCGTGTAGTAATACTACCTCCATTTGAAAATGCTTGAATATAAATATGATTGCCCGTATTATTTTTAAATTTTAAATCTGGACCATAATCTGCTACTGCTGCATCTTGCCCAAGTGGTAAATAATTTACCGGCATAGAATGATTGCTTCGAGAAACAATGCCTAAATCTGCCCTTAAAGCTGCGCTGTATAAAGTACTACTGACTTGGCAAACTCCTCCGCCTGCACTTTGTATTACTTTACCTTGTGAATATACTGCTGCAGATTTATAACCATGTGCAGCATCAGTTACGCCAACGCGGCCATTAAAACTAAATGTTTCATCAGGTGCGACAATAACCCCACTTAAAGTATTGGCTGACTTATTTACGTTAAATGATTGATTTCCGTTACGGCCGGCCATTGGAGTAGAATATTCAGCGATGACTTCTTTAATACCCATTTTCTGTATGTCTTCTGTAGAACGTTCTGGTTTTATAAATGTAACTGGCAATGTAACATCTGATTTACCAGTAGTAATAGCTTCGTTTGTTAAATCGTTTAGTTTCCCTTTATCAATTTTTTCTCCGTTTTGGCTTTGACTAACATTTACTGTTGAGCCTTCAATACTCAATTCTGCATTAACAGGATTTTTTAATGTTTCATTATATTTATCTTTTATAAAGGTTTCATAAGCTGTTGCATTTAATTGTGGTGTTAATTTATAGTCACGTTTTAATTCACCGTTTTCAGCTTGCTTACGCATTTTGTAACGATCCATTACGTTTCCTTCTTGTTCTTTGAAGATTTTGTCAATAATATCTTTCTCTTTATAATTTATCCCTAAATCTTTCCATGTGTAAGTTTGTTTATCGTTTTGGAATATGTAGGTAAGGGATTTTTGATCTAACTCAGTTACCTTTTGATTAATAATTGCTTGAATATCTTTCCTATTTTTTCCTTCGAGAGAAATACCTTCAAATGTAGTATTTGGTAATGCAGTAGTATTTAATTGATTATTTAATTTGGATACATATTGATATCCCCCAACACTGCCTACACAAAGTAATATGCCCCCAGCAATTGCAGAACCAATCAGTATTTTACTTAGCTTCATTTATTTCCCCCCAGAAATTTATGTATAAATATATGTATTACATTTTTTGTATAAAAATGATGAAAATAACATTATGTACGTACTAGTATACTATTATTTTCACTGTGTGTGTAATGTTTTCATAAAAAATGTTACATAGCTGTAATAATTGTCACTTCTTGTCACAATGTGTATGAAAAATATGTTGAAAAATATAATAAAAAGGCTGTCTAGAAAGATCTAGCAGCCTTTTTATTATAATTTTTTATGTTCATTTTTATTCGTAACACCGAGATGTTTTTGAAGGGTAGTTGAAATAGTGTCGACGCTTTTTTCATTTGGAACGTAATAATAAATACCACCTATATATTTATCTGTACCTTCTACTTGCATTTTTTCCATCTTTAAATTTGAATCCATTGAATTTTTTGTAATTGTCATCATATCATCAAACGTTAAATTGGTTTTTAAATCCTTATCGACAGCGTCTAGTAGGCCACCGATTTTATTAATGGAATTAAGAGATAGTGCCTTTTCAGCAATGGCCTCTAATACAAGCTGTTGTCGTTGGCCACGCATATAATCACTATCGATATGACGAGTTCTAGCTAGCGCCAATGCTTCTTCTCCATTTAAATGTTGACGTCCTTTTTTAAGATGAATTGCATCTGCTTCATCTTTACTATTTTGCTCTGTGAACTCAACTGGAACGTCTACAGTAATACCACCAAGAGAATCAACAATTTTAATAAAGGATTTAAAGTTGAATTTTACATAGTAATCAACTGGAACATCTAAAAAGTTCTCTACCGTATCAATTGTGCTGTCTACACCACCGAATACGTGCGCATGTGTAATTTTATCGTATTTATCACGTGATTTAATGTAGACGCGTGAGTCACGTGGAATGCTTACAAGTTTAACGGATTTATCGTTTTTATTAATTGTTGCAAGTAATAACGCATCTGTTCGAGTCGCTTTTCCATAACCTTTTTCCCTAATTTCACTTTCATCAACACCCATAATAAGTACGGAAATGTTGTCGGTCATAGGTTTAACAGCTTTTTCACGTTTACTGGACTTATCTCCTCGACCTAGTTCAGCATAAGCATTATTTAAGACGGACTTTGCTTTACTGTATATATGGAAGGAGTAGCCTCCTGCTCCAAGTGCTACAATTAGTAATGGAATAAGAAGGAACCAAAGTAGGCGTTTTTTCTTTGAGCGTCCTTTTTTGGCTCGCGTATTGTTGTTCGTGTCGGATTTCATCATTTTTTCTCCTTTAAAACTATCAAAGTGTATACATTTAGAAGTGTATTCAAACACATAAAAAATATTTTACGCTAAATAAAAGCGATTGTACATGTATAAAAAATAGATGTCTTGATTATTTATAAGACACCTATTCGTTATTGTATACAAAAGATAGGGATAAGAAAATGATAAAATTTTACCTAATTACAACATAATGCTTACGATAATTGCAGATAAAATGCTAACGAGAGTAGCTCCATATAGTAATTTAAGGCCAAACCTCGCAACAACGTTTCCTTGTTCCTCGTTTAGTCCTTTTACCGCACCTGAAATAATACCAATGGAAGAGAAATTGGCAAAAGACACAAGGAAAACAGAAATAATACCAACTGTACGGGGGGAAAGGCTATTAGAAATTTTACTGAGGTCCATCATTGCAACAAATTCATTTGTTACAAGCTTCGTTGCCATAATGCTGCCAGCTGCGACAATTTCAGAACTTGGTACACCGATAAGGAATGCGATAGGTGCAAATATATAGCCGATTAATTGTTGGAACGTAATACCGAATATAATGAGGAACAGGTCATTAATACAACTAATTAATGCGACGAATCCGATGAGCATAGCGCCGACAACAATGGCTACACGAAAACCATCAAGAATGTATTCTCCAAGCATTTCAAAAAAGCTCTGTTTTTCACCTTTGATTTCTAAAATATCTTCGTCATCTTTAACGTCGTAAGGGTTAATGATGAGTACGATAATAAAACCGCTAAATAAATTGAGAACGAGTGCAGTTACTACATATTTAGGTTCAATCATTGTCATATAGGCACCTACGATAGACATAGATACGGTTGACATAGCAGAGGCACAAAGTGTATAAAGACGGTGTTTTGGAATTTGAGCTAATTGCTTTTTCACTGTAATAAAAACTTCTGATTGGCCGACAATGGCAGAGGCAATAGCGTTGTAAGATTCTAATTTCCCAAGACCATTTATTTTACTAAGAAAGTACCCGATCCAATGAATAAAAAATGGTAGTATTTTGAAATGTTGTAATATGCCAATTAAAACAGAAATAAAGACGATTGGTAATAATACATTAAGGAAAAATGGCATTTCACCTTTATTTGCAAGACCACCAAATACGAAATTTATTCCATTAGCAGCATACTCGAGTAGCTTGGTAAACAAACTGGAAATGATTCTAATTAGTATGAGGCCGACTTCTGTATTTAGTAGTAAATAGGTTAAAATTAACTGTATAATAAGCATGATAAAAATTGGTTTAAATTTAATATGCTTCTTATTATTGCTAGCAATATAAGCGAGCAAGAAAACAACAATTAGTCCGAAGAAAAAAGTAATGAATTTCATGATAAGCCTCCTAAAAGAGATATTCTGCTATATATGTTTTTCATTTCAAGAGAGAATATGCATCTTTGGTAAAGAAAGGAATAGAGAGAGTATGAATATATGTAGAGTGCATCACGTTGCAATTATTTGTTCGAATTATGAGACGTCGAAGTATTTTTATACTAGAATATTAGGATTTAAAGAACTGAATGAAGTATATAGAAAGGAACGAGATTCTTATAAATTAGATTTATGTGTAGGAGAAGAGTATCAAATCGAATTATTTTCATTTCCAAATCCACCTGAGCGCAAAAGTTTTCCAGAAGCAGCAGGTCTTAGACATTTAGCATTTGCTGTTACAAATATAGAAGAAGCTGTGAAGCATTTAAATCAATGTGGTGTTGAGACAGAATCAATCCGTATTGATGAAATAACGGAGAAGAAATTCGTCTTTTTCCAAGATCCTGATGGTTTACCTTTAGAATTGTATGAGGTTTGAAAATTGGTGGATTTTATATAGAGTTGCTTTCCAATAATTGAAGAAACTAAAGTGAAACTTCTTTTTAAAAGGAGGTGTAACTTTAGCTAAGAAAGCTAAAGGACATATGTGGATATTTTAAAATTATTGATGGTAGTCATTCTTATTGGGTTAACAGCATTTTTTGTGGCTGTTGAGTTTGCAATTATTAAGGTACGTAGCAGTCGTATTGATCAACTCGTTAGCGAAAAAAGACGAGGTGCACTGGCAGCTAAAAAGGTAACTTCAAATTTAGATGAATATTTATCGGCCTGTCAGCTAGGTATTACAATTACTGCTTTAGGGCTCGGGTGGTTAGGGGAACCAACTATTAAACATTTACTTGAGCCGTTGTTTTTAAAATTACAATTCTCACCTGCAATTTCCAGTACAGTTTCATTTATTATTGCCTTTGCAGTAATTACATTTTTACATGTTGTCATTGGGGAACTTGCTCCAAAGACATTTGCTATACAAAAAGCAGAACAAGTTAGCTTATTGTTATCGAAACCACTTATTTATTTTTACCGAGTTATGTATCCGTTTATTTGGGCTTTGAATGGTTCAGCGAGGGTTGTTACTGGTTTATTCGGATTACATCCAGCTTCTGAACATGAAGTAGCTCATTCAGAAGAAGAATTAAGGTTAATCTTATCTGAGAGCTATGAGAGCGGAGAGATTAACCAAAGGGAATTTAAATATGTAAATAATATTTTTGAATTTGATAATAGAGTAGCAAAAGAAATTATGGTACCTCGTACGGAAGTTGTAGGCTTATATGAGGACGAACCATTTGAAACACATATTAAAGTAATCGCACAAGAAAAGTACACGAGATATCCTGTATTTGGTGAAGATAAAGATGAAATTATTGGGATGGTTAATGTAAAAGATTTATTTATTCGTTATATGGATGGGAATCGGGACGAGGAGTGCTCGATTATGCCATATACAAGGCCAGTTATTGAAGTGCTAGAAAATATTCCAATTCATGATTTGCTATTACAAATGCAAAGAAAACACATTCCATTAGCTGTATTGTATGATGAATATGGTGGTACAGCAGGGATTGTTACACTAGAAGATATTTTAGAAGAAATTGTTGGAGAAATTCGAGATGAATACGATGAAGATGAGAATCCACCTATAGAGCATGTAAGTGAAGGGTATAAAATCGTAGAGGGAAAAGTGCTTATTAGTGAAGTAAATGATTTGCTTGGCATACATTTAATTGCTGATGATGTAGATACAATTGGTGGCTGGATTATGGTACAAAAACAAATCGTTGCTGAAGGAGATGTTATTGAGAAACACGGTTTTTATTTTAAAGTCCTTGAAAAGGATATGCATCAAATTAAACGAGTGGAAATAAGGAAAGTAGAAGAATGATTTTCTATAAACTTTAATAAAAAGGATATACAGAAAAATAAATGTTTGCGCTTTCAAAAAAGGTGCTATATAGTGAAGGTGGATACTGAAAAATTCTTCTGAATGATACTCGTGTTTTTAGAGGGCGGATTTTTTGGATAAGGATTTAGAATGAAAAAGTATAGGTGATAAAAATGATAGCAACGAAGGATATACGTATAGAAAAAGATTTTTTAGGTGAAAAAGAAGTACCAAGTGCAGCTTATTATGGTGTACAAACATTACGTGCCGTAGAAAACTTCCCAATTACAGGATATCGCATTCATCCATCACTCATTACAGCAATGGCAATTGTGAAAAAAGCGGCGGCGCTTGCGAATATAGATACTGGTTACTTAGCTAAAGACATTGGATATGAAATTGCAGAAGCAGCGCAAGAAATTGTTGATGGAAAGTTTCATGATCAATTTATCGTGGATCCTATTCAAGGCGGAGCCGGAACTTCTATTAATATGAATACAAATGAAGTAATTGCGAATAGAGCGTTAGAACGTATGGGATATGAAAAAGGGGCGTATGCGAAAATTAGCCCAAACACTCATGTGAACATGGCCCAATCAACGAACGATGCGTTTCCAACAGGGATTCATATTGCAACTCTTATGATGTTAGAAAAGCTTCTTATTACAATGGAAGAACTTCATTCTGCTTTTCGTAAAAAAGCAAAAGAGTTTGATCACGTTATTAAAATGGGACGCACACATTTACAAGATGCAGTTCCAATTCGCCTTGGGCAAGAATTTGAAGCGTATAGCCGAGTGCTTGCGCGTGATATAAAAAGAATTAAACAGTCTCGTCAACATTTATATGAAGTGAATATGGGGGCGACAGCTGTTGGTACAGGATTAAATGCAAATCCTACGTATATTGAACAAGTAGTAAAACATTTAAGAACGTTTAGTGGATTCCCACTTGTTGGTGCAGAGCATTTAGTTGATGCAACGCAAAATACAGATGCATACACAGAAGTATCTGCAGCACTTAAAGTATGTATGATGAACATGTCTAAAATTGCAAACGATCTTCGTATTATGGCGTCTGGTCCACGTGTTGGGTTAGCTGAAATTCAATTGCCAGCACGTCAGCCGGGTTCATCGATTATGCCAGGTAAAGTAAATCCAGTTATGGCAGAAGTGATTAACCAAGTCGCATTCCAAGTAATCGGAAACGATCATACAATTTGCTTAGCATCAGAAGCAGGACAATTAGAGTTAAACGTAATGGAGCCTGTGCTTGTATTTAATTTAATTCAATCTATAAGTATTATGAATAATGGATTCCGTGTATTCCGTGAATATTGTATTGAAGGAATTACAGCAAATGAAGAATTGCTGAAGCAATATGTTGAGAAAAGTGTTGGAATTATTACAGCAGTTAATCCTCATATTGGTTATGAAGCAGCATCTCGTATTGCACGTGAAGCAATTGAAACAGGAAAATCTGTTAGGGAGTTATGTTTAGAACATGGTGTACTGACAGAAGAGGAATTGGATATTATTTTAGATCCATTCGAAATGACTCACCCTGAAATTGCTGGAGCTTCTTTATTAAAAAATAAAAAAATGTAATGTGAAAAACACCGATCCATTTGGATCGGTGTTTTATTTTTAAAAGATATTAAATACAGCGTTTAATTGAAGTAAGCTAATAACAGCTAAGAAAATTAAACTGTATTTCATTGCTGTTTTAAATAGAGCAGATTCTTTACCAACTAGTCCAACTGCGGCACAAGCAACTGCTACAGATTGTGGTGAAACCATTTTTGCCATTGTACCACCTACTACGTTTAAGGCAACGAGTGTAGAAGGAACGATGTTTAACTGGTCTGCCGTTACTGCTTGAAGTGGTGCAAATAAAGAACCACTTGAAACTACTGAACCTGTAATGAATACGCCAATCCATCCTAAGATTGGAGAAAGAACTGGGAATGCATTACCAGTAGAAGAGAATGCAAGTCCAAGTGTAGATGACATACCAGAGTAGTTCTCTACGTAAGCTAAAGCGATAACGCTACAAATTGTATATACTGGAGCTTTTAATTCTTTCATTGTTTCAATCATTAATTCTTTAACCATTTTACCTTTTACGCGGTAAACGATAAGTGAAACGATAATTGCTAGTACAATCGCAGTAGTTGTAGAAGAGAATACATCGAATTTGAAAACAGCTGCGAAAGGTGTATCAGCTTTTGTAATTGGTGTAGTTTTCATAACAGCATTATGAAGACCAGGGAACTGAATGTTAAATACTAAGTTTGCTAACGCACCATCTGGAGCAAATAAAGCTTTAATCGGTTTTAAGTTAAAGATTGTTACAAATGCAGTTAAGAATACGAATGGAGACCAAGCATATAAAATTTGATTGAATGTATGTGATACTTTAGTTTCTTGTTTTTCTTCTTTAGTAGAAGATTTTGGTTGCCAAACACGTAAGAATAATGCAAGAGCAATCATACTTACAACGGCTGCGAAAATATTAGTAAGTTCTGCACCTAAGAAGTAAGTTACAGCGAATTGAGTAATTGCGAAAGAAACACCACTTACAAGAATACCTTGCCAAGTTTCTTTAATACCTTTAATTCCATCGACCATTGAAACAAGTAAGAAAGGTAAGATGATACTAATGAAAGGTAAAATAAGAACAGTTTGACGACCGATAGTTAATGCGTCAAGTTCAGTTAATTGTGCTGGTACTGTAACTGGAATACCCATAGCACCCATAGCACCACCAGCGATATTAGCTACTAAACAAATACCTGCTGCTTTTAATGGGTTAAATCCCATACCTACAAGTAGTGCAGCTGTAATAGCAACTGGAACCCCTAGACCAGCTGCGCCTTCTAAGAAAGCACCGAAAGAATAAGCGATTAATAATACTTGTAAACGTTGATCATTTGTAATGCTTGAAATACTATCGCGAATAATATTGAATTGCTCTGTTTTAACAGTTAATTTGTAAAGGAAAATTGCGGCGATAACGATAGTACAAATTGGATAAAATCCAGATAAGACACCGAATCCGGCAGATGCTACAGCTACTGTTGCTGGCATTTTATAAACAAATATTGCAAGGATAATAGCGACAATCACACTATAAAGACCAGCCATGTAACTTTTCATTTTGAATCCCATTAAACAAATGATGAAACAAAAGATTGGAAGTGCTGCGATTAGTGCAGATAACCAAATATTGTTTAATGGGTCATAAATTTGTGTCCAAGTACTCATAATAATGACAACTCCTATCTATTATATGTGAAGAAATTCACATTATTTGTGAAACTATTCACAATCAACTTACATGCTTAGTATATTCTCCTTCAACACTATTGTCAACGTAAAAAAGTATAATTATTCCATAATAGTGTTAAAAGAAAAGCTTTGTTCATAAAGTAGACAAAAAACACACTCAAATGAATTTAAGTGTGCTGTATAAGTTATTTACATATTATTTTGCTTATTCAGATGGCATGTTCCTTATAGGCGTATATTAGATGCCATCTTTTATATCGAGTATAAAGTTTGATATATGAACTGATCTGTCCTGTTTGATCTAGTGAGGGAGGAATGGTGAGTGGATTTAATAGGAAGTTTTGCACAACAGTCCAACCGCTTGCAATACGAATAAAAAATTAGAAACAATTTTTTAATACCACATCATCTCTTTTTACTGAAAATTCCTTTTAGCGTAACAAAGAGGTTAAGTATAGTTCAGCTACATTACGATAGGTTATCAATTATAGACGGTATTTTACAATACCGTTACTGTGCATTTCAATGAGGTGAAAATATAACAAAAAGCCTGATAAAACAACGTTTGCAAGCAAAGTATTCGTAGGCCATTATTTTGCTTTTTCGTTATATCATATAGTATAATATTCAAAATCAACAAGGATTTTTTCCTGAATTTTTGTTGATGAAAATGGAAAAATTTTTCGGCTTTATAGGTTGATAAAGTTATGTCGTAACAGGAAATATAAGAACAGATATATAAATAAATAAAAAGAACATAAAAACGCAAATAAAAACGAAAATGAGGGGAACTTTATGAGCCAAAATCAATTCGAATGTCGTATTTCAGAAGAAGATGTACAAATGTTAAGAGCGTTAGCTCACCCACTTCGTCTACGTCTAGTAATGGAACTTATGCAAAGAGGAACATGTAATGTAACACAACTACAGGAAGTATTAGAAATTCCGCAATCAACGGTTTCACAACATTTAACGAAGTTAAAGCAAAATAAAGTAGTGCGCTTTGAAAGACGAGGATTAGAAGTGTATTACCAAATCCATAATGATAAAGTAAGTGCGGTAGTAAAAACATTATTTTCTTAAAATTTGAATATTATGGAAAAAGACGTGTAGAATATACGTCTTTTTTTATTTGTCGGAAAGGTAGCGAGAGAGTAAATATTAGCATGTGAGGAAGAAATGACTATCAATCAACATGCTGCTTTACGGAATATATTCTAAAAGGAAAAGAAAAAATAGAAAGGAGTGCAGTAAGCAAAAGGAGGGATATTAGTATGGATGTGAAACGTGTGAAACAAATCTTATCTTCTTCAAGTAGAATTGACGTTACATATGAGGGCGTACCAGTATGGATTGAGAGCTGTGATGAGCAGAAGGGGAGTGCTCAAGTGTATGATGTATCTAATCCTGGTGAGAGCGTTCATGTGGACGTGACAGCTTTAGAGGAGAAATAATAAAAAAGACGCTTCTAATTTTAGAAGCGTCTTTTTTTGTATTATTCCATCATACTCGCAACTTTTTTAGAGAAGAGAAGGAGTACAAGTCCTAAGACGATAACGATAATACCAATACTTGCAAATACTTCAAGGTATCCTAATGATTGTGTAAAGGAAGCAAGTTTACCAGCTAACCAGTTAGCCATACCTGAACCAGCTAACCATACACCCATTAGTAATGATGCTAATTTAACAGGTGCAATTGCACTTACCATTGATAGACCGATTGGTGATAAGAATAGTTCTCCAATTGTATGGAACATATAAGTGATAACGATGAATAATAAGTTTGCTTTAACAGTTATATCAGCTTCACTACTTCCAGTTTTTAGAACCGCTAATGTTAAAACCAGGTAACCTATACCTAGTAAAATCATACCAAATGCCATTTTTGTTGGTATTTTTAAATCGCCACGCTTTGATTTAGAAAGTTTTAACCATAGCATAGATACGAATGGTGCAAGGAGTACGATGAACGCTGGATTAACGGATTGGAACCAAGATGTTGGAACTTCCCATCCAAAAATTGTACGATCAACAAATTTATCTGTATAGAGTGTTAAAGAACTACCAGCTTGTTCAAAGCCTGCCCAGAAGAATACTACGAAACAAGTTAAAATTACAATTGCCCAAGTGCGATTTTTTTCTTGTTTTGTTAAAGGTTTCTTTTCGATTGCAGGTTGATTTTTTGTTTTTTTACCAACAATTGTTGTTCCTGCTGTACCAAGGTAGCGAGGAGCTAATAAGTTGAAAACAATTTGTCCAATAATCATACCGATACAAGCTGCTAAGAATCCGTATTTATATCCCATAACCATAACGCCATCAACGCTTGTTTTAAAGAAATCTTCTGCTAAAAATCCACAAATAAGTGGAGCGAAGAAAGCACCTACGTTAATACCCATATAGAAGATAGTAAATGCACTGTCACGACGTGAATCATTTTCACCATATAATTCACCTAACAGTGTAGAAATATTTGGTTTGAAGAACCCATTACCAATAACTAATAGTATTAATCCTAGAAATAGTCCTGTTTTTGTATTCATTGAGAATAGTACAAAGTTGCCGATTGCCATAATAATTCCGCCGAGAGTAATGGCATGACGTCTTGTGATATAATGATCCGTTAGCCATCCGCCTATAATTGGCATGAAATATACTGCCGCTGTAAAAGTACCATATAATTGCACTGCGACTGCCTTATCAAATCCTAACCCACCACTAACAGCAGCAGTTGTTAAATAAAGAACTAAAAGGCCACGCATTCCATAATAACTAAATCTTTCCCACATTTCTGTTAAGAACAACAAATACAACCCTGGTGGATGTTTTTTTGGTGATTGTTGCTCTCCAGCTTTGTCTAATTTTAAAGCTGCATCCATTTTTGTTTCCCCCTAATCCTGTATAACGGATATTTATGTAATCATTTTAATTTACAAAATATTTAGAAGTCAATAGAATTATATGGAAATAGAAAGAAAATTTCTAAAAAAGTTCTATTTTTCTTCAACCGTTACTGTATTTTGCCCTGAAAACGAGATGATAAGCGTTTTCAAATGTAATAATTGAATTCTAAAAGAAAATAAAATAGTGATTAATCAGAAAATTTAGATTAAAAAATCTATTCTGATATAAAGAAAATATATTCTATTTACTTTTATAATATAACATATTGGGAATAAAAATACAAAATGAAATAATGTGACACTTCAGTGAAATGAAAAAACCAGCTCCATCAAAGAGAGAGCTGGTTAGAATAAAATTATTTAACAAAGCGTTTTTCGATATCATCTAATAGTAGGTTAGCAGCCATTACACCACCAGCTGTATTCCAAATAACGTCATCAACTTTGTATGCTTTACCATTTTTCACTGCATTTAAATTTTTAAATAGCGGATCATTGATATATTCTTTTTCTAATTCAGAGCCTTTTTTCTCATTTCCTTTATCGAATGTGAAGTAGAATAATACGTCGCCATCCATTGCAGAAATACGTTCTTTAGATACGTTACGCTCTGCAAAGTCGTCTTTATTTTGATCTCCAGGACGTTTAAATCCAAGTTCTTTTAAAATAACACCAGAGAATGTATCGCCATGATAAATACGAACATCACCAGGCATGAAACGAACCATAGAGATTTCTTGATTTACTTTATCGCCAAGTTTGCCTTTTAAATCTTTCATACGTGATTCGTAATCAGCTACAACTTTTTGACCTTCTTTTTCTTTATTTAATGCTTTTGCATAAAATTTGAAGTTATCTTTCCATTCCCCACGTAATGTTTCTGAGAACACAGTAGGTGCAATTGCTTTTAGTTGTTCGTACACTTTTTCGTGACGCATTTTGTTACCGATAATTAAGTCTGGTTTTAAAGAAGCAATTGTTTCAACGTTAACTTGTCCTTCATCACCAACAACTTTTACATCTTTCATTTTATCCTTAATATGTGGATACCATGGATCACCAGTCCAAGACTTTACAGCACCAACTGGTTTCACACCTAATTCAAGTAAAGCTTCAGTTCCTTCATTTGTTAAGATAACTACACGTTTTGGATTAGCAGGAACTTCTGTTTTACCCATTGCATGTTCTACAGTAACCACTTCTTTTTTATTATCTTCTTTTGTAGATTCTTCTTTGTTATTTGATTTTCCACAAGCGCTTAAAAGCATTGAAAATGCTAGTAAAAATACAAATACTGTAAACGATTTTTTCCGCATGAAATTCATTATGTACCCCCTACATGTTGAGAATATTTTTCAATAGCAAGCATGATATTAAGCCTTTATCTTTTGATTGTCAATACATATGGTTGAAAATAATTCTCATTTCCGTTGACAATAAGAATTAAGTTGAAATACACTTACAACGTATCATTATACATTGAAGGGGAAACGCTGCATGTTATTAAAAACAAATCAAGCAAAATGGATTGGATTATTTGTTGGAATCATTGCAGTCGTTATTTGTATTTGGGGAAGTATTATTTTCGGATATACAAATACGAGCTGGAAATTAGCGCTAGATGCTTTTTTCCATTTTAATGGTTCTAATGAACATATTATTATTCAAAATGTGCGCCTTCCAAGGGCACTTATAGCAGCAAGTGTTGGTGCTAGTTTAGCCATCGCGGGTTGTCTTATGCAAACTTTAACTAAGAATCCACTTGCTTCTCCAGATTTTATTGGATTAAATTCAGGTGCTGCGTTCTTCATAGTTGTAGCAATTGTAATCTTTTCAGTAACATCATTATCAGCTTTCACATGGATTGCCTTTTTAGGAGCGGCGGTTGCCGCTGTACTTGTATTTGCTTCTAGTTCTTTAGGAAAAGAAGGGACTACTCCTCTTAAGTTAACGTTAGCAGGGGTCGCAATTAGTGCGTTATTTTCATCATTAACACAAGGATTACTTGTGTTAAATGAAAAAGCGCTTGAAGAGGTATTATTTTGGCTTGCCGGATCTGTGCAAGGGAGAAAGTTAGAAATTTTACAATCTGTATTCCCATATTTATTAATAGGATGGATTGCGTCTCTTATGATGGCAGGGAAAGTAAATACATTGATGATGGGAGAAGACGTCGCGAAAGGACTTGGACAACGAACAATTTTAATGAAATCATTCGTGTTACTTATTATTGTACTATTGTCTGGTGGTTCAGTTGCGGTTGCTGGCCCAATTGGATTTATTGGAATTATTACTCCGCATTTTGCTAGATTTCTTGTTGGAGTTGACCACAGATGGAGAGTGCCTTATAGCGGATTGTTAGGTGCAATACTACTAATATTGGCTGATATAGCAGCAAGATATGTCATTATGCCACAAGAAGTACCAGTAGGAGTTATGACAGCATTTATTGGAGCACCGTTCTTTATTTATATTGCACGTAAGAGAGGGCTTAGCAAATGAAGAAATATATTCCGTTTCGTATAGGAAAAGGCGAGCTCTCGTTTTTAATGTATAAACGAGCTTGTCTCGTCTTGTTAAGTTTACTAGTTGTTTTAATAGGATTATTCTTTGCGAGCGCAGGTATGGGAGACATGAAAATTGCTCCTTATGACGTATGGCAAGCAATTACCGGAAATGGCGATGCAATGTCAAATATGGTTGTAAATAAGTTTCGTATGCCACGTATTTTAATTGCTATCCTCGTAGGAATTGCGCTTGCGGTAGCGGGCTGTATTTTACAAGGGCTCGTTCGAAATCCGCTTGCTTCTCCTGATATCATCGGGATTACGGGCGGGGCAAGTGTCGCAGTTGTATTATTTTTAGCGCTATTTAGTGATAAAAATAATGCACTAACGGTAAGTATTCATTATATGCCGCTCGCAGCTTTTGCAGGAGCAACGATTGTAGCGGTTTTTGTATACTTATTTGCATGGAAAAATGATGGATTATCACCAATTAGTCTCGTTTTAATTGGTGTTGGATTTTGGGCATTAACGAAGGCGGCGACAACATTATTTATGTTACTAGCACCAATTTATCAAGCGAGCCAAGCGAATGTATGGATTACGGGTACCGTTTACGGCTCTTCTTGGCAAAATGTTATGGTACTTGCGCCTTGGGTTCTCATTTTAACAGTAATATCATTTATCGCAGCTAGGCATTTAAATGCACAAGAGCTAGGGGATGATATAGCGGTAGGACTTGGGGTTCCTTTAACGAAGTCGCGTGTATTTATGTTATTACTTAGTACAGCTTTAATTGGTGGTGCGGTAGCTTTTGCCGGAGGGATTGGATTTGTCGGTTTAATGGCACCTCATATTTCACGAAGATTAGTTGGTTCTTTATACGGTGCATTACTCCCAGTTGCAGCTATTGTCGGTGCAATTCTAGTACTTGCTGCAGATTTAATAGGGCGTACAATTTTCACACCACTTGAAATTCCAGCAGGGGTATTTACATCAGCAATTGGTGCACCTTATTTCATTTATTTACTTTATAAAAGTCGGAATTCATAAAGGGAGATGAATATGCAAAAAGCATTGGAGACGAAACGCTTGACGTTGTCTTATGGTGAAACAATTATTATTGATGAGCTGAACTTAGAAATTCCAAAAGGTGAAATTACAATTTTTATCGGTTCTAACGGTTGCGGGAAATCAACTTTATTACGTTCACTAGCCAGATTATTAAAGCCAACAAATGGTGATATTTTGTTAGATAATCAAGCAATTCAAAGTATGCAAACGAAGCAAATTGCTCGTCAAATGGCGATTTTACCGCAAGGACCACAAGCACCAGAAGGACTTACAGTATTACAACTTGTAAAGCAAGGACGCTATCCATATCAAACATGGCTGAAGCAATGGTCAGAAAAAGACGAGGAAATGGTACAGAAGGCACTTGCAGCAACAGGTATGACAGAATTTGCTGAGCGTGATGTGCATGCTCTTTCAGGTGGGCAGCGTCAACGTGCTTGGATCGCAATGACACTTGCACAAGATACAGATATCATTTTACTGGATGAGCCAACTACATACTTAGATATGACTCACCAAATTGAAGTGTTAGATTTATTATTCGAATTAAATGAAACAGAACAAAGAACAATTGTTATGGTATTACATGATCTGAATTTAGCATGCCGCTATGCAGATAACATTGTAGCAATTCAAGATAAACAAATATATGCACAAGGTAAACCTGAAGAAGTGGTAGATGAGAAACTAGTACGTGATGTATTCCGAATGGAGTGTCAAATTAGTACGGATCCGTTGTTTGGAACACCGCTTTGTATCCCTCACGGAAGAGGAAGACGTGTAGTTAAAGAAGTTGCTCAGGCAATGAGATAAAAAAACGATGAGTGAGTCATCGTTTTTTTTATTTGGTACAAGAAAATAACAGGAAGAGAGGAATACGTAAGCGACGTTTATACTCTTCTTCATCTTGAAAATAGGTTGGATTTGGTGTAGCTTCTTTTAATGATGTAATGGTAAATCCGGCTTGCTGTAATAATGTGAAATACTCTTCCGTTGTACGATGATATTTAATAACTTCTTGGTCAATCCATGGTTCAACCCGTTTGCCTAGTTTAAAATAATCATCGACGAGCCAACTCGTTCTTTTAGCACTTGTTTGTAAGCTTTCAAATGAAGAAGTAATAACGAGATGTTGAACACTAAAGGTAAAGGTGCCATTTGTTTTTAAAGTTTGAAACACATTTTGAAAAATGATATCAAGATGTTCAATATAATGTAAGGCGAGTCTAGAGGTTACTAAATCAAAAGTGGAAGAGGGATAGGTATAATCTTTGAGGTTTAAAAAATGAACAGATCCATTTTTATTTTCTAGTTGTTTTTTAGCTTTTCCATACATAAGCTCGGAGCCTTCAATGCCGGTGTAAGAGTAGCATCCCTTCTCTAATAATTCCGCACCAAACTTAGCATCACCACAGCCTAAATCGAGAATTTGTTTTCCTTGCACATGACCAATGAACTGAAAGAATACTGGTTTTTCAATGGATTCATTTGGGCTATTTTCTCGGTATCTTCGTTTCATATATTGTTCGAAAAATGCTGTGTTATTGTATACATCAGATTCTGTAAATGCCATGTTTGAAGCCTCCCTAAATATTTTTTAATTCTATCAAATATGAAAAGTAAATGATAGATTTATTGTAATGAATCATATATAATCTAGAATTGTAAGCGGTTACTTTAAACTATTTTTCTATAATAAATTCTGAAAACGTGTTAAGCTAGTAGAGGGATTATTAGAACTATTAAGACAATAATTCGCTTACATGAACGATGGGAGGCTTCACAATGTCTAGTAAAACACTTGCGAAATTTTTAGAAGAAAATTTAGAGGATTTAAAATCAAAGGGGCTTTATAACGTAATTGATCCGCTGGAGAGTTCGAATGGACCAATCATTACAATTGGCGGAAAAGAATATATTAACTTATCTTCAAACAACTATCTTGGATTAGCAACAGATAGCCGTTTGCAAGAAGCAGCAATTGGTGCTATTCATAAGTACGGTGTTGGAGCAGGGGCTGTTCGTACAATTAACGGTACTTTAGATTTGCATATTAAGTTAGAAGAAACAATTGCAAAGTTTAAACATACAGAAGCAGCAATTGCTTATCAATCAGGATTTAACTGTAATATGGCAGCGATTTCAGCTGTTATGGATAAAAATGATGCGATTCTTTCAGACGAATTAAATCATGCATCTATTATTGACGGTAGTCGTCTATCAAAAGCAAAAATTATTGTTTATAAACATTCTGATATGGAAGATTTACGCCAAAAAGCAATCGCGGCGAAAGAATCAGGTCTTTATAATAAATTAATGGTAATTACAGACGGTGTTTTCTCAATGGATGGAGATGTTGCAAAACTACCAGAAATTGTTGAGATTGCAGAAGAGTTAGATTTAATGACATACGTAGATGATGCACACGGTTCAGGTGTACTTGGAAAAGGTGCAGGAACTGTAAAGCACTTCGGTCTTTCTGATAAAGTTGATTTCCAAATTGGTACATTATCAAAAGCAATTGGGGTAATTGGTGGATATGTAGCAGGGAAACAAAACTTAATTGACTGGTTAAAAGTTCGTTCACGTCCATTCTTATTCTCTACAGCATTAACACCAGCTGATGCGGCAGCTTGCATGAGATCAATTGAAATCTTAATGGAAAGCACAGAGTTACATGATCGTCTATGGGAAAACGGTCGCTATTTAAAACAAGGGTTAAAAGAACTTGGCTTTAACATTGGGGAAAGTGAAACGCCAATTACACCTTGTATTATTGGGGACGAAGTATTAACACAAGAATTTAGTAAACGTCTAAATGAAGAAGGCGTATACGCAAAATCTATCGTGTTCCCAACTGTAGCAAAAGGAACAGGTCGTGTTCGTAATATGCCTACAGCAGCTCATACGAAAGAAATGTTAGATGAAGCAATTCGTAAGTATGAAAAAGTAGGGAAAGAAATGGGCATCATTTAAGTAACGACATCTTTTGAATAGCTTGCAAATGAGGAGTGGGGAAAATGAAAAAAATTCTAGTAACCGGTTCTTTAGGGCAAATTGGTTCTGAACTAGTAATGAAACTTCGTGATGTATACGGCGCATCAAATGTTATTGCAACAGATATTCGTGAAACAGACAGTGAAGTAGTAACGTCTGGTCCATTTGAAACGTTAGATGTAACAGATGGACAAAAACTACATGATATCGCAAAGCGTAATGAAGTAGATACAATTATTCATTTAGCAGCTTTACTTTCAGCAACAGCAGAAAAAAATCCGTTATTTGCATGGAATTTAAATATGGGTGGACTTGTAAATGCTCTAGAAGCAGCTCGTGAATTAAACTGTAAGTTCTTCACGCCAAGTTCTATCGGTGCATTCGGTCCATCGACGCCAAAAGATAATACACCGCAAGATACAATTCAGCGTCCTACTACGATGTATGGGGTAAACAAAGTAGCAGGAGAATTACTATGTGATTATTATTATCAAAAGTTTGGTGTAGATACGCGCGGTGTCCGTTTCCCAGGTTTAATTTCTTACGTAGCTCCTCCAGGAGGCGGAACAACTGATTATGCAGTTGAAATTTATTATGAGGCGATTAAAAAAGGTGCATACACCTCATACATTGCTGAAGGAACGTACATGGACATGATGTATATGCCTGATGCTTTACAAGCGATCATTTCATTAATGGAAGCTGATCCAAGTAAGCTAGTGCATAGAAATGCATTTAACATTACAGCAATGAGCTTCGAGCCAGAGCAAATTGCAGCGTCAATTCGTAAACACATTCCGACGTTTACAATGGATTATGCAGTAGATCCAGCTCGTCAAACAATCGCTGATAGCTGGCCAAACTCTATTGACGCAACAGCAGCAATGAAAGAGTGGGGCTTCAAAGCAGAATACGATTTAGATAAAATGACAACTGACATGCTGGCTAAGTTAAAAAAAAAGCTTGCAGCTGAGTTAGTGATGAATTAATAGGAAGAGTCGATTCTTAGGAATCGGCTCTTCATCATTTTTGGAGGGAGAGAAGCCTTATGCAGAGAGTTGATGTCGTATATGCACTAATACATGACGAAGAAACAGATAAAATATTAATGGTACATAATGTAGAACAAAACGTTTGGTCATTGCCAGGCGGGGCTGTGGAAAAAGGTGAAATATTAGAGGAAGCACTAATAAGAGAAGTGAAAGAAGAGACAGGTTTAACTGCTGCGTTAGCTGGACTTGTTGCGATTAATGAAAAATTCTTTGAAGAATCAGGGAATCATGCGCTATTTTTTACATTCCGAGCGAATGTAGTAAAAGGTGAACTTATTGCGGAAGATGAAGGTGAAATTTCTGCAATAGAGTGGGTGGATCGAACAATTGCGAATGAGCGCTTCCCATACTATGACGGAGGATTTGAATCTTTGTTAGAAGTAGCCATTCCATACAAGTTTCAACCAGAAACAAAGTAATTGAACGAAAAAACAGGAGCCACAAGGCTCCTATTTTCTATTCAATCGTCTTCAGTAATAGTTTTTTCAGCAATGGTTTAATCTTCAATCGTAAATCTTCAGCATGATTTGCAACTAAGAAGTGATGGTTATAAATGTTTTTCATCAATTGATAAGTTGCTTCTTTCGCTTCGCCTTCTTCGATGAAGATACCGATTACTTCCATACCACTTTTACGCGCGAGTTTAACAGCTTCATGCGTATCTAAAATTCCGTCTTGTTGATAGTCTAGCGCAGAAGGCTCACCGTCTGTGAAGACTAGTAAGAATTTATGTTTCTCAGGTCTTTTGGCAAGCTTTTCAGAAACGATACGAATAATATATCCGTCGCGGTTATCTTCTTCTTCACGAAGTTGCATAATTTCTGGACCAACGTTTGGTAACGTTGAGTTTTTATAATTTACAACTTCATGGATAACGTTCGGCTTATCTTCAGGTTTAGCGCTAGAGGCATCTTCCCAAAATCCGCTAATAGCGTGCGGGATTTTTAAAGATTTTAAAGCTTCATGGAATAGTACAACACTCTTCTTCGTTTCTTCCATTTTGTTATACATAGAACCAGAACAGTCAACTAACAGTTGGAATGCAACATCGAGTTCTTGTGACTCTTGTCCTTTTTTATAAAACATCCGTGGTTGTTTTTCGGTATAAATACGAAGGAATTTCTTACGAAGTCTTCCGTAATATTTATCACTATTCGCATTCGTTTTATTTTCAATCGTTTTTTCGATAATTTTCTTTAATTCTTTTACATCTTTATTGACGACTGATTTGATAGCTTGGTAATCTTTTTTCTCATCAATATTTACTTTGCGAGCTTCTTTAAATGTATGAGAAGCACCTACATTATACTTCCCATATGCACCGTCGTGCTGGCTAGAAGCGTGTGAAGCCCTTGCTTCTTCTGTATCAGCGCCATCAAAGTTGGATTGTGTACTTTTTTGAGAAGTACCTTGTACAGAACCAAGTGCTTGGTCGCCATCTTCTGATTCACGAGCAGTATCGCCCATCATGTTTGTTTTTGTTCCGCTTTCTAATTCAAAGCGTAAAAAGTTCTCGTTTTCGTTATTTTTATTTTCACGATGCCATGTGGAGAAACTCTCATCCATTTTGTTTTTATTTTCATCGTCATCTATAAGCTGCGTATCATCATTTGCTAAACCTTCGACGCGACAGTTCTTTTCGTCTGCAAGAACAGATAAGTAAAGTGGAGCATGTCCGAAATAGTTGTTAAGCATATCACTTTCAAGAAGCGCCTCTAAGCGATAGCGAATTTTCTCAACGATATACATAATATCTTCTGTATTACGTGCTTGGAATGTTTCATGTAAAATCGCTTCAATTTGCTCAAAATATTCATTATTAAACATTTCATATTTATCGCTCGTTAATGAAAGATAGCATAGGCAAAATAGACGATCACCGTGATAATTACGAACGCGGTTTATTTCATTTTGAGAGCCGAAATAATTGCGGTACATTTCTTTTCGGCGTTTAAAAATATGTTTCGTGCCAGGACGTAAGTTCTTTACGATTTCCTCAACGCGTAAATCTTCTAATAGAACAAATAATTGTGTTAAAAACTTTTTTAGGGGCGATTCTTGCAATTCAATCGCATACGAACGAATTAAAGTCATGTCCGAGTAATGTTTATTACCAAGTGCTTTTAAGAACACTTCGCTTTTTAATCCGATTACTGTATCTTCTTCTTTTCGATCATCCCAAAAGTGACTAATGACAACTTTCTTTTCAATTTCGTCGTAGTATGCTTTATAGCCATATTCAAGATAGGCATCGTCTTCTTTTAGAAGGGCATACATTAAATTTTCCATTTGTAGAAACAGCGACGCATCAATTTTTTTGTCACTAAAAATTTGTCTCATAAATTATCCCTCAAAGAAATAACTTTCTGCTAATTCACGGACAGTCATTTGTTCTGTTTCATCATTAAGTTTTGCAATTATGCTTCGTTCAATAGCGCGCATAACAGGAATATATACACCTAAATCACATGCGTCGATAATACCACGAATACTTGCTGCTTCTTCACTTACACGTCCATCGCGAGCTAAAGGCATAAGGTCGCTTGCAAATGCAACAAACTTTTCAATTGTTGCAACATCATTTAATTTTGATTCTGCTAATAATAGTTCTTTTAATGTGTCACCTTGAATGTAAGGAACTTCAATAATAACGAAACGGTTTTTTAATGCTTCATTTAGTTCACTTGTTCCAACGTAACCTTCGTTAATCGCAGCAATTACACGGTATTCGTCATCACCGTATACAACCTCTTGTGTAAATGGGTTTGTGATCATTTTACGGTAATCTAATGCGCCGTGAAGTAGCGGTAAAGTTTCAGGTTTTGCCATATTGATTTCGTCAATATATAGGAAGTGACCGTTCTTCATTGCTTTCATAAGAGGACCGTTAACGAATGAAACTTCAGATGCACCATCTTTCGTTTGTAGTGTGTTGTATCCTAAAATACCTTCTACATCTAAGTCGACAGAGCAGTTAATGCTATGCATTGGTTTTTGGAATAAAGAAGAAAGAGTTTCCGCTAGTACTGTTTTACCACTACCAGTCGGTCCTTTTAATAGAATGTTCTTGCCAAGAAGAAGTGCTGTAATCGCATCTTCAATAATGCTATTATCAGACGCTTTATATATTTTCGTTCCGATTAAATGTGCATTTTCACCAGCTTCTTGTTTATTCTTTTCATGAATCGTAGAAAGCTGTTGTTTTAAATCAGAATGTATATGAAATTGTTCTAACATGTATTTCCCACCTAACATTATTTTCATAAAGTAATACATCTTATGATAACTTGTTTTAATATGGTATGCAAAGAAAAGGAAGGAGGATAAAGGGAAAAGAAAAAGCAATCAAGATGAAGTTGATTGCTTACAGTAAAGGAGAAATGAGCCTCATGAAAGACTCCAATATGCGTTTTTTTATACTTCTTTTTTGGAAAGAGTTCCATTTAATTTCAGTTGAATGTTTAAAGTCTTCTTCAAAATCACGTTTAATATCGTGAACTGTTTTTGATTCATAAAGTACGCTAATAATTTCGTAATTCAATTCAAAGCTACGTACATCCATGTTTGCTGTTCCAATCGTTGCAATTGTATCATCAACGAGTACAATTTTTGCATGCATAAAACCATCTTTATAACTGTAAATAGAAGCACCAGCTTTTAAAAGCGGAGTGAAATAGGATTGAGATGCTTGATCACTAATGATGCTATCACTTTTACCTGGATATAAAATCCGTACATCTATTCCGGCAATTGCACTTAAGCGTAATAATGTTAAAGTTTCTTGATCTGGAATAAAGTAGGGTGTAGCAATCCAAATTGATTTTTTTGCAGAGCCCATAACAGCTAATAATGTATTACGAATACTTTTATCATCGGAGCTTGGTCCGCTTGCTACGATTTGAACAGCACCTTCTGCATTTGAAATCTCTTTACCTGGGAAGTATTGTCTATTCATGAATTGATCCCAGGAATAAGTATTTAAACCACTAGAGGCATAGAGCCAGTCTTCTAGAAAGATTGCTTGTAATTTATATAATGCTTTTCCTTCTATTTTTAAATGACTATCACGCCAAACAGGAAATTTCTTTGAACGGCCAAGATATTCATCGCCGACATTGAGTCCTCCGGTAAAACCAATTTTCCCATCTACAATAACAATTTTTCGATGGTTACGATAATTGACAGTTTCAAGTAACCAAGCTGAAAAAATAGGGTCAAATTCTACAATTTCAATCCCAGCTTCTTTCATAGGTTGTAAAAATCGTCTTCTTAGCGTGTTACTTCCAAGGCCATCATAAAGGAAGCGTACAATAACACCATCTTTTGCTTTTTGTATTAAAGCATCTCGAACTTTTGTACCAATTTCATCAGATTTATAAATGTAGTATTGAATATGTATATGATGTTTTGCTTGCTCTATAGCTCGCAAAATTTCTGAAAATGTTTGATCTCCGTTTGTTAAAAGTTTTGTATTTGTTTTATCTGCGGCAGGACCGCCCCCAAATTTTTGTATGACTTCTGTTAAATGTAAGGAACGTTCATTTAGTGGGACTGTGAGTAATAACTCTAGTCTTCTTCCTTCTAATATTTCACGGAATAATTTTCTTTGTTCTTCTGAACGATGGAGATGTTTTTTTCTTCTCCAGCGGCTGCGTCCGAAAATAGCGTATAAAAGCACACCTATAATAGGAAGAAGTGCTAATACTAAAAACCATGCTAATGTACTTTGTGGAGATCTATTTTCTATAAAAATAACGAATGAAATTCCTACGATTGTGATGGACCATAGAGCACCGACAAATGTATATAACGAGATATACGATGTATTTAATAGGAACAGAACGATAGATACAATTGTAAATATTAATAGTAATTGAACGATAGGCTTCTTCATTTCTATATAATTCCCCTAATCTTTTTTCAATATAGACTTCTTAAATAGAAGATGTAATATGACATCTTTATTATAAGGTGTTTTGCTTTTTTTACAAAATATAGACATTTCACCTATACTTTCCGCATTTGTCCTACATACAGTGTACTATCCCATTTTTTATCTCACTCTTAACGCATATGAAAATGAAAAAATCGAAAAGGAGCGGAGAAACATGAATTATATAGAAAATAATGGATTGTACTATCGGAATCATCATGGAGGACACAATCATGGTGGGCACAATCATAACGGCGGACATCATCACCATGGAGGACACAATCACTATGATCACCATCATCATCACGGAGGCGGATGGGGCTGGGGTGGTGGTAGTTCATGGGGAGGCGGATTTTTCCCTGGAAGCTTTGCAGGAGGAGTGTTAGGCGGACTGACAGCGGGTGCATTAACAGGTGCAACAAGTGGAGGATATTATCCGGCTCCATATCCAGTAGCTTATCCATCACCATACCCTGTAACGTATCCAATGCCATACCCAGGTTATCAGCAAATACCATATTCGTATTAAACTAAAAAAGAGGCTATCCTCTTTTTTAGTTTAATACGGTATTTATTTATAAAATACTTCCAAAATTAAGGTGAAAATATGTTAATATTTTGTTATTGTAATTCAAAAACATATACATTGATGTAGAGTTTTATATTATTATTCGTGAATAGTTATGTAGTATGTTCTAATTTCTATTTCGTTATTAAAAACAAAGAGATTAGATGTGAGTGGTATTAGTTGGAAACAAGGCTTGCATAGAGCCACTTAAAGGGATTGCAGTATAATAAGGCGCGAAATAATTAGGGAGATGAGAAGCTACTAGTTATAATTGGAACGGTATAATATTGCTTTTTATTACAAATAATATTATGTTATTTTAATCGGTCTATTTAAAAAGATAATTTATGTAATGGGCTAGTATTAGAAAATGAAATATCTCTATTTCTATGAAGAGAAACAGGTTGTGTTTTAGTCAGATAGAAGCAAGGAGAGATGCGCATGCTAGAACAGAGAGGTCATGCATTATATGACTCTTCATTGCGAGATTTAAAGTTAGCATTAGATGAGTCTTCAATTGTTGCAATTACAGATCGAAAAGGTCTTATTACATATGTAAATGATAAATTTTGTGAAATCTCTAAATACAAAAGAGAAGAATTAATTGGAAAAGATCACCGTATTTTAAATTCAGGACATCATCCAAAAACCTTTTTTCAAGACTTATGGAAACGTATTTTGAATGGGAAAGTATGGACAGGTGAGATTCGGAATCGAGCAAAAGATGGTACATATTATTGGGTCAAAACAACAATTGTTCCATTTTTAAATGAAAAAGGAGAGCCATACCAGTTTATCGCAATTCGAAATGATATTAGTAGTAGAAAAGAAGCGGAACATAGATTACGGCTAAGTGAAAGTCGTTATAGGGAACTTGCCTATCACGATGCTTTAACGAGTTTGCCTAACCGTTTACAATTAATAACGACCGTTAATAAATTGATTGCAGATAAAAAAGAATTTGGTATGATTTACTTTGATTTGGACCGTTTTAAATTAGTAAATGATACGTTAGGTCATATGATAGGAGATTTACTTTTAAGCGAAGTTGCTTCAAGGTTGCATTATGTACTAGGAGAGAAAGATGTTCTGGCTAGGCTAGGTGGCGACGAATTTGTGCTGTTAACAAAAAATCATAGACAAGATGATATGAGTCAGTTAGCGACATCTGTGTTGTCATGTTTCCAGGCACCATTTATACTTGAAGGCCATGAAGTATACATTTCAGCTAGTCTAGGACTTTGTTCTTATCCACAAGACGGACAAGATGTGGAAACTTTATTGAAAAACTCTGACTTAGCTATGTATAGTGCAAAAGAACAGGGGAGAAACGCTGCATGTTTCTTTACAGATGAGCTACGCGCGAAAATAAATCGTAGAATGAAAGTTGAGTTTGCTTTGCAAAAGGCAATTCGTGATGAAGAGTTAGATGTAGCATTGCAGCCTATTATTGATTTGAAAACGAAGAGATATTCTGGTATAGAAGCTCTAGTACGTTGTATGACAGAAGACGGACCTATTTCACCAAGCGAATTTATCCCTGTTGCTGAAGAGTCTGGACTTATTATAAAGCTAGGAGACTGGGTATTAGAAAAGTCATGCCGATTGTTTAAAACATTGCCAAATTACCAAGAAGGACTAAAGTTATCTGTGAATTTATCTATACAACAATTAATGCAGAAACGTTTTATTTTGTCTGTACGTAGCATTTTAAAGAGGACTGGTTTTCCTCCGAACCGTTTAATATTAGAAATAACGGAAAGTATTGCAGTTCGCCATTTTGATTATATTATTGCTACATTACAAGAATTAAGAAATATGGGTGTTTTAATTGCTTTGGATGATTTCGGAACTGGCTATTCTTCCTTATATTATTTAAAACAACTACCACTGGATATTGTAAAAATTGATCGTAATTTTATTCGTGAATTTCATTATGATCACGCACAACCAGAACGAACGATTGTAAAATCCGTTATTGAAATTGCTCATAGTTTAAATTTAGCAGTAGTTGCTGAAGGGGTAGAAACAGTAGAGCAAGAGAGTTTGTTACAATCAATGAGCTGTGATTATGTGCAGGGATTTTATTATGCGAAACCTTTATCTGTAGGAGAGCTAAAAGAAAAGTTAATTACAGATTTTTAATAAAAAAGAGAAGCCAGCAGCTTCTCTTTATTTAATCCGTTTTTTGTGAGTCTTTCATTAGTACAGGATAAAGAATAAGACCTAATACGAACAATCCAATTCCTAAGAAGAACGTTTTTAAGTCAGCAGTTCCTGTTTTGATAACCCAAATTGAGTATACAAATGCTAATGTAGTGATGATCCCGTCCTTTATTCGAGAACCAGGCATTATATCATACGTTTCTCCTGTAATAACCAGTTTGAATTGGTACAGAGTAGAAACAAGGTATGGAATTAAATAGGCTAATGTTGCTACGACGATAGCGAAACTATACGCTTCTGAAACAGTACCAGAAATCGTTGAAAATAAGAAGATTTGCGTCATTACATTTGTAATCAATAATGATTTTGAAGGACTACCTTTTTTATTTGTTTTCCCGAAAAACTTAGGGAAAAGTCCATTCTTTGCTGCCTGGTAAGGTACTTCTGAACTAACAACAATCCAGCCAACTGTAGATCCAAATAAAGATATAAGAGCGAGTAAAGCCATTATATATGCACCTTTATTTCCAATTGCTAAATTTAATGCGTCTACTAAAGGTTTTTGAGACTCTTTTAAAGCATCTTGCGGAAGAGCTCCCATTGTAAGTAAAGTAATTGACATGTAAATAAGAAGAGCGATAATTAATCCGAAAATCGTAGCTTTTTTTACATCGCGCTGTGATTTTGCACGATTAGAAAGCATAACTGCTGATTCAATACCGATAAATGCCCAGAGTGTTGCAATAGCAGCTGAATTGATTTGTCCACCTAATGAGATTGATTGTCCAGCTTCATTCATAAAGGTTTGACCATCTCCGAAATTAGAGGCGTTGAAAATGAATAATGTAATTACAATAAACATTGTAAATCCGATAATTTTTGCAATGGTAGCAAGTAGATTCATGTTTCCAGCTCGATCAATATTTTGAGAAAGAATATATTGAATTCCCCACAGCATAAGGCTACATACGAGGAAAGTTAACCCTTTTCCGAGTTCCAGTGAAAATCCATTTATTGAAAAAAGAATTTGCTTACTTTGTAAAACTGGAAAGAATGTTGATAAATATCCAGCAAAGGAAATAATAACAGATGCTGTTGCAGCCCAGTTAGCAGCCCAATATCCCCATGCCATACTATATCCTGCAACTTTACCAGCTTTTTTTGAAGGAAACATCGCTTGAGCATAGCTTTGTGGTCCAGCTTTTAATTCTGGTTTCCGAATCGCTAAATTTCCAAATACAAGTGCAATCATAAATACGCCAAGGCCTGTAATACTCCATGCGAGTGTAGAACCCATTGGCCCTGATACTTGTGCTAAATTTGCTGGAAGCATAAATACGCCACCGCCAACCATATTCCCGATAACAAATGCTGTTAAAACCCATAATCCCCATTTTTTCGTTTCCATTTTTGTTAACTCCTTTGTAGTAAGTTTTGCTTAAACATCATTTTTTACTAGCTTTTTGACAATAAAAAAAGAGCCATGTAGATAAAAAATACCTACATGGCTCTTTGCCTAACGTAGGTACAACGGGAATAACCCTTGTACCTACGCGTAATTTTTCCGCTAGGTTTCAAGGGTTACGTATGATGATGATGTTTTTGTGCAAATGTAACTACAGTTGTTGTATAAGTAAGCATAGTTCTTTGCTCCCTTTCTCCTCTGATTTTGAAGTTAGTATACTACATGTTTTTTTGAATGAAAAGAAAAATATAAAAATTTTTATAAAAATACGTTTTAAAGATTAAATATTTACCTATATTTTTCTTGTACTGGAAAATAAGTGAGAGATTGGCAGAAGAGTGAAGCATGTTATAATACATATAGAATTAGAAGGTGACAAGGGGCTATTGTAGATGATGAGTAAGTATGAACAAATTTATACAGAAATCAGTAAATCTATTGATAATAAACAATTAAAAGAGGGATGCAAAATCCCATCAGAAACAGAATTAATGAAGCAGTATGAGGCAAGCCGAGGAACGGTAAGAAAAGCGGTAGATTTACTGCAAGAGCGTGGATATGTGCAAAAAATTCATGGAAAAGGTGTTTTTGTTTTAAAGCGAAAGAATATTGAATTTAATTTTGGCGGTATTGTAAGTTTCCAAGAAGAAAATGAACGTTTAGGACGTCATTGTATTACAGAAGTTGTGGAAATGGGCAAAGAAAAAGCCACAAAAGAAATTGCGAAATTATTAAATGTAAAAGAAAAAACAGAGATTGACCATATTAAACGTGTACGAAATATTGATGGAGAAAAAGTAATTTTAGATATAAATCATTTTGTATCTGAGTTTATTCCAGGATTAACGAAAGAAATTGCAACAGCATCGATTTATAAATACATCGAGAAAGAGCTTGGGCTACACATTAGTTATTCGCAGAGGGTAATTGAAGTACAGCCATGTACAGAGGATGACAGAAAGTATTTAGATTTAAATGGAACAGACTATGTTGTCGTTGTGAAAAACTTTACACATTTGTATGATGGAAGTCAGTTTGAATATACAGAATCACGCCACCGTTTAGATATTTTTCACTTTTCGGATGTGGCACGCAGGAAGTAAAGAGGTGGAACAAAATATTGTTTCATCTCTTTTTTTATAAAAAAAACACAAACTCGTATATACGAGTGTTGACTAACTTATATATACGAGTTAATATGTAATTGTAAACGGTATCAAAAAAAGAAAAGAGGGACGGGAATATGGGGAAAGACTATCGTAAAACAGCAGAGGAAGTGTTGCAGTATATTGGTGGGAAAGACAATATTGAACAAGCTGCACATTGTGTGACGAGGCTCCGTATCGCTTTAAAAGATGAAAGTAAAATAGATAATGATAAATTACAGTCTGTTTCATTAGTGAAAGGAGCGTTTCATAACGCTGGTATATTTCAAGTTGTAATTGGTCCAGGGGATGTAGATCGTGTTTACGCTGAATTGATAACGCTTGCAGGTATGAAAGAATCGACTGTAGCTGACGTAAAAGACTCTGGAAATCAGAAGTTAAATCCAGCTCAAAAGTTTGTAAAAATATTTTCGGATGTATTTATGCCGATATTACCAGCGATCGTAACGGCTGGTTTACTAATGGGTATTAACAATTTATTAGGGGCAAAGGACTTATTTTTTGATGGGAAAAATTTATTAGATGTTTATCCGAACTTAGGCGGGCTTTGGGATTTAATTAATATGATGGCCAATACAGCATTCGTATTCTTACCAGCACTTGTCGGGTGGTCAGCAACGAAGCGTTTTGGTGGTAGTCCAATACTAGGGATTGTTATGGGATTAATGCTTGTGCACCCGGCCTTATTAAACGCTTGGGACTATGGAAAAGCAGCGACTGGTTTAGAGGGTCAAAAGATTGAGTACTTCAACATTTTAGGACTGTTCCAAATTGAGAAGGTAGGATATCAAGGACAAATTTTACCTGTTTTAGTAGCAGCATTTGTATTAAGTAAAGTGGAAATTTTCTTAAAGAAACATGTACCAAATGCAATTCAATTATTAGTTGTACCAATTACAACAATCGTTGTGACAGGTGTGTTAGCATTAGGAATTATCGGTCCGGTTACACGTCATATTGGAGATTTATTAACAGTAGGATTAGTAGGTGTATATGAAACAGTACCAGTAGTTGGAGCAGTATTATTTGGAGCGTTATATGCACCGCTCGTAATTACAGGTATGCATCATATGTTTATTGCAATTGATTTACAATTGATTGCACAACATGGCGGTACATTTATTTGGCCGATGATCGCTCTTTCTAACATTGCGCAAGGTAGTGCGGCACTTGCGATGTTCTGGATTTCTAAAAATCAAAATGATAAAAGTATGGCATCAACATCAGCCATTTCAGCATACTTCGGTATTACAGAACCAGCGATGTTTGGTGTGAATTTACGAAATAAGTTCCCGTTCTATGCAGCGATTATAGGGTCTGCTGTTGCAGCGATATTCATTACATTAAATGGTGTATTAGCACCTGCTATCGGAATTGGCGGATTGCCAGCATTTATTTCTATCATTCCGAAATCGATTCCAATGTTTATTGTAGGAATGATTATTGCAGTTGTAATCCCATTTACTTTAACATGGTTATTTGCAAAAAGAGTCAAACAGAAGTAGGAGGAAGTTAAACATGAAGGATTGGCATAAAAGTGTAGTCTATCAAATTTATCCGAAGAGCTTTAATAGTTATTACAATAGAGAAACCGGGGATATAAAAGGTGTTACAGAGAAAATAGATTATTTAAAAGAACTCGGAGTGGATTATATATGGTTAACACCGATATACCAATCACCACAAAATGATAATGGATATGATGTAAGTGATTACTACAGCATTGATCCATCTTACGGAACGATGGAAGAGTTTGAAGAACTTTTAGCAGAAGCGAAAGTACGTAACATTGAGATTATGCTTGATATTGTTGTAAATCATAGTTCGACTGAACATAAGTGGTTTAAAGAAGCGAAGGAAGATAAAAATAGTCCATATCGTAATTACTATATTTGGCGTGATGAAAAAAATAATTGGCAGTCTAAGTTTGGTGGATCTGCTTGGAAATATGATGAGAAGACGGAGCAATATTATTTACATTTATTTGATGAAACACAAGCTGATTTAAATTGGGAAAATGAAAAACTTCGTGAAGAAGTATATGATATGATGCGTTTTTGGCTGGATAAAGGAGTAACAGGATTCCGATTAGATGTCATTAACTTAATTTCAAAAGACCAATGCTTCTTAAACGATGAAGGTAGTACTGCGACAAGTGATGGACGCAAGTATTATACAGATGGTCCGCGTGTTCATGAATATTTACAAGAGATGAACCGAAATGTTTTTGCAGGAAAAGATGTAATTACAGTTGGAGAAATGTCATCTACGACAATTGATAATTGTATTAAATATTCTAATCCTGAGCGTAATGAATTAAGCATGACGTTTAGTTTCCATCATTTAAAAGTAGATTATCCGAATGGTGATAAATGGACGAAAGCAGAGTTTGATTTTATTAAATTAAAAGAGATTATGTCTAACTGGCAAATTGAAATGCAAAAAGGCGGAGGATGGAATGCGTTATTTTGGTGTAACCATGACCAGCCTCGCATCGTGTCACGCTTTGGTGATGATGGAAAGTACCGAAACGAATCTGCAAAAATGTTAGCGACAGCCATGCACATGCTGCAAGGAACGCCTTATATTTATCAAGGGGAAGAAATCGGTATGACGAATCCTAAATTTGAGTCCATCGAGCAATATCGTGATGTGGAATCGTTAAATATATACGATATAAAGCTAAAAGAAGGGCTATCAAAAGAAGAGATTATAGGGATTTTAAAGCAAAAATCTCGTGACAACTCGCGCACTCCAATGCAGTGGAATGAAGAGATGAACAGTGGTTTTACAACAAGTACACCTTGGATTTCAGCGGCTGAAAACTTTAAAGAAATAAACGTAGAGAAGGCATTAGAAGATAAAGAGTCCGTATTTTATCATTATAAAAAGTTAATAGAACTTAGAAAAACGTATGATGTAATTACAGAAGGAGAATATGCTATTTTGGATAAAAATGATCCTAAAATTTGGGCATATACTCGTACTACAGGAAGTGAAGTACTACTTGTTATAAATAACTTCTATGGAGAAGAAATAACGTACTCTGTACCAGCGCACGTTCAATTAGATGGAATGAAACAAGAAGTACTACTATCGAATTATAAAGATGCTAGCAAGGATATTGCAAAACTTAACTTAAGACCATATGAATCAATTGTGTATCGATATACGAAATAAAAGGTTGTATGCCGCATGGGCATACAACCTTTTATTTTAGGACACCACTGTACAAAATGTTTACCTCTACCTCAGGTTTGAATTTTACTTTTGCATAATCTTTATTCCAATTTTTCTTCTTCCATAAGTCAGGGTGATAGGCGATAAGGTGTCTGCCGATACCGAAAGCATCACAGTTTGCTTTTTGTAACTTTTTCGTTATCTTTTTAGCTTCTTTCGTAAGTTGTTTAGACAATTCTTTATTTAGTTTTTTTCTTTCATCCATTTTGTAAAGATTATCTCTCGGAGCTTCAAGCGCTATAACTTTTAGTTGGAGCTTAATGTGAGCATAAACATTTCCTTTTTTATCTGTTGTTATTTTTAAGTCTCGTTTTAACTTTCGATTGCTTACTTCAATTGTAAGATAGTCAGATGTACTAGATGAATCGTTATTTGTAAGTTTTTGGGTTATGCGAGCGCTTTTCCCCATTTTATCAGTTAGTAATACGAAGAGTACCGATTGGCGTAAAGGTAAAAGTCCAGTTAATTTATCCTTGTTAAATAAAGCTATCCCATTGGTTACAACTTCTTTTCCTTTTAGCTTTATAGATGGGAGGGTGAAATCTTTTCCGGGATCTAACATTTTTGTAGCGGCCGTTTCTAAAGTTTCCTCTGGAAATATACTCATGTCTTCTAAACTCTGTACTTTTTTCTTTAAAAAGTCTCCAATTAATAAATTTCCTACCTTCTTTTGGGCAAGTATTTTATCCGTTTCCCCATCTACTGATATAAGTTTTACTAATGCGGTTGGATTTGTTGGGTCTCTAAATCCAACGTCTAAATAAGGGAGTATGCCTTTCTTTTGGATTTTCGTTCCCAATAGTTCTACTCCATATTTAAAATAACGAATATTACCAGTAACGTTTTTTCTCAAAGAATCACTTGTATCACGTATGTTATAGCCAGTTGCTGAATGTACTTCATTTTTAAATGAAGATTGATCCCCACTCGAACTCTTTACGAGCTCAATGGTTTGCTGCAGTTTATTTTCTTCTGTAATATCAAAGCCAATACTATAAGCTAATCTCGCATCTCTTAAAGGTTCTTGATCCCAGCAACCAGAAAGAAGTGAGCTAGCGCACAATATGCTACATAATTTAATTGTTTTTTTGTGCATATGGAGCTCCTTTCTTATTTCTGAATAAGGAATAGAGAAGAAATAAAAAAGGTAGAATTACTATAAAAATATAGGTGAATTTATCAGTAAATGTAGCAAGTACTTTAAGCTCCTCAGGTGTATCTATAAATAAGGCTACACTAAAAGCAATAATACCAACGATTGGAACAGCTTTTTTATGATTAGCAAGATTGAATATATGTCCAATTCCTATTGAAGCAGCACAATAATAACTAGCGATGGAGGCTACAACAGTTATCATCCAAATTGGAATGAAAATTAGGTCTGTTCGGTCTATAATCCCAATGTGGAGAGAGCGTAATAAGTAAGCAACTGGTTCCGGAATAAGCTCAACTTGTTTTGGACTAAATACAATAAAGCAAATCCAAACGGTAAAAGTGTAAAAAAGAGTTACAAATCCATTAGCGATAGAAATGGCCTTTAGCCGTGCAACAGGATTCCCATTTACTTTTGGAAAAGCGATCAGAATAATTTCAAAACCATACATAGCTGTAATGGTTTCCTTTGAAGCTTGAATAATATTCCACCATCCGGCTTCTGTAATTGGAAAAATATAAGAAAAATCAGCTCGTGAAAACCCTAGTGCAATTAAAAGAGCCATGGGCAAAATGAGAATAGAAGCCATGACATAAAATCTTACAATTACTTTAAATGTATTATAGGCTACATAGCAGCAAGCTATTGTAAATAGTATGAGAATTGCAGACCAAGGGGTTGCTTGCAAAACCCATACTTTAATGACATTACAAGCATTTAACATAACGGTCATACCGATAAGTGTAAAATAAAAAACATAAGCAAAGCCTAATAGTTTTCCAAACTTATTACCAAATAGCATACAAACACTTTCATACATATCTGCATCAGGAAATCGTTTTAAGAAAAGCCACATAAGTAAAATAATAAGCTGAATCGCAAACCCAGCGATGAGAGCAGAAATCCATCCGCCACCTTTTGCTATTGGGTGAAGACGGTTAGGTAAAGAAAGTATACCGACCCCAATTTGGCATTGAATAACGAAAAAGGTAAATTGAACAAGTGAAATTTTACTTTGCGTGTTTGTCACCGTCCTCATCCTCTCTCGTTACATGTTGGCGTTGCATTTTTTTCGGTTTTGGATCATGTGGTCGTTCCCAAAATGACCAAATTGGTAGTCTTACAAAAGAATCTTTCATATCTTTAATCCGCATTGGTGCAACAGGAGAAAGATATGGTGTATGGAAAGAATGAAGCTGACATAGGTGAACGAAAGTTATAATTAGACCGAATGATATTCCTACATATCCAAATATGGCAGCAAGGAGCATTAATGGAAAACGAAGAATTCGAACTGCTGAACTCATATCGTTTGATGGAACGAGAAAAGATGAGATTGCAGTTAAAGCTACAACGATAATCATTGTGTAAGAAACGAGTCCAGCTTTTACAATCGCATCACCAATTACTAAACCACCTACAATACCGATTGTTTGTCCAACTCGGCTTGGCAAGCGAATACCAGCTTCCCGTAATAATTCAAAGATTAATTCCATTAAGAGAGCTTCAAAAATAGGAGGAAGTGGTACTTTCTCTAATGAAGCTTTAATTGTATACACAAGTTCAAGCGGCAATACATCAGGATGAAAGGCTACGGTTGCGATATATATAGCTGGTAAGAGAAAAGCAATTAAGAAACTCACTAAGCGAATCATTCGGACGAAAGATCCAACAATCCAGCGGTTATTATAATCATCTGGTGATTGATAAAAAGCGAATAACGTAACAGGAACAATAAGTGCTGTTGGATCTCCGTCAGATAAAATAGCAACTCGGCCTTCCATTAAATTAGCGACAGTTCTATCTGGTCGCTCTGTATTTAATTGTTGTGGAAATGGTGAGAAAGAATTATCTTCTATAAATTCTTGTATATAACCTGGTGCCATAAGGGAATCGGTTTTTATAGTTTCTAACCTTCTTTTTACTTCAGTAACGAGATCGTCATTAGCTATGTTTTGCATATAAGCAATAGCTACTTTCGTGTGCATTTCTTCACCGAGTGTAAAATATTTAACAACTACATTTGGACTCTTAATGAGTTTACGAATAGAGGCTAAATTCGTTGCTAAATCTTCTACAAAACCAGTATGCGGTCCACGTACAATACCTTCATTATCAGGCTCTGCTATATCTCTCTTTAAAGATAAGGCTGTTTCGAAAATACAAAAACTGTCGACGTGTTCATGAAAATATAAGGATTTACCTTGTAATAAAAGTTGTATCCCATAATTTAAATTCGTTTCTTTTTTCATATTTAACGTAGAAAAAGCTTTATCTAAAGATAAATCTGATCGCGTTAATAATGGCTCAAGGACTAACTGATGAATTAGATTTGGATCTGCTAAAGATTCGATATATAAGATTGTTCCTTTTCCGTTTTGAAAAGGGAGATCTAATTTTTTTATATCATCAGAATGAGAAAGTTTATTTTCAATGTAATTAATGTTCTCCGGAAGTGATGGAAACATATGCTTTTGGTTTTTACTCTCTTGTTGTTCTTTTTGCTCTGTCATAATTTCCACCTCTCTTAAAGTGCAATTGTTTCTGTTAATTTTTGTCGTTTGTGAGAAATTTATGCTTGAATTATTTTAAAAAAAGAGGATTGAAGGTTACGTTACATTGTCTTTTGTGCATTATTCAATTTCATAGCAGTACTTCTAACATTTGTGTCGAATTAAGAAGATATATAGGAGGGATATATATGGAAATAGCTGTAGAACGTGTTTTTACGAAAGAGATTTTAAAAAGAGCAGCGAATTTGTTTCATGTAACAGTGGAAGAAAAGCCACTTGGAGATTTTGAGAATTATATTTTTAAGGCGAAGGGTGATAATGATGAAGATTACGTATTACGTTTAACACATTCTTCTCATCGTTCTAAACAAGAGGTAGAGGCTGAACTAGATTTTTTACGATATGTTGCGGAGAATGGGGCAAAGGTAGCAGGACCTCTTTATTCAACGTCTCGAAATCTCGTAGAAGAAATCGTAGCAGAGGATGGGACATTCTTTTTCGCTTCTTTATTTACATATGCAAAAGGTGAGCCAGTAAAAGGAGCAGAATCGCCTTATTGGGGAGATGCTTATTTTGAAGCGTGGGGAAAAGCGATTGGGCAACTGCATCGCCTTACAATGGAATATCCTAAAACAGACTACCGTGATACGTGGGAAGAAGACGAAAGTGGAATTGTTAATGAATTAGAAGATGGTCAAGTGAAAGAGATTGCAGCGGTATTAATGGATGAAATTAAGGCTCTTCCAGTTGAAAGAGAAACGTTCGGTCTTATGCATGGTGATATCCATCAAGGTAATTTTCATTATGATGGTAAAGAGCTAACAATCTTTGATTTTGATGATGCAGCTTATAATTACTTTATACATGATTTAGCGATGGTTCTATACTACTCTGTTCTATTTACACCGTGGACAGCAGAAGAGAAGACAGATTTTGCTCGTAAACAGTTACAAGTGTTAAGAAAAGGATACGAATATGAGCATAGTTTGGAGGGTAGTTGGTATGAATCGTTACCACTATTTTTACGCTTACGTGATATAGGTTTATATGGAACGCTTCAAAAGAAGTTTAAAGGGAAAGATATGCCTGATAACTTCTTGAAATTATCAGAAGAGCTATACGAAAGAATTATTAAAAGAGAAGCAATTGTGAATATATAATACATTTAGTTCAAAACAAAGTATATAAAACAAATATATACTTTGTTTTTTTATACAAAAATATGTTTACTTTATTAAAATAATATTGTCCTGGATTCGGTATACACTTATAATTTTATATATATTCTGAATATTCTTTATAAAGAAGGAGGGGGAATGTTGGAAGCTTTCGTAAATTGGTTAAATAATATTGTTTGGAGTCCAGCACTTGTTTATTTATGTTTAGGAGTAGGTTTATATTTTTCCATTCGAACGAAGTTTTTACAAGTAAGGCACGTAGGAGAAATGGTGAAGCTGACATTTCAAGGAGAAAAATCAGAAGCTGGTGTTTCTTCATTCCAAGCGTTAGCACTTTCATTATCAGGACGCGTTGGAACAGGAAATATTGCTGGAGTAGCAACAGCGGTTGCATTCGGTGGACCAGGAGCTGTATTTTGGATGTGGGCAGTAGCCTTTTTAGGGGCAGGATCAGCTTATGTAGAATCAACACTCGCGCAAATATATAAGACGAAACATCAAGGGCAGTTTCGTGGTGGGCCTGCTTATTACATCGAAAAAGGTCTAGGAGTTAAATGGTATGCTTTAGTATTCGTTGCAGCGACAATTCTTGCAACAGGACTTTTATTACCAGGTGTACAAGCAAATAGTATTGCTGTAAGTTTAGAAACAGCTTTTGGTATTAATACTACCGTATCAGGGACTATATTAGTTGTCGTATTAGCTCTTATCATTTTCGGTGGAGTAAAGCGGATTGTTAACGTAGCGCAAGTTGTCGTACCGTTTATGGCAATAGGCTATATTTTAGTAGCTTGCGTCATTGTTGCTATGAATATTGAAAAATTGCCAGAAGCATTTATGTTAATTATAAGAAGTGCATTTGCATTAGAAGCTGCATTTGGTGGTATTATCGGTTTAGCAATTTCTTGGGGAGTAAAACGTGGTATTTATTCTAATGAAGCAGGGCAAGGAACTGGGCCACATGCAGCAGCAGCAGCTGAAGTATCACATCCAGCTAAACAAGGTTTAGTGCAAGCATTTTCCGTTTACATTGATACATTATTTGTTTGTTCAGCAACAGCATTTATGATGATTATTACAGGCATGTATAACGTATTTGATGCAAGCGGAAAAAACTTTATCGTTAATAAATTAAATGGTGCTCAGCCAGGACCAGGATATACACAGGCAGCGGTAGAATCTGTTTTCCCTGGATTTGGAAACGGTTTCGTTGCAATCTCGCTATTATTCTTCGCGTTTACAACAATTATGGCGTATTACTACATTGCAGAAACGAATATAGCGTACTTAAATCGTGATAAGGATCGTCCTTGGCTGTCCATGATACTAAAGTTTGTATTTTTAGGAGCAGTATTCTATGGCTGTATAAAAACAGCAGCAACGGCTTGGGCTTTAGGCGACATTGGGGTAGGAATTATGGCATGGGTAAATATCATTGCGATTTTACTATTACAAAAACCTGCATTAGTCGCATTAAAGGATTATGAAAAACAGAAAAAAGAAGGAAAAGATCCAGTATTCGATCCAGGGCCATTAGGAATTAAAAATGCTGATTTTTGGGAGCATGAATACGGGAAAGATAAGAAAGAAGAAGTATCTTAATAGAATAGAAATGAAGAAGCAAAGGGGAAACCCTTTGCTTTTTTTTATGGACAAATTGAAGCTAAAAGTTATTTTTGGGACTATTTTTGAATATAAAAAGAATGTACATGCGTTGTTAGGGGAAGGGGGGAGTATGTTGATAGAATTTCGTAATGTAAATAAATATTATGGTAACTTTCAAGTTTTGAAAAATATTAATGTGCAAGTGAAAAAAGGCGAAGTAGTAGTAGTTGTCGGGCCTTCAGGATCAGGAAAAAGTACATTGCTTCGATGTATAAATCAATTAGAGGCAATTACAGATGGAGAATTAATTGTACAAAATACAGAGGTACACAATAAAAAAACGGACATGAATGAATTGCGGCGAAATATTGGGATGGTCTTTCAACATTTTTATTTATACCCACATAAAACAGTTCTGCAAAATATTACATTAGCACCGATTAAAGTAAATAAAGTTTCCAAAGAAGAAGCAGAGAAAACAGCAATGCTTTATTTAGAGAAAGTAGGAATCCCAGAGAAGGCTAACGTATATCCACATCAATTATCCGGAGGACAACAGCAAAGGGTAGCAATTGCTAGAGGACTTGCGATGCAACCGGAAATTATGCTGTTCGATGAGCCTACGTCTGCTCTTGATCCGGAGATGATCGGGGAAGTACTTGATGTTATGAAAACGCTAGCTAAAGAAGGGATGACAATGGTCGTTGTCACGCATGAAATGGGATTTGCACGAGAAGTAGCAGATCGGATTTTATTTATGGATGATGGTCAAATTATTGAAGATACAACACCGGCACAATTTTTTGCAAATCCTGAACAAGAAAGAGCTCGTTTATTTTTAAGTCGGGTGCTAAATCATTAGAGGAGGAATTTCATGCTTAAAATGAAAAAGTTATTTACTTTAATCGTATTTTCATGTTTATTCGTGCTTGTTGTTGCTGGATGCGGAAGTAAAAAAGATGAGGCAAAGGAAACAAATACGAAGCAAGGCGGGGCTGTTGAGCAAATTAAGAAACGAGGGAAATTAGTAGTTGGGGTGAAGAATGATACGAATTTATTTGGATTAAAAAATCCTTCAACAGGGCAAGTAGAAGGATTCGATGTTGATATCGCGAAGGCACTTGCGAAAAAAATTCTTGGGGACGAAAAGAAACTAGAGTTGAAAGAAGTAACATCTAAAACACGTATTCCACTACTGAAAAATGGTGATATTGATGCAATTATCGCAACAATGACAATTACGGAAGAACGTAAAAAAGAAGTTGATTTTTCAGATGTATATTTTAAAGCAGGGCAATCGTTACTTGTGAAAAAAGGAAGCAATATTAAGAGTATTGATGATATAAAACAAGGTGTGAAAGTATTAGCTGTAAAAGGCTCAACATCTACAAATAACATTCGTCAAAAGTCACCAGAAGCGACTGTATTAGAATTTGAAAATTACAGTGAGGCATTTACGGCATTAAAAGCAGGAAAAGGTGATGTTTTAACGACAGATAATGCAATTCTTTACGGCATGGCAAAACAAGATTCAAATTATGAAGTTGTAGGGAAAATTTTCACGGATGAACCGTACGGAATTGCAGTGCAAAAAGGTGCAGATGATTTAACGAAAGAGATTAATAGCTTGCTAAAAGATATGAAAGCGAATGGAGAATACGATAAATTGTATGAGAAATGGATTGGTCAAAAACAAGAAAAATAAAGTGACACTTAATTGGAATAAATAATAAGAGTGAGAGGATGAGGGATGCTCATCCTCTTCTTGTAAAGAAAGAGGGGAGAATATGTGCCTGATTTTTCTATACTAACGAATAACATTGATATGTATTTAGAAGGCTTTAAGTATACAGTTATGTCTAGTGTAATTGCATTAATAGGAAGCTTTATTTTAGGAGTAATTTTGGCGGTAATGCGTATTGCACCGATTCGTATTTTAAATTGGGTAGGATCAGCTTTTGTAGAGTTTGTAAGAAATATTCCACTCGTATTAATTGCATTTATATTTTATTTTGCTTTACCTGTAATAGGAATTACTTTAAATGGTTTTGTAGCAGGAACAGTTACGCTTACGGTATATACGGCAGCTTTTATTGCGGAAGTCATTCGCGCTGGTATTCTATCAGTCGCGAAAGGTCAGATGGAAGCAGCAAGGTCTTCAGGGTTAACGTATGTACAGGCGATGTATTATGTTGTCTTACCTCAAGCGATGAAAATCGTAATTCCTCCTCTAGGAAATCAATTTCTCAATTTAGTAAAAAACTCTTCCATACTCGGAATTATCGCTGGTACTGATTTAATGTATCAAGGAGATTTAATTTCAACGAAGACGTTTGTTACGTTTGATGTTTATATATTTGTCGGGATGTTTTATTTAATATTAACAATTCCGCTCAGTATGCTAGTGCGTTATTTAGAAAAACGCTTGGCAAAGGAGGCGGTGTAAATGGATTTTAAGGGGGCAATTACAGGGGATCATATTCTATTTTTATTAAAAGGATTACTTATAACGTTAGAGGTAGCGCTCGTAGCAATTGTACTTAGCTTTATTATCGGTAGTGTAATAGGAATATTGCGCTACACGAAAATACCTGTCGTCTCACAAATATTAGGAATTATCGTTGAAGTGATTCGAAACTTACCACTACTGTTAATTATATTTTTCACGTATTTTGCACTTCCAGAAGCAGGCTTGAAATTAGAAATTATAACAGCTACAATTGTTGCTTTAACAATATTTGAAGCTGCAATGATATCTGAAATTGTTCGAAGTGGTCTATTATCTATCGAAAAAGGGCAAATCGAAGCAGCGAGGTCTTCCGGATTAACGTATGTTCAAGCGCTGTGGCATATTATTTTGCCACAAGCATTAAGAAGAATGGTCCCGCCACTTGTCAGTCAGTTTATTTCATTGCTGAAAGATACAGCGCTAGCAGTCGTTATATCACTACCAGAGCTTATTCATAATGCTCAAATTATTAGCGGGCAAAATGTAAATTATATGATTCCGACGTTTATAGTAGTTGCTTGTATGTATTTTATCGTAAATTATAGTTTATCAATTTTATCGAGAAGGTTAGAACTTCGTTGACTCTTACAATATATGTAAGGGTTTTTTCCTTGTTTATCCTTATTTTCCTCTAAATAGAATCTAAATCTTGCAATAATTAGATTTTTTATATTATTTTATCAGAAAAGTTTTAATTTTATATAGAAAATGTAATCGCTTTCGTGTATATTTTTATTATCAGAAAATTTTAACAAGACATAGGGGTATGGTAGGGGGAGGATTTAGATGCAGCAACCAACGAATGAGAAATTACATCGTACGATGAAGAGTAGACATTTATTTATGATCGCACTAGGTGGTGTAATCGGAACTGGTTTTTTCTTAGGTTCTGGTTACACTATTAATCAGGCTGGACCAGGGGGAGCCATCCTTTCATATTTAGTAGGCGGATTTATTATGTATTTAACAATGCTTTGTCTTGGAGAGTTAACGGTAGCAATGCCAGTTTCAGGTTCTTTCCAAAAGTATGCGACGAAGTTTATTGGACCAGGAACGGGCTTTATGATCGGCTGGTTATACTGGCTTGGCTGGGCAGTAACAGTAGGACTAGAATTAACTTCAATCGGTTTAATGATGAAAAGATGGTTTCCAAATGTTGATGTTTGGGTATGGTGCCTTGTATTCGGCGTTATTTTATATGCTTCAAACGCAATTTCGGCGAAAAGTTATGCCGAATTAGAATTTTGGTTTTCTAGTATTAAAGTAATTACAATCCTTGCATTTGTTGTTCTTGGTGGTAGTGCATTATTAGGATTTATATCATATGACGGAAAAGAAGCAGCACCTCTTTTCTCTAACTTTGTAAGCGATGGTGGACTTTTCCCAAATGGACTAGCTGCCGTATTACTTACAATGATTACAGTTAACTTCTCGTTCCAAGGAACAGAGTTAATCGGAATTGCAGCGGGAGAAAGTGAAAATCCAGAAAAAACAATTCCACGTGCGATCCGTAATACAGTATGGCGTATTATGTTATTCTTCATTTTAACAATGACAATTTTAGTAGGATTAATTTCTTGGAAAGAAGCAGGCGTAATTGAAAGTCCATTCGTAGTTGTATTTGATAAAATCGGTATTCCATATGCAGCTGATATTATGAACTTCGTTATTATTACTGCGTTATTATCTGTAGCGAACTCTGGATTATATGCAGCGACACGTATATTATGGTCACTTGCAAATGAAGGAATGGCACCAACTTCCTTCCAGAAAGTAAATAAGCGTGGTATTCCAATTACAGCGCTAGTCGTAACGATTGCGGTAGCTGGATTATCTCTATTCACAAGTTTCCTTGCAGAAGATACAGTATACATGTACTTATTATCGATAGCTGGTTTATCGGCTGTTTCAAGTTGGATCATTATTGCTTTATCGCAACTTCGCTTTAGAAGTCAGTATATAAAAGGCGGAGGAAAGTTAGAGGACTTAAAGTATAGAACACCACTATATCCGATTGTTCCAATTTTAGCTTTAATTACAAATAGCATCGTTGTTATTAGTTTAGCGTTTATTCCTGAACAAAGAATGGCGTTATACTGCGGTATTCCATTTATCATTTTCTGCTATATATATTATTATTATATGAGTAAGAAACAGCAGAAACCGATGAAAGTGGAGATGGACAAAACAAATGAAACTAACAATCAAACACGATGATATAAAGGCAGATTTATCGTACGCTCAATTAGCGATTGGAAAAGAAAACGGGTATTCACCGTTACAATTACTCGTTTCTTCTATCGCAGGATGTAGTGCAATTGTCTTTCGAACAATTTTAGAAAAGAAACGTATTACATACGATACGTTTACGATCGAAACTGAAATTGGTAGAAGTGAAGCTTTATCCAAACCAGTTGAAAGTGTTCATTTGCACTATAAAATTAAAGCGGAAAACATTACAGAAGAGCAGTTGGACAAAGCATTGCAGCTTGCAGTGAAAAATTGCACGATTGTTCAATCTGTAAAAGACAGTATAAAAGTTACGGAAACAATTGAACTAATAAAATGAAACATAAAAACGTGAGAGCCGTATTCTCACGTTTTTATGTTTTTAGAAAGAGGGGAAAGTGTAGTGGACTGTTTAGGTTGTAAATTAGCAAACGAAGAGGAAAAAATATATAAAGTATATGAAGATGATTATGTAACTTGCTTTTTAGATCATGCACCTTTCTACCCAGGACATACTTTAATTGTGCCAAAGCAGCATGTTGTAGAAGTAGACGAATTAGATGACGTTGTAGCAAGATCAATTATGGATGCTTCTAAGCTGATTGCAAAAGCGATTAAGGCATTATATAAACCAGATGGAATTACAGTTTGTCAAAATGGTGGAGTATTTAACGAGTTAACACATTACCATATGCATGTCGTACCAAAATATAAAGAGCGTTCGTTTGCTGAGTTTTATACGGTGCAAACGGAGGAAAAGAAGAATCATAACTTTGAAGAGACAAAGAATTTGTTAAAAGAAGCGATAGAGCAAATACTGCATATTGAAAAGGTGTAAAAGAATTTTTCTTAGAGATACAGTCAGGAAAATTCTAATATTAAAAAGCCCAATTTCTTAGTTACAATAGAGAAATTGGGCTTTTGCTTATTCTATTATTAAATTTTATCTATAAAAAGATTTTGCAGTGTCACAAAGTTACAGTGCTCATTCGTTATATAGAGTGAGAGGAGGAATTATATGAAAGTTACAAACAACGATTATGAAAAGATGGAAGAGCTATATGAGTTGTATGAACAAAAAATTTATTATGTAGCTTATTCTATTTTAAATAATATTCAACAGGCTGAAGATGCGGTTCAAGAGACGTTTATTACTCTTTATAAGAACTTGGAAAAGCTCCATAGCTTGAGTACTGAAGAGCTTAAACGCTACATTTTGAGGGTTGCGAAAAACAAGGCGATTGATAGCTATCGGAAAAATAGACGACATGAAACATTTTTAGAAGAATATGAAAGAGAATCAACAGAAACAGTAGATGAAAATATTGAAGAGTGGGAAAAACGTGTAATGTCCGAGTTTCAAATTGATGCATTGTTAAAAGAGTTAAATGAGTCTAATAGACAGGTGTTTAAGTATAAAGTCTTCTATAACTTAACGTATCAAGAAATTTCAATTGTCATGGGGATAACGGAGGCCAATGTCCGCAAGCAGTTTGAGCGTGCTCGAAAACGAGTCCAAAATATGATAGGAGGTATACAACATGACGAATTCAAAGAACTCCAAAGAAATATATGAACTTGCTGAAAAAATTGCTTTAGATGATTTTGATAAACTCGAAGAACAACATGAATTTTCACATACATATACGCGCAAAAAGAAATTGTTTATGGAAGAAATGAAGCTGAGAGGCGAGCGACCACAGAAAAAGCGTAAAAGACATCGTATGTTAATCGCTGCTGCCTGTTTATTAATTGGTATGCCAACAACTGTTTTTGGTGCAGTGAAAGTCTATAATATGATTGTTCAAAAACAAAATTACGAAGTAAATGTGTCGGTAAAAAATAAGGACTCAAAAAAGAGTGATAAGTGGTATAAGCTGAAAATAGGTAAATTGCCAGAAAATATGGAAGCAATCGATGATAGTGCTATGAAATATTCATTTAAAGATAACGACGCAATGGGCGGGTTTTCATTCGTTCTTTCGAGAGTGGGAGAAAATGCGGATTTTCAAACTTTATATTCAAAAAGTTATGAAGAAAAAGAGATAAATGGCAGGAAAGCAGTAATTGTCCATAAAGAAACTGGAAACAACAACGTAATGTTTGACAGAAAGGTCTTTCTCTTTTTTGAGAAAGAAGGGATTATGTTAGAAAGTTATATTGGATCCGATGTAAACGAAGAACAAATGATAGATGTGTTAGGGAGTATTTCACTTGAGCCTACGTCAAAAGAAAAGGCATCATATATAGCAGATTATGATGAAAATCGCTTTACCAAAGCAGCTGAACCGAAAGAAAATAAGGTGATTCCATTGAAAAAAGATAGTAAACGACTATTTCATATAGGACAAAAGGTTCCAGTAACGATATCTATGGATAACAGCCAAATTGAATATGTGATAGAAAAAGTTGAAGTCTTTGATTCAATTAAAGATTTTAAACAAGAGAATTTTAATGAACTTGGCCTAGAGATATTAAGCAAGAATAAGGCTTTAGATCAGATGGGAAAATTACTATCGTACAGACGAGATGAATATAAATTAGGGAATGGTAAAGATTCAATTGATACATTAGTAGATTCGAAATTAGTTAATGTTAAATTTGTCTATTTAACAACAACAGTGAAAAATATTGGTAAAAAGTCGACAGAAGAAATCTATATGCATCCATCCATAAAACAGCTTAAATTTGAAGGGAATGCATGGAACTACGCTAAAGAAGAGGGAATGGACGCAACGCGTATTATGACGGGTGAAGTGGATTATTTAGAACCTCACGGAGATGGAAAAAGCTTTTACAATATTGGCAGTATCACACCAGGACAAACTGTAAAGGTTAATCTAGGTTATTTTGTAGATGAGGATAAACTAGATTCAATCTTTTTGGATGCTTTCAATTACAGAGGGACTGGCGACACTGAAAATATGAATGCGAAACATCGTTGGTGGTTTGATATTCGTCAACAGTCAAAACAATAGGAACAAATACACAAAAAGCTGCTTATATTTAGCAGCTTTTTTCGTCTTCATACATATGTAAAACTTCTTTCGCACGTATACGTAAACCATCTATCAATTCTTTCGGTTCTAAAACTTTTGCATCTTTTCCAAGTCTATAAAATAAAGGAGTAATAAAGTTAATCTCACCTTTATCAATTGTTGAATGTATATATCCTGTCCCATCCTCGTTTACTATAACGAATTCCTCAAGGTAAGGAACGCTTTTACATTGGCGTACGCCTTCTGTTGTCAGTAAAACATGTAACTGAGTAGGACTATGTACTAAGTTAGAGTCAGAGGCAAACCACTCTTCTAAATTCATGAATGTATCCTCATTTTCTTCCGTTGATAATATAGAAAGAATACGATCGATGCGATACAGTAATACTTTTTTCCTGCCATAGTCATAGGACGGTAAGTACCATAGCCCGTCATGAGAATATACACCGATAGGATGAACATGTTTTGTTTTTATTCCCGACTTAGATTCGTATTGAAAGTGTAAATCTTTATTTTCAATAGCCGCGGTTAGCACTTCGTTTAAAAGGGGTGTATCAATTGCTCTCTTCGGATTCCAAAAGGCAATATAAGAGCGTATTTTATCAACTTTCGCTTTCGCATCATGTTGTAGAGAGCTATATAGTTTATGAGTGACAGAATTGATTTCTGTATTAAAAGGCAAGTCTCTGTAGTAGCTTAAAGATTGAAAGGCAAAAAAGATGGAGACTGCTTCTTCTTCCGTAAATAAGATAGGTGGAATGACCCTAGTTGTTAATACTTTATATCCTCCATTACGACCTTGTTCAGCATAAATGGGTAATCCCATATCACTTAAATCTAAAATGTATCTATGAACCGTACGAACGGAAATATTAAATTCATCAGCTATTTCTTGCGCTGTAAATGCTTTTTTTGTAGAAGCAAATATAAGAATATCTAATAAGCGTTTAGCTTTTGACAAATGTATCACCTTTTTTCTTTTTAACATGACATAAATTGTCGTATTTTATTGTTAGTATATTGTTTACATCATATGTTATCAAGATGAGATGCAAGGAGGAAAAGATATGTCACGTGAAATAGTTTTATTTATAGCGGCGAGCTTAGATGGATATATTGCGAAAGAAAATGATGATTTAGAGTGGTTAATGGAAACGGAAGGAGAGGGAGATAACGGTTATACAGAAATGTACGAAACGATTGATACAATAATTATGGGAAAGAAAACGTACGATTATGTAGTAGAGCATACGGAAACATTCCCGTACTTAGATAAAGCATGTTATGTTTTTTCTCGTTCAGAAAAAGGTTCAGACGGAAACGTGGAATTTGTAAATGAAGATGTAGTGGAGTTTACAAAAAGGTTAAAAGCACAAGAAGGATCTAAAATATGGATGGTTGGTGGAGGAGAGCTACTGAGAGAATTCTTTAAAAATAATCTAATTGATGAATATATTGTTACGATTACACCGCATATATTAGGCTCAGGTGTCCCATTATTTAAAGAAAAGAATCCAGAAATTAATTTAACTTTAACGGATACGAAACGTTTTGGGCAATTTGTAAATTTATATTATAAAGTAAAATGATAAAGTGAAACTTTAATCAGTGGGGGTTTTGTTCATCTCCCACTGATTATTAGTTGAACCAATCGGGCTTTTACGGGCAGTTGATCCCCCACCTAACTTCTTTGCTTCCGCTGAATTTTGATGTAGGGGTCGTACTGCCCGTTAATGCGGGATAAATAAACACGACTACTGATGATAGTCGTGTTTATTTATAGATGGTAATGAAATTATAAAGCAAGACCCGTGATTGATTTCACTCGTTACTGTAATATTCCCGCCGTGTAGCTCTACAATTTCCTTCACGATAGAGAGTCCTAAACCAGTTCCGCCTGTAGATCGTGTTCTTGCTTTATCGACACGGTAAAAGCGGTCAAAAATGTGAGGGAGGTCTTCAGGCGGGATACCTTCGCCTTCGTCCTCAATTTTAATGGAAACACGTTTATGTTCCTCTATTACAGAAATATTGATATAAGAATGCTCCTTTGAGTGTCTATAAGCGTTATTTAACATGTTTACTATAACTTGTTCAAATCGCTGCTCATCTAAGTTTCCTAGCAGTGTAGGAGGACAAGAGAAAGAAACTTTAATGTATCTTTCTTTATACATGGCGTTTACTTTTTCAGCTATGCGAGTAAGGAAGGTGTGTAAATGCACTTCCTTTACTTGAATAGAAAAGTTATGTTGTTCCATTTGTGCAAGTGAAAATAAATCTTGAACTAAGTTTGTAATGTAATCAGACTCATCTTTTATAATTGATAAATATCGCAAACGTTGCTCAGGAGGGGTGCTTTCTTTTAAAGCAATGTCAGCATAACCTCTTACGTATGTTAATGGTGTTCGTAATTCGTGAGCAACACTTGCTAGAAATTCACTTCGCTCTGTTTTCATATAATGTAAATCATTTGCGAGCGTTTGAATAGATGATGCTAGTTCACCAATTTCATCATTTCGAGTAGTTGTTAACGAAACGGACAAATCGCCTTTACTCATTTTTTCAGTTGCATGTTTCATGTGTAACAATGGTTTTGTTAACAAACGTGATAATAGAAAGATGGTGATGGCTGTTAGTAGAAACGTAATGACTCCGGCAATAATGAATTGTCTTGTTAGCCCGTTAACCATTTCCTCGATTGATTCCGTCCCGAGAAACATATATACGTAGCCTTCCGTTTTTCCAGCCACTACAATGGGGCTAACTGTACATATATAATTAGATGTTTTCCAATGATTCTCTATAATTGCTCCGTCATGATCTGTCCGTGTTTGCATCTTTTCAATATGCTTTTTTATAGTAGTATTTATTTCATTGGATTTAGCTAGTACCTCCTTATTTGCATTTGTAATAACAACAGTAGTTTCGGCTTCGGATTCCATTAGTGCAACATGGGAGATTGTTTGCTTATCAAAATACTTTTCAAGGACATCTCTGTGACTATTTCCGCGCTTTAATAAAGCTGTCATTTCTTCATTTACTCTATTGTTGACAAGGCTATAATAAAGCGAGACAAATAGAACACTTTCGATTAAAAGTGTAACAATCAAAAAATAAAATCCGAGCTGAATAGAAATTCGCTTCATTGCTTTGCTCCTTAATCTAGAGTATCAACCCATCGATATCCGACTCCGTAAACAGTTTTTAAATGGTGATCAATAGGGAAATTTGCTTTTCGCAATTTATCACGTAAATTACGAATATGTGAATCGACTGTGCGATCTTCTGTATTTGTGTTTAACCCCCAAATTCGTTCGATGAGCTGATCACGGTTTAATACGTAGTTCACATGGCGTAAAAATAATCCGAGTAAAGAAAATTCAATTGGTGTGAGAAGGAGTTCTTCATTATGGACAGAAACGAAGTGTTTTGTTTCATCCCATACAATACCGTGATATTGGATTTGTTTATGTTCATTTGTACGTCTTAAAACGGCTTCAATTCTTGCGAAAAGTTCTTCTTCATGGAAAGGTTTCGTTACGTAATCATCGGCTCCAAGTTTTAATCCTTGAACGACATCTACTGTTTGATCACGAGCTGTAACCATAATAATGGGAATGTTACTAAAAGATCGGATTTTTTTGCACGTTTCCCATCCGTCCATCTTTGGCATCATAATATCGAGTAAAACAAATTTAAAGTTTCGATTTTCTATATGTAAAATAGCCTCTTCTCCTGAAGTCGCACATACGCAGTTATATCCAATTGGGGTAAGATAAAGCGTTAATAATTCAAGCATTCTCGGTTCATCGTCTACGAGCAGTATATCAATCATAGAGAGCCCTCCATATTTATAATCGTTACTTAAAGTGTAATGCAAAATCATGAAGAAATGGTGCAGATTATGATGTGTCTGCATAATTTCTTCAGAATTGCTTGTTATTGTGGAGTTGAAATTACATTTTAGGTAATCATATTGGCTCAAAAATGATTAATACGGAGGCGGTATAATGAAAAAAATGACCCGAATTTTTGGGATAACAATAATTACAGCAGTTGGTCTTGCTGCATGTGGACAAACGAATACAGACCATAAAAACCATGAATCTACAAAAGAGAAGAAAACAGAGCAAAAGGAAATGAAAATGAATCAGGAGGTAACGGCGCCAAAAGAAATGAACGAAGGGGCATCGAATGATTTATTAACGACAAGTTTAAAAAATGTAACAAGGTTAAATACAAATGATCCCCTGCAAATGGCAGTGTTAACTTCGCAAACGATATGGCCAGCAACCCATAAAGAGAACCAGCCGGGTGCTGTTATTTTAGTACCAGCAAGCGAGTGGCAATTAGGTATTGCGAGTGCAGACCTTATTCATCATCCGAATAACGGGCCGATTTTATTTATAGAAAAAGAAAAGATACCGGAAATGACGTTAAAAGAAATAAAACGATTAAATCCAATCGGAACGAAAGATGGAACACAAATTATGGTGATGGGGGATGTAGGTACTAGCGCGCTTGAACAATTAAAAGGTTATAAAGTAAAACAAATAAAAGAAACGGACCCAGCTATATTTGCGAAAGATGTTGATAAGGAGTATGCCGATATAACAGGAAGCTACCCAAATAGTGTTATTATCGGTTCATCTGCAGAAGAAGGACGTTTATATACAACACCCGCTGTAAATTGGATTTCTCATATGCCGGAACCACTACTCTATACAGAAAAGAATAAAGTGCCAGAAGCGACAATAGAGGCATTAAAGATGAGAAAAGATAAAGCAAATATATATATATTAGGGCCAGAAAAAATTGTTTCAAAAGAAGTAGAAAAGGAGTTAAGCAAATACGGGAAAGTAACGCGTATTAGTGGAGAGACCCCTACAGAAAACTCGATTGCGTTCGCTAAATTTAAAGATGAAAAAACAAAATTTGGCTGGGGATTCACAAAATCTGGTCACGGTTTATCATTTGTTTCAAGCAAAACACCAGATTTAGCAGTTGCTGGGGCACCTTTTTCACATATGGGTAAACACGCACCTGTTGTATTATTAGAAGAAGGTAAAGCTTCACAACCAGTGTATGACTTCCTTGCAAGCATTCAGCCGAAGTTTAAAGATGATCCAACACTTGGACCATATAATCATGGCTTCTTATTAGGAAGTACGAGTGATATTTCATTTGAAACACAAGGAATACTAGATGAGAGGTTAGAAATTGTTCAGGAAAGTGGTCAAGGACACGGTGGACATTAACGAAATGAGAAAAGACGCTACTAAGGTAGCGTCTTTTTCTTTAGGAAACTTTTACATAGTAAAAAATCTTCTACTCGTTATATAATAGCTTTCGTGCAGTCGGCTAGATTTTCTTATGGAGAAAATCAAATTATAAAGGAGTAGAGGAGTGGTATTTTGTTTCAAACGATAAAAAATGACTGGTTTTCTAATGTGAGAGGGGACGTGTTATCAGGAATTGTCGTTGCTTTAGCATTAATCCCTGAAGCGATAGCCTTCTCTGTTATTGCAGGCGTAGATCCGACAGTTGGACTATACGCAGCCTTTTGTATTGCGGTTACCATTTCATTTGTTGGCGGAAGAACTGGAATGATTTCAGCTGCAACAGGTGCAATGGCATTATTAATGGTAACGCTCGTTAAAGATCATGGTTTGCAATATTTATTTGCTACAACAATATTAACAGGTATCGTCCAAATTATTTTTGGCGTGTTCAAACTGAGCTCATTTATGAAGTTTGTTCCGAAATCTGTTATGAGTGGTTTTTTAAATTCACTTGGAATTTTAGTTTTTACAGCGCAATTACCGCATTTTAAAAATGCAACTTGGCAAATGTATGCACTCGTTGTATTAGGACTTGCAATTATATATTTATTTCCACGTATTACAACGGTTGTACCTTCTACGCTTATTTCAATTATTATTGTGACGAGTATTGCACTTATGAGCGGATTACAGTTGAAAACAGTAGGGGATATGGGAAGCCTGCCGAAAGAATTACCGTTCTTTAGTATTCCTGATGTGCCATTTACATTAGAAACATTAGGGATTATTTTACCTTATGCAGTTATGCTTGCAATCATTGGTTTACTAGAGTCTTTATTAACAGCTTCAGTTTTAGATGATATGACGCATACAGAAAGTAATAAGCATAAAGAGGCACGCGGACAAGGGATCGCAAACATCGTTGCTGGATTTTTCGGAGGAATGGCAGGATGTGCAATGATCGGCCAATCTGTTATTAATATTAAATCAGGTGGACGAGGTCGCCTATCAACATTTGTAGCGGGCGGATTTTTAATCGTATTATTATTCGTTTTAGGAGATTATGTCGTTCATATTCCGATGGCAGCTTTAGTTGCGGTTATGATTATGGTTTCAATTGGAACGTTTGATTGGAACTCTGTAACAACGATTCATAAAGTACCAAAAGGAAACGCATTTGTTATGATCGTAACAGTTGTGATTGTCCTAATTACACATAACTTAGCATTAGGTGTAATTATCGGAACAGTAATTAGTGCGGTGTTATTTGCATTCAATATGGCAAAGATTCACGTGAAACATTTATATATTGAAAATAAGAAAATATACGAAATTCACGGTCAACTTTTCTTTGCATCCACAGCCGATTTCATAAATAATTTTTCATTTAATGAAGATGTAAAAGAAATTGAAATGAATTTTACTCATGCGCACGTATGGGATGATTCAGCGGTGGCATCAATTGATAAAGTTATCATAAAGTATGAGCAAAGTGGTGTGAAAGTAAGTATAACAGGATTAAATGAACGTAGCTCAAAACTTGTTGCAAATTTAGCTACTTATAATAAAAGAATTGCTAGTTAAAAGCCTCCTTTTTAGGAGGCTTTATTATATAATACGAGTAGGATAACGAAAAGGGGATTCAGCATATGTACAAACAAATTATATTAGCATGTGACGGTTCTGAACATGCACTTCGAGCAGCGGAACATGCAACATATATTGCGAAATGTAGCGCAGAAACAAATGTTGAAGTTGTGTACGTAGTAGATAATAGAACGGCAAAATCAGATATTATACAAGGTCAAACAGATTTAGAAACAATATCGGCTAGTCGAAAAGATAAATTAAAAGAGATTGAAGTTTTATTAAAGAAAGAGAACATATCTTATACAATTACGATATTACATGGTGATCCTGGAGATACAATTGTTCAATATGTAAATACAGGAGATATAGATCTTGTTATCGCCGGAAGCAGAGGGCTAAATACACTGCAAGAAATGGTACTTGGTAGTGTAAGTCATAAAATAGCAAAACGAGTGAAATGTCCGGTGATGATTATAAAATAAAATGTAACTAAAGACCTTAGTATAGCTGAGGTCTTTTTTATGTATAAAGAACTCTCATTTGTGGAAATACTAGATATATAAGTTGAAAAGATGTTAACTTACAAATTTGTAAGTTAGTTGTTAGAGAAATCGATGTTATGAAATTTTTCCCATTGGTAAAATAAAAGTATCAAAGGGGAGATAGGGAGGATGGAAGCAATGAAATCATTTCAAAATTTGTCATATAGTCAAGGGGTAAGCTTAATTTGTTTAGGGGGATTTGCTGGATCTGTTACGTTAGCTGTTTTAATAAAGGTATTTCATCAAATCTTTTAATATTAGAGTAGGGAAGGAATTGGTTGTTATAAATAGTAAGAAAAGGATTGTAAATAAAAAATAGCTCCTGGCATGTATCTCAGTGCCAGGAGCTATTTTATTATTTCTCTGTTTCTGCTTTATCGCTCGTTACGCTAACTTTACCCCACTTATATTGATCTTCTGGTGTATATTTGTAATCTTTTACGCGATTATTTACACCTTTTAGGTCAAATTTATAATGAAGTGGAATTAATGGTACTTCATCATGAACTAATTTTTGCCATTTATCGTAGACATCTTTACGGTACTTTTCATCAGCAGCTTTTGGAGAAATACCTTGTTTTAATAATTCTGTGTTTTTGTCAGTAGCCCAACGTGTGTAATTGAACGCTGCATTTTTAGCCCAAATACCAGAAGGATCTGGATCAGATGCAGTTCCCCAAGCTGCCGCAAAAAGATCAACTTTTGGATCATCTTTTTTAATCATATCGTAGAATGAGTTGAATTCATGTAAGCGACCATCAAGAAGCTCTACTTTTAGACCGATGTCTTTCCAAGATTGAATAAAGAATTTTGCAAGTGGTTCACTTACATCGCTACCACTCATTGATAAGAAATTAGCTTTAAATTCTTTACCATTCGGGTCTTCGCGGAATCCATCCCCGTTCGTATCTTTATAGCCAGCTTCATCTAATAACTTTTTAGCTTTCTCTACATCTTTATCATAGGCACCAATTTTATTGTTATGATATTTTGGTAGAGATGGTGGGATTGGTGAGTTAGCCGGATAACGTAGGCCGTGATATAATTTTTCGCCAATTTCTTTTCGATCAATAGCATACGCCATCGCTTGACGTACACGAACATCTTTAAATTTCTCCTTATCCATCACTACTTCTTCTTTTTCTTTATCCATATGGCCTAATTTAAAGCCGATATAACTATAGTATAAATCGGTTTTACCGACTAATTGTGCATTTTTTAATTTACTTACATTTGGATACTGATCTGCACTTACTTCAGCAATGTCAATATCACCATTTTTTAAGGACGCGTTAACAACGGAAGGGTTAACAACTTTTAAAACCATACTTTTCAGTTTTGGTTTTCCACCATAATAATCATCAAAACGTTCAAATTCAACAGATTCTCCTGGAGTAATTTTCTTCACTTTAAAAGGTCCGAAACCAATTGGGTTTTTACGGATTTTGTCAGATTCTGCTAATTTATCGATTGGTACATCTCCTAAATATTTCTTATGAAGAGGGTATGCCCAAAGCCCAGTTTTCACTGAAGGATTCGGCTCTTTAAATGTAATCGAAATTGTTTTTGGATCCGTTACCTTTATACCTGAAATTTTTTCGGATTTTCCATTGTGGTAATCTTCCATACCTTCAATCATTTGCATTTGAGTGTCATAGCGAGAACCGGCATATTTTTTACTACCAATCACTAGATAAGAGTATTCTAAATCCTCAGCAGTAACAGGGTTTCCATCATGCCATTTTACATTATCTTTGATTTTTAGTGTAATTGTCTTTTTATCTGCAGAAATTTCATATGTAGCAGCGCCATCATTTGTGTATTCCCAGTTTTCGTCATTTGATAATAAAGATTCATCGAAAATTGTAATGACTTGGTTATCAGGATCTCCTTCATATACAGCGAAATTTAAAAGTCCTTCAAATGGTGTGTTAGAAACAAGACCATATGTTAATGAACCATCTTTAATTTCCTTTTTATCATTTTTAACAGATGCACTAAATTTATTTGTATCTACTTTTTTTGTGCTGCTCGTTTTTTCACTACCACCACTGCCCCCACATGCTGAAAGTAGTAATGTTGAAACTGCAAGTGTACTTAATACTTTGAAAAACTTTGGCTTATTTGTCATTTCTTCCACCCCTTATCCCTTTCTTTGTCTTGCGTCGGCCGAACGGCGTAGCGCTTGACCAATAAAATTTATACACAGCATCAATGTTAAAATCATGATTGATGCGGGTAACCAAATCCACCATTTCTCTTGTAATACATCTGGATTTCTAGCATAACTAACAAGTGTACCAAGGCTTGGTGTACTTTCTGGTAGACCAAATCCTAAGAAAGTTAGACCAGATTCAATACCGATGTTTCCAGCAAGATTTAATGTAATGCTAACAATGATAATTGAACTTAAGTTAGGTAGTACTTGGAAAAGAATGATTTTCCAGTTTGGTGTTCCTAAAGTTTTAGATGCAGAGACATAATCGAGTTCTTTTTCAGTTAATACTTTTGAGCGAATTAATCTGGCTTTTCCTGTCCATAAGAACACGCTCATAATTAAAATGAAAGTGAAAATATTGAACGTAGGAACAAGTGTAATAAATACAATTACAAGCATTAAAAATGGTAAAACCATAACAAAGTCGATAACGCGCATAATGATATTATCAATAGTTCCTCCGAAATAACCGGCAATTAATCCAATTGAAAGACCAATTAAACAAGAAAGAATAGTAATTGCTAATCCAATTGTAAATGAGTTACGTGTACCAATAATAAGTTGACCGAAAATATCGCGTCCTCCGTAATCTGTTCCTAACCAATGTTCAGCAGAGGGAGGAGCATAAATAGCGAATAAATCAACTCGTACAATATCTTCTTGTTTCATAATAAAAGATGTTGCGTAGACTGCTAGTAATAAAATTGCTAGGAAAAAAAGTGAAAACATTGCTAATTTATCTTTACGAAGTTCTCGCCACATAATAGAGAAACCGGAAGGGCTTTTTTCGTAATGAATAACTTCAGTTTGTTTTTCGGGTTTTGCTAACATAATGTTTCTTCACCTCCATTAATCAATACGAATACGTGGATCGACGATGCTTAGAATAATATCTGAAAGGAGAGTTCCAAGTAACGTTGCAAATCCAGTAAACATAACGAGTGCAGTTATTACACTAAAATCACGTTGAGAAATAGATTGTATAAATAGTTGTCCAATTCCTGGATAGCTAAAAATACTTTCTAAGAAGATGGCACCGCCAACTAATCCTGTAATTTCATAGCCTAAGAAGGCTGCAATTGGTAAGAATGAATTTCGTAAAATATGTCTAGAATAGATTTTTGATTCTGGAACACCTTTTGCTCTTACTGTACGCACAAAGTCTTTATGTTTCGTATCAATAATTTCGCTTCGTAAATATTGAACAGTACCAACTGTTGCAATTAATGCCCCTGATAAAGCTGGTAGTAGCATGTGATTTAATTTGCTTAAATAGTAAGCAAATGTTCCTGTTGCAACTTGAGGATCTACGCTACCGCCGGTTGGGAATATTGCAAACTTAAATCCGAATAGGAAGAGCATAACGAGTGCAAATATAAATAGTGGTGTAGCAAAACCTAGATAGTTGTAAATGGTAATGAGTCGATCAGCCCATGTATCATTCCACCGCCCACTTATAACTCCTAGTGGTATGGCAATTAAATAAGTAAGAATAAGAATAACAAGTGCTAAAGATACTGTATTTCCAAGGCGTTCTCCAATTAACTCGGTTACTTTCATTTTGTGTGCATAGGAAATACCGAAGTCACCTTGGACTGCATTTTTAATCCAGCGAACATATTGTGTTGTAACTGGGTCATTTAATCCAAGCTTTTCACGTTGTTCTTCAATTACTTTTGGATCCGCTTTTGGATTCATTGCTCTGCCGGTTAAGGCATCGCCTGGCATTGCTTTAGCTAGTAGAAAGACAAGTATACTTAACACGAATAATTGCGGGATCATCACTAAAAATCTCCGTAATATAAACTTCCACATGTTTTATCACTCCCTTAAGGTAATGCCACCCGGTGTGTTGGCGAGATTGTTTTTAAATCGTAAGCACGACCATTTTCGTTGAAATAGTTTTCGTATGATTTTTCGTATTCAGCGCTTACTTCACGACGTAATTTACGTTGTTGTTCGCGGTTTTCAGGACGAATATCAGGAATAGCTGATATTAAGCGCTTCGTATAGATATGTTGTGGATTATTATAAATTTCTGCACTTGTTGCTTCTTCAACGATGCGTCCGCGATACATAACACCGATACGGTCACACATATGGCGAATTACGCCTAAATCATGACTAATAAATAAGTATGTTAGTCCGAGTTCAGCTTGTAAATCTTGCAAGAAGTTTAAAACTTGAGCTTGTACCGACACGTCAAGTGCAGATACAGGTTCGTCCGCGATAATAAGCTTCGGTTTTAATGTAAGTGCCCGTGCAATACCAATTCGCTGTCTTTGTCCACCAGAAAACTCATGTGGATATTTATAAACAGATTCTGGGTTTAATCCAACTATACTAAGATACTCTTGAACGGTTCTACGTTCTTCATCAGGTGAGAGCTTCTCAAAATTTCGAAGAGGTTCAGCAATAATATCGAGAACACGTTTTTTCGGATTTAATGATGAATAGGGATCTTGGAAAATCATTTGAATATCTTTTCGTTGTTCACGTAGCTCAGAGCGACTTAACTTTGTTAAGTCTTTATTGTTAAAATGAATGCTACCATTTGTCGCTTTCGTTAAATGCATAATTGCTTTACCTGTTGTTGATTTACCACTACCAGATTCACCAACGATTCCGTATGTTTCACCCGGTTGTAATTCAAAACTTACGCCATCGACAGCGCGCACGAAATCTAATGTACGTCCGAAGAAACCACCTTTAATTGGGAAATGTACTTTTAAATCGTCTACTTTAAGCAGTGCCATGAGTTACGTCATCTCCTTTCTTATCTTGGAAGTTGAAATGCTTGTAGCAAGTACAACGTACCCAATGGTCTGGCTTTACTTCATGCAAAATTGGATTTTCCTCGTGGTGATCAGGTCTAATCCATGGAATTCGAGCTTGGAAACGGCAACCCGTGCGAGGCATCTTCGCCAACGAAGGAACAACCCCTTGAATCACGTGTAACTTTTCTTTTTCTGCATATGCAGACGGGATTGAGTTTAATAAGGAACGAGTGTATGGATGAAGAGGATTATTAAAAATCTCTTCTACTGTTCCTGTTTCTACAACTTGTCCTGCATACATAACGACAATACGATCGGCGGTTTCGGCAACGACGCTTAAATCGTGTGTAATTAAGATGATGCCCATTTTTGTTTGTTCTTGAATGGATTTTAGTAAGTCTAATATTTGAGCTTGAATTGTTACATCTAGAGCGGTTGTTGGCTCATCTGCAATGATGAGTCCAGGCTTACAAGCAATTGCAATTGCGATAACAATTCTTTGTCTCATTCCGCCAGATAATTCGTGTGGGTATTGTTTATATGTAAGTTCTGGTTTTGGAATACCAACTTGATGGAGTAGTTCTAAGGTGCGTTCTTTCTTTTCAACTTTTGAAAGGCTTGTGTGGTAGTCTAAGTTTTCTTCGATTTGTTTTCCAACTGTCATAAGAGGATCGAGTGCTGTAAGAGGTTCTTGGAAAATCATACCGATGTTTGATCCGCGTACTTTATTCATCTCTGCGGCGGACATGGTTAGTAGATCCTTATCTCTATAGTTAAGCTGCCCTTGTAATTTTGTATTTGCTTCATTATGCAATCGCATAATGGAAAGGGCAAGTGCACTTTTTCCGCATCCTGACTCACCAACGATAGCAACAATTTCATTTTCATGAACAGTTAAGGATACATCATCAACTGCTGCATGATACTGATCTTGTATACGAAAGGAAGTTTGCAAGTTTTCAATACGAAGAAGTGGATTCTTCATGGCTATCCCTCCATCTTTTCTGAAAAAACTAAATATTTTGTATGTTGTTATTTTAATATAAATTGACAATGTTTGACAAGGATAAGTTGAAAAAATATTCAAAAATCTTTTTATATAAAAGTGGAATGCAGTTGTATTAGGTGTTGAAGTAATTTGGAAGCGCTAACATATATATGAGAGGAAAATAAATCTTTTGTAAGAAAAAAGATTTATATGTAGAAAAAAGAGAGGCATTCTGGAAAGAATGGTCTCTCTTTTTTTGATAAGTATAATATTTGTACTTAAGCTTGCTTTTGTTTTGTTGATCCTGTATTTAAAGTAAGGGCAAGGAAGAACATTGCAAGTATGCAAGATGCAAGTAATAAGATAAATCCGCCATCCCATCCAAATGCATCTACGATAAAGCCCATAGCGGCACTAGCGAAAGCAGCTCCGCCTAAGTAACCGAAGAATCCAGTTAAGCCTGCTGCAGTTCCAGCAGCTTTCTTTGGTGCTAAATCTAGAGCGTGTAGACCAATTAGCATAACCGGTCCGTAAATTAAAAATCCGATTGCGACAAGTGCGATACTATCAACCATTGGATTACCAGGAGGGTTTAACCAGTAAACAAGAACTGCGATAAATACACCAACCATAAATAAAATACCAGCAGGTGCACGACGTCCTTTAAATAGTTTATCACTCATCCATCCGCAAAGAAGTGTACCTGGAATACCAGCCCATTCATATAGAGCGTAAGCAGTACGTGAGCTACTATGAGTAAAGCTTTTTTCTTCTACTAAATAAGTAGGAGCCCAGTCTACAACGCCGTAACGTACGAAATATACGAAAACGTTCGCAATAGCGATGTACCATAAAAACTTATTGTTTAGTACGTATTTAAATAAAATTTCTTTTGCCGAAAGTTCGCGTTCGCGATCTTTTATTTTCTCATCTGGTGGATATTCTCCAGTATGCTCTTCAATAGAAGGTAGTCCACAAGATTGAGGCGTATCTTTCATCGTAATTAATACATAAATACCAACTAAAATTGAAAGAATACCTGGGAAGTAAAAAATACTTTTCCAGTCATTTGCAAAGAAGTATAAGCCTAATGTTACAAGAGAAGGCATAAGCGCGCCGCCGACATTATGAGCGACGTTCCAAATAGACATTTTTGTACCACGCTCGCTAATAGAGAACCAGTGAACCATCGTACGACCACAAGGAGGCCATCCCATACCTTGTACCCATCCATTTAAAAACTGAAGTACAAACATAAGTATAATGCTCGTTGTAATGAAAGAAAATGAGCCGAAAATAATATTAATGATACCTGATAAAAATAGCCCAGCTGCTAAAAAGTAGCGAGGATTACAACGATCGGATACGATACCCATCAAGAATTTACTTAATCCGTAAGCGATAGATACTGCTGAAAGGATAACCCCAAGTTCCCCTTTACTAAAGCCTTGTTCGATTAAGTATGGCATTGCTAGTGAAAAGTTTTTTCGAACAAAGTAGTAACCTGCATAACCGATGAAGATACCTAAGAATACTTGTAAACGTAATTTACGGTATTCGCTATCAACGCGATCAGCTGGTAAGCGTTCCGCGTGGGGCGCAGGTTTAAATAATTGTGTGAAAAACATAAAATGAAAATCCTCCCCTAATTAATTCGAAGCGTTTTAAGACAGAGAATATAAAAAGGCCATGAAATATAAAAAAGTTTCCTTTTTTATGATTCATAGCCGTGTACTCCGTTTCTCCGTGACTGTCAATATTAACTTCGTCGAAAATTATACAACTTTGTGACAAAAATGTAAACGTTTTTATGAATAAAAGTATTGACGGATTTTGTTCGTGGGATTAATATTTAAATACGTTAAATATTTTATTGTTTAAATAAGAGGTGGATAACATGCCAAATGATATGACGCATATCGATAAAATTCAAGCTCTTGCCTTTTCGATTGGAAAGAAAATGCAGACGGAGTTATTAGAACAAATGCAAGCAACAGGACTTACACCACCGCAGTTTTATATTTTAAAGATTTTAGATCATTATGGGGCTTCAAGAGCGACAACATTAGCAAAAAAGATGTATGTGAAGCCTAGCGCGATTACAGTGATGATTGATCGTCTAATCGATCAAGAACTTGTAGAACGCTATCACGACAAAGATGACCGTCGTGTTGTCATCATCGAGTTAACGAAAAAGGGGAAAGCTAGAGTAGAAGAGGCAATGACAGCTCGCAACGAGCATATTGCAAAATACTTTTCACATTTAGAGTTGCAAGAAAGAGAAGATTTATTACGTCTCTTTGAGAAGTTAGAAACCATTATTTGCGGGACACAAGAGAAAAAAGAGAATAACTAAGAGGAATTGAGGAGATTACATGGAGCAACAAGAAAATCAAAATAGAAAGTTGTTGTTAATCGGTTTAGTAATCGCGATGCTATTTGCTGCATTAGATGGAACAATTGTTGGTACAGCAATGCCACGTATCGTCGGTGACCTAGGCGGATTAAGTTTAATGACATGGTTAACGACAGCTTATATGTTAACATCAACGACAGTTGTACCAATTGCAGGTAAATTAGCGGATTTACTTGGTCGTCGTAACGTATATATAACAGGGCTAGTTATTTTCATGATTGGTTCGGCGTTATGTGGTATGGCGAATGGTATGACAGAATTAATTATTTTCCGTGGTATTCAAGGTCTTGGTGGCGGTATTATGATGCCAATGGCTATGATTATTATTGGAGATATGTTCACGGGAAAAGAACGTGCGAAATGGCAAGGTATTTTTGGTGCGTTATACGGTCTTGCTTCTGTAATTGGACCGCAAGTTGGTGGTTGGATTGTAGATGCAGTGAACTGGAGATGGGTATTCTACATTAACTTACCGGTTGGTATTTTAGCAACAATCTTTATTGCAATGGGATTAAAATCACATAAACAAACAGGACCAATTAAAATTGATATCGCTGGAATCTTTACGATGATTCTAGGTGTTGTAAGTTTATTACTTGCGCTAACGTTTGGCGGAAAAGATTATGCATGGGATTCTTGGCAAATTATCGGTTTATTCGCACTAGCTGTAATTGGTATCGTTAGCTTTGTTATTGTTGAAACGAAAGCTGAAGAGCCGATTTTACCAATGCATTTCTTTAAAAATCGCACATTTACAATACTGAATGCGATTGGATTCTTTATGAGTATTGGAATGTTCGGCGCGATTATGTTCGTACCATTCTTCATGCAAGGTATTGTAGGAGTAAGTGCTGCTGAATCAGGAACAATTATGACTCCAATGATGATTACAATGATTGTAATGAGTATTATCGGTGGGCAACTTGTATTAAAAGTTGGTGTAAAACCACAAATTATCGCAGGTATGCTTATTATGGCCGGTGGTTTTTGGTTATTAACAACGATGGATATGCACACAACGAAGCTTACAGCTACTTCTTATATGATGGTTATCGGTTTAGGAATGGGTCTTGTAATGCCGACATTAACATTAGCGTTACAAGAAAGCTTCCCGAAAAAAGACCTTGGTGTCGTAACGTCATCAAGTCAGTTCTTCCGTCAAATTGGTGGAACATTTGGTATTACAATTTTAGGATCAATTATGAATAACACTTCAGGTACAACGTTAACAAATAAATTAGTACCTGTATTAGATACATTCCCGAAAGAAGCGGGACAAATGGTAACGAAATTTAAAGATATGATTCACACAGATCCACAAGGTTTATATTCGATGCTATTTAGCCCAGAGGCATTAAAACAAATGCCAGAAGCGTTTGCTAACAGCATTGTACCTATTTTGAAAAACTCTTTAGTAGACTCGCTTCATACTGTATTCTTAACAGGATTAGTATTTATCGTAGTAGGTGCCATCTTTACGATTTTCTTACAAAAAATTAAACTATCAGATCGTAAAAAAGATGCTGAAGAGCCTGCTGTTGAAGAAAAAGAAAAAACTGTATCATACTCGTAATGAAGAAGCATCGCCTTATGGCGGTGCTTTTTTGAGTATAACCTTAAAAGCTTTTTAGTGAGAAATGATTGACGTATTTTTAGAAATACGTTATATTATTTTCTGTAAACGGTTACATGAAATGAGGAGAAAAGAGAATGAGTACGATTAAAGACGTTGCGAAATTAGCGGGAGTATCTGTTGCGACCGTTTCCAGAGTTCTAAATAAAAATGGATATGTTCATGAAGATACATTAAAAAAGGTAGAGCGTGCAATAGAGATGTTAGATTATAAGCCTAGTACAGTAGCGCGTTCACTGTATAATAAAAAGTCTCGTTTAATTGGCTTAGTTGTTCCGAATATCGTGAATCCGTTCTTTCCAGAAGTTGCACGTGCCGTAGAAGATGTAGCACATAAACAAGGTTACACAGTTGTCCTTTGTAACTCTGATGAAAGTTTAGAAAAAGAGAAACAATACATTGATGTACTTAGACAAAATAATGTAGATGGATTTATTGTAGCAACGAATCCACAAAATAGTGTTAATTACATGAATTTATCTGTTCCGGTTGTTGCGATTGACCGTATGTTTAATGAGCGTATTCCTACTGTATATGCAGATAACTATGCAGGAAGTCAGGCTGCGACAAAGTTGTTACTAGATAAAGGATGTAAACATATTGCACATATTCGCGGACCACGTGATGTGAGTACTGCAAATGAACGTTTTGAAGGTTTTGTAGACGTTATTACGCAAAATAATCTTTCGTATATGATTGCGGAGAGTACGTTTGAGCCAGCAAATAGTGAGCGTGTAGCGATGGAATTATTAGAAGAATACCCGCATATTGATGGTATTGTTGCTGGGAATGATTTAATTGCGATTGGTATTGTAAAGGCTGCACTTCAAAAGGGGATTGCCATTCCAGATGATTTACAAATTATCGGATTTGATGGAATTTCTTTAACAGAAATGATGTATCCATCTATTACAACAGTTGCACAACCGATATATGAAATGGGGAAAATTGCAACAGAGTTGTTGTTAGAGCAAATGGAAGGAAATACATTAGAAGAGAAACACTATCGTTTGCCGATTGAAATTATAGAACGAAATACAACGAAGTAAGGAGATGAAACAGATGCCAAATATTGCAGTAGTAGGAAGCATTTCAATGGACTTAGTGGCTGTTTCAAAAAAACGGCCGAAAGCAGGAGAAACAGTAATTGGTGAAGCGTTTCATACAATCCCAGGAGGGAAAGGGGCAAACCAAGCAGTTGCTGCAGCTAGGTTAGGAGCAAATGTAGCAATGGTTGGAGCGGTAGGAAATGATGATTATGGAACAGTAGTTAGAAAAAATTTAGAGAACGAACGCATTTTTATCGATTATGTGGTACCGGTTACAGATAGAACGACAGGAATTGCTCATATCGTTTTAGCAGAAGAAGATAACAGTATTGTTGTCGTACAAGGGGCAAATGCTCTTGTAAATAAGTCAGTTGTAGATCGCTCCAAAGACCTTCTTGTAAAAGCGGATATGGTTGTTCTTCAACTAGAAATTCCACTTGAAACAGTAAAATATGTATTGGCTATTTGTGAGGAACATAATATTCCTGTTATGTTGAATCCAGCGCCAGCACAAGTTTTATCAGAAGAAATTTTAGAAAAAGCAACTTATATTACGCCAAATGAACATGAGTGCCGCATCGTATTAGATGATTTTACATCACCAATTGAAGATTTATTGGCGAAGTATCCAAATAAATTATTGATGACAGAAGGTTCTAACGGTGTTCGTTTCCATAATGGCACGGAGATTGTACATGTTCCTAGCATTGCTGTTGATGTAGTGGATACAACTGGAGCTGGTGATACATTTAATGGTGCGTTAGCAGTTGCACTTTCTGAAGGAGAGACACTTCAAAAAGCAATTCGTTTCGCGAATATTGCCGGTGGTCTTTCTGTAACGAAACTTGGAGCACAGGGCGGTATGCCAACGAGAGATCGAGTACGTGAAGTGCAGGTGATTGTTGGATGAAAAAGCATGGTGTATTAAACAGTGAAATCGCGGCAGTCCTTGCTTCACTTGGGCATACAGATACGGTTGTAATTGCTGATTGCGGGTTACCGATTCCGGATGGAGTAAAACGAATTGATTTAGCTGTTGAGATTGGAAAACCGAGTTTTTTAGAGGTGTTACAAGTTGTAGCTGATGATATGGCAATTGAAAAAGTGACGTTAGCAGAAGAAGTCATTATAAATAATGCGGAAGTAAATAAAGAGATCGAGCAAAAATTAATAGAGCCAGCATTTGAGTATGTATCTCATGAACAATTTAAAGAGCATACAAAGAAAGCGAAGGCGATTATTCGTACAGGCGAGGCTACGCCTTATGCAAATGTAATTTTACATGCAGGCGTGATTTTTTAATAAAGGGAAGTGATGGGAATGCATATTGAAATGAAAAACATTTCAAAGGCGTTCAATGGCAATCCTGTTTTGAAGAATGCACAGTTTATGATTGAAACAGGAGAAGTCCATGCATTGATGGGGGAAAATGGAGCGGGTAAATCAACGCTCATGAAGATTTTAACAGGTGTATACAAAAAAGATGATGGGACAATCACGATTGATGGGCAAGAGCGCACCTTTAAAAATGCGAAAGAAGCTGAAGAGTACGGCATCGCATTTATACATCAAGAACTAAACATATTGCCGAATTTAACAGTAGCTGAAAATATGTTTCTTGGTAAAGAGTTAATGTATGGGAAAACAGGTATTTTACGCACTCGACAAATGAACGCGATTGCGCAGCAGCAACTAGCAGAGCTAGGATTGCATGTAAGAGGTGCTATGTTAGCAGAGGAACTATCGGTTGGACAACAGCAAATTATCGAAATTGCGAAAGCGTTAATGACAAACGCGAGCGTTATTATTATGGATGAACCTACTGCGGCACTGACGGATCGTGAAATCGAAACGCTCTTTACAGTAATCAATAAGTTACGTAAAGAAGGTGTTTCATTCGTGTACATTTCGCATCGTATGGAAGAGATTTTCTCAATATGTGATGCCATTACGATTTTGCGTGATGGAGAATACGTTGGAAAGAGATTAATTCCAGAAACATCATTTGATGAAGTAGTGAGTATGATGGTGGGGCGCAGCATTGGTGAACGTTACCCAGAGCGAAATAGTCAAATTGGTGATGTCATTTTTGAAATGCGTAACGGAACGAAGAAAGGGAAATTTGAAAATGTTTCGTTTCAAGTGAGGAAAGGTGAAATCCTTGGTGTAGCTGGTTTGATGGGGGCTGGTCGTACTGATATTATGAAAGCGATATTTGGTTATGAACCTTTAGATTCTGGACAAATTTTTATAAATGGACAAGAAGTAAAGATTGATAGTCCGATAGATGCAATTAGACAAAGAATTGCTTTCATTACAGAAGATAGAAAGTCTGAAGGATTAGTGTTAGATTTTTCAATTAGAGAAAATTTAGCTTTACCGAATTTAGAAAGTCTTTCAAAGGGAAGTGTTCTAAGCAATGAGCTAGAACAACAGTTTACAGAAGATATGATGAAGCTTCTTAATGTGAAAGCATCTAGCGGAGAGCAGGCAGTGAAATCTCTTTCTGGTGGAAATCAGCAAAAGATTGTAATCGCAAAATGGCTAGGCATTCATCCGCAATTACTCATTTTAGATGAGCCAACAAGAGGTGTCGATGTTGGAGCGAAAAAAGAAATTTACTCTATTATGAATAAGCTTACAGAGCAAGGCGATGCCGTTATTATGGTATCATCTGAGCTTCCGGAAGTTTTAGGAATGAGTGATCGAGTTCTTGTTATTCATGAAGGAAAAGTCGGCGGCATTTTAGGGAAAGATGAGGCATCACAAGAGTCTATTATGGCACTAGCTACAGGGGGAGAGTAAGGATGGCTAAGAAGGGGAATGTATTACAACAACTCGGTTCTTTAATCGGTTTAGTATTAATTATCGTCGTAATTACAGTTTTAAATCCAGCGTTCATTGAAATTCCAAATTTATTTAATATACTGCGTCAAGTATCGATTAATGCGCTTATTGCATTCGGAATGACCTTCGTAATTTTAACAGGGGGTATTGACTTATCGGTAGGTTCTATTTTAGCATTATCAAGTGCACTTGTTGCTGGAATGATGGCAAGTGGCATGGATCCGTTCCTTGCAATGGCAGTTGGACTATTAGCAGGTCTTGTAATGGGGATTGTAAACGGTATCATCATTGCGAAAGGAAAAGTAGCTCCATTTATTGCAACTTTAGCAACAATGACTATTTTTCGTGGGTTGACGCTTGTTTATATGGACGGACGTCCGATCACTGGTCTTGGTGATCATTTAATGTTCCAAATGTTTGGCCGCGGTTATTTTCTTGGTATTCCGGTACCAGCTGTTACAATGATGATCGCTTTCGCAGTACTGTACTTCATTTTGAAGAAAACGACATTTGGCCGTCGTACATTTGCAATTGGTGGAAATGAAGAAGCAGCAGCACTATCAGGTATTAATGTTACGAGAATTAAAGTAATGATTTACGGTCTTTCCGGAATTTTGGCAGCGCTTGCAGGTATTGTCTTAACATCACGACTAGATTCTGCACAGCCGACTGCAGGTACTTCTTACGAATTAGATGCAATTGCAGCAGTTGTATTAGGTGGAACAAGTCTTTCTGGGGGAAGAGGATGGATTGTTGGTACATTCATCGGTGTACTAATTATCGGTGTACTAAATAATGGTTTAAATTTATTAGGTGTATCTTCTTTCTTCCAACAAGTTGTAAAAGGACTTGTAATCTTACTAGCTGTATTAATTGATCGCCGAAAAGAAGCGTAATGGAGGGACAGTTCATGAAGAAATGGTTACTTATACTCGTTGCATGTATTATGGTCATTACTGCTGGTTGTTCAATGGAACCACCAGAATGGGCAAAGGATTCTAGCGATAAAGGTCGAAATAAAACTATTAAAGTTGGATTCTCTGTTTCAACTTTAAATAATCCCTTCTTTGTAACTTTGAAAAAGGGTGCAGAAAAGAAAGCGAAAGATAGCGGCATCGAATTGATTGCTGTTGATGCGCAAAATGATGCAGCGAAGCAAACGAACGATGTTGAAGATTTAATTCAAAAGGGTGTCGATGTAGTTGTTATTAATCCGACCGATTCAGATGCTGTTGCTTCAGCGGTAAGTGCGGCAAATGCAGCAAATGTTCCTGTTATTACAGTAGACCGCGTTGCGAATTCAGGTAAGGTTGTTTCTCACATTGCATCTAATAATATCGAAGGTGGTCAAATGGCTAGTGATTACATTCGTGAATTAGTCGGCGAAGGAGCAAACGTTGCTGAGTTAGAAGGAATCCCTGGATCGTCTGCTGCTCGTGAACGTGGGAAAGGATTCCATAACGTAGCCGATAAGTCTTTAAAAGTAGTTGCCAAACAAGCGGCTGATTTTGATAGAGCGAAAGGATTATCTGTTATGGAAAACATTTTGCAAGCAAATGGTGATATTAAAGCCGTGTTTGCGCATAACGACGAGATGGCATTAGGTGCACTTGAAGCATTGAAGTCTGCTGGAAAAACAGATGTAGTAGTTGTTGGATTTGATGCAACAGAAGATGCTGTGAAAGCGGTTAACGATGGGCGTATGGCTGCAACAGTCGCTCAAAAACCGGAATTAATCGGAGAGAAGGCGATGCAAACAGCAAAAGAGATAACACAAGGTAAAAAAGTGGACAAATCTATTCCGATTGAATTAGAGCTTATTAAGAAAAATAAATAAATATAAAATGAAAATTAGGAAGGAAGAATAACAAATGAAATTTTTTATTGATACAGCAAACATTAACGAAATTAAAGAGGCAAATGCATTAGGCGTAGTAGCTGGAGTAACGACAAACCCATCACTTGTAGCAAAAGAAGGCGTAGATTTCCATGAGCGTATTCGTGAAATTTGCAGCTTTATAGAAGGACCTGTAAGTGCAGAAGTAATTAGCTTAGAAGCTGATAAAATGATTGAAGAAGGAAAAGAATTAGCGAAGATTGCTCCAAACGTTGTTGTAAAAGTTCCAATGACAACAGAAGGTTTAAAAGCAGTAAAAGCATTCTCAGATTTAGGAATTCGTACAAACGTTACATTAGTATTCTCAGCAGTTCAAGCATTACTTGCAGCTCGCGCTGGTGCAACATATGTTTCACCATTCTTAGGTCGTTTAGATGATATCGGTCATAACGGTATGGATTTAATTCGTCAAATCGCAGAAATCTTTGCAATTCATGGCATCGAAACAGAAATCATTGCAGCATCTGTACGTCACAGCGTTCACGTAACTGACGCAGCATTAAACGGTGCACATATTGCAACAATCCCAGCAAACGTAATTGCTTCATTAGTGAAGCACCCATTAACAGATCAAGGAATTGAGAAATTCTTAGCTGATTGGGAAAAAACACAAGAGAAATAATAGAAAATCAAGAATCCTAGTTTAATTGACTAGGATTCTTTTTTATTTAAAAGAATTTTCATGCAATTTTGCATATTGTCTTTTAAATTTGTTATATAAGATATTTAATATATATCACATAACTCTTTATTTTTCATATTTCGATATAAAGTGAAACTTTAATCAGTGGGGGCTTTGTTCATCAGCACACTGATTATTAGTTGAACCAAGGGATAAACAGATAGAGGGTCTGACCAGAAAACTGGAGGGCATGATTCTATAACAGAAAGTTTAATGTTTATAGAATTATGTCTTTTTATATAGGGAGGGTAGTAAACAGAGATTTCGACAAAAACGCACCGATTTATCTGAATTTTAAGTTTTATAAAAGGAGAGAAATGGAATGAGAAGAAAAGCCCCATTTAAAGTGTTGTCATCATTAGCAATTGCAGCAATTATCGGATGCACATCTGTAATGAGTGCGCCGTTAGCATATGCAGAAACGCCAGCAAAAGAGAAAGAGAATGTGTCTACAACGCCAATTGATTACAATTTAATTCAAGAAGATCGTTTAGCGGAAGCTTTGAAAGAAAGAGGAACAATTAATCCAGCATCTTCTAAAGAAGAGACGAAAAAGGCTGTCGAGCAATATATTGAAAAGAAACAAGGAGATCAGGCGAACAAAGAAATTCTTCCAGATGCTCACTCACAAGAAACGTCTGATTTCACAAAAAAAGTAAAAGAGAAAAAGATGGAAGAAAAGGAAAATGTAAAAAAGACTGAAAAAAATATTAATCTTGAGCAAAAGCCAGAACCAAATAAAAAGCAATTAAATGGGCAAGTTCCAACTTCAAAAGCAAAGCAAGCTCCATATAAAGGATCTGTTCGATCGGATAAAGTATTAGTGCTACTCGTTGAATTTAGTGATTATAAACATAATAATATTGATCAAACACCAGGTTATATGTATTCGAAAGACTTTAGTAGAGAACATTATCAAAAGATGTTGTTCGGTAAGGAGCCTTATACATTATTTGATGGTTCAAAAGTAAAAACGTTTAAACAATACTATGAAGAGCAGTCTGGTGGTAGTTATACGACAGACGGATATGTAACGGAGTGGCTAACAGTTCCAGGAAAAGCATCTGATTATGGAGCTGATGGTAGCAGTGGTCACGATAATAAAGGTCCGAAAGGTGCACGTGATTTAGTGAAAGAAGCTTTGCATGCAGCTGCTGAGAAAGGACTAGATTTATCTCAGTTTGATCAGTTTGATAGATATGATACAAACGGGGATGGGAATCAAAATGAACCTGACGGTGTAATTGATCATTTAATGGTAATCCATGCTGGTGTTGGTCAAGAAGCAGGTGGTGGTAAATTAGGTGATGATGCGATCTGGTCACATCGTTCAAAATTAGCAGTAGATCCAGTAGCGATTGAAGGTACAAAATCAAAAGTAGATTACTTTGGTGGAAAAGTAGCAGCACATGATTACACAATTGAACCAGAAGATGGAGCTGTAGGTGTGTTTGCGCATGAATTTGGACATGATCTTGGATTACCAGATGAATATGACACGAAATATACTGGAAATGGTTCACCTGTCGAAGCTTGGTCGTTAATGAGTGGAGGTAGTTGGACAGGAAAAATCGCAGGAACGGAGCCGACAAGTTTTTCACCACAAAATAAAGACTTCTTACAAAAGAATATGGGTGGCAACTGGGCAAAAATATTAGAAGTAGATTACGATAAAATTAAGAGTGGTATGGGAGTTCCTACCTATATTGATCAAAGTGTTACGAAATCAAATCGTCCAGGCGTTGTACGTGTTAACTTACCAGGTAAAAGTGTTGAAACGATTAAACCGGAGTTTGGAAAGCATGCATATTATAGTACAAGAGGCGATGATATGCATACAACGTTAGAGACACCTTTCTTTGATTTAACAAAAGGAACAAATGCAAAATTCGATTATAAAGCAAATTATGAGTTAGAAGCAGAGTGCGATTTCGTCGAAGTACATGCAGTAACAGAAGATGGAACGAAGACGTTAATTGATAGACTTGGAGAAAAAGTAGTCCAAGGAGATAAAGATACAACAGATGGGAAATGGATTGATAAATCATATGATTTAAGTCAATTTAAAGGCAAAAAAGTGAAACTACAATTAGACTATATTACAGATCCGGCTGTAACATATAAAGGTTTTGCGATGGACAATGTAAATGTAACTGTTGATGGACAAGTTGTATTTTCTGATGATGCAGAAGGACAGTCTAAAATGAATTTAAATGGTTTTGTTGTTTCTGATGGGACAGAGAAGAAAGCTCATTATTACTACTTAGAGTGGAGAAACTATGCGGGATCAGATAATGGTTTAAAAGCAGGAAAAGGTCCAGTGTATAATACAGGTCTTGTCGTTTGGTATGCAGATGATAGTTTCAAAGATAACTGGGTTGGGGTGCATCCAGGTGAAGGATTCCTTGGTGTTGTAGATTCTCATCCAGAAGCGCTAGTTGGTAATTTAAACGGAAAACCAGCATACGGTAATACGGGCATGCAAATTGCAGATGCTGCATTTTCATTTGATAAAACACCAGCATGGAGTGTAAATTCATTAACACGTGGTCAGTTTAACTATTCTGGATTACAAGGTGTTACAACTTTTGATGATTCAAAAGTATATAGTAACAAGCAAATTGCAGATGCAGGAAGAAAAGTTCCAAACCTTGGACTTAAATTCCAAGTTGTTGGACAGGCAGAAGATAAATCGGCAGGCGCTGTTTGGATTAAACGTTAATAACATAAAAGCACACTCTTCATATGAAGAGTGTGCTTTTTAATTTGTACAGTAAGTTATTATTTTAGTTTATGTAATACAAGTGTTTATTCATGTGTAGTGTATCAAATTATGTGGGGAAAGGAAATATTTCCGAGGAAATTGTCGAAGTATCGTCGGTATTTATAAACTTTCTTTTTAAAAGAAGCGATGTATTATTGCCTTTACGGCTCAATTTATTTACATTGTTATTTGGTTATACACAAAAGTAATATATTGGGCAAAAAAGAGTTCTATTCAATAGGGCTCTTTTTATAGATAGAAAGGAGTAAGCGATAAATGAAAGAAGTTATTGAATGTCCACAGTGTGAAGGGGATATTACTGTACAGCATATTATTGATCTCCCGCATCCTTTTTCATTAAGGTGTCCACATTGTAAGGTGAAGTTGAAAGAAATCAGGGTAACGCCATGTTTAATATTAGCGGTGATTTGTATAATTCCATTGTTTATTATTATTGGAGAGAGTATTAAGGAATTACTAGTAAAATATTTTTCTATTGTAGACAATGTACCAACTGTACTTATTTTCTTTTTATTTTGTTATCCATTGTATTATTTCTATGAAAAATATAATGCTATATTGTTTATTAAATATGGTTTGCTGAAAGTTAAAAGTTAAATTGAATAGGAGATTATCATTATGCTTTGGAAAATATATTTAGTTATTGTAGCAATGTTAGCTATTATTTCGTTAGTAAGGGGTATGTTTCAAACACCAATTCAAAAGTTTGACTTTGTAGTATCTATTATTACGTGGATAGGGCTTTTTGGTTTTGTATTTGATATACAAATATTAACCTCAATTGTTTGGAAATGTATCTTCTTGTTTAGCGTCATTTGGACTTTAACTGCAGTTTTTGTTTTTCGTTTATATGAAGAGCGAGATGAGCCATTACCTTTTATATTTAAATTAATTGGCATTATTCCAACGCTTCCATTATATTACGGATTATATCAATATGCATTTTAAAAAAGACAACGATGGATTATCCCATCATTGTCTTTTTTACTTTGCTTCTTACATAAATCATCCCAGCAAATGTTAATAAAAATGCTGTCCCGATAATGAAGCTGATGCTAGGTGATGCTCCGATTGCGCCGACTGTAAAGGAGCCAGCAACAACTCCTAATGAGAAGAAGGCATAAAATAATCCGAATGCCTTTCCACGATTATCGTCTGTAGTATTTTCAACGAGTAAAGCGTTAATAGACGGAAAGAGGATTGCGAATCCAATTCCATAAATCATCATTACGATAAAGAGCATACCTTTTGTAGCAAATAATCCGAGTAAAGATAATGCGAATGCCATAACTGCAATTCCGATTAGCATTAGTTTCGAACGATTAAATCGATCGTAAATACGATTTGTTGGAAGCAAGAAGAAGAGGATAGCAGTTATACCGAATACACTTAACATCATGCCTGTTGTGGATGCTTTAAGCGCTAATGCCTCAACTTTTACTGGTAACATATAAGTGACAATTCCTTGTGAAAACATTAATGTGAAAGCACCAATATATGCTTGTAATAACGGTTCTGATTTTAAAAGTTCAACCATATCTTCTTTGTTCATCATTTGCGTTCTTGATGTATCTTTTCTTGATACGTTATTTGGTAAGAAGAATAGAGATACGATCGTACCAAGAGCCATTAAAATAGAAATAGTAATGAAGACCCACTCTACGCCAGCTGTTGCTTTCATAATACCGCTGAAAGCAGGTCCTACGATTGCGGCTGTTCCAACAGCAGCACCAGATAGAGCCATTGCTTTTCCTTGTCTTTTTGCATTTGTTTGTTTTGATAAAAATGTAAAGGCAGCAGGAATTAAAAAGCCATCACTAAATCCATGCATAAAGCGCACAACTAATAGTTGTTCACCACTTTGAACAACGGTGTATAACAAGACTATGAAACTCGTAATTCCCATGCTTATATAAAGGATTTTTTTTGCACCAAATTTATCGACAGCGGCTCCAGCAATAATATTACCGATCATATTAGCGAATGAGTACATACCGACAACTAGACCGATAATAAGAGGAGTTCCTCCAAGGCTTTGAGCGAAAGTACTCATAATAGGTAATTGTGAAAATGTATCTAAAAATGCCACGATAACGATAAAGTAAATAAAATATTTCAAGCGATATTCACCTCTCCTATGCTATTATGGCACAATGCTAATTTCACCTGCAATGAAATTGAATTAACAGATGTGGAAAAAAGTACAAAGTGACAAAATATTGAACGTTATTTGTAAAAAATTAGTGGGAACGTGATTGTTTTTTTGAAATATATGGATAGAAGTATTATAATAGAGTTGTAAACTTCACCAGGTTAAGTATATACATAGAGAGGGATGTATAAAATGAAAGCACTACTTTGGCATAATCAACGTGATGTACGAGTAGAAGAAGTACCAGAACCAACAGTAAAACCAGGAACAGTGAAAATCAAAGTTAAATGGTGTGGTATTTGTGGGACAGACTTGCATGAATATTTAGCAGGGCCTATTTTTATTCCAACAGAAGAACATCCATTAACACATGTGAAAGCACCTGTTATTTTAGGTCATGAGTTTAGTGGTGAGGTAATAGAGATTGGTGAAGGAGTTACATCTCATAAAGTGGGAGACCGCGTTGTTGTAGAGCCAATTTATTCTTGTGGTAAATGTGAAGCTTGTAAACATGGACATTACAATGTTTGTGAACAACTTGTTTTCCACGGTCTTGGCGGAGAAGGCGGCGGTTTCTCTGAATATACAGTAGTACCAGAAGATATGGTTCATCACATTCCAGATGAAATGACGTATGAACAAGGTGCGCTTGTAGAACCAGCAGCAGTAGCAGTTCATGCAGTACGTCAAAGTAAATTAAAAGAAGGGGAAGCTGTAGCGGTATTTGGTTGCGGTCCAATTGGACTTCTTGTTATCCAAGCAGCTAAAGCAGCAGGAGCAACTCCTGTTATTGCAGTTGAACTTTCTAAAGAACGTCAAGAGTTAGCGAAATTAGCAGGTGCGGATTATGTATTAAACCCAGCAACTCAAGATGTGTTAGCTGAAATTCGTAACTTAACAAATGGTTTAGGTGTAAATGTTAGCTTTGAAGTAACAGGTGTTGAAGTTGTACTACGCCAAGCGATTGAAAGTACAAGCTTCGAAGGACAAACTGTAATTGTTAGTGTATGGGAAAAAGACGCAACAATTACTCCAAATAACTTAGTATTAAAAGAAAAAGAAGTTATTGGTATTTTAGGATACCGTCACATCTTCCCAGCTGTTATTAAATTGATTAGCTCTGGACAAATTCAAGCAGAGAAATTAATTACGAAAAAAATTACAGTGGATCAAGTTGTTGAAGAAGGATTTGAAGCACTTGTAAAAGATAAAACCCAAGTGAAAATTCTTGTTTCACCTAAATAAGATAGAATCGAAAAAAGTAGCCCTTTTCTAGAAATAGAAGAGGGCTACTTTTTTTCTGTACAGAAAGGTGATAGACTTTCCTGTAACTAAAGGTATTTTGTTTGGAAGGGGAAGTCTAATGCTTTCATTTATATTGACATTGAAACGGATGCTAAAAGCTTGTTTGCGAGCATGGAAAGATAAAGAATTTCAAGTGTTATTCGTATTAACAATTTTGACATTAATATCTGGTACAATCTTTTATAGTACAGTGGAGGGGTTACGTCCTCTGGATGCTTTATATTTTAGCGTTGTGACGCTGACTACTGTCGGTGATGGGCAATTTAGTCCCCAAACTGACTTCGGAAAGATATTTACGATATTATACATATTTATAGGGATCGGATTAGTGTTTGGATTTATACATAAGTTGGCAGTTAATGTACAATTGCCAAGTATATTATCGAATAGAAAAAAAGAGTAAAGCATGTGGGTGCTTTACTCTTTTTTTACATTAGTTTAGACAAGCCTTAATAATAGTTTATTAAAATGAAAGTGTATTCATTCATTATATTCACTATGTATAAAGTTATAATGATATGAACATTTGCATATTTTAATTTAGTGATAGAAATTTCGTGAAAGGTGGGATATTCTAGTCATAGGTTAACCGGACGACATCATAGGATCCTAACAAAATGTTTACAATAATTCAATTATAAAATGGAGGATTTTATATGAAAAAGAAAGTACTTGCTTTAGCGGCAGCTATTACATTAGTTGCTCCATTACAAAGTGTTGCATTTGCTCATGAAAATGATGGGGGACAGAGATTTGGAGTTATTCCGCGCTGGTCTGCTGAAGATAAACATAAAGAAGGCGTGAATTCTCATTTATGGATTGTAAACCGTGCAATTGATATTATGTCTCGTAATACAACACTTGTAAAACAAGATCGAGTTGCACTATTAAATGAATGGCGTACTGAGTTAGAGAACGGTATTTATGCTGCTGACTATGAAAATCCTTATTATGATAATAGCACATTTGCTTCACATTTCTATGACCCTGACAATGGGAAAACTTATATTCCGTATGCAAAGCAGGCAAAGGAAACTGGAGCTAAATATTTTAAATTAGCTGGTGAGTCTTACAAAAATAAAGATATGAAACAAGCATTCTTCTATTTAGGATTATCTCTTCATTATTTAGGGGATGTAAACCAACCAATGCATGCGGCAAACTTTACGAACCTTTCGTATCCACAAGGATTCCATTCTAAATATGAAAACTTTGTAGATACGATAAAAGATAATTATAAAGTAACGGATGGAAATGGGTATTGGAACTGGAAAGGTACGAATCCAGAAGATTGGATTCATGGAGCGGCAGTAGTTGCGAAACAAGATTACGCTGGCATTGTAAATGATAATACGAAAGATTGGTTCGTAAGAGCAGCTGTATCACAAGAATATGCAGATAAATGGCGCGCTGAAGTTACACCAATGACAGGTAAGCGTTTAATGGATGCACAACGTGTTACTGCTGGATACATTCAGCTTTGGTTTGATACGTACGGAAATCGTTAAGTATTTGAAAAAGGTCAAATCTCAGAATAGAGTATTTGGCCTTTTTATTACTATACAATACATGGAGGTATGAAACGTGAAAGGTAAATTGCTAAAAGGTGTACTTAGCTTAGGGGTTGGTTTAGGAGCTTTATATAGCGGAACTTCAGCTCAAGCAGAAGCATCTACAAATCAAAATGATACATTAAAAGTGATGACGCATAATGTATATATGCTATCAACAAACTTATATCCAAACTGGGGACAAACTGAGCGTGCTGATTTAATCGGGGCGGCAGATTATATAAAGAATCAAGATGTTGTTATATTAAATGAAGTGTTTGATAATAGTGCTTCAGATCGTTTATTAGGCAATTTGAAGAAAGAATATCCAAATCAAACAGCAGTATTAGGTCGTAGTAGTGGAAGCGAATGGGATAAAACGTTAGGAAACTATTCATCTTCAACTCCTGAAGATGGTGGCGTTGCGATTGTGAGCAAATGGCCAATCGCTGAAAAGATTCAATATGTATTTGCAAAAGGATGCGGGCCAGATAATTTATCGAATAAAGGATTTGTATACACGAAAATTAAGAAAAATGATCGTTTCGTTCACGTGATTGGGACGCATTTGCAGGCTGAAGATAGTATGTGCGGAAAAACTTCACCAGCATCTGTACGTACGAACCAATTAAAAGAAATTCAAGATTTTATTAAAAATAAAAATATACCAAATAATGAGTATGTGTTAATTGGTGGTGATATGAACGTAAATAAGATAAATGCAGAGAACAATAATGATTCAGAGTATGCATCTATGTTTAAAACATTGAACGCTTCTGTACCATCTTATACTGGACATACAGCGACTTGGGATGCAACGACAAACAGTATTGCAAAATATAATTTCCCTGATAGTCCTGCCGAATATTTAGATTATATTATTGCAAGCAAAGACCATGCGAACCCATCGTATATAGAGAATAAGGTGTTACAGCCGAAATCTCCACAATGGACTGTTACATCGTGGTTCCAAAAATATACGTATAATGATTACTCTGATCATTATCCAGTAGAGGCGACTATTTCTATGAAGTAGTTTCAAAAAGTTTCTTCGTAAAGAAGAAACTTTTTTTATTTGCAAACAGGAAAATCATACTTTCTTTCCAATATGTATAAGACATATTGAAAAGAGGAGAGAAAAATGTGGATCGAGGAATTTTTAAAGAAGTTCCATTACCTTGTGCATTTTTGGATGAAGTGGCTTTAGATAGAAATATTCAATCGATTATAGAGTTAAGTGGAAATAAGAAGATTCGTATAGCGAGTAAATCGTTACGTTCTGTTCCGATTATGCAAAAGATTTTAGCTGCAAATGATCGATTTCAAGGTATTATGTGCTTTTCACCTAGAGAGGTTTTATTTTTAATAGAACAAGGATTTAATGATTTATTGCTCGGATATCCTGCTTATGATGAAAGAGCTTTGTGTGAAATTAGTTTGCTAACAAAGAAAGGTTTCATTATAACTTGTATGGTGGATTGTGAAGAGCATATTGTGTATTTAGAAAAAATTGCTGAGAAATCTAGAGGATGTTTTCGTGTTTGTTTGGATATTGATATGAGTAGTCGTTTCTTTCAATTTCATTTTGGTGTACAAAGATCCCCAGTAAAAAATGTGCAGGATGCGTTGAAAGTAGTAGAAAAGGTGAGAAGGTCATCATATTTAATGTTAGATGGTGTGATGGGTTATGAAGCTCAAATTGCTGGGGTGGGAGACCATATACCGAATCAATGGCTGAAGAGTAAAGTGATTTCGTATTTAAAGCAGAAATCAGTGCTAGAAGTGAAAGAAAGAAGAGAATATATTGTAAAAGCAATACAAAAACTTGGTATTGAGCTAAGGTTTGTAAATGGAGGCGGAACAGGAAGCATAAAAACAACTGAGAAAGATAATTCAGTTTCAGAGATTACAATAGGTTCTGCTTTTTATTCTCCGAAGCTGTTTGATTATTATAAAGAGGTGAAATTTCATCCAGCGGTCGGATTTGCTTTACCAGTTGTGCGTAAACCAGTCCCGTTTATTTACACTTGCCTAGGTGGTGGATATATTGCTTCAGGAGCAGTTGGAAAAGATAAAGAGCCTGAAGTTTGGAGACCGAAGGGTGCAAAACTATTAGCTTTAGAAGGTGCTGGCGAGGTACAAACGCCAATTTTTTATAGCGGCGAGGAACGAGTGGATATAGGAGAGTCCATTTTGTTTCGTCATAGTAAGGCTGGTGAATTATGTGAGCGCTTTCCTTTTTTGTATCGTGTTAAAAAAGGAGAGATTGTTGGGGAGTATTCAACATATCGGGGGGATGGCCAATGCTTTCTATAAAGGGACAAAAGTGGAGGAATTGGACAGGGAATGTAGAAGGAACGCCGCATTATACGATGTATCCAGAAAGTATACAAGATGTAGTAGAAGTAGTGGGGCTTGCACGAAAAAAGGGGCGGAAAATTCGTGTTGTTGGTTCAGGACACTCGTTTACACCCCTTGTGCAAACCGAAGAAGTTTTAGTTTCTTTAGATGAATTGAAGGGCATTGTGAATATTGATGAAGAGAAGATGGTCGCTGAAGTGTGGGCAGGAACAAAGTTATATGATTTAGGGAAGTTACTTGAGGAAAAAGGTTATGCGCAAGAAAATTTAGGGGATATTGATTCACAATCTATTGCAGGAGCGATTAGTACGGGGACTCATGGAACGGGTATTACCTTTGGGAGTTTATCAACACAAGTTATAGAGATTACGGCCGTTTTATCTAATGGTGAGAGTATAGTTTGTTCGGAAGCTGAGAACGTAGAATATTGGAGAGCGTTTCAGTTGTCACTTGGAATGTTAGGTATCATTGTAAAGATAAAATTGAAGGTTATTCCAGCGTATTCACTCGTTTATGAAAGTGAAAAACAGTCATTATCTACTGTAATGAACAAACTAGAAGAGTATAAGAAGCATCGTCACTTTGAATTTTTCGTTTTTCCTTATTCTGATGAAGTACAAGTAAAACTTACGAACGAAACAACGAATACAGGCAGTGATTTGAAATGGCATAAACTAAAGGTGGAGTTACTTGAAAATAGGATGTTCTCTTTGCTATCTAAAGGGTGTAAATGGTTTCCTTCTATAAGTAAAGGAGTGAGTCGATTATCAGCTAAGGCTGTACCAAACACAAAAATAATTGGCCCGAGCTATGAAGTATTTGCTACATCACGTACGGTACCATTTTATGAAATGGAGTATAGCATTCCTTCAAAGTATATGAGGACTGTGGTAGAAGAAATCTCAAATCTTATTGAAAAGAAAAAGTATAAGGTGCACTTCCCGATCGAATGCCGCTATGTGAAGGGTGATGATATATGGCTTAGTCCAGCCTATGGAAGAGATTCAGCGTATATCGCTGTTCATATGTATAAAGGTATGAAATATGCTGCTTACTTTGGCGAAGTGGAAAAAATTTTTCTGAAGTATGAAGGGCGTCCGCATTGGGGGAAAATGCATACATTATCGTATGAGCAATTACAAGATATATATCCAGAGTTTCATTCGTTTTTACAGGCGAGGAAGTCTCTAGATGAACTTGGAATGTTTTTTAATCCTTATGCAGAAAAGTTATTTATCCCGCTATTTGCCGGGCAGTAAGACCCCCACTGATTAAAGTTTCACATTATGTATATAAAAAAGCTGACAAATAATTATTTGTCAGCTTTTTTTAGTGTAATTGCATTTCTTGTATGACTAATATGTTCATAAAATAGTAGTTTATCACGGCTAAATACATGCAGTAAAACATGAATAATGAATAGGCCGTTAATGATAAATAGGAATAACAATGTAACGAGTAATACTAAAGGTTCTGTATGATTTAACATAGAGCTACTAGAAAGAATATAATTGATTCCGCCTAACGCAAAATAAAATATACCGTAGCGAATAAATAGTTCTTTTAATGTAATACGATCTGATTTTCCTTTCAGATGAATGCGAAGCAATGCTTTCCCAATTGTTTTTCCATTTGTAAAGTATGGAATAAGAATAAAATAAATAAGGATTGAACACGTAATGAAAATGAGTTCATACATATTCGTGTAAGATTGCATATTAGAAACGAAGAAAGAATTTCCTTTGTTTTTAACGACAGGTACGACGATAGATAAGAAAATCCAATCAATTTGCATCGCGATAAGGCGACGAATGAATCCGACTGGTTTCGTTTCTAAATCAATATGACTATCTAACTCATTTGTCTTCGGAAGGAAGTACGTAAATATTGGGGCAATGATAAAACCAATTACGCCACCTAATGTATTTAAAAACAAATCATCGATATCAAATAATCGGTATGCACAATTGTATATACCGTATAATCCAGTCACTTGTGTTAGCTCGAAAAATAGTGAAAGGAAAAAGGAAATGCAAATTGTTTGTAAGAAACTACGTCGGAAATAATAACGTAAGTAAATACCGAATGGAATAGTTAATAGAACATTAAATGCAACTTGTAAAAACGCAGACTCTTTTAATAAGTAGAAATAAGTAGCTGGTTTCGTTAAAACTGCCGATGTATGACTACTAATCTCTTGTATGAAATAAAATGGTGAGAGTTGCATGTGTTGTGTATTAGCTGGTTGTAGGCTACAAGTATCAAACGTTTGTGGTAACGGCAAAATAACAAGAAAATAGGCATTTAATAAGTAAAGTAATAATGAGTATAAAATAAATGAGCGCCATTTATTTAAATAACCGTATTTTCGATAATTAAATATTAAAAAAGGGATTAAAAGAAACATTGCTAAAAAGGGAAATAAAATAAATGCTGTTTTTACTGGAAATAAATATGCAGTCAAAGTAAAACTCCTTTCAATGAAAATTCGTTTATCATTATAGCGCCAAAAATATTTAAATACAAAGTTCAAATCTTTCGAAATAGAAAAAATTACTAATTTTATAGGAATTAAGTTATAATAAATTTAATATGAGGATATTATGATTATAGAAGTTGAGAGAGGGTACAAGAGATGCGATATGAACTTTTTTCTGTAAGTGGGGATCATATTACGACTTTTGAAAGTGCATGGCGTTTTCAGGAGGGAGAACAGATTTTTGTTCATGATGATCAAACAAAAAGAAACTTTATTATTATTCGTCTGACGCATGATGTATTTCAACAAAATAAACATGTTATTCGTTTGTATTGTCAAGAGAAGAAAGTGTATGCATAAGAGAAGCCCTCTTACAGTATGAAAAGTAAGAGGGGCCTTATCTCGTTATTTGTGAACAGCCCGATTGATGAGAGCTGATTAAAGTTCCACTTTATCATTTTTCCCCTCGTAAGGAATAAAAAGAGAAGGGTTAATGTACATAGCTAGCATTTGATTTGGAAGAAAGGATATAGCCTTGTATTTTGTGCTTCAAAGTTACATTTCTTTCTCTTTGAGAAAGCCATGTATGGTAATCTTGTTGTGTTTTCCATAACATACGAATCATATATTCTGCCTTATCATTTGTAGGATGAACATGTGAAAACTCTATGTTAATACAACCGTTCGTTCCGGGAGAAGGATAATATTGTTTAAGCCCATAAAGAAGCTCACTTTCATATCCGTACTTAATATGAATGAGTTTAGTAACAATAAACATATAAACACCTCTTTTACGATAATAGTAGGAAAGATAGCTTTACTATAATAGTGAACTTAAATGATATCATAATATTCAGAAAATTCAAAGTAAATGATAGATTTTAACTTAATACAGGTATAAAAAAGCGAGTCATCTAGTGTAATAGAATGACTCGCTTTCAATTTGTAAGTTTCATTTTATAAGAAAATAAGAGTAAGTACACCTACGATAATACAATAGAAAGAGAAATATTTTAAATTTCCTTTTGCCATAATGTTCATAAACCATTTTAGTGAAATATACGTCATGATAAATGTTGCGATGAATGCAACAACATATGGCACGAATAATGTGTCTAGATTTGGATCATTTGCAATGTCTGTAATGCTTAACAATAAGCCACCTAAGCTAACAGGAATGTATAGTAAGAATGAAAAGCGAAGAGCTGTTTCTTGCTTCATACCAAGTAACATTGCTGCTACGATTGTGGCACCAGATCGGCTTATTCCGGGAATCAGTGCGCAAGCTTGTGCTAATCCGACGATGATTGCATCTTTCATAGAAAGGTCGCCATCATTTTTACGACCGCGTAAATTTCTAATAATCCAAAGGCCGACAGCAGTAATAAGAAGGGAAATCCCAACCATCTTCACACCTTTTAAGTACTGATCGATGTAATCTTTAAATAAAACACCAATAACACCTGCTGGAATGGTTGCAATAACAAGATAAATAATAAAGAAGAAATCTGATTTTGCGTCTTCTGCTCTTGTAAATATATAAGAGAGACCATTCTTCGTTAGACGAATTAAATCATTTCTATAAATAAGTAATACAGCTAATAATGAAGCTGAATTAACAAGTAGTTCGAAGCTAAACCCTTCTATTTTTAGTCCTAGCAAATGTTGTGCTAAAACGAGATGACCACTTGAAGAAATTGGAATTGGTTCTGTTAGTCCTTGGAACAGACCGAGAATTAAATATTTTAAAACGTAGTAAAATTGTTCCATAATAACCTCCTTGTTTATTAGTTGAAAGAAACAACTTTTCCATTATAACAAAGATATGGATGAATATTGAAAAGAAATAAATATTCGAAATAAAATAAAAATCCCTTATAGCAGTATAAGGGATTTTTATTTTTAATTAAGAATTTACTGTTCCTTGAAGACTTTTAGACAATTGAACATCGACTTTTTCAGCATCATGAATATGATTCATAATAGTAGTATTTAATTTTTGGAACATTTGTTGTGTGTTAGCGAATTCTCGTAATATGTCATCATTACAAGATTTTTGGTTTTCAATAGCTTTAATAACATTTGTAGCACCATTTTGTAACGTTTGAATCATAACTAAAATATTTTCAATTCTAGCGTTTGTATCGGCGCTCATTTCTACACCTTCATCGACTAAATGTAAATTATCTTTTGTGTTATCGTATGCTTTTTCAATTTCTTCTTGAATTTTTTTCGTTAAGTTGCCTATGTTTTTTGTACTTTCTGCTGTACTTTCTGCTAGTTTTCTTACTTCATTGGCAACGACAGCGAATCCTTTACCGTGTTCTCCAGCACGTGCGGCTTCAATACTCGCATTTAAAGCAAGTAAATTTGTTTGTGCTGCAATGTTTTGAATGACTTCTACAATTTGCTCGATTTCCTTTGAGCGTTCGCTTAGATGATTCATACTATTAGACGTGCGTTGGGATTGTTCACCTAATTTATTAATTACAATAAGTAAGCGGTGAACGGATTCTTTTCCTTCATTAGAGCAGTCAATAATTTCTGCAATAGACTGAATTAAGCTTTGTTCCTTTTGTAACATTTCATTATTTAACTCATTGGAATGTGTCGTACGTGTTGAAACATTTTCGAAACATGAACTTAATTGTTGAACTAAATTTTGGAGTGTATTGTGTTGGTTATTTACAAGTTGGTGCTCTTGGACAACGCTTTGTACACGATCGTGGATAGTAGAAATAGTCTCTTGTTTTTCAATATCTTTTTGTTTTAATTCTGCTTCTAATTCTTGTATACGCTCTTCTAATTGAGCAATTGTATGTTGGAGTGATTTCTTTTGAGTAAACATGTATTTATTTCAACCGCCTTCGAAAGTTATATTTTCTCTATATTTGGATTTTAGCATCTTTTGTATTTTTTAAATATAGGAATTGTTAAATATTTAAGAATCTATTACATTTTATTCATAATTCTCTTTTTTTTGTCACGAAAAATAAACTGTATTTAATCGTTTTGTAAACAAACTGTAAAATAAATCATGTATAACTGTATAAGAAGGGAGTCGGATTATGAACTATTTTAAGCGAATCAGTAGTCTAGTATTAGCAGGAATTATCGGTCTTTCTAGTACAGTCGCTGTAAAAGCAGAGTCAAACGACGAGAAACTTAACAACATGCAACAGCAATTGCAACAAAACGATGCAGAAATGCAAAAGAAAGAGCAAGAGAAGCAAGCTGTTAGTAAAGAAATTAAAGGTATCGAAAACGAACTACATAATTTAAATAATACAATTGCAAAAAATAAAGAGGATCAAGCTGCTATTCAACGTAAAATCGATGAAACACATAAGCAGATTGAACAAAAAAAGGAAGAAATTGTCGTTTTAGAGGATAAAGTCCTTGCTCGTAAAGATATTATGAGAAAACGTATGGTTTCTGTTCAAAACAGCTCAAATACAAGTTTAGTAGTAGAAGTTGTAGTAGAGTCAAAAAACTTTGCAGACTTCTTACAACGTATGAACGCAGTTTCTACTATTCTAGAAGCTGATAAAGAAATTTTACGTCTACAAGAACAAGATCTTCGTCAAATTGAAGAAGATAAGAAAACAATTGACGAAAAAGAAGCATCTTTAGTAGTAGATAAACAAAAATTAGCAAAAGCGCAAGCTGAACTGCAAGATAACTTGAAAAAACGTCAAGATAACTTACAAACAGTTCAAGCTAAATATAATGAGGTTGCAAGTCAACTTAATTTAGCAGCGGAAGAAAAAGCTAAAATTGAATCAAATATGAAGGCAGTACAAGAAACAATTGCTCGTGAACAAGAAGCAGCAAGAATTGCGGCGGAAGAGCGTGCAAAAGCAGAAGCGGCTGCAAAAGCAGAGCAAGAAGCTTTAGCGAAAGCACAAGCAGAAATTGCTGAAAAGCAAAAGCAAGAAAAAGCTAGTAAACCGGCTGAACCAGTTGCTAATAATAATTCGAAGGTAGAACCTGCAAAACCTGCACAACCTGAACCGTCTTCTAAGCCAACTGCTGGCGGGAAAGAACTTTATGTACATGCAACAGCTTATACAGCAGATCCAGGTGAAAATGGCTATGCACCAGGTCAACAAGTATATTCTGCATGGGGAGGCTATAATCTAACTGCAAACCCAGGAATGAAATTGATTGCGGTGGATCCATCTGTTATCCCATTAGGTTCTCGTGTATATGTTGAAGGATACGGAGAAGCAATTGCAGCAGATACTGGTGGCGCGATTAAAGGTCACAAAATTGATGTTTTAATGCCAGATAAAGCTTCGTCTAGTAAGTGGGGCAGAAAAAATGTTAAGCTTACAATTTTAAACTAAAACGTAATCCAACTTTACAATACGTAAAGTTGGATTTTTTTTGTAAGAATAATGTTAAGTTGAGTTTACATTTTGTTAAGGATAGCATACAATAATGGTGAGAGGTGGTAAATTTGACCATTTTAAACAGAGTAAAAGAATTAAGAGCTCGTTTTAACTTTACACAAAGCGTATTAGCAGAAAAGGTTGGAGTAACGAGACAAACAATTGCAGCAATTGAAAAAGGGGATTACGTTCCTTCGTTGTTATTAGCACTTACGATTTGTGATGTGTTTCAGTTAAAGATGGAAGATGTGTTTGTTTTAAATAAGGAGGGGGAAGAGGATGAATAGAATTGTTTTTTCTTATATCATAAACGTGCTTTATACTGCTTTAGCATGCTGGACATTTGTTGAATTTTATAGTGTCATTACAGAGTTAGCAGATATAATTAAAAACGAGAAATTCCCATTTGAAGTATGGTTTAATGGAGTACCATTCATTTTATTATTTATTGGAGCAATTATAGTTACAATTTTTTATAGAATTCAAAAGAAAAAATATAAGAATTTATCTTTTTGGATGTATCCATTATTATTTCCACTAGAAGATGAACGTGAAAAAGCGATTACGGATAAAGCTTGCCGAACAACATTTGTATCGTTATGGTTTGTGTTACCTTGTGCAGTTGGATTTTTAACTTTTTCGCCTATTATTAATGAATATCTTCCTGGATACCCATTATATATTATATTTTCGATTTTCTTTATTCAAATGACAGTATTTCACGTATCACTATACAGAAATAAATTAGCTTAAAAAGAAACCTTCTTGCACCGGCAAGAAGGTTTCTTTTTAAGCTAATACTTGTACATATGGCGATATTATTTTATCATTTTATATAGAGTAAGATTTTGTAAGGGAAAGGAATTGTATATGAATAAGCAAAGAATTTATAGTATAGTAGCAATCCTTCTATTTGTTGTAGGTGGCGTGTTAATTGGAAAGCCATTTTATGATGGATATCAGGCTGAAAAGAAACAGACTGAAAATGTGCAGGCTGTTCAAAAGATGGATTATGAAAAGCATGAGACGGAATTTGTAGATGCTTCCAAAATTAATCAACCAGACTTGGCGGAAGTAGCGAATGCATCATTAGATAAGAAACAAGTAATCGGTCGTATTTCGATTCCAAGTGTTTCAGTAGAACTGCCTGTTTTGAAAGCTTCTACTGAAAAAAACTTATTATCAGGTGCAGCGACAGTAAAAGAGAATCAAGTTATGGGAAAAGGAAATTACGCACTAGCAGGACATAACATGTCTAAAAAAGGTGTTTTATTTAGTGATATAGCTTCTTTGAAAAGAGGCGATAAAATTTATTTGTATGACAATGAAAATGAATATGAGTATGCGGTTACTGGTGTATCTGAAGTAACTCCTGATAAGTGGGAAGTTGTAGAGGATCATGGGAAAGATGAGATAACGCTTATTACATGTGTATCTGTAAAGGATAATTCTAAGCGTTATGTTGTTGCTGGTGATTTAGTAGGAACGAAGGCGAAGAAGTAAAAAAGAAGGTGAACTCTTTAAAGAGTTCACCTTCTTTTTTACTAATGTTGAGAAATAATAGAATATTTTGGTTGGTATTTAAGTATTCTTCTATTTATGTATAATAAATTTAGAATTCTATATTTTGGGAGGAACAAGAGTGAGACAACAGGTGAAGAAACTTCTTTTAACAACGAGTATAGCGTTATTGGTAGCTCCAATTTCAGCTTATGCGCATCCAGGGCGTACAGATGCTAATGGCGGACATACGTGTCGTACAAATTGTGAGAAATGGGGATTACAGTACGGGGAATATCATTATCACAATAAACCAGCTTCTAGTAGTGGTGCAACGAGCCCAGCTCCTAGCCAGAATAATAATAGTGCTGTAGAAGCTGAGAGACAAGTAGAAGCACAGCGCAATACTGAGGCTGAAAAACAACGTAATGCAGAAGCACAGCGTAAAGATGAAGAAGAGAGACAACGTGTAGCCGAGGAACAAAGAAAAGCTGAAGAGGCACGTAAACAAGAGGAAGCGCAGCGCCAAGCTGATATGGAAAAAGGTCAACTTGAAGGTCAAAAGAATGGAGAAACTGATTTTAAAGCAGGAAAAAATGATGCAGAAGTGCATATAGCTGGAAAATCTGATGCATATAAACAAGCGTTTAAAGCGACTTATGCAGCCGCATGGTCTTTAGAAGAGCAGAAGAAAACGCATTTTGAAAAAGGAAAAGAACAAGGTTTAGCACAAGAGACGATGGACGATAGTCAAGTTGCTCCAGAGTTTAAGGTAAACTTTGCAGACGGGTTCAAAGTAGGGAATAAAGAAAGAGTAGAAAAAATTGAAAAAGAGCAAGCTGAATTAGGGGAAAAGACAGGGAAAGAATTAGCTGAAAAGAATCCTGGAAATAGAGAGAAAGAAGTATACGTGAAGGCATATGAAACAGCGTATGAAAAAGGCTATAAATCTACAAAAAAGGCAGTAGAAAAAGCTGGCTATAAGTATGCATTTGAAAACTATGATTTAAAAGTTCCTGCTAAGTATGAAAGAAATGAATTGTTAAAGAAATGGTTTACTGAAGGATTTAAATCGAATAAAAAAGCAGCGGAAATTCGAGAAGAAGGGTATAAAAAGGGAGACAGCTGGTTCTCATTTTTCTATAAGAGTTTCGTACCAAGTGAATATAAAGAACATAAAGAGCTGTACGAACAAGCAATAGAAAAAGGTAAAACGGCATAAAAAAGATGAGGAGAAATTCCTCATCTTTTTTAATCCATCCATTTTACTAATTTCTTAGAAATTAATAATAAAACACAACCTAATACAATTGCCACAGCGCCAATAACTGTGAATACTTCAGCGTATCCAAGTGAAGTTGTGAAGCTTGCAAGTTGTCCGCCTAAAATGTTGGCGATACCTGAACTTGCTAGCCATACACCCATTAGTAAAGATGCTAATTTTACCGGAGCAAGCGCACTAACCATTGATAGTCCGACAGGTGATAAGAATAGCTCACCTAACGTATGGAAAAGATACGTAAAGACGATAAATAGTAAGTTTGCTTTTTCTGTAATGTTATGTTCATCACTACCTGTTTTTAATGTAGCGATAACGAGAATGATATAACCGATACCGAGCAAGATCATCCCAAGTCCCATTTTAGTTGGGATTTTTAAATCACCCTGCTTGCGAGTTGCAAGTTTTGCCCATAATGCAGAAATGACTGGAGCAAGTAAAATAATAAATAATGGATTGACCGATTGGAACCAAGATGTTGGAACTTCCCATCCGAACACAGAGCGGTCTACAAATTTGTTTGTATATAATGTTAATGAGCTACCAGCTTGTTCAAAGCCAGCCCAGAAGAAGACAACGAAGCATGTTAAAATGACGATAACTGCGGTACGTTGTTTTTCTTTTTTTGTTAACGGTGTATCTCCTACTGATGGTTGTCCAGCAGCTGTTTGTAAATCGCGAGTTGGTTTTTTACCGATATTACCAAGGAAGCGATTTGAGAGTGTTGTAAATAAAATTTGTCCAATGATCATTCCGATTGAAGCGGCTAAGAAACCGTAACGGAATCCGTAATGTACAACGCCATCAACTGTTGTTTTGAATAAATTTTCTGATAAAAATCCGCAAACGAGTGGAGCTAAAAATGACCCGACGTTAATACCCATATAGAAAATGGTAAATGCACTATCACGTTTTGGGTCGTTCTCTTCGTATAATTCTCCAACCAGTGTAGAGATGTTCGGTTTGAAGAATCCGTTACCGATAATAATAAGCGCTAATCCGAGGTATAGGCCTAATTGGTTTTGCAAGGCAAATAGTGTAAGGTTACCGATTGCCATTGTTATACCACCAATTGTGATTGCTTTTCGTCTACCTAGAAAACGGTCTGTTAAGTAACCACCAATCATTGGTGTGAAATAACAGGCTCCAGTATAAAATCCGTAAATAGAGAGTGCCCATGCGGGACTAAACCCAAGACCACCGCTTACTAAAGCTGTCGTTAAATATAATGTTAATAATCCTCGTAATCCATAGTAACTAAATCTTTCCCACATTTCTGTAAAGAAGAGTAAGTATAAACCTGGAGGATGTTTCTTTTTTCTTTGTTGTTCTCTTTCTAGTTGTATCGCTGATTCCATGTTATTTTCCTCCTGACACAAACAAAAACAAAGTTAATAATTTTGTACATTTAATATTTTACCTTATTAACTATTATAAGTCAATAAAGGTTGATTTTTCAGAAGAAATTGGAAAAAGGGAATAGCTATAGAAGGGGTGTTTCTTTTGTGATAGACTATGGACTATGTTTTCTTTGTAAGGAAGCGGGTTATTGTACTTTTTTTATATGTGGAATTGATTTCATAAGAGATGAAATTAAAGAAGGAGAAAGAAATGAAATTGTTACAGAAAAAAGAAATTTTACTTATTAGTCTTATGTTATTTTCGATGTTCTTTGGAGCAGGGAATCTTATATTCCCACCTTTTCTTGGATATGAAGCAGGAGAACATGTGTGGATTTCATTAGTAGGATTTATTATATCAGCAACAGGTCTTCCTATATTAGGTGTTATCTCTATTGCAAAAGCAGGAAGTTTTCAAACGTTAGCGGGTAGAGTTCATTCTTCATTTGCAATTATTTTTCCATGTATCGTGTATGTATTTATTGGACCTGGGCTTGGTATACCACGTGCGGGAAGTTTAGCCTTTGAAATGGGGCCAGGTCAGTTATTCCCTGAAGCAGGAAGCGGAGTATTATTGTTTTACACAGTTATTTTCTTTAGTATTGTTTACTGGTTAAGTTTATCACCATCTAAACTAATGGGGTTGTTTGGAAAAGTCTTGACGCCGTTATTATTATGTATGATTGCACTTATTTTTATAAAGAGTATGTTTACAACAGTAGGAGATATGAAAGAACCAATAGGGAACTATGGCCAAGCTCCTATGTTTCAAGGGTTTTTAGATGGATATTTAACAATGGATGCGTTAGCTGCTTTAATCTTTGGAATTGTTATTGCAAATGCATTACGTGCAAAGGGTATTGAAGATGATAAAGGTTTAGCGAAATATATGAGTATTGCTGGAATTGGGGCAGGACTATTATTATCTATTATTTATGTCATCCTTGGATATGTGGGGGCAATTAGTGGCTCATTAGGAACATTTGATAACGGTGCGAAAGTGTTAGTACAAGTTATGATTACATTATTTGGACAGGGCGGAGTCGTTTTATTAGGTCTTATTTTTACTATCGCTTGTTTATGTGTTTCAATTGGACTTGTTACGTCTTGTAGTCAATTTTTTGCGAGTGCATTTCCGAAAGTATCTTATAAAGTGTGGGCATTTATAGTAAGCGTTGTTAGTATGATCTTAGCTAATTTAGGATTAACGCAAATTTTAAAAGTATCAGTACCAATTCTTGGATTTATTTATCCAATTGCATTAACGCTTATTATTCTAGGGTTATTCCATAAGTATATTGGGAAGTATGCATACGTATATGCAGTAACTGTTTGGATTGTAGCAATATTTAGTGCAATTGATATTTTAAATAAAAATGTAATGATGAATCAGTGGACGTCAGTATTAAAATACATTCCATTTTATACAGAAGGTGTTGGGTGGATAGTTCCAGCTATTATAGGCGTGTGTGTTGGTGTCATCGTTAGCATTGTTCTAAATAAGAATAAATGAGTAAAAAGGTGTTTTCCTATTTTGGGAAGGCATCTTTCTTTTTTTGGAAAAAATACTATTGAAAATGAATAGACTAAGAGTATGATAAAGATAATTGGTAATATATAGGTTTAATGAGAGTTACGAATAAGGGGGTAGCGTATGAAGAAGGATTTGGATAAGAAAATAGAAGCACTCGAAACGGCAATTGAAACAATTCAAGAGGCACTTGCTGAATTAAAAGTGAAGCAAAGGGAAATAGAAGTAGAAAACGCTCAGCAACATGTTAGTAAGGAAAAGAAAGAATATATTGAAACGGTAATGGAGGAAAAGCCAAAAGAAGAAATAGTTACGATAAAAGAGCCTGTGCAAGAATATGAGGTAAAACAAGTAGATATATCTGTTTTTAAACCAGAGCCATTTAATATTATTAAGTTTTGTCAAACGTGGTTACCGCGTGTATTTGTCGGTATTATGTTGCTTGGAGTGATCTGGTTATTTAAAGCAGGAGTAGATGCTGGTTTATTAACACCAGCAATACGAATTGTGTTTGGTATCGCATTATCTATCGGTTTGTATTATATAGGAGATATTCAAATTAAAAGAGAGCGGCAGGCGTTAGGATTAGTATTGGTTGGAGGAAATATTTCGGGGATTGTTTTAACGACGTTTGCGGCACATTATTTGTATGCATTTATTCCGGCAAGTATCGCGTTTCTCTTTAATATTGCATGGGTTATTTTAGGGATTTATTTAGCGAAAAGATATAACTCGGAATACCTTACTATCTTCGTAGCGGTAGGAGCGTTCTTCGTGCCATTCTTGTTAAATAGTACGACTCCTAATCCTTATATTTTCTTTGGATACGAGACGATATTAACACTTAGTTTATTATGGTATGGATTGAAAAATCGTTATAAATACTTATATATGATTTCTTACGCTGTCGCGGCCATTGTTCTTTTTGTCTTCTTTGCTGTTATGTCAATATTAGTAGAGAACTTGCAAATACAGTTAACGATTGTATATGGTTTGATTCATTTACTATTATTTTGGCATATGTTTACGGAGAGAAGTTTTATACCAGAACCACGTTTGGCGATATTTAGTGCGAATGCAGTTTTCTTTATACTAGCTATTGCCAAAATACCTGATTTTACAACATGGGGATTGATTATTAGTGCAATTGTGCACGCTGCTATGTTTGTGCTTGAGTATAGGAAGAATAGACATTCTACATTTACAAATCTCTTATTTGGTTTCGCAATGGGAGCATTTAGTTTAGCGATTTTATACGAGTATAGTTTAGTGAATGCAGCGATTGTACTATTATTACAAGGTTTCCTCGGCATGGTCACTTCTATTAAAGCAAAACAACAGATAAAATTGTATGTTAGTGCGACGGTTTACGCAATTGGAATGATACAGACGATTTTTAGCCCGTTTGATGAATTTATTTCGGCAGGTTTTGTTGCTCATCTTATTTTAATAGGAACGTTCTATTATTGCATGAGACAAGCGAAAGAAGTGTTAGCGAGTATGGGTAAGTATGTGTACTCTATAGCGCTCTACTGGTTAATGGTCATTGTATTTATTACAATCACTAGAATTGGTGAAGTTCTTTCTACAGATGGAAGTATAATTAGCGTATCTGTATCGTTATTATGGATGATATATGCGTTATTTGCAGTTTGGTTTGGCCGTTATAGACAGATGAATGAAATATTATATGCTGGATTAATCGTATTAGTAGTAACGGTAGGGAAGTTATTCCTACTTGACTTACCAGAGGTATCGATGATGATTAGGGCAGTGTTATTCCTAATCGTCGGTAGTATAGGTATCGTTATTTCAAGAATGTTTTTCTCGAAGGAAGAGAAGTGAGAAGAAGGCAATCCATGTATGGATTGCCTTTTTCATTATTTCTTATTAATCGTTACAGTTTCATTATATTTCGTTGTTGTATTTTGGCGTAGACGAAGAGTTGCTTGTCCAGTTGTATTTGAATCAATCTGTACATTTACAACTTTCTCAGCAGAGCCTAAGCTGTTTGTTGTGAAAGAGAAGGCACTACTATATCCAAAAGCAGATGGCCAAGTGCCGTTTGTATTTTGAATTTTTGCTACTTGTGTTCCACCAGTAGTGAATATACCTAAAGAATAGTTGTTATAAGTTGTATTAGGTAGTAAGTTGTTTACTTGAATCTTCATTTGGAAAATTTCATTGTTTGGTAGAATGCTAGGGTGTGTAACGACGTAGTCGCTTGTTGTTACCGCACCGTTATAACCGTATGAACCTGGTTTAAAAGTATTTGTATTAAACCATTGATAACCCGCATTTGGTGCACTCCAAGGTTCAGGTTGTGGTTCTGTTGATAAGCTTGGCTGTTCAAATGTTTGTAGAGCTGTAGGTGAATCAAGTTGTAAACCATTTACTTGATCTAAACTTGTAAATGTCTCTTTATTCGATAACCAATTTACGATGTTTTCTAATAAAATCGCATCGTTTTCTTCTTTATAACCATCGTAAGTTTTCTTTGTTTGGCCAGAATCTTCACGAACGTACTTTGGCGTAGCATCTTCAACAGGAGAAGAGTCACCAATAAAGGCAGCTTTTCCAAGTCCTACTTTTGCAATTGCAGCATATGGGCCTTCTGCAAGACCACCGCCATTATAAACGCCACTATCAACAGCGTTATTCCATTTTGATGGATTTTCTGGAAGGTAAACAAGTCCTTTTGCTAGTTTTGGGTTTGTAATTGCTAGAGTAGAACCAGCATGCATTGCTACAGAAGAAACACCTTTTGTAATTCCGAAAGATTGTTCAGGCGATACAATTGTTTTCGCTGAAACATCACCAAGTGCATTGTAGCGGAAGCGAATACCGAAGTTGTCAGATAGCCAATCAGTGCTTTCTACTCCTTGCATAGCTTGTGAATTTGCTTCTTCATTAGACATTCCTTTTGCTGGATTATCCCAAGCACCGCGTCTATATCCATTAAATACTTCAGAAGAGTCCCAGCGATTTTTATTACGATCTGCATTGTAATGATCGGCAATAAAGAAGATACTACCGCCATTTTTTACATATTGTAACATAGCGTCCTGCTCAGATTTTTTGTAAGGAATATTAGCTTCTGGAACGATAAATACATTGTAACCTTTTAAGTCTTCGTACGTAATAGGTGTTGATTTACGAAGTTCTTTTACGTGATAACCGTTTTTTGCAATGCCGTTTCCGAAGTCAGAAAAGCCGCCGTCAATAACCCAGTCAGCTGTCCCAGCAGTTTGACCGTGTGTATTATCGAATAATACTTTCTTCCCATTGTTTTGATTTACAACTTTTGCAGCAATTTCAGGAGCTGGGTCTACAGAGCTTTCGGCATAAGTAGACGGTATGAACGAGGTCCCTATACTTAGTGTAATTGCTGTTGCTAAAGAAAATGTAATCCATTTTTTATTCTTCATAGAAGAATCCCCCTAATAATAAATATATGTGCTTTAATAATGTAATTTATTTTTCTGTAAAAATAAAGACGGAAAACATAAAAAATATTAAAAGATTGTAAAAATACCGTGAATTTTGTTGAGAAATATTTATATAGATATAAAAGCACCCCTTCCAAGTAATAAGGAAGGGATGCTTTGCTTAACTAATTTTTGAGTTAGGTGTTTCATCAATCTTATGAAACCCTTTCATGTAATATACGATTGCTAAGCCGATAAGCCAAATTGGGCCGACAATCAATGCAATTCGTGTATCTTCTGAATACGCCATTATACCTAGTACTAATACAAGGAAAACGAGTGAGAAATATGAGCTTAATGGGTATAAAGGCATTTTATACGATAACTTTTGTTTATTTTGAGTAGGTAAGCTTTTACGGAATTTAATTTGAGCAACTAATATAATGCCCCAAGTCCAAATTGCGCCGAAAGTTGAAATGCTAGTAAGCCATGTAAATACCTTTGCAGGTACGAGATAGTTTAATATAACACCAATGAGTAAAACGATAGCAGTTGCTACAATTCCTTGGCTTGGAATGCCATTTTTATTTAAACGACCAAATCTTTCAGGAGCTTTTTTCTGCTGAGCTAATGTAAATAGCATACGGCCTGTACTAAATAAACCGCCATTACAAGAAGAAAGAGCTGCTGTTAATACGACAAAGTTAATAATACCTGCTGCTTTTGCGATACCAATTTGCTGGAATGTTAATACGAATGGGCTTCCTTTCTCACCAAGTTCGTTCCATGGATAAATTGCCATCATAACGAATAGAGCTCCTACGTAGAACAGTAATATTCTCCAAAACACGTTATCAATTGCTTTTGCGAGTGTTTTCTTCGGATTTTGAGCTTCACCAGCTGTAACACCGATTAATTCAACGCCTAAATAAGCGAATAGTACCATCTGCATGGAGAGTAGTAATCCAGAAAAACCATTTGGGAACCAGCCACCATGTGACCAAAGATTTGAAATACCAGTAGCGATACCACCGTTTCCGAATCCGAATAAAATAATACCAGCGCCGACAACTATCATACAGATAATTGTGACAATTTTAATGAGAGCAAACCAAAACTCAAGTTCTCCAAATACTTTTACCGATAAGAAGTTAAAAGCGCTCATTAACAATAGAGCAAGTAACGCCCAAGTCCAGCGCGGGATATCTGGAAACCAGTACTGCATGTAAATGCCAGCTGCTGTAATTTCAGCCATACAAGTAACAACCCATAAGAACCAGTAATTCCAGCCAGTAATATAACCAGCGAGTGGGCCGATATAATCATATGCATATTTACTAAAAGAACCGGCAACAGGTTGTTCAATTGCCATTTCCCCGAGAGCTCGCATGATGAAAAAAATAACGAGTCCGGCAATCATATAGCCTAGTAAAATAGAAGGACCGGCTAGTTTAATAGCGGAAGCAGATCCTAAAAATAGCCCAACGCCAATAGCTGAGCCAAGTGACATTAAAGTAATATGTCGTTCTTTTAAACCACGATTTAAAGTTCCAGATTTGTTTGTGTGCTGCATAAGAAGAATCCCCCTTGTAGAGTGAACAATATTTGAATGCGTTTACTAAATATTTAACTATTTCAAATTATAAAACATTTCTATCTGTTATGCTACAAAAATAATCATAATGAACTGTACTACATCTGTACTTGTCAGACTTAAACTTAAAATTCGAACTATTAGGGAATATATTGACTCTTCTTTTTATTGATTGTTAAGATTAAGTATTATATTTTCTCACATACTAGTAAGAAAAGAATGTGTGATAATAATTCAGGTGTAGGAAGGGTACATAAGCATGTTTCAATTACAAAAATATAACACTTCTGTGAAGCAAGAGTTTTTAGCTGGCATCACAACTTTTTTTACATTTGCGTATATTCTTGTCATCAATCCAAAAATATTATCTGATGCAGGTGTACCATTTGACCAAGCGTTTACAGCAACAATTATTGCAACCGTTGTTGGAACAGTAGGTATGGCGATTTTCGCGAATTACCCGATTGTTATTGCTCCAGCTATGGGAATGAATGCATATTTTGCTTATTCTGTTGTACAGAAGGCAGAAGGGATTACATATGTAGTTGCCTTTTCAGCTGTATTTGTAACGGGGATTATTTTTCTTTTATTATCTTTTACTTCGTTTAGGCAAAAGTTAATTTTAGCAATTCCTGATAGTTTAAAGCATGCAATTGCAGGTGGAATTGGACTATTTATTGCTTTTATTGGATTGCGCCTTTCTGGAATTATCGTGGATCATCCTTCTAATTTAGTTACGATTGGTGATTTTCATTCTCCAGCTGTTATTTTAACTTTAATTGGTTTAATATTAGCGGCGGTATTAATGGCATTACGTGTGAGTGGTGCATTATTTATTAGTATGATTGTGACAGGAGTTATCGCCTTCTTTACAGGGCAATTGAAGTTTGCTGATAAAATTGTGGAGATGCCTCATTTGCCAGAGGGTATTATCGTTTCAAACCCAATCAATGCATTTTCAGATGTAATTGAATACGGATTATATGGTGTTGTATTTTCATTTTTACTTGTACTTTTATTCGATACAACAGGTGCATTACTTGGTTTAATTAAACAAGCAGGTTTAATTACAGACAATACAGAGAAGCGTTTTGGTAAAGCGTTTATTGCAGATGCAATTGGCGGGACTACAGGTTCTATCTTTGGAACAAGCCCAACAGCAGCGACGATTGAATCGTCAGCAGGTATTGCTGCAGGTGGGAAAACTGGATTAACAGGGATTGTAGTTGTTGGTCTAACAATTATAACGGCATTTTTCAGTCCTGTTATTGCTTCTTTATCAAGTGTAGCCGCTATTACAGCTCCTTCATTAATTATAGTAGGTAGTTTAATGGCACAAAGCATTCGAGATATTAATTGGAATGAATTTGAAGATGCGTTACCAGCATTTTTGATTTTTATAGGTATTCCGTTAACGTCTAGTATTGCAAATGGAATTGCAATTGGATTTTTAGTATATCCAGTTTTGAAAATTGTGAAGGGTAAAGGAAAGGAAGTACATCCATTACTATACTTATTTACAATTTTATTTGGATGTCATTTATTCTTATAATATAGATATAGGAGAGGGAGCTTCTTATGAGAGGCTCCTTTTTTGTGTATAATAAAGTGAAACTATAGGCAGTAGTGGGGATTTATCCCCACTGTGTATTAGCCCGCATCAATCGGGATAATGTCGAAATTAAATTAATTTCGTAAAATATAAATTACCTAATGGAATATATATGTTACAATAAAGGTAGAGGAGGAACATGAATGGCTGTAAGTAAAATAAAAGTCGCGCGTGTTCAGTTAGATTTAACACAGCAACAATTAGCAGAAAAAGTAGGCGTTACAAGGCAAACGATTAGTTTAATTGAGAAGGGGAAATACAATCCATCTTTAGATTTATGTTTGAAAATTTGTTATGCAGTAGATAAAACGTTGAATGAGTTGTTTTGGGAGGAAAAGGAGTGATAGGGTGAAAATCGTGAAAGATGAACGTTTAATGATTGAGGGGTTAAAACACATTAGGTTAGTTTTCATCTTACAAAATATCATCATACTAGGCATTGTTTTTTACCGTTATGTTTTGCAAGGAGCAGGATATGAAAGTGTTTCGGATCTATTAATGGTATTTATGGGCGGGATCGTAGCCATTAACTTCTTAAATTTAAAACATTCTGTAGAGGCATATGAGCATACAGGTGGGGTATCACGTAGCTATTTCATGAAACTATTATTCATTCCGGTAGGTATTGTTATTGGACTGTTAGCTATTTGTATTATTGTAACACCGGATATTTCGATAAAAGCAATCAGTATAACAGCATTTATTATGTTTGCTTGTTTTTTAGTTCCTAGTTTATTTATCTACATATATATGAAAAAGATAAAAAGTGAAGATTGAAATATAAGAAAGGCTTTCCCGTATTGAGGAAAGCCTTTCTTATATCTTTTTATACAGTACTTTATGAAGGCCAATCGGTTCAATTTCAAAGATTTCACCATGCTCCTGAAAGTCTAATCGCTTGTAATAGTCAGTTACAGTAATACGGCCATTACACCATAGGATGTTTGCTTTCCGTTCTTTTAAAATTTGTTCTGCCTTCTGAATTAAGGAGCTTCCAGCTCTTTTGTTTCTAAAGTTAGGTAATGTTGCCATTCCTCGTAGTCTATAATGGATGCCATTTTGTAAACCAGGATATATTTCTTTTGAGAAGGAAGCGATGCTAATCAACTCATCATTTATAAAGGCACCTAAGTGGAATGTGTCTTTTTCGTAGTCAGAAGAGTATTTACAGTCTGCTAGGGACTGATTGGGACGCAACACCGCTTGGCGTAATAAGTGTGTCTCGGATGCTTCAATATACTGCACAGTAATCATATTATCATCCTTTCTTATAAACCCTTTTCTATAAGTTGTATAAAGAAGTATGCAGGTGCAGCGAGAAGGCCGAGTATACTAGCGACTCCGAGAAGGAGTGAAAGTAAAAGGCATGAGTATTTAACTCCATTTGATTTTTTCCAACCATAGCTGCAAATTTCAATGCTAACACCGATGAGAATAATGGCGACGAGTACTTCCGCTAATAATAAGAGAGCTAAAGTTACAATAGACATAATGTAATCCATCCTCATAATATGTGATAGTAACATTTTACCATATGAAATTAAAAAGATGCCCCTTAATTATGTGAGGGGCATCTTTTTACTCTAATATGTTTTTTAGTGTATCGATATGCTCTTTTGAGCCTGTTACAAGTAATGTATCGCCGTGTTGTAGTCTTGTATCACCATGTGGTATTAATGCTTTATTACCGCGGTAGATTTGAATGACAAGTACATCACCTAAAAACGGAAGGCGGCGAAGCGCAATGCCGTTATATTTATTGCTGCGTAGTTCAACTTCGCGTACTGTTTCGTTTGCTGTTGTAATTAAGCGAACGAGACTAGGTTTATCAATAAGTGCACGTAATAAAATACGTGTAGAGTTAATTGTTGAGAATACAGCGATATGTTCTTGCGTTGCTTTTTCTTGTAGAAGTGGATCTTCTACACTTGCAATAACATGTTCAACACCTAGCTCTTTTGCATGTTCTGCTAATAATAAGTTTTGTTCATCATCGCTTGTTGCAATAACGACGCGATCTGCATCAAATGCTGTTTGTTCAGTTAATGATGCGATTGTGATGTCATCTAATTTCACGATAGGGAAGTCATGCGATTTCGCTTCCTCATCATTTATTTTGTTTTGACGCATCATATATAGCGTTACGTCATAATCTTCTCGTTTTAAATCTAGTGATAACGGAAGGGTAATTCTGCTCGCGCCAATAATAGCTACTTTTGGTTTTGGTGTTTCTACTTTTGGGAACATTTTTTTAAACAATATAGGTGCAAAAATACAAGTAATAACTGCGCTTAAAATAAGAGAGGCAGATAAACTTGGACTGATGATCCCTAGTTTTTCACCAATTTGTGCAGCCGCAATAACTAAAGAAAGTGTCGATGTTAATAAGATTGCACTTCCAAGTACGATATTACGTGGATACCATTTTCGTAAGACGAGTGATGGTAAGAGTTTTGAAATAAAGAGTCCTACAATTAAGATTGGGATCATTAGCATGCTAGAAGGTTCTTTAAAAATAGACCATACCTCTAGATTTACACCAACCATTACGAAGAAAATAGGGATGAAGAAACCATAGCCGATAGAATCAAGTTTTTCCACCATATCTTCATTGGGTGATAATAACGATACAAGTACACCTGCTAAGAAGGCACCTAAAATATTTTCTGCTCCAACAGATTCCGATAACCCAACTAAGATTAAAATGAGTGCAAAAACAGCCCGTGTATCAATTTGTACACTACCAGCTTTTAAACTATCTAAGTATGGAATGTTTTTAAAGCGTTTTGCAATAAAGTAAATGACAATACCGGCACCGAATAGAAGAAGTAAGAGCCACATACTTTGGCCGCTTTCGGAATTTAATCCGACGAAAACGGCGAGTAAAATCATTGTAACTAAGTCTGCAATAACAGCAACTAATAAAATGATTTGTCCGATCGCAGTTTTTCCTAGGTTGTTCTCTTTTAATGTTGGTACAACAACACCTAAAGAAATAGTTGAAATAATTAAAGTCATGAACATTGCATTATCTACAAATCCTAGCCATACGAATAGTAATGATAGGGCATAAGATAAGATGAAAATAAATAAGAAGATAATGCTTGCTGCTTGAAATGTATTTGGCTCGTTTGTCGTATTTTTTTTCCCTTTTTGTTTAAAGATAGAAAAATCAATTTCTAAACCGCTTAAGAACATGAGGAAGATAAATCCTAATGTTGATAAAACTTGAAGCCATATATCTGGCTCAATAATATTAAACCCACTTTTACCTACAAAGATTCCTGCAATAATTTCTGCAACGACAACAGGAAGTGCTTTTAATTTAAAGCGTTGTAACAAAAGGGGAACGAAAAACGCGATTGCAACGACAACCATAAGTGATAGAACAGAAGTATGATGTTCCATTGCGTTCTCTCCCTTCAAATAAATATAGTACCTATTTAGCCATATAATAGGTAGAAAAGCAACGCATATGGATTCGATTTCATAAAGAAAGACTTTTCTTAACATTTGTCATAATAAGTATATTTTTCATGATTCTGTTGTTAATTCCGTAATGTGGATGTAATGGGGGAGGAGAATAAAAAAAGACTGCTGAGATTCCTCAGCAGTCTTTTTCATGTACATTACATTGAGAAGAAAATCCATACAGTTAAACCAACTGTTGCAGTTGCAACGAAGAAACTGTATATCATTGTAAGAATTTGAACTCTTCCTTCTCCTTCTTTTAAATGCATGAACATAATTAATTGTAACAATGCTTGCGCAACAGCCATTATGATAATAGTTGTTAAGACTGTTGAAAGTGGCAATGTTGTGTAAAGTGCCACGTATAACGCTAGAAACGTTAATGCAAGCGATAAAATAAATCCGAAAACGTGTGACCAAGGGAATCCGCTATGCGCATGCCCGTTTGCTTGATTGTTGTTTTGAGCCATCTACGCCACCATCCCGTTCAAGTAAACTAGTGTGTAAATAAAGACCCAAACAAGATCAAGGAAATGCCAGTATAAGCTGATAATGAATACTTTACGAGCTGTAACTGGTGTTAAACCTCGTTTTAAAATTTGGATAATAACACAAATTGCCCAAATGATACCGCCTGTTACGTGGGCTCCATGCGTTCCAAGAAGAACGAAGAATGCAGATAGGAAAGCACTTGTTTGAATTGTTGCGCCTTCACCGATGTACATAATGAACTCTTCGATTTCAAAGAATAGGAAACCTGCACCTAAAAGTAATGTAAGGATGAACCATCCAAGCATTGCTTTTTGGTTGTGCTTACGCATTTCGTGAATTACGATACCACATGTGAAACTACTTGTTAAAAGTAGTAATGTTTGAATTAAAAGCGTTTTAAGTTCAAACAGTTGCGCTGGAGTTGGGCCATCTGCCGTACGACCAGCAAGGACTAGATAAGAGGCGAAAAGTGTTGCGAACAGCATAATTTCAGCCCCAAGAAAAATCCAGAATCCTAGGATATTCAATCTGCTTTGTTCGGATTGATATTCCAAAGGTAAGCTTTTATCTAAAGCCGCCATGTCATTTCACCTCTCATGCTATATGTTCTGTTTCTTTAATTTCATCAACACTTACGTAGTAGCCATCATCATAATCGAATGAACGATAGATTAAGCAAGCTAAAATACCAACGCCGCCGATTGCTGCAAGCCAGAACCAGCTAAATACTAATGCGAAACCTGCAAGACCGAAGAATAAAGACGCAATAATAGGCACACCAGAGTTACTTGGCATGTGAATTGGTTTGATATCTTCTGCTGCTGGTGTAACTGTTTCTCCGCGTTTTTTCATGTACCAGAAAGCATCAGCTTCTTTGATTTCTGGAAGTTTCGCGAAGTTGTAATGTTGTACAGGAGATTGAGTTGCCCATTCAAGTGTACGGCCATCCCATGGATCTCCAGTTGTGTCACGTTCACCGTGACGTGCACTCCAAATTACGTTGTAGCAAAGAAGTAGGAAGCCAATACCCATCATTACCGCACCAACAGATGCGATTTGGTTTAGCCATCCCCATCCAAGACTTTCAGAGTAAGTGTACATACGACGAGTCATACCGTCTAAACCTAAGAAGTACATTGGGAAGAAACAGATGTTGAATCCGCTCATAAAGATCCAGAATGTCCATTTACCTAGGCGTTCATTTAACATATGACCAGTCATTTTTGGATACCAGAATGTGAATCCAGCAAGCATAGCGAATACTGTACCTGCAATTAATACGTAGTGGAAGTGAGCGATTAGGAAGTAGCTGTTATGGTATTGATAATCAGCTGCTGCCATTCCAAGCATAACCCCTGTAACCCCACCGACTACGAAGTTTGGAATAAATGCCAATGACCAAAGCATTGGAACTGTAAAACGGATACGTCCTTTATACAGTGTAAACAACCAGTTAAAGATCTTAACACCGGTTGGAATCGAAATCGCCATTGTCGAAATCGAGAAGAATGAGTTAACCGCTGGACCTGCACCCATCGTGAAGAAGTGGTGAAGCCATACGACGAAACTTAGTAAAGAAATTGCAACCATTGAGTATACCATCGCACTGTAACCGAATAGACGCTTACGTGAGAATGTACTAATGATTTCAGAGAAAATACCGAATGCCGGTAAAATAACGATATATACTTCAGGGTGACCCCATACCCAGAACAGGTTGGCCCATAACATCGGCATACCGCCGCTCGCCATCGTAAAGAAGTGAGCATCGAATAGACGGTCAAATGTCATTAATGCAAGAGCAACTGTTAATACTGGGAAAGCGAAAATAATGATAATTGTTGTAATTAAGATTGACCAAGTAAACATTGGCATTCTCATTAAAGTCATACCAGGTGTACGCATTTTTAAGATAGTAACAAGGAAGTTAATACCGGTCATTAGCGTACCGAGACCTGAAATCTGTAATGCAATTGCGTAGTAGTTATTTCCTACGCCTGAAGTAAACTCTGTACCTGCCATTGGGAAGTAAGAAGTCCACCCAGCGTCTGGAGAACCACCGATTACGAAAGCGATGTTGAATAACATTGCTCCGACAAAGAATAACCAGAAACTTAAAGCATTTAAGAACGGATATGCAACATCACGAGCACCAATTTGTAATGGTACTACAAGGTTCATTAATCCCATAACGAATGGCATTGCCATGAAAAGAATCATTACTGTACCATGCGTTGTAAAGATTCCGTTATAGTGTTCAGCGTTTAAATAAGTTGTTTCTGGGAATGTTAACTGTGCACGGATCATTAAACCATCCATACCACCACGGAATAACATGATAACCGCAGAAATAATATACATGGCTCCGATTTTTTTATGGTCAACAGTTGTCAACCATTCGTCCCAAAGCCATTTCCATTTTTTATACTTTGTTAGTACGAAAATGATTGCTAATGTCACAAGAACGATAGAAGCGTCTGCACCGTAAATAATCGGGTCACCTGTGACAAAGAATTCATCAAGCTTCACTGTGTTCACTCCAATCTGTTGGAATAATAGCTATTATTTTTTGTTTTTGTAGTAGTTGTAATCACAATATTCAAGTGATTTTGGATCTACATAACTTAAGTGGTGACTAGAGAACGTCATGCGTCCAACTACACCAGGTTTAATAATTTCGTTGTATTTCTGTTCTGTTAACTTATCAGCAGTTTGTTGTACTTCTTTAACCCACTTGTCATATTTCTCTTTAGTTTTCGCTTCAACTTCGAACTCCATGTGAGTGAATCCTTCACCAGAGAAGTTCGCACTACGGCCTAGGTAAGAACCTGGTTTATCAGCTTGTAAATAAAGATCCATAATCATGCCATCCATTGTGTACTTCATACCACCAAGTTCTGGTACCCAGAAAGCATTCATTGGGCCGACAGAAGTCAGTTTGAATTGAATTGGTACACCAGCTGGGATGTTTAAATAGTTAACGGTTTCAATTTTTTCCTCTGGGTAACTGAATAACCATTTCCAGTTTGCAGATGTAACATAAATTTCAACTGGTTTAATATGTTTGGACTCTTTCGGAACCTCTTCCGAAGCATAAGTTGCTTTTACTGTTGGAATCGATAATGCGATAACGATAATAACAGGAACAAGCGTCCAAATAATTTCTAGTAATGTGTTACCGTGTTGTTCAGGTGGCTCATAGTCCATATTCTCTGGTTTTTCACGATAACGAATCAAGATGACTGTAAACAGAATGAATACAATTGCGATAATTAATGACATAAGCAAGAATGACCAAACAATTAAATCATACTGTGCTTTTGCAACAGGTCCTTGCGGATTTAATACTGCGAGTTTTTTATCACAGCCACCGAGGAACAGAAGTAATGATAACGGAAGAAGCGAAGCCAACTTCCAAAACGCTTTCTTTAGTTGCACGATTGAAAATCTCCTTTCTCCTTGGATTGAAACTATGCCAATAAAACAATATAAACCTATTAATTTATAGAAGGCAATAGTTTTTGATATATTGTTAAAAAATAGACACAAATGCACACTTTTTAAGGTGAATATCATTTGTAACTTGATTACATTGTAAACTATTTTCCAGAGAAAAACGTGATTGTGAAAATTTTAAGATAAATAAAGTTATACCAGGATATCCAAGAAATAGAAAAAAGCTATCTTATGATAAGAAAGATAGCTGAATATTTTGTATATTTAGTTTATTTCTTGTGTGACAGTTCGTGGCTGTTCAAGTTTGACAATTTTTTTATATTTAACTTGGTATAAAATGTAACAAATAATCATGAATGGAATGCCACAATAAAGAGCAATTCTTTGATCTGGAATGAAAGCCAAACTAACAAATGTAATGAAATTGAGCGAGAACGCTACGATTGGAACTAGTGGATAGAGCGGTGTACGATATTTTAAATCATTTATGTCGCCACCATTTTTCACGAAATTTCTACGGAAGAAAAACTGTGAAGCGGCGATTGACATCCACACGACAACAGCAGCCATTGCTGCAATAGATGTTAAAACTAGAAAGACAGTATCTGCCGCAAATACACTTGTTAATAAGGAAAGGCTAGCGAAAATTAGGCTGAAAATTAATGCATTTAGCGGTACACCTTTTTTAGTTAATTTCGTAAATGCTGGACTTGCCATTCCTTGTTTTGCCATCGCCCACAGCATACGAGAATTTGCGTATAGACCAGAGTTAGCAACGGATAATACAGCTGTAATAATAACAAAGTTCATAATGTCTGCTGCATATGGGACACCGGCTACATCAAATACAAGTACAAAGGGACTTTCGACTAGATTAGCCTCTTGCCACGGGAGTAAACCTACAACAACTGATATCGCTAAGACGAAGAAGAAGAGAGTTCGCCAAATTGTATTTTTGATTGCTTTTGGAATTGTTTTTTCAGGATTTTCACTTTCTCCTGAAGCGATTCCGATTAATTCTGTTCCTTGGAAGGAGTAATTTACCGTAATCATCGTAAGAAGAACAGCTAATGCACCGTTTGGAAATAGCCCGCCATTTTCAGTGAAATTATGAAGCATTGGAGCTGGCTTTCCATTAAAGTCTAGTAGACCGAACATAACAGCGCCACCAAGTACGATGAAAATAACAATTGTTGCGACTTTTACACTTGCGAACCAAAACTCTGCTTCTGCATATGCTTTTGCTGATAAAGCGTTTACGAGAAAGAGCGCTGCTGCAAATGTAACGCACCAAATCCATGAAGAAACGTCTGGAAACCAGCGTTTCATTAAAATACTTACAGTTGTTAACTCTACGCCAACTGTAACAGCCCAATTTAGCCAATACATCCAACCGACAACAAATCCAAAACCAGGTGAAATGAATTTGCTTGCATAGCTTTGGAATGAACCTGCTTCTGGCATAGCAACGGATAATTCACCAAGACATAACATCGTTAAATACATAACAAATCCACCGACTAAAAATGCAAGAATAGCACCACCAGGTCCGGCATTATGGACAATTTGACCAGATCCCATAAATAGCCCGGTTCCGATAACACCGCCGAGTGCAATCATAAATAGGTGTCTACTTTTCATTGTTCGTTTTAAATCTGTTTGTTCAATTTGTTGATTCATATGCCCCTCACCCCGTATTTTCTTGAATGTGTGAACTTCGTTTTATTCTGAGTTTTTAATCATTAGTGGGGGATGCAACACACTCGGTTTATTTACTATGAAATGAATGGAGTATGTAAATAAACGAACTATGACTAAATACTCTAAGAATGTTTGTTAACATGGTGATATCTTCACTATGTTAACAATTTTGATTTTAGCAAAATATTCTGGAAATGTATATTTATTTTTCTTTTTATTAAAAATAATTAGAATTTTTATAATTAATTCTATGAGCGATAATTCACATGATCTTTCTAGCAAACTAGTAAGAAGAAGGGTACAATGATAAGAGTTGTGTCTGTAAAATAATAATTAATGGAGTTTTGTTTATAATGAAAAAGTTAAAATATCTTTTTGTTTTTGGGATTATACTTGCTGCTGCATTTTTTATAGGGAAAGATAAAATCATGCAAAAGGCGCAAGTTCTACGCTTAGAGTTTCTATCTGAAATGAAAGAAGCAGCTATGATTGAGGATGTTCCGTTTATTAAACAATTACCAGAATTACCCCGAGGATGTGAAGTGACAAGTTTAGCTATGTTGTTGCAATATAAAGGTGTACAAGTAGATAAGATGCAACTTGCTAGCGAAATTCATCGCGTTCCATTTGAACAAAATGGCGTACGGGGAAATCCTTACGAAGGGTTTGTTGGAAATATTTATACAAAGGCAGAGCCTGGATATGGTGTATATAATCAACCGATTTTTAATTTGGCAGAAAAATATGTTCCTGAAAAAGTAATTAATTTAACAGGTAGAGACATGCAAGATATATATAAAGTAATTAGTTCTGGTTCTCCAGTATGGGTCATTATTAATACGACGTTTAAGCCGCTAGCTGAAAGTAGTTTTGAAACATGGAATACGAGTTCAGGTGAAGTGAAAATTACATATTATGAGCATAGTGCAGTAGTAATTGGATATGATCAAAACTTTGTATATGTAAATGATCCTCTTAAAAATAATCCGCGTTTGGCTGTTCCGCGAGCAGAATTTGAGAAAGCTTGGGAGCAAATGGGAAAACAAGCAATTACTATTTTATAATAATGAAAAAGTCATCTTTTGGGTGGCTTTTTCTTTTTGAGTTATTATTACGGAAAATTCAGAAGATTCTTTTAAAAGTTAACAATTCACGTTATAATAACATTTAACTTGGTGAAGAAGGAGTGAAGGGGTATGGATGTTGCAAAAGAATTTGTTTTGTCAAAAAATCAGTTAGTTGAGTGGAGAAGGCATTTTCATAAGTATCCAGAGTTATCTTTTCAAGAAGAAAAAACATCGCAGTTTGTGTTCGATATACTTCGGAAATTCCCATATTTAGAAGTGTCACGGCCGACTAAATATAGTGTGATGGCAAAGTTAGTAGGTAAACATCCGGGCAAAACAGTTGCGGTTCGAGCTGATATGGATGCTCTTCCTATTCATGAAGAAAATGAGTTTGATTTTATTTCTACATACAAAGGTGTAATGCATGCATGTGGTCATGATGGACATATAGCGATATTACTTGGGGTTGTACATAAGTTAGTAGAAGAAAGAGAGAAGATTAAAGGGGAGATTCGTTTTCTATTCCAACATGCTGAAGAAAATTTTCCTGGTGGTGCAGAGGAGATGGTTGCTGCAGGTGTAATGGAAGGTGTGGATTATATTATTGGTGCTCACCTTTGGGCGTCGTTAGAGGTTGGGAAAATAGGTGTTATTTATGGTCCTGCAATGGCTGCACCGGATGTTTTTAAAATTAAGATAGAGGGAAAAGGTGGACATGCTGGAATCCCTCATGAAACGGTGGATAGTATCGCAATCGGAACACAAGTCGTTTCGCAACTTCAGCAAATTGTATCTCGCCTCACGAATCCATTAGATTCGCTCGTAATATCTGTTACGCAATTTCATGCGGGGACAACTCATAATGTAATACCAGAGCAAGCCGAGATTGAAGGGACAGTGAGAAGTTTAAGACATGAATTACGAGGTGAAACAGAGAAGAAGATTGAGCGGATTGTGAAGTATATTACGGAATCTTACGGAGCGAAATATACATTTTCATATGAATATGGATATCGACCAGTTGTAAATGACTATGAAGCTACAGAGCTTATTGAACAAACGGCATTACAACTTTATGGAAGGGATAGAGTTGTTCGTTTACAGCCAACGATGGCTGGAGAAGATTTTTCAGCGTTTTTACAAAAGGCACCGGGGACATTCTTTTTTATCGGAGCAGGAAATAAAGAGAAAGGTATTATATATCCTCACCATCACCCTCGTTTTACGATTGACGAAGATGCATTACCGATTGGAGTGGAAGTCTTTGTATCAGCCATTATGAACTTTATAAGTAAAGGAGAATGAGATGAAGAAAATACACATCCTAGCGCTTATTCCAGTTCTTTGTTTAGTAGTTGGGCCAATATTTGCGAATTCAGTTACTCCTTACGTATTAGGGATGCCCTTTTTATTATTTTGGGTATTATTATCAGTGTTTATTACTTCTCTTTGTATGGGGCTTGTGTACGTGTTTGATCCTGCTAATAAGGAGGATGTAAAATGACTGCATTACTTATCATTATTTTATTTTTGTTTCTCGCACTATTTTTAGGGATTCGGGCACAACATGGAAAAGATATGAATTTAGAACAATGGTCAGTTGGAGGAAGAGGGTTTGGCACTATTTTTGTTTTTCTCCTTATGGCAGGTGAAATTTATACGACGTTTACATTTTTAGGAGGAAGCGGCTGGGCATATAGTAAAGGCGCACCTACCTTTTATATTTTAGGCTATGGTGCTTTAGCTTATCTTTTATCGTATTTTTTATTGCCACCGATTTGGAAGTATGCAAAAGAGCATAACCTTGTTTCGCAGTCGGATTTTTTTGCGAAGAAATACAGAAGTAAGGCGCTTGGACTTATTGTTTCCATTGTTGGTGTTGTTTCCATCATCCCATATCTTGTTTTACAGTTAAAGGGACTGGGAATTATCGTTTCAGAAGCGTCTTACGGAAGGGTATCACCTGTTGTTGCAGTTTGGATTGGTGCTATTGTTATAACTATATATGTAATGGTTTCTGGTATACACGGTTCAGCTTGGACGGCTGCTTTGAAGGATATTATGATACTGTTTATCGTTATGTTTTTAGGTATATATTTACCGTATCATTATTATGGAGGATTTCAGCCGATGTTTGAAGCTGTAGAAGCAGCGAAACCAGGATTTTTATCTTTACCTGAAGAAGGAATGAGTATTTCTTGGTTTGTTTCTACTATTATATTAACGGCCCTCGGTTTCTATATGTGGCCTCATACATTTGCTTCTGCTTTTTCTGCAAAAAATGAAAAAGTATTTCGTAAAAATGCAGCAATTATGCCATTGTATTCTTTAGTTTTACTTTTCGTATTTTTTGCAGGATTTGCTGCTATATTACAGGTTCCGGGATTAAAAGGAGCGGATGTAGACCTTTCATTGTTCAGACTTGCTCTTCAAACGTTTGACCCTTGGTTTATTGGAATTATTGGTAGTGCGGGAGTATTAACGGCATTGGTTCCAGGTTCGATGCTTGTTATGGCGGCTTCTACACTGTTAGCAAAAAATATTTATCGAACGATTGTTCCATCTGCTTCAGATAGACAAGTTGCTAAGATGGCAAAATTATTTGTGCCTGTAGTAACGCTCGTGGCAGTTTTATTTACATTTAAAGGAGGGGAAACAATAGGAGCGCTTCTCTTAATGGGGTACAGTATCGTTACGCAACTTTTCCCTGCACTTGTATGTAGCGTGTTTCCACGCCAAATTGTTACGAAGCAAGGAGCGATTGCAGGAATGGGAGTTGGGCTGTTAGTGGTCGCATATATTACCTTATCTGGCTCAACTATAGCTACGATGTTTCCGAGTTTTCCGCAGTATATAAAAGATTTGAATGTGGGCATAGTCGCATTGTTAATTAATATGATTGTGATGTTTGTAGTTAGTGGATTTACAAAAGGTGTATTTATAAAGAAAAACACTACAATAGTAGAAAAGTAATTCGTTTATTGGAGCTATCTTTGCAAAGAGATAGCTCTTTTTTGTATATATTTTCTTCTATTAGCGGAATCTAACTAAAAACTTGTTGAAAAGGAAGTTAGGTGGGGAAATTGTTAGAGCTTGAAGGTAACTTATTTGAAGTTATGAAAGAAATTAGGGATGAGTTAGGTTCACCTAATGATTTAACAATTAGAGAAGTTGCTCTTGCTGGGAGTTTTACACGTTGTGCGGTTGTGTTTTTATGTGGATTAACAGATAAGGATAATGTTTATAAATATGTCATTCGCACACTGCAATACGAAGAAATTCAAAATGAGGAAGCTGTTGTTCAAACGTTATTGGATCGTTTTATTTCTATCGCAGAAGTGGGTGTAAAGACGAAGTTTCCAGATATTATGAATGCGATTTTAGCGGGAGATACAGTTATATTAATTGATAATATTCAAACTGCTATCGTTATTAATAGTAGGGCTTGGGAGAAGAGAAGTTTAGAGCCACCAGTGACAGAAGATTTAATACGCGGACCGAGAGTTGGATTAAATGAAGATATTAATGTGAATAAAATGTTAATCCGACGCAGTTTACGCGATCCAAAGTTGAGGTTCCAATCTTATATTATGGGGAAGCGATCGCAGAAAGAAGTAACCCTAGTATATATAGAAGATATTATAAATCCTCACATTGTAAAAGAGTTAGATCGCCGTCTTCAATCAATAGTGACAGATGTCGTTTTGGAAACAGGTACGATTGAACAATTAATTCAGGATAATAATTTATCTCCATTTCCACAATTTTTGAATACGGAGAGGCCTGATAATATTATAGCCTCATTAGCGAAAGGGAAGGCGGCCATTTTAGTAGATGGATCCCCGTTTGCTCTTATCGCGCCACTCGTATTTGTTGATATTTTTCAATCTGTAGAAGATCATTACGAGCGCTGGGTGATTGGAACGTTATTAAGATTTTTACGTATGGGATCAGGTATAATTGCGGTTTTGTTACCAGCTATGTATGTAGCGCTTGTATCTTACCATCAAGGACTTATTCCTTCTAAACTGGCTTATTCAATTGCGGGTGCGAGGGAAGGTGTTCCGTTTCCAGCATATATTGAAACGTTAATGATGGCCTTGACTATGGAATTAATACGAGAAGCTGGAATCCGATTGCCCAAACCAATGGGACAAACGATAGGGATTGTAGGAGGTCTTGTAATTGGAGAAGCTGCGGTAAATGCAGGGATTGTAAATCCGTTTTTAGTTATTATTATTGCGGTTACTGCGATTGCTACGTTTTCGCTTCCTGTATATAGTATTACGATTACGTTCCGAATTTTACTTTTCGTCTTTGTATTAGCTGCAACGGCTTTTGGGTTGTATGGGATCATTCTAGCTCTGATTGCACTTGCTATTCATATTACAAATTTAACAAGTGTTGGTATACCGTATACAACCCCAATTGCTCCTGCATTTTATAAAGATTGGAAAGAAGAATTTATTCGCATGCCAAAATCGATGTTGAAAGATAGACCAGAGTACTTACAAACAAAAGATTCTACAATACGTCCAAAGGAGCGAAAATAAGTGAAACCATTTGAGTATGGCGATGAAGAGATTGGATCTCGGGAAATTGGGTTTGCGGTATCATCGACCATTATTGGTATAGGGGCATTGTCTATGCCAAGAGATATCGCTAACCAAACTTTATTTTCGGACGGTTGGATTATCTTACTTTTGGGTGGATTGATCTGCGCAGTTTTAGGTTGGTTTGTGACGAGAGTAGCTATCTTATTTCCGAAACAAAATTTTGTTCAATATACGAGTGCGCATTTGACGAAGCCTGTTGCATACACAATTAGTAGTATTTTAGTATTAACGTTTGCTGCTTTGACAGCATATGAATCGCGAATGATTTCAGTTATTTCTCAAACGTATTTATTTAGTGATACACCGATACAACTACTGTCTTTCTTCTTCTTATTAGTTGTTATTTATGGAATAGCAGGATCACGAGCAGCCTTATTAAGGTTAAATGTTTTATTCTTACCTATTGTTTTAATTGCAATAGTACTTCTTTCTTTATTGAATATAAATTTAATGGAAATAAATAATTTACTACCAGCTTTTCAAACGAAAGTAAGTCAATATGCTGTTGGAGTTAAAAATTCTATTTTTACGTTTATTGGATTTGAAGTAGCTTTATTTTATGCGGTGTTGCTAAATGATAAGACAGCGAAAAAAGCGCCAATGGCAGTCGCGAAAGCGGTGATGGTAAACGTACTGTCATACATTTTAATTTATGTAACTTGTATTAGCGTTTTTACTTATATGACAACACGTGGATTGACATATCCAACAATTGAATTAGGGAAAGAAATTGAAATTGGGGGAGGATTTTTAGAAAGGTTTGATGCGATTTTTTTTACGACTTGGATTATTACAATTTATAACACTACAGCAATGTATTATGACGTCGCATCTTTATTGTTTTGTGCTATGTTTCCGAAAGTGAAGAAACATATTTTTATTTTCGTAAGTGCCCCTATTATTTTTATGGTGAATATGATACCTAGTAGTTTGAATACTTTATCAAGTTATGGGACTTATTTAGCTTGGATAGATATGGGGTTTGTTGTGTTAGCTCCTTTGCTCGTTTTAATTATATATAAAATAAAAAGAAGGAATGGTGGAAATGAAACACCTTCTTAAAATTATAATGGTTATGGCTTTAACTGGATTTATGAGTGGGTGTTCTGAGTTAGAAGAGATAGAAGAAAGAGGATTTGTAGTAGGAGCGGCTTACGATATCGTGAAGGAGAAGAAAGCGAATCCAATTATGAAAGGGACCTATCAGATGGTACTCCCTAGTAAATTGTCTCAACAGGGCGGACAAGGGGGTGGGGATAGCGAAAATTATATTAATGTTAGTGCAAAAGCAGATAGTGTATTTGAACAAATAAGAATAATCGCCAAAAAAATTAGTCGTACATTATTTTTCCCTCATATACAGGTGATTATTTTCTCTGAAGAATTACTTTCACATCCATACATTTTACAAAATACGTTAGATGTATATATTCGCGATCATGAGATGAGAAGAAATATTCGTTTGTTCGTTTCTAATAAAAATGCCGAAGCTATTTTAAAACAAAGTGCCAAGCCTGAAAATTTACCGGCGCAGTATATTGATATGTTAGCTGAACACCCTCCGAAAAATGCCCAAATGATTGAGGCTGCAAGAATTGGTGAGGTGCAGGAAAAGATGATCTCTAACCGAAGTTTTGTATTGCCTATTCTGGAACTAACAAAGCAAGGAGTACAAATGAACGGTGCAGCATTGTTTCGTGGAAAGGATAATAAGTGTGTAGGCAATTTGAGTGGGGAAGAAACATTAGGGATGAATTATATAATAGGTAAAAAAATTGGAGGTTTTTTTACCATCCGTAAAAAGAATCAACTTATTACATATGAAATTCATAAGTTACGTCGAAAAATTAAAGTATCCACAACGAATGCTACAAAACCGAAATTTAATATTCATTTATTTCTGGAAGGTACAATAGCTGAGTTGCACTTTAGTGATCATAAAAAGGTTTTGAATGAAAAGCGTTTAGAGAAGGATATATCGGAAGAAATGGAGGAGCGTATTCAAAAATCGATTAAGCTTGTTCAAAAAAAATATAAGGTAGATGTATTAGAGTTAGGGGAAGTGTATAAGAGACATAATTATAAAGAATGGACAAAAATAAGTAAGAATTGGGATCAAGGCGAAAATTACTTTAGTAATGCTGAAATTACTGTTCACGTTCATCCAACAATTGAACATTCAGGTTCAGCTTTACCGAAAAGAGTGAAATAAGGTGATGAAAGTTGTTTACTGGATTAGGAATTAGTTGCACGATATTAATGGCGGTGCTGCCGGGGGCTATTTATTTCATTCATAAAAAACTCACAACGTATGGAGCGCAGCCGTGGAATACTGATGTACAAAAAAAGAAACCTGAATGATTTTCAGGTTTCTTTCGGGCAAAGCATATGTGAAGGGGGATGCCTTCTATGTATGCTTTGTTTTATACAAGCCCTAACCAATGTACCAATTGTGTAGAGAGGAATGTAACAACAATGGCGATAACGGTAGGGATTGCAAACGATAAGAATGTCCATTTTGCACTTTTTGTTTCTTTGTATATGTTAACCAGTGTTGTTCCACACGGGAAATGAAGAAGTGAGAACAACATTGTGTTTAACGCTGTTAACCAAGTCCAACCATTTTCTAGGAATAGATTTTTAATTTGATTAAAATCATCTATTTCAGTTAAAGCCCCAGTTGATAAGTAAGACATTAATAAAATTGGGATTACAATTTCATTAGCGGGTAGTCCAAGAATGAATGCAGCTAGAATAAACCCGTCAAGTCCTAACATTTTAGCAAATGGATCTAGGAAATTTACAAAATACATAAGTAAGCTTGTGTCACCGATAAAAATATTAGCAAGTAACCAAGTTAATGCAGCTGCAGGGGCAGCAACAACTATAGCTCGTTTTAAAACGTAGATTGATTTATCGAGTGTTGCGCGAACAATTGTATTCCAAACTTTTGGCTTGCGGTACGGAGGTAACTCCAGTGTGTAGTGAGTTGGAACTCCTTTTAAGGCTGTTTTTGATAGTACCCAAGAAACAGTTAATGTCATAATAACACCAATTACAACCATTCCAACTACAACGCCAGCAGTAACCAATGTTTGCATACTGCCTGTATAACCAGCAGCCATAAATAGTGAAGCCATTAAAATTAACATAGGCCAGCGACCGTTACAAGGAACGAAGTTGTTCGTTAAAATTGCTAGCATACGTTCACGTGGTGATTCAATGATACGTGTTGACATAATGGCTGCTGCATTACAACCAAATCCCATTGCCATTGTTAAAGATTGTTTCCCGTGTGCGCCGGATCGTTTGAATAAGCGGTCCATATTAAACGCGACACGTGGTAAGTATCCGTAGTTTTCTAATAGCGCGAACATAGGGAAAAAGATTGCCATAGGTGGTAACATAACGCTAATAACAGCACCGATACCACGGAACAAACCAAGTATTAAAATGCCATGTAACCATTCAGGTGCATGCGCTGCTTGGAACCAAGATGTTAAATATCCTTCGGCCCATCCGAAGAATTCGGCAATCATATCAGATGGTACGTTAGCGCCTGCAATTGTAAGATAAAAAATAATAGATAAAATACCGAGCATAATTGGGAATCCCCAGATTGGAGAGGTGAAAATTTTATCTAGTTTTTCGGAACGATATAATTTATCAGTATTTGTATATTGGACAGATTCTTTACATATGCTTGCAGATGTTCGGTAAATATCTCCGACTATATCATCTCGTATATCTTCTTTTGAAAGTGTTTGTGCATGTTGAATAATATAGTCTAATGGAAGAGCTTTACTGGCTGAGTGAGATTCCATTAATTACGACCTCCCTTACAAGTGGTTCATTATGGTGTTTTTGAAGTGTAGTTAAGAAATTTTTATCTCCATCTAATATACGTAACGCAATCCAACGTGCTGGATACGTATCACCGAACACTTTATAAATTTGTGGTTCTAATTCCTGAATCATATTTTCGATTTTTTCGCTGTAAGTAATTTTAATTGGTGTTGGAATTAGTTTTTTATTTGCTACTTTTGCAATAACATTTAGCAAATGACCAATACCTACTCGGTTACGTGCTGAAATTTTAACGACAGGTACACCAAGTGATTTTGCTAATTTCTTTTCATCGATAACAATCCCTTTTTTCTCAGCTTCATCAATTAAGTTAATGCAAATGACTACATTATTTGTCATCTCCATCACCTGGAGTGCTAAATTTAAATTTCTTTCCATAGCAGTTGCGTCTATGACAACTACAGTTACTTCTGGTTTTTCGAATATAATATAATCCCTCGCTACTTCTTCGTCTGCGGAATTTGAGTATAGTGAGTAAGTTCCAGGTAAATCTATTAATGTATAATTACTTCCGTTATGTTCATATTCTCCTTCAGCTTTTAAAACAGTTTTTCCCGTCCAGTTTCCAGTATGTTGTTTTAAACCTGTTAAAGTATTAAATAATGTACTTTTCCCGGTATTCGGGTTACCAGCTAAAGCAATACGATGTTTGCTCATCTGAAATCATCTCCTATTAATACCCCGAAAATAAGGGAGCTTTCTTCTTTGCGCAGTGCAATAGTTGTGTTGCTCACTTGATAAGCGACCGGATCTCCAAGTGGACTGCGTTGCAATACTTTAATCGTTGCCCCTGGGATAAATCCCAAATCTAATAAACGTCGTTTCATAGTTCCTTCTAATTGTATCTTCTCAATTTGTACAAACTCCCCTGTTTTAAACTCGGAAAGGGGTTTAGTATTAGCCGATACCATAAAAGTTACCTCTTCTCTATATTTTTAGTGTTAGTTTAAAAAGTTTCCTTAGGTAAACTTTTTGTTAGTAATATAGTAGACTACATTGGATGATGCTGTCAATTAGTACTTTAAAAATATTCATTTAATTTTAGAATTGTTCCAATTTATTTAGTTGTACTAAAAAATATTACTGAAATTCTTTTTAATGTGCATAAATTAGGCGTGAAAAAGTTACAAAATACAGCGGAATTGTAAATGTAACTTTAACTAAAAGGGAAAAAGAGAGAAAAACATTTACATTGAATTTACATTGTTAAGAATAAATTTACATTACAGCATAGTTAGTGTGGTTTTTGTTTGCTTCTTTAACTACAAATGTTGGGATTCCTAGCTTTTGAGGATGATTATCGTCATTTACTTAAAATTAAAAATTGCTTAACACTCACATAATATTGTTGTCCTACAATGAATTTGTGTTCGAAAGAAAATGAATTCGAAAAGTGATAATCCAAATGGGGGTACAAGACATGGTTATGAAAAAAGGTATTAAATTTTCTTTAGCAGCTTTAGTGGTAGCAGGAGCATTAGTTGGGTGTGGGAAAGCAGAAGATACAACTAGTAAAGAAACTGCTAAAGGAAGCGATAATACAAAACAAGAATTATCAGGTACGATTGCAGCAGCTGGTTCTACAGCTCTTCTACCTCTTGCGGAGGAAGCTGGAAAGAAATTCATGGAGAAAAATTCAAAAGTTTCTATTCAAGTTCAAGGTGGCGGTAGTGGAACTGGGATTAACCAAGTAGCATCTGGTGCAGTACAAATTGGTAATTCAGATGTTCCGTCTGGAGATAAAATAAAAGATGCTGAAAAGGCGAAAGAATTAGTAGATAACAAGGTAGCGGGGATTGCATTCGCTCTTGTCGTAAATAAAGATGTAAAAGTTGATAACTTAACAGTGCAACAAGTACAAGATATCTTCACTGGAAAAGTAACAAACTGGAAAGAAGTAGGCGGAAAAGATGAAAAAATCAACGTAATTAATCGTCCGGCTTCATCTGGTACACGTGCTACATTTGAAAAAACGATTATGAAAGACGCGAAAATTAATGATGGAACTGGTACAACACAAGATTCTAACGGTGCAGTAGAGCAAGCTATCAATTCTACTCCAGGTTCAGTAAGCTATTTAGCGATGTCTTACATGGTTGGAGATAAAAAAGGTGCACTACAAACAGTGAAAATTGATGGTGCTGAACCGAAAGTTGAAAACATTGCGTCTGGTAAATATCCATTCTGGTCTTACGAGTATATGGTAACAAAAGGTGAAGCGAAAGAAGCAACAAAAGCTTACATCGATTATGTAAAAGGTAAAGACTTTGAAAAGCAAGTAGAAGATATGGGCTACATTCCAATGTCTAAATTAAATAAGTAATAAAGTTTTATGGGGCTGGCTGCAAGGCCAGTCCTGTTCATTTCAATCTGTGAAGTGGGGTCTGTCCTGTGATGAAGGGGAAAAAACAAATTAATTACGTGAAAAGTGAATATATAGGAAGATCACTTGTTACGTTTTGTGGTATTTTTATTGTTTTAATTACATTAGCTATTATTGCGTTTATTTGTGGTAAAGGTATTCAATCTTTTACACAAAGTGGTATCTCATTTACTGAGATGTTAACATCGACAAAATGGAATCCAAATGCTGATCAAGGATCCTTCGGGGCTTTAATTTTCATTGTAGGTTCAACGGTGGTTTCGTTAGGTGCGGTTATTATTAGTGCACCAATTGCTATAGCTCTTGCTATATTCATGAATTTAATTTCGCCAAAGTTTGGAAATAAAGTGTTGAAGCCTGTTCTAGAATTGTTAGTTGGTATTCCTTCGGTTGTATACGGATTATTAGGTGTTACGATTTTAGTACCACTATTACGTGATTCGTTTGGGGGAGTAGGCTTTAGTTTAATTGCAGGTATTGTTGTATTAAGTATTATGATTTTACCTACTATTGCTAGTATCGCTTCTGATGCAATACGTTCTGTTCCATTTGATTATTTAGAAGCTTCTTATGGTCTAGGATCAACGAAATGGCAAGCGATTAGCCGAGTGATTGTTCCTGCTGCGAAAAAAGGGATTTTAACAGGTGTTGTTTTAGGCTTAGCGCGTGCTTTCGGTGAAGCGTTAGCGGTTCAAATGGTAATCGGGAATACGATTAAATTACCAGAAGGAATATATAGTCCGACAGCGACGTTAACTGGTATTTTAACAATGGATATGACGAATACATTGAACGGAACTGCTTGGAACAATGCGCTATGGACTTTAGCGATGATTTTACTTGTTATTTCATTCCTGTTTATTTTAGTAATTCGAGCGATTGGGCAAAGAGGTGAGCGATAATAATGAATGCAAGAACGGTAAATAAAGTTTGGACAGGTATCTTTTATGCGGTTGCGGCTTTAGTTGTAGCTTTGCTAGTGTTCTTAGTATTTGAGATTTTACAAAAGGGATGGGGATTTTGGGATCCTAATTTCTTGTTTGGAGAACCAAGCAATACAAGAGCTGGTGGTGGGATTGGTCCGCAGTTATTCAATTCCTTCTACATGCTTGTTATAACGCTTATTATATCTATTCCTCTTGGATTAGGTGCTGGAATATATTTAGCAGAGTACGCAAAACAAGGACGTTTTTTAAATTTTGTTCGTCTATGTATAGAGACGATGGCGTCTTTACCTTCTATTGTTGTTGGTTTATTTGGTTTGTTAGTGTTCGTTACAATGACAGGTTGGGGATACACAGTAATGGGTGGTGCTCTTGCTTTAACTATTTTAAATTTACCAGGTTTAACGCGTGTTTGTGAAAATGCGATTTCAGAAGTTCCTCATAATGTAAAAGAGGCAAGTCTTGGATTAGGTGCAACGAAGTGGCAAACAATCGCTCGTATTATTATCCCATCGTCATTACCACAAATTATTACAGGGATTATTTTAGCGGCGGGTCGTATATTTGGAGAAGCGGCAGCATTAATTTACACAGCGGGTTTAACATCCCCGATTTTAAATTCAGCAGCGGATTTCTCAAGTCCTGCGCATCCTTTAAATCCGTTTAGACCAGCTGAAACATTAGCGGTTCACATTTGGAAATTAAATTCTGAAGGAGTTATTCCAGATGCGAAGTTGATTGCGACAAAATCTGCAGCTGTATTAATTATTATGGTATTACTATTCAATGTTATTTCACGCTTGATAGCATCTATATTACACAAGCGCTTTACAGGAACGAAAAGAAAAAGTAAAGCAACGAAAAAGGTAAAAGCGGCATAAATTATAAAGAAGAACTCGCTATTTTATAAGTAGGGGGTTCTTTTGTATTTTAATATAGAAGGAATGGATGTAATGATTGTTGAATTTGTGATTAATTATAAAGAAGAACAGATGTAATTTAGAGAGGAGTTTTAATTTGTTTTTTCTGCAAATGTCAGGTTTTCCTGGGTCAGGAAAATCGACAGTTTCTAAGTATATAGCGAAATTAACAGGTGCTGTAATTATAGATCATGATGTTTTGAAATCCGCGTTGTTAAAATCATTAAAAGTAAAAGGAATTGAATCAACGATTGTTGGTGGGCTTGCGTATGATGCCGAATGGGTATTGATTGATTCTTATTTAGAACAAGGGCATAGTGTTATATTGGATAGTCCGTGTTTATATGAGGGAATGGTTGAAAAAGGAATTAAATTATCAACTAAACATGGTGTGAAATATAAATATATTGAGTGTTATCTTAATGATATGGAAGAGATTAATAGGAGACTGCAAACACGTAAGCGTATGATCAGTCAAATTGAAAAGGTGGAGTCGGAAGTAGGTTTTGAAAAGTGGTTAAATGGTAGTCAAAGACCTTTAAATAATGAATACCTTATTGTGGATTCTAGTAAGCCTATAGAGCAATATGTGGAAAAAATGATGGATTATATGACTAAGTAGAGAAAAGACGTTATCTTCATTTGTGAAGATAACGTCTTTTGTTTTTAAATATCAGGTGTTTCTGTAGAAGTGCTTATTTTCCTACGGGAGCGTCTTTTTCTCCCGATTTTATCTAATAGTTCATACATAACTGGAACGACTACTAATGTAAGAACAGTCGAGACTGCCAAACCGCCGATGACAACGACGGCTAAACTTTTTGATACCATACTTCCTGCTTGGGATTGGCCAAATAGGAGCGGGAGCATAGCAACGATTGTTGTAATAGCTGTCATAATAATTGGGCGTAGTCTAGTAGAACCTGCTTCAAGTAAGGCTTCTCTAGTTTCCATTCCGTGTTCCCGATTTTGTTGGACTCTTTCTATTAATACAATAGCGTTTGTAACGACAATCCCGATTAACATTAATGCGCCAATCAAGGAATTTACATCAACAGGTGTTCGTGAAATGATTAATCCTAAAATACCACCGACAGCAGCTAACGGTAAGGAGAATAGGATTGCAAAAGGAGCGCGTGCTTGCCCGAAGGTGATAACCATAATTAAATATACAATCCCGATTGCAATCCCCATAATTTTGAATAAATCTGTAAAATTCTCTTGCATAGATTCAGTAGCTCCTGCGATATTTACTTTTGAACCGCTAGGTAAATCTAAGTCAGTTATCGCTTTATTTACTGCTGTGTTTACTTTACTCAAATCTTCATTTGAAGCTTCGGCGGTAATTTGAATTGTTTCTTTTCCGTCTTTATGGAAAATTTCTGTTTGCGTTTGTTTTTCTGAAATAGCTGCGATGTCTTTTAAAGGAATTGGTCCATTAGTAGGTGATAGTATGTTTGTATTTAAAATATCTTCTTGTTTAGTAATGTTTTCCTTTTTATGTTCTATCATAATAGTAGTTTTTTCATTATTAATTGTAATTTCGCCAATAGGTGACTTCTTCATAAGGAATGCTACTTGTTGCGCAGCTATTTCTGGTGTTAAACCTAGTTGTTCAGCCTTTGTTTGATCAATATGAATTTGCCATTCTTTCTTAGAGTCTTCTAAATTCGTTTTTACTTTAGAAAGATCATCCATGCTTTTTAGTTTTGTTTCGACGATAGTAGCCGCCTCTTTTAAATCCGCTTCGTTAGTAGCTGTTACGTTAAATTGTAAGTTGTTGCCGCCGCCAGAGCTTGAATAACTTGTTTTTATATAATCAAGTTCAGCAGGCTCAAAAGTTTTATTTTCCTTTTTTAGCTCTTTAATATATTGATCAATATCAGAACCTTTTTTAAAGACTACAAATATACTAGCAAGGTTATTTTTAGTTGTTTGCCCCCATTGTGCATCTTCTGCGCTAGATCCCATTCGTAAAATAACGTCTGTTACATATGAATTAGAAAGTAATTTCTTTTCGAAATCGAATGCTTTTTGTTTTTGAGCTTCAGCATTATAATCGGCTGGAAATGTCATGTTAATAGATAACATTGTGTCATCCTCAGATTTTATGTTTGCTTTCGGTAGTAATATATAGACTGCAATCGATCCTGCAAATAATAAAAATGCAGTAAGTAGAATAATGAATTTATGAGAAAGAGACCACTTTAACGTAGCGACATATCGTGATGAAGAACTTGACTTTCGATGCTTTGTTTTTTTGAGTAGTAAAAAAGCCATAAGTGGAACGACTGTGAGTGCAACGATTAAGGATGATAGAATAGAATATACAACTGCTAATACCATAGGTAACATTAATTTTCCGATTGCTCCTGATACGAGGCCGATAGGTAAAAAAACAGCGACCGTTGTTAAAGTAGAAGAAGTAATTGCGACGGCGACTTCTTTCGTTGCATCAAGAATAATATTTTTAGAGAAAGAATCTTTTTGTAAACGGCGGAAAATATTCTCGATGACAACGATACTATCATCGACGAGACGTCCAACCGCAACAGCTAAACCACCAAGGGTTAAAATGTTAAGTGTGATGTTAGATTGATGTAGTAAAAAGAGTGTTAATAAAATAGATAATGGAATACTGACAACAGCGATGAGTGTTGTTCGGAAGTTACGTAAAAAGATTAAGATAATTAGAGTTGCAGCGATTGCTCCAAGTATTACTTCTTTTCCCATGCTAGTAACAGCATTTTCAACTTGTTCATGGGTTGAAGCCAAAAGTTTAATAGAAAATTGATCTTTATATTCCTTATCTATCTCTTTAACTTTTTTATCAATCTCTTTTCCAATGGCAACTGCATTTTTACTTGGTTCTTTCATGATGATTAATCCTGTGCCTTCTTCTCCGTTTATATGTGAGATTGTATCGTAGTGTTGTTTAATTTCAATTTGAGCAATGTCTTGCAATTTCACTTGGGGTGCCACAGTGATGTTTTTAATGTCATTTACATTTTTTATGTCCCCAATGACGCGGAGGTTGTATTCTTCCTGATTAACAGTAATTGCCCCAGCTGGAGTAGAAGTTTCTTTTCCTTGTAAAACAGTGAGTACCTGCTGTGATGTTACGTTTTTGTTTTTTAATTGGTTCGGATCAAGTACGATAGATAATTCAGAGGTGGATTTTCCGAAAAACATAACATTAGCAACACCATCAATGTTTTCGAGTTGTGGTACGATTTCTTTTTCAATTTGTTTTTCATCTGCTTTTGAAAACCCGTTTTGTTTCTGGATAGTAATTTGGGCGAGTGGAATCATAGAAGTGTTTAGTTGACTAACTACGGGCTTGGTTACATCTTTAGGTAATTTAATTGTATTGACGGCTTTTTCGACTTCGCGTGCTGCATCTTTCATGTTTGCTTTTGATGTATACGCAATGTCGATACGTGATAATCCCTCGTATGTAGAAGAAGTAATGGTGTCGATGTGTTCTAAATTGCGAAATTGTTTTTCGAGAGGATCAGTTACATCCTTTGTCATCGTTTCAGCGTCGAGTCCTTGAGATAAGGTTGTGACGGTAATTGCTGGATTGTCGATACTTGGTAAAAATTCCATAGGTAATTTAGAGCCGGAATAAACACCGAGTATGGAAATGAGAAAAATCATGATGATAATGGCAGCTCGGTTTTTTAATGAAAACTTTGTTAACCTATCCATAAAATAATTCCTCCATTGGTTTATTTATAGTTGAGTACATCCTTTCTTACTATATAACAAAAAATGGATATTTTTCATTAATTAAATGTAAAAAAATTCTAATAATATTCTTAAGTTTATATTTGCATTGGAATTGTTTAATGTGGATGGGATTTTTTCTTACGGCTAAGTTATATCGTTATTCTATAGAAGGATAATTATTATAAACTTTAATATAGAAGAGAATGAAAACCTGGGAAGGTATTGTGAAATGCAATTTGGTTGAATGAAGTGTAGTAGTATACAATCAGAATAACTATTTTTAGTAGGAAGGATAATAATTCTTTCTATAGAAGAAAGTAGGATAGATAATTTTTTTGTGTTTTTTATAAAAAACACTTGTTATTTAAAAATCATGATGGTATATTAATAAACGTCGCTGATGCGGAAACGCAGAAAACGACAAAAAAGAAATTTATAAACTTAGTTGACATCGAAAAATGAAGATGTTAATATGATGAAGTCGCTTCTGAAGCGGCGGACAAGTTCTTTGAAAACTGAACGAAACAAACAACGTGAAACGTCAATTTTTATTTTTAGATGCTAGACAAACTAACTTTATTGGAGAGTTTGATCC